>DIFN01000011.1 GCA_002419145.1 Mageeibacillus sp. UBA5747 | reverse complement strand
GGCCTCCTTGAAATCATGGAGTCGATAAAACGAGTGATTTACCAATTATAAACAATCTGAGGCCAATCCTCCAGAAAAACGACAAAGTGCCGAAAAAGGGACGGCGTCCCAATATCGGTTTTCGATATTGGGACGCCGTCCCTTTTTCGGCAAAGTATGGCAAAGCCGCTCAGGGTCAGGTCTTTTGCCTGATTCCGGAGCGGCTTTGCGAATGGGTGCAAATGGGGGGAGTGCAGCCTATGGCGGAATTTTTTAGTCCATGCCGGGCATGATCAGGTCGTTAGGCATGCGGCCGGCCGGGATCATCGGGTAGACGTTTTCGCCGGTGTCGATGATGCAGTGGACGAGGTAGGGGCCTTCGGTTGCGATGCATTGCTCGATTTCACGGGTGAGGCTGGCCTCGTCGTTGGCAAACCCACAGGGCAGGTTGTACGCCTTGGCGATCATGTTGAAATCAGGGGTACCTTCCATACCGGAATGGGAGAAACGTTTGTTGAAGAAGAGATCCTGCCACTGGCGGACCATGCCGAGACTGCCGTTATCCATGATGAAGATCTTGACCGGCAACTGGAGATTGGCCAGGACGCCGAGCTCCTGGAAGGTCATCTGAAACCCGCCGTCGCCGACGAACAGGAGGGTCGGGCGGGAGTGATCGGCGAAGGAAGCGCCAATCGCAGCCGGCAGTCCGAAACCCATGGTGCCCAGGCCGCCGGATGTGATCCAGCTGCGTGGTGATTCGACCGGGAAATGCTGGGTAGCAAACATCTGGTGCTGGCCGACATCCGTGACGACGATCGGATTGGTGCCCTTATAAGCTTGGGCGACGCGATGGATCAGGTACTGTGGCAACAACGGGTAGGTCGGCACATACATTTGCTCCACTAGTTCGTCATAGCGCTTTTTCTTTTTCATCAGGCTGTCGATCCACTCGTGCCAGTCTTCAGAAAAAACGCCACAGGTGCGATCAGCCGGGTAATTGGCCACCATGGTACGGAAAAAATCAGAGGCATCGTCTTCGATCCCGATATCGGCCCGGACATTTTTGCCAATCTCGGCCACATCGATGTCAACGTGGATGATGGTGCGTTTCTTGTCCTGGTTGTAAAGGTCCGGGTCACCGATGATCCGGTCGCTGAAACGGCAGCCTACGGCGATCAGCAGATCACAGGTTCCCAGTGCCGTATTGGCTTGGGGCGTACCGTGCATGCCGATATGGCCAAGATATTTCGGATGATCCGAAGCAACGGCGCCTTTGCCCATCAGGGTGGTCGCAACCGGGATACCCAGGCAGCGGATGAATTCCATCATGTTCTTGACGCCGCCATCAGAAATGATGCATCCGCCGCCTGCCAGAAGCAGGGGTTTTTTTGCCTTAGCCAGAGCCGCATACACCTCGCTGGTCATGCTCTCGGTGCGGATTTTCGCTGGACGATGGCGCACATAGGTGCTGGTTGAGTGAGCTTCGGGTGCCGGATCGATTTGGATGGCCAGAAGATCCTTGGGCACATTGACCAGGACCGGACCGGGGCGGCCTTCGGTGGTCAGCTGCCACGCTTCTTCGAGAACCGTCAGCAGGTCATTGGGATCCATGACGAGATAATTATATTTGGTGATCGGCTGGGTGATGCCGGTGATATCAGCCTCCTGGAAGGCATCGGTGCCGGTGGATTTGCGGGCGACCGCGCCCGTGATGGCCAGAATCGGCACCGAGTCGAGCATGGCGTCAGCCAGGCCAGTGACCAGGTTGGTCGCGCCAGGTCCCGACGTGGCGATGACAACGCCGGGGATGCCGGTGACCTTGGCAAAGCCTTCGGCTGCGTGGATGGCGCCTTGTTCATGTCGGACCTGGACATGGGGAAAACCAGCATTGTAGATGGCATCATAAAGCACGAGCACAGGGCCGCCCGGATAGCCGAAGGCATGATGGACCCCCTTGTCGATCAGGAATTTGACGATTAGATCAGCACCATTCATGACTCATCCTCCTTGCCATTGCGGCGCAGACGGGCACCCATACTGCTGGCGATGACCTGGGACTGGTAGCGGTTCAAAACGCCCCACAACTTGCGGTCCGGCTGGGGTGCCGGCTGGCGCTGGGCCAGTTCCTCTTCGGACACAAGCAGCTCGATCGTACGGGCCGGAATATCGATTCGGATCCGGTCGCCTTCCTGGACGTAGGCGATCAGGCCGCCGTCAGCAGCTTCCGGGCAAACATGGCCGATCGAAGCACCACGGGAAGCGCCGGAGAATCGGCCATCCGTAATCAGAGCGACGCTGTTGTCCAGACCCATGCCGGCCAGCGCACTGGTGGGTGTGAGCATTTCGCGCATGCCAGGGCCGCCTTTGGGGCCCTCAAAACGAACGACGATGACGTCGCCGGGCTTGATCTGGCCGCCAAAAATAGCTTCAGAGACCTCTTCTTCACTGTCATAGACACGGGCGGGGCCTTCGTGCTGCATCATTTCTGGCAAGACAGCGCCTTTTTTGACGACACAGCCGTTTACCGCCAGGTTACCCTTCAGCACTGCCAGACCGCCATCTGCTGAATACGGATGCTCAATCTGGCGAATGATGATACCATCTGCACCTGACGATCCAGTCAGACGGTCTTCGAGCGGGCCACTGACCGTCAACGCATCGAGCTCGATGTGGCCTGCTTTGACCAGTTCGGTCATGACAGCCCGGATGCCGCCCATCTCATTGAGATCCGAGATGTAGTGGTCACTGGCGGGATTGAGTTTGCATAGCTGCGGCGTCGCAGCACTGATCTGGTTAATCTCGTCCAAGGTCAGGCTGTAGCCGGCTTCGCGGGCGATGGCCAGCATGTGCAGGACCGAATTGGTCGAGCCGCCGAGGGCCATGTCCAGGCGCAGGGCATTGCGCAGGGCAGCCGGAGTCATGATATCGAGCGCGGTCACGCCAGACTCATACAGGTCCATGATCTTTTCACCGGTCATCTTTGCCAGACGAATGCGGTCGGAGTAGACGGCCGGGATCGTGCCGCTGCCAGGCAGGGCCAGGCCCATGGCTTCGGTCAGGCAAGCCATTGTGTTGGCCGTGTACATGCCAGAGCAGCTGCCGCAGGTCGGGCAGGCTGACATCTCCATCGCAGTCAGCTGGGCTTCGGTCATTTTGCCAGCGGCATGGGAGCCAATCGCTTCAAAAACATTGCCCAGGCCGACGCGGTCCCGGCCGACCTTGCCTGGCAACATCGGACCACCGCTGACAAATATGCTCGGGACATTGAGCCGGGCGGCAGCCATCAGCATACCCGGGATGACCTTGTCACAGCTGGGGATGAACACAACGGCGTCGAACTGGTGGGCCATCATCATGATCTCAATGCTGTCGGCAATGAGATCGCGGCTGATCAGGGAATATTTCATGCCAGCATGGTTCATGGCGATGCCGTCACAGACCGCGATCGCCGGAAATTCGAATGGGACTCCGCCGGCGTTGCGGATGCCTGCCTTGACGGCATCGGTCAAAGTCCGCAGGTGAATATGGCCGGGGACGATTTCATTGAACGAATTGACAACGCCGATGAACGGCTTTTTCATTTCGCTCTCGGACAGGCCGAGGGCATAGAGCAGGGAACGGTGGGAAGCACGGCCGGGGCCTTTCTTGATCGCATCACTGCGCATGAGAGTCACCTTCTTTGTTATTAAGATTAATTCATTTTAGCATAGCTGTCCGGACGGTCTCCCAACCGGCCAGCTGCTGGAAAAGCGGCTGAAAAGTGCGCCACAAGGCAGCCAGGCAGCAAAAAGCTCAGGCGTTCTGGACAGCCTCGACGACCAGGCGGGTCATTTCACGGGTGCCAACCCGCTTCTCGGTCGAGCTGCTGCCGACATTCTGGACGATGTCGTCTGTGCGATAGCCAGCGGCAAGGACCCTGGCCACAGCAGCCTCGACAGCGTCTGCCTCGGTAACCAGACCGAGCGAAATGCGCAGCAACATGGCGGCGGAGAGGATCGTGGCCAGCGGGTTGGCCTTGTCCTGGCCGGCGATGTCCGGGGCAGAGCCATGAACGGGCTCATACATGCCAGGTGTGCCGGGCTTGCCCAATGAGGCTGATGCCAGCATGCCGATCGAACCGGTGATCATGGCTGCTTCGTCCGAGAGAATGTCACCGAACATGTTGGTCGTCACGATAACGTCGAAATCCGACGGGCGCTTGATCAGCTGCATGGTGGCATTGTCGACATAGAGGTGATCGAGGGTAACTTCCGGGTACTCCCGGCTGACTCGGATGACGGTCTCGCGCCAGAGACGGGAGCTCTCAA
Source organism: Mageeibacillus sp. UBA5747 (assembly GCA_002419145.1). Taxonomy (GTDB): domain Bacteria; phylum Bacillota; class Clostridia; order Saccharofermentanales; family UBA5734; genus UBA5734. The sequence continues at coordinate 21,456 of DIFN01000011.1, read as the reverse complement.
GGACATTGGCCTTGTCAACGCTGGTCAGGCGTTTGCCACGCAGCATGGCCTGTTCGAAACCGACGCGGGCGATGCGCTCGACTTCCATGATGCTGTAAGCCTCGGTGTCATAGGCTTCGGGGCCGTTAGGGCCAGTGCGGCGGCCGCGGTCGCCGAAATACATGCCGCCCGTCAGTTCACGGACGATCATGACATCGATGCCAGCAGCGGCGGTCTCCGGATGCAGCGGGCAGGCGGCAGCCAGGGCCGGGTACAGGACAGCTGGGCGGAGATTGGCATAAAGACCCAGCTCCGAACGCAGGCCAAGGAGTGCTCTCTCCGGACGTTTATCACCAGGCAGGGTATCCCACTGTGGACCACCGACGGCACCCAGCAGGACGGCATCACTTTTTTTAGCAGCTGCGACCGTTGCCGCCGGCAGCGGTTCGCCTGTGGCGTCGATTGCGATGCCGCCGGCAAGCAATTCGGTGTAGGAAAACTCATGGCCAAAACGTCTGGCAATGGCGTCGAGAACTTGGCGGGTACCGTTGACGACCTCAGGGCCGATGCCGTCGCCGGGAATAACTGCGATTTGAAACTTTGCCATAGAAAATATTCTCCTTGCTGATCTGGTCTGTGATTTGAGTCGTAGCTGCTTACTGCAAGTTAAGCTGCTGACGCATCAGTTTGTATTCCAGGGAATCGACCAGGGCCAGCCAGGACGCTTCCAGGACGTCGGTCGAAACCCCGATGGTGTTCCACGTGCGGATGCCATCGGTGGACTCGATCAGGGTGCGCACCGTCGAAGCTGTTGCTTCATGGTTGAGCACACGGACCTTAAAGTCGGTCAGGCGGACCTGGGTCAGTTCCGGATAGAAGACCTCCATCGCCTTTTTCAGGGCACGGTCCATGGCGTTGACGGGGCCTTCACCCTCGGCGGCTGTGACTTCCTCGACACCATCGACGAGGATTTTGATGTAGGTGAAGGCGCTGTAGGCACCGACCTGGGGCTGCTCGATCGTGATGCGCAGTTTTTCCAGGGTGAAAAACGGCTGGTACAGGCCCAGTTCCTTGCAGACGAGGAGTTCCTGAGACGCTTCGGCGCCCTCAAAATGATAGCCCTGGTGCTCGAGCTCTTTCATGGTGTGCAGGACATGGGCGACCTCGGGGGCATCCCGGCTGATGTCCGGCTTGAAGCGGCGGATAATATCCAGGATAGCTGAGCGGCCGCTGATTTCGGAAAGCAGGAAGCGGCGGGCATTGCCGACCACCGCCGGTTCAATGTGTTCAAAGGTCTTGGCGTTCTTTTTGACTCCATCGACATGCATGCCGGCTTTGTGCGAGAACGCCGAGGTGCCGACATACGGTTCGCCATTGGGCAGCAGGATATTGGTGATCTCTGCGATCGTCCTGGCCACAGAGGTCAGAAGCTCCAGCCGGTCGGCGGGAATGCAAGGGCGGCCGTATTTGAGCTGCAAGTTAGGGATGATGGTCGACAGATTGGCATTGCCACAGCGTTCGCCGATGCCATTGAACGTACCCTGGACATGGGTCGCACCGGCCAGGACGGCAGCCTGGGAATTGGCTACGGCCATGCCGCTGTCATTGTGGCAGTGGATGCCGATCTGGATCCCCGGCAAGGCTTTGACGACAGCGGCTGTGACAGCACCGACCTCATCGGGCATGGTGGCACCATTGGTGTCACACAGGACAGCACACAAAGCACCGCCATCCTGAGCCGCTTTGAGGCAGGCGACTGCGTAGTCCGGGTTAGCCCGGTAGGCTTCGAAAAAATGCTCGGCGTCGAAAATAACATCGCGGCCCTGGGCATGCAAGTACGCCGTCGTCTCACGGATCAGAGCCATGTTCTCCTCAAGCGTGCAGCGCAGGATATCGCGCACCTCCAGCTCCCAGGTTTTGCCAAAAATGACAATGGTACTGGTCTGGGCTGACAGGAGGTCGGCAAGGCCGGTGTCTTCCTCAGGCCTGATGTCTTTGCGTTTGGTCGGGCCGAAGGCGACCAGTTCGGTCTGGTCCATCGCGGGGCGGTTTTCGTTGAATTTGGTGAAGAATTCGCGATCCTTCGGGTTGGAGCCAGGGTTACCGGCCTCAATGTAACGCACCCCGATGGACACGAGGTTTTCGAGGATCTGGAACTTGTCATTGACAGAAAATGAGATGCCCTCCATCTGGGCGCCATCACGCAGGGTCGTGTCAAGAATTTCAACAACGGGTTTTACCAAAGATCGCTCCTCCTTTTCCAGGCATCTGGTCCGTGCCGGGGAAATTCCGGCCCGGGTCAAGTGTCGCAAGGTTATTCCAGCATACCCTTTGCCCGGACAGGGGGCAAGTTTTCCTTGGCCCTTTTTCTTCACGCTTTCTGCCGAAAACTGGTCCTGGGACTTGTGGATATGCTATACTGGCGGCGCATTCGAGCAAGGGAGAACTTAAAAATTCCATGAGCCTTCTGACGCTGCAATCTGTGGAAAAATCATATTTCGGCCGCACCATTCTGGCCGGGGTTTCGCTGCGGATCGACCGTGGGGACCGCCTGGCCTTGATCGGCGAAAACGGGGCTGGCAAGACCACGCTGCTGCGCCTGATGACAGGCCAGGAAAAGCCCGATGCCGGCCAGATCATCCGGCCGGCCTCCGTCGTGGTTGGCTATTTGAGTCAGCACGTCGAGGAGATCTGTGATCTGGAGAGCCATCCCCTGGCCAACCAGGAACTGACCGCGCTCGAGGATGACATGCGCCAGCTCGAACAAGAGATGGCAAAGGCTCCGGGTGACCGCCGTCTGATGGCACGTTATGCCGACTGCACGGCTCGTTTCGAGGCCCTGGAAGGCTACGATTTCCCGCGCCGGATGCAGGAAGCCCTCGATGGTCTGGGCCTGTCTGGCGAAGCCCTGACTCGCCCGATGTCCACCCTCTCTGGCGGTGAACGGATGCGGGTCGCCCTGGCCCGGATCCTCCTGATGTCGCCCGACGTCCTGCTTCTGGATGAACCAACCAATCACCTCGACGCCACAGCCCAGGAATGGCTGGAAAGCTATCTGAAAAGTTTCAAGGGCGCCGTGTTGCTCGTTTCCCATGATCGCGCCTTCATCGACCAGGTCGCCAATGAAGTCGCCGAACTGTCGCTCGGCCAGTTGACCATAAGGCCGGGTCATTACACCGCTTACAAAGAAATCCAGGCCAGTGAGCAACTGACCCTGTCGCGCACGATCCGGCAGATGGAAAAAGATCTCGCCCATCAGGAAGCCGTGACCCAGACCATGTTGTCCCACCGAAATATGGCCAGCTATCATGCGCGGGAAAAGGTCGTTGCCAAACTGTCAGCTGAGCTGACCGAAATCCGCGACAGGGCCCGCTTGCACCAGACCCAGCTCAAATTCAATTTCCTGCCGGTCCAGAACACCGGTGACCCGGACAAACAACTGCTCCTGGCCAGTGACCTGGAAATCCGTTTCCAGGAGCGAGTCTTGTTTTCCGGCGTCAGCTTCGAAATCCGCGGGCGCGACAAGATCTGTGTCTGCGGTCCGAACGGCTGCGGCAAATCTACCCTGCTGGCCCTGCTGCTCGGCAAGATCCCGCACAGCAATGGCGCCTTGCGCCTGTCGGAAAAAACAGTCTTTGGCCATATGGGCCAGCACGTCGAATTTCTCGATGAACAAGCCAGTGTCCTGGACGAGTTGCTGGCCCGTTTTGCTCTCGACGAAGCAGGAGCTCGCAATTTGCTGGCTCGCTACGGATTCCGCGATGTCGACGTTTTCAAGTCAATTTCCGTCCTGTCCGGTGGCGAGCGGTCCCGACTCTACCTGTGCTGCCTGCTTTTGGAGCAGCCAGACCTCCTGCTTTTAGACGAGCCGACCAATCATCTTGATATCCATTCGCGTGAAATCCTCGAGCAAGCGCTGCTGGATTTCCCCGGGGCTATTTTTGCAGTCAGCCACGACCGCTATTTCATCGCCAAAATTGCCCACCGTGTCCTTGGCTTTATTGGCAGCCAGGTTCAGTCTTTCGATACGTATGCCGAGTACCGGGCCAGGGCACGCCAGGAAGAGGCCGCGGCCAGCAGCAAAGACCAGAAAAAGAGCGAGCCAAAGGAAACCCTCAGCCAGGTCTCTGAGGCGGCGGGCGGACGGGCACAGAGCCTGAACAAAGCCCAGGAACGGCGGGAGAATGCCCGCCGCAAAGAGCAGATCCGCCTGGCAGAAAAGCGCATCGAGCAGCTTGAACAGGAACGGACTGATCTGGAGACTCTCTTTTTTGGTGCGGCGACGCCGGCCGATTACGAACGGTATGCAGTCGTCCTGCAGGAAATCGACGACTCCTATGCCCTCTATCTGGAGCTGACAGAAGGCTAAGGCACGATCAGCCGCAGGGCCTGGTGCCTGACCTTCAGCTCAACCGGCAGCTCGCCGCCCCATTCGCCGTCGAGGTCAATCGAGATTGTTTCGGATTTCGGGGTGGCTATTTTCAAGGAATCCGTCTGGAAATAATCGATTTTCGGGTGGTTCACATGAACGCCGTTGACCAACTGGACCAGAAGCGGAAATAATTCCAGAATGTTCTGTGGTTTGACCAGGACGACGTCGAGCAAGCCATCGGACACCGAAGCATCAGGGGCGAGGTTGCGAAATCCCCCGACGCTGCTGGTATTGGAAACAATAAATAGCAAAATCTCCTCATCGATCACCCGTTCCGGCGTCTCGATGTGGACCGGAATCGGCCGGAGTGCCTGGGTGGAGAGGTCTTTGGCCCCCTCGAGGAAATAAGCCAGCGTCCCGAGCACGGTCTTGGCATCCGAGGAAACTTTGTACGCGACATCCGTCAGCAAACCTCCAGCGGCCACATTGACAAAGAAGCGGTCGTTAGCCTGGCCGACATCGATCAGGCGCGTCTTGCCCTGGCGGATCATTTTGGCCATGGCGTTGTCTGAGCGGGGTAATTTCATGGCATAGGCGAAATCGTTGACCGTGCCAGCTGCCAGGATGGCGAGTGGCGTCTGGTGCTTGCCATCCAGCAGTCCGCTGACGACCTCATTGACTGTGCCGTCACCGCCGACAGCCAGGATCAGGTCAAACTGCCAGTCCTGGTAATAGCGGGCAGCAATATAAGCATCCTGGGCGCCTGTGGTGCGGATGATATCCACATCACTGAAGGTACCATCGGCCAGCAGTGTTTTGGTCAGGCGCTCGGCTTTTCGTTGCAAAGTCTGGCGACCGGATGAAGGGTTGATGATGACACGTGCGCGCATGGCAGCTCCTGAATATTTTTGATAGCAGGTTTATTATACCATGCCGTATGCCTGAAGTAAGGCCTCCGCACAGCGCAGGCCATCAACAGCGGCTGACATAATGCCGCCTGCATAACCGGCTCCTTCGCCGCAAGGGTACAGGCCCTGGCAGCGGCTCTGGAAAGTCTCCTTGCGCAAGATGCGGACGGGTGAGGAGCTGCGAGTCTCCACGCCGGTCAGGACAGCCGCTGGATCAGCAAAGCCAGCCAGTTTGCGGTCCAGAAGCGGCAAAGCTTCGCGCAGGGCTTGGACGACAAAGGGGGGCAGGCACAAGGTCAGATCGGTCCAAGTCACGCCCGGCATATAGCTGGGCCGGACATCGGCCGGACCTGTGGAGGGCCGGCCAGCTAGAAAATCGCCTGCCAGCTGGGCCGGGGCCCGGTAGTGACGTCCGCCCAGGGCAAAAGCGTGCTGTTCGATCTGGCGCTGGAGGTGGATGCCGCCCAGAGGGCCCGGCTCTGGAAAGTCCTCCGGCCGGACTTCAACCAGCAAGGCGCTGTTGGCATTGTCCTGGTCCCTGGCGTGAAAACTCATGCCATTGGTGACAAGGCCCCCTGCTTCGGATGCTGATGCCACCACCTGCCCGCCCGGGCACATGCAGAACGTATAGACCGAGCGGCCTGAAGGCAAATGGACGGCCAGCTTGTACTCCGCCGGGGGCAAAGCGGGATGGCCGGCCTGCGGACCATACTGGCTCTGATTGATCTTGCACTGCAAATGTTCGATCCGGACGCCCAGCGAAAATGGCTTGGCGACCAGTGGGATGCCCTGTTTTTCCAGCATCATCATGGTGTCGCGGGCGCTGTGCCCGATGGCCAGAATGACCTCGCGCACCGGCCAGGTTTCAGACAGCCTGGTTCCGTCCTCGAGCTGGCGGCTGACGACGATTTGCTCCAACTGACCGATCGGGCCGTCTGCTCCGGATGCAGCCGAGTCTTTAGCAGCGCCCTCGTGGCTGGCTGCCACACAGACCAGGTCGTCGAGGCGGGTGCCAAAATAGAAGGTGCCTCCGAGCTGCTCAATGCTCTGGCGGATGGTGGTCACAACGCCGCAGAGCAGATCGGTGCCGACATGTGGCTTGGATTCGACCAGAATGCTGGCAGGGGCCCCGGCTAAGACCAGTTCTTCCAGGACAGCCTGGCAGCGCGGGTCCTTGAGGTTGGTGGTCAATTTGCCATCGGAAAAGGTCCCCGCACCACCTTCGCCAAATTGGACATTGTTCTCCGGGTCCAACAGCCCGCCGGCCCAGAATCGGTCAACCGCCATTTTGCGCCGCCCGATCGGTTGGCCACGTTCGATGATCCGCGGTCTGAGGCCGGCCCGAGCCAGGGCCAGGGCGGCAAACAATCCGGCCGGACCGCTGCCGATGATTACCGGCCGCTCGTGTTCCGGCAGATCCGGAAAACGGGGTCCTGGTGCAAAGGCGGCCTTGAAGGCCGGAATAGCTGTGAGTCCTGTAGGCACAGGAGCAGCCTGGCCCCGGGCGATGGTGTACTGGATCTGGATGTCACCCTTGTGTCGGGCATCGATGGATTGGCGTAAGATGTGCCAGGCGCCGAGCTGTCCTGCCGGGCAGCGAAAGGCCCGGGCAACTGAATGGGTCAGTTCGGCTGGCGTGTGGCCCAGAGGTAGCCTGACGGAGCAGGTCTTGCCATCAGCTTGTACCAGTCCGCTGCCGGTTGAAGGTGCTGGTTTTCCCGGCCGCCGGGTCATGACTGGAAACTCAGGAGCAGGCGGGCCGCAGACGCACCCGCCAAAAGGCCACTGGACCAAGCCCACTGCAAATTAAATCCGCCGCAATCGCCATCGATGTCCAGAAGCTCACCAGCTGCAAACAGGGCTGGTTTCAGGCGCGATTCCAGGCGGTCCGGCAGGAAATCCCGGCAGTCCAGTCCGCCAGCTGTCACTTGGGCCAAGGAGAAATCTTTCGTTCCAGTCACCGTCAGTTCGAGCTGCTTGATGGTCTGGGCCAGGCTTTTAACCTGGCGCGGTGACAGGGTACGAACCGGTTGGTCCGGGGCCTGGTGGAGCACTTCCCGGGCGATGAAGGCACTGATTGTGCGGTGAACCAGGCCAGTCAGCAAATCCGGCCGGCGCAGGGTCGGATTCTGGCGGATTCGCTGGGTAATCTTGGCTTCAATGGCCGTTTCCGACCATTCAGGCAGCAAATCGAGCCGGATCCGCATGGGCTCATGGACAGATTCGTGCAGGTTCATACTGACGGTGCGGGACAATTGCAGGATCGGAATCCCGGACAGGCCATACTCTGTAAAAAGCACCTCGCCGGATTCTCGGCCGATTTCCTGAGAGCCCTGCACCAGGGACAGACCGCATTGCACCCGGATACCAGACAGGCAGACCGTTTTGCGGCCGGCTGTGGTCAGCTGGACCAGGGCTGGCACTGGTTCGACCAGGCGGTGACCCACGGACTGGGCCAGCCGGTAGCCGCTGCCATCGCTGCCCAGATTGGGCGAGGCCATGCCGCCTGTCGCCAGGATGACGCATGTGGCAGCCAGCACCTGGCCGTCGGCGAGGCCAAGTCGCCAGTGTGGCGCTTTGTCCAGGGGCTGGCTGCCTAGATAGACGGGTTCGACCGGCTCCAGGGCCACGACGGTGGCCTGGGTCTGGACGGTAATGTGCAGGCGCTCGATTTCCTGGGCCAGCAAATCCACCACGGCAGCAGCCTGCTGGCAGACCGGGTAGATCCGGCCGTCTTCTTCTTCGCGGCAAACCAGACCCAGATCCAGGAAGAAGTCCAGCGTGGCACGGACGTCATAGCGTTGCAAGGCACCCCGGCAAAAGCGCGGGTCACGGCCGTGGTAAGCGGCGGGAATAGCCATGACATTGGTCAGGTTGCAACGACCATTGCCGGTGGCCAGGATCTTGCGGCCAATTTTGTCATTTTTCTCAAGAATCAGGATGCTCAAAGGAATGGCTTTGGCCGGTCCCGCGTGTTCCTGCCAGGTCCGGGCAGCAGCAATCGCAGCTAACAGTCCGGCTGCACCACCACCCACCACGATCAGGTCGAACGGTCGCGGCTGCCTGGCGGTCATTTCAGTCATAGAGATTTTTGCTTGGCCATCAGCTTCAGGCAGCGGGCGAACTTGCTCAGTTTTTCCGGCTGCACCGGCAACTGTTCCTGCATGATTTGGCTCAGTTCGACCAAGTCACGCACGTCGCCTTCCTTGAGCTCCACTTCGATCTCATAGAGAGGTTCACTGAGGTCGCCGGCGATCAGTTCGCCGCGGTCGATGGCCAGTTCCAGCAGAGAGTCGCCATAGCCAATGTCATAGCTGATACGCTGGAAGCGGGCTTCACACAAGATGATCAGGGGGCGCGCCTTGATCAGGCGCAAGGCTTCCTGCAGTTCCGAGTCCGGATCGCCCATGCTGGTGGCCTCGCGCTTGAACCAGCCAGTATCCAGGCCATTCTTGAGGTCGCCATCCCAGTCTTCGGGGAAAACTGCGGTCCATTCGAAACGCTGGTGCAGCGCACTGACGGTGGCCTCACCGGATTTGAGCGTCACTTCCGACCGGTCAGCAACCTGGCGCAAGCGCAAGGTCATCTCGCGTTCGGTCAGATCGTGGCGCGGGGTGTCATAATACAGATTGACCATGGCTTGTTCGCGGCGCGAGTCCGGCATGGCCAGGCGGGACAAAAGGGGGTGTTCGATAATCGCAGTCAGTTCGGTATTGGCATCAAGGCGCAATTTGATTTCGGATTCCAAGTTGGTTCCTCCCAGAGTCAGGCCAGCTGGATCGGGCTCGATCCAGTGTCTGATGCAAGCAGTTGTTCCAGTTCATCCAGAGTCCTGGCAAAGACAGCCAATGCATGCTGGACCGGGGTGGACGTCGACAGGTCGACGCCGGCTTTTTGCAGCAAATCCAGTGGATAACCAGAACCACCCGAGCCAAGGAATTCGAGGTACCGCCGGACAGCCGGCTCCCCTTCCTGGCGGATCTGCTGGCTCAAGGCCACAGCAGCCGAAAATCCCGTTGCATACTTGAATACATAGTAGGCCGTGTAGAAATGCGGGATCCGGCTCCATTCCCAGTGCATGAATGGATCGATCACGACATCCGGGCCAAAGTAGAGGGCCAGCAGGTCGCGGTACAGCTCCGTCAGGGCCTCTGCTGTCAGTGGCTGTCCGGCTTCGGCAGCCTGGTGGGCTTTGAGCTCGAACTCGCAGAACATCGTCTGGCGGAAAACAGTCAGGCGGAATTCTTCGAGGAAATGGTTGAGCAACGCTATTTTTTCCTGACGTCCTTCTGGTGTCAGAATGTCGCACTGATCCATCAGGTGTTGCAGCAACAAGTTCTCATTGACGGTTGAAGCGATTTCAGCGAGGAAAATCGGATAATGAGACAGCGCAAAGGGCTGACGCGACGAAAAATACGTATGCAGGCTATGGCCAACCTCATGGGCCAGCGTGAACACATCATTTTGCAGACCACTGTAATTCAAAAGAACATAGGGATGGCTGCGATAGCTACCCCAGGAATACGCACCGGTCGTTTTGCCGGGGGTCTCATAGACGTCAATCCAGCGGTCCGACAGATGTCGTTCCAGCACCGTGGCGTACTCCTCGCCCAAGGGGGAAAGTCCAGCCTTGACCAGTTCGCAGGCCTGACTGTATGTGTAGGAGCGCTGGCTTTCTGCAACCAGTGGCACATAGGTGTCATAGATGTGCAAATCACAAAGGCCCATCAGGCGCTGGCGCAAACCGAAGTAACGGTACAGGTCAGGAAGGCCGGCATGGACGGCAGAAATCAAGCCGGTCACGGTCTGGGTGGGCAGGTTGTCCGCAAACAACGCGTCTGTCAACGTGTCTGTATGGTGGCGAGCAGCAGAAAAGGCACTGTCGGTTTTCACCCGGGTGGCATAAAGGGTCGAAAGGGTGCGGCCTACTTTGGCGTAGGATTCATGGACTTGAGCGAAAGCCCGGGCTCGCACAGCCCGGTCAGGATGCTCGCGCAGCTGGGCAAAGCGGCCATGGGTCATACGGGTAGCATGGCCCTGCTCATCCGGGAAGTCTCCCAAATCGATCTCCACATGGTCCAGCATCGAGAACACGTCATTGATCCCCTCGCTGGTTGGTCCGAAGCGGGACAGCAGAGCCTCCTCTGCCTCGCTGAGGGTGTGGGGGCGATTGCGGATGCTGTTGTCGATCAGCATCCGGAAATCCTTCAGCGAAGGTGTGCTGGCCTGCCAGTCCAGCAGTAAATCCGCATCGATTCGGGCCATTTCGGGCAGAATGAAAGCGGTCTTTTCAGCAAATAGATAATAAAAAGAGGTGATCCGGTCGGTCATGGCCTGATACGCTGGCAAGGTATTGTCCTCATCACGGCGCATCCGGGCATAGGCCAGGAGCTCAAGGCACTCTTGTTCCAGCAGGTCCGAGCCCAAAAGGGCAGCTGCAAGATTTTCCGGGGCTGCAGCCAGCAATCCGCGCCAGGCCACCACCTGATCCAGAAGGGGTGGCAAGTGGGCAAAAGCAGCCTCCCAGGCTGCATCATCGGGGAAAATATCCTCCAGGCGCCAGCGGTCATTGTCCGGGATCTCGGATCGACTGGCAAAAGGGCCAGGGAGGGTTGTGTCCATCAGGTGCTGTGGGTCAGGCTGGTCAGGTTCTCGAGGGGGGTCAGCTGGGGTTTCCATGCTCGCTCCTATTCGTTTTACGGTATCGTCAACCGGCGTACCCCAGTCGAGGTGACGACGGTCAAAGTCTGGGAATCGGTAAAAGCCAGGCGGACGATCTCGGCAGCCAAATTGGCGTCCAGGCGCAGAGTCTGGCCTTGGGCATCATAGACAAAGACCCGGGTCGAACTGCCCAGAGCCAAAAGAGAGCCAAAGACCGCTGGTGCCGTGGCAGTCTCGCCAATCTGTGTCCTCAGACCCAGCTGGCCTGTGCCGGTCAGCGGATACAGACCCAGTTTACCACTGACACGCTCTCCCGCCAACACAACCAGTCCGGAAGCGGTGGCTGTTACCGACTCGATCCGAGGCAGATCAAGGGCAAAGCGGGGCTGGTCGGATGCATAGTCGACACCGGTCAGCCTCGAATCGCTGCTGATGACCAACTGACCATCCTCATCATACGCCAGGGATGGATAGAGTCCCGAAGCATCGAGAATCCGCTGGCCTAAGGCCTCGCCATCAAGGGCAAAGCGCTTAAGAACCGGTCTGGTCACAAGGCCATCCGCATTGACCAGGGCCACATCAAAGGCTTGACCATCTGGAGTAAAACGGACCGCCAAAACATAACCGGACTCCGGGAAATGGCACTCATAAGTCAGATCACCTGTTGTGCTGTCCACAATAGCCACCACGCCCGTGCTGTCATGGCGGTCCTCGATCAGGGCTAAATAATTCCCGGGTCCGAATGTGGCCCCAGCAATCCGGCCCTCGCGGTTGCCACTGGCAACAAGGCCTGTCTCATCTACGATCACAAAACTCGTACCATCACGGTCAGCGGCGAGCACTCTGTTGCTGCCGACCACCGCAAAAGGAGACGCCATGTCGATTTCCTGGGCGAAAACCTCACTGCCATCGATGGCCAGATAGGCAAGGCGGTTGTGTGTCAGTTTGATGACCCCCTGGGCAAAAGGATACAGGCGCTGGGCTTCGGTCGCATCACAGGCGAATCCGAGCTGAGCAGCAGCTGCCAGATCGATGCTCTCCGTTGCATCGGGCAAGACGGTCTGCTCCGGAATGCTCAGGGCCAGAACGACTGCGGCCGCGAGCAAAAGGAATGCCAGCAAGATCAGGACGACCAGGCTGGCTTTGCTGCGGTGGGGCAAAGGCGCTTTGGGGGGTGTCATGTCGTGGCCGGGTACCCTTTGCTGGTATCGAACACACCGTCCACGGCATGGTCGATGGCATACTGCAACTGCGAGATGGCAACCAGAAGGCCCTCCTGACCAACCTGCCCGGATGTGAAAACATCGTGGTGGTTGACGTAAAAGCCGGCATAACTGCCATCGATTAAAACGTAATCAGTATACGCATCCCGGGTGACAAATTCAATGACCAGGGTTTTGGCGCCAGTTTGTGTCTCCGGATCCGGCTTGAGCGTGTACGCGATCCGGCTGGTTGCCGGACCATCCGGGCTGGCCGCCAGGTCAAAGCCATCGATCCGGATCCCGATCAGCGTCTGGTAGAAAGTGCTGAACAGATTCTCCCCGGTTGGACTGACAAGATTGGCGTTCTGGCCATCAAGTTTCAGAACCACGGTTTCATCCGTGATCGGCTGACCTTCTGCGATCGACATCTCCAGCACATGCTGCTCACCTTCAAGGTCTAGCGCCACAGACGAGACTTTCCAGATGCTCATCAGAGCCACAAACCGATCCACATAGTCAGTCAGCGGCAGATCCACCGCGGTCAAAGCATCCGCCTGGACGGTCATGATCGCTGGCAAAGCAGAGCTGGTCACATAATACTGGCCATTGCCGGCACTGTCTCCGATGCTGACAACCACCTCTTTGCCGGACAAGGCGCCGAGTTTGAACTGGTACCTGGGTTCAGACAGGCCGTAGCGCGTCAGGTCGCTGGCATCCAAGTCCACCATGCGCACCGCGGAAAGATTGAGAATGCTGTTCAGCAGGCTCGTCAAGGTGTCGGTATTGCCGGCGCGCACGACTGGTTCTGTCAGATTGAAGGCTAAACCAGCCGCAGTGTCTGCCGGGTCCAGGGGCTCGATGGTTGCACCGAGGCTCAGTTGGTCGGCCGCGCGGAAAAATTCCATGCTGGACAGATCCGTGATCTTAAGGCCTCCCACGGTCTGGCTCAGGTCAATCAGGTCGGCAAGGGATTGACTGGACAGGTCCTTGAACCGGCTGTCAACGGCATAGATGCGGGTATCCTGGCTGATCCGGGCGTAGGTGCCCTTGCCTGAGCTTAGATTGCTGCCGAATTCGACGGTTGTGCTGCTGCCATTTGAGAAAACGATCGATATCGTGCTGACCGGTCGGTTGAGGCCAAAAGCGGCCAGGTCATCTGGATTGTCCACGATAACCTCGGTGTAGGTCATGGTCAGGGCAGCTTCAGCCAGGTCAGTCAGACTGGTCTGACTGATCGGGAAGCCTTGGTTTTCGGCCAGTTGCCAACGCACGAGCCCCTCGCCAGACGCATCAAGGGACTGTTCCGGCAGCAAGGTCAGGTCTGAGTAGTTATTGTGCACGGCAATCCGGGCTACCTCAGCCGGATCGACGGTGAGCAGGGCCATTGGCGCATGGGTCGTGGCAGCGGTGGTTGCGTCGCTCTCATCGCTGCCTGGCATCAGGGCTGGCACGAGCCAGAGCGCAAGCAAGACCACCAGCACACCAGACATGATCAGCATGTTCCGCAGTTGTTTTTTCATTCAAGACACTCCCCTGCTGGATGCTCGGTTGCTCACAGATTTTTCCGGCGGCGGTAGACCCACAAGGCCAGACCGAACAAGATGGCCGGGATCACCAGGATAGCCAGAATAGCGACCAGGCCATTGACCGTGGCATTTCCGGCGGCAACTGCGAAGCTGGGCGGGACTTTGGCTTCGATGTACAGGACATCGGCGGCATCGGAGCCGGCCAGCCACTGGATGCTATAGAAAAACAAACCAGCATTGTAGATGTTGCTGCCATACTGGTTGATCAGCGCGTCACCAAACATCGAGCTCGATCCGCTGACCATGACCCGTGTACTGTCGGTGACCGTGCTGCCGTCGATGTACCCTTCATGCGTGCTGATGGCTGCCAGAACCTGAGTGCCCGCCTCGGAACTGGCCAGAGGGTCACCGCCTGTTTCCCGCACACCTTGGCCGGAGGTGGTTAGCACAGCCTCGGTCTGGATGTAGTCCTTGCCACTGTTTAATTGATCGATCGCACGGACCTTGTCTGCGAGGGTGTAGCCGTCAATGGCCTGCTGGGTGATCGTTCCGGCTGGAGCGATGGCCCGAATGACGTAGGGATCATCACCCAGGCGGTAGTCTGGGCTGCCTTCCCGGATTTTGTCCGAGCTCAGCGCCAAGTCATAATCGGCGAGCACCGAATTGAGATTGGGCAATGCCTGGGTACCAAAAGAGGACATCACCATCAGGCTGCCGCCCGAACGCAGATAGCGGTCGACTGATTCGGCCTCTGCACGCGTCAGGTCTTTTTTGGGGTCAATCATGACCAGGACCGAGCAATCCTGTGGCACGGGCTCACCGGAAAACAGATCCAGCGCTGCGACTGCGAAATTGTTGTTCTTAAGCAGGCCCGTTATGGCGGTGTAGTCGGTTTCGTAATCGGGCTCATCGTGGCCACGGGTGAAATAGACCGTCGGGGTGACCGGCGACAAGACGGACTGGATGGCTCCGGTCAGGCTCTGCTCAGCGGTCACACCGGTCAGGATGGTCTGGTACGTCTGGTAGTCGAGCTCGGTCTGGAATAAATCCTCATAACGGACGACTTTGCCTTTACCTGTAGCCTCACAGGTAAGGACCAGGTCCCCTTGCCTGGCGCCGAGATAGCCTGACGGGTCTACCTCCTTCAGGACGGAGGGCGTCCGGTCTGGATCGATGAAGCGGACGCTCAGCTGACCGCCGGACTTTTCCTCGTATTCCCTGAGCAGGGGCAGGATGCTGACATAGCCGAACGTGGCAGCTTCTTCTTCGCGAAATAAAGCGGTGAGGGTCACCGGCTGGTCCATGTCAGTCAAAATGGCTTCGCTGACGTCGCCCAAGCTGTACATCTGGCCGGATGACCAATCCCATTTGAGTTTTTCACCCAGCAGCTGGTCAAAGACGATGTTAAAGACCAAAAGAATCGCCAGGAAGATGACCGTCGTCGAGACGGAATAAAGCTTCAGGGTCTGGTTTCTGCGGTCTGTAGCAGGTACTTTCATGATGTCACCTCTGGCTCCAGCGTCTTTTTTCAATCAGGCGGTTGGTCAAGAACAGGAACGCGGCGGCGACACTCAGTAAAAACAGGAGCGGCGCCAAGGCGAAAATCCCATTGGTCAGGTCCGCGATCCGCGTCATTGGACTGAGCCACTGCAAGGCTCGAGTCACAGCCTGGCCGGCCTGGTCGATCGAGGTGTCCGGCAGGCCGAAAAAATTCAGCTGGGCGAGGAGAGTTGTGACCATCTGGCCGGTCATGGAAGCGATGGCATCGAGCAACGTCATGGCGATGATGACGATAAAGGTGATAACAGCCGCGATGATCTGGTTTTCGGTGGTGGCCGAGGCAAACAGGCCGATGGCCAGGTAAGCGGCTGCCAGGAACAGAAAACCCAGGTAGGCGCCAAGGACATTGAAGTTAATCAGGCCGCCATAGGCCAGGGTGATAGCCAGGTGGAGCAGGGTGCCAGCTAAAAGGGTCACCATCAGCGCCAGCGCAGCGAGGTATTTGCCCAGGACAATCTCCACCGTACTGGCCGGGGACGTCAAAAGCAATACTTCTGTGCCGTTCTTGCGGTCTTCGGCAAACGAGCGCATGGTTAAAAGCGGCACCACGATGAACAGGAACGATTGCATAAATGCGATTTCACCGACCATGTTCTGGTAAGACTGCAGGACTCCGGCGGAGAAATACAAGCCGCTGAGCAGCATGAAAATGGCCAGGACAACAAATCCGATCGGGGACCGGAAATATGACAGGTAATCACGTTTGAAAATGGCCAGGATTCTTGACATGGCGCTCACACCTTCTTCCCTTCTGGACTGGATGATGTCACCTGCAGGAAAATCTCCTCCAAGGTCGGATCGAGTGATTTGAATTCGAGAATCGGCCAGCCTTGGCGGGCCATCTCAAAAAAGATCGGTTTGCGCGCTTCGGCTTCTGGTTCGAGTTCAATCTCGTACACCGTGAGATTGCCTGCCTTTTCTGCCAGGATGGAGACTGCACGCACACCCTGGAGCTGGCGCAGTTGCTCGATGATCTCACGGGCGGGGCCCTCGGCCGTCATGGAAAGCTTATTCGCCCGACCCATCTGGCGCGACAGACCCTCAGGGGTGTCAATCGCAGCAATGGTGCCTTGGTTAATGATGACAATCCGATCACAGACGGCCTTCACCTCAGTCAGGATGTGCGAGCTCAGGATGACGGTGTGTTTTTTACCCAGATCCTTGATCAGGTTTCTGATCTCGATGATCTGCTTGGGGTCGAGGCCAACCGTCGGTTCATCCAGCACCAGGACTTCAGGGTTACCGACCAGCGCCTGGGCGATGCCGACGCGCTGCCGATAGCCCTTCGAAAGGTTTTTGATCAGGCGGTCCGCAACATCGGTGACCCGCGCCAGCTTCATGATCTCGGCCAGTTGCCGGGTCTGTTCTGGTTTTTTGACCCCCTTCAAGGCACAGACAAAACGCAGGTATTCCTGAACCGTCATGTCCAGATAGAGGGGTGGATTCTCAGGCAGGTACCCAATATGGCGCTTGGCTTCCTGCGGATTGTCCAGGATATCATAACCAGCGATTTTAACGGTGCCTGACGAGGCAGACAGATACCCGGTCAAAATGTTCATGGTGGTTGATTTCCCGGCGCCGTTGGGGCCCAGGAAGCCCAGAATTTCACCTTTTTCGACGGTGAAACTGATGTTGTTGACAGCCTTCACCCCGCCATACTGTTTGACTAGATTTTGAATCTCGATCATAGGAATTCCTCCGTGGGGCAATCTGATGGCACACAGAGCCACCTGGCGGCTGCCGGAAAAGCTCCTGGCGGCCGACGGGCGGACAACCGTTACGATTATATCAGATCAATTGAGACGGCGCGTCTGGCTTATGTGAACATTAGCTGAACTTTACGTCTGGCGGAAGGACAGCAGGGCCCGGAAAGCAATTGATTTTTGATCGGCGTGCGAACCTTCAACCAGAAGGGCCATGCCGGGTTGTCCTGGATCCGGATAGACAGATAGGAAAGTCCGTTCACCCGGACGGATTTCCGCAAGATACTGGATGTCGATGGCAGCCAAGTCAAGCGGCCGGGTGTCAAGCCCAGGCAGTTGTCCCGGGCCATCCCGGAAATAGGCGTAAGCGGCGTCCATGCTCCAGGCGACATAATGGGTGTTGTTGACATGGTGGTTGCGGTCGATTTCGGAATAATCAGCATATTTGATCAGCAAAGGTTCAGGGGGACTGGCCAGATCCCTGCCGGGGGCTGGATCGATTCTGCTGCAGGCAAAGTCGAATGTTTCCGGGATTTCCAGGGCGACACCCTGCAGACCGGCAGGCCCCAGGATCATCTCAGGCCGCTGCGGCCGATGGTCAGACTTGCGCGCCACCAGCCATTCCGAGGTTGCCCGGACGATCGGGGGCGCGTCAGGGGATCCGGCCAGCAGCTGGTAGTCGCGCAGGAACACCAGCTTTTTCACCCCGCGGCTCCAGGTCCGGATCCAGATGGGTTCGCCCCAGTGGGGCAGGCGGTCCAGACGGACCGAGACCTTGGATAGAATCCAGGTCAGATCAGCTCGATCCAGCGAGCTGGCGCCGATACCGATCTGCTCCGCATGATGGTAAGCGGCCTCCTGCATCAAGGCAAACAGGGAAGACAGATGGAGCTGGTCAGCAAAATCCGTATCGGAGCTGCGGATGGTAAAAGGAAAAAGCCCCGGAGTGAAGTCAGCTGTCATGGTGGTTGTTGCGGGCCTCCACAGCAGCGCGCTCAGCCGCGGCCCCCTGTTCCTCAACCAGGCGCAGGTAGGGTCGGCCGATCCGGATGATGACAAAGCCGATGGCAAACAGGATGATCAGGCCGAGAATCCCGGAGGACGAACGGCCGGTCAGGCCTGCGAGCGTTGCATAGATAAAGGGGCCCATGACGGCGGCAAATTTACCAAAAATATCAAAAAACCCAAAAAATTCATTGGAACGATCAGGCGGGACAAGTTTGCCGAAAAACGAGCGCGACAAGGCCTGGATGCCGCCCTGGCTGGTCCCGACCAGAACAGCCATGGCCCAGAACAGACGCGTCGCTGTTGCAACTCCACCCGGAGACCCTGATTCAACCAAGCTCCCCATGTAGAAACCGACCAGACAAATCACGATATAGATGCCTATGGCCACCGTGATCATGTTGATCGAACCAAAGCGCCGCGCCAGACGACCAAAGACAATCGAGCAGGGCACAGCCACCAGCTGAGTCACCAGCAAGGCCAGAATCATGCCAGTGGAGTCCAGACCCAGGGTCGATCCGTACACAGTCGCCATATGGATAACCGTATTGACACCATCGATGTAGAAAAAATAGGCCAGCATAAAGACCAGCATGGCCCGGTTGGCGATGATTTCCCGGGCCGTCCGGACGATGCCGCGCAGCGCGCTGCCGACGAGGTCTTTGGCCGGCATGTCGATCGAATGGACCTGGTGGACACGAATCAGGATCGGCAAGCTAAAACCAGCCCACCAGATGACGCACAGGCCCACGGATAACTTGACCGCCAGTGTGGCGCCGATACCAAACGAAGGGCCGGCGGTGATCAGCAGGATCGAGAGGAGGAACGGGATGGTGCTGCCGCCCAGGTAGCCCATGGCATAACCCCAGGCTGAGACTTTGTCCATCCGGTCTGGGGTGGTGACATCGGTGATGAAGGCATCGTAAAACAGCAAAGAGCCGGTGAAGCCGATGTAGGAAAATACATAGCCAAGCAGCATGACCTGCCAATTATCAGTCAGGGCCATCAGTGCGGTGAAAGCCAGGCCAATAAGCAGGAATGCCAGCAGCAGCTTTTTTTTCATGCCGTGAAAATCGGCAATGGCACCGAGCACGGGGGCCAGGATCGCAACAGTCAGAGTTGCGGCCGATGAACCATAGCCCCACCAGATATCGCCGCTGACACCTGCTGATTTGGCCACACTCGCAAAATAGATTGGGAAAACAGCTGCCATGATAATGGTCGCATAAGCGGAATTGGCCCAGTCATAGAGAATCCAGCTGCGTTCGGTCGGAGTGAAAAACCTGTCTCTTGATTTGCCCATTTCATTGACCCTTTCCACACGAGGTGATGGCTTAGCCCAGGCGGATCCGACCCGGATTGTATTTCTTCAGTTGGTTAACGATCTTCTCATCGGGCGAGAACAGCACAACTACAGGTTTGCCGTTGTAGTCGGTCCGGATCTTGTAGTCAACACCGCGATTCTGGCTGGAGCGACAGTCAATCTGTGTGCCAGTCTTTTCCGACTGTGCGGCAGATGCTGACTGTTTGTCCAGAGGTTCCATCGAATCAAACGTACGGGCTACGCCGGAAAAGACCCGGCGGCGCTTGCGCTGAGCAATGATCAGGTCAATATCGAGGTCGCCATTGGTGACGGTGTATTCGTATTCGCGGGCAAAGCCACGGAGCAGATAAAACAGGCCATACCCAATCCCAGCCAGGATCAGGACGCTCAGGCTGCCCAGATAGCCGCCAAACAGGATCACAAGGAACAGCAAAACCAAGCCAAGCAGGACCAACCCCACCATTTTAAGCCGGTCGTTCGAGGTCATCCTGGCTTTGACAATCATTTCATGAAAGGAATCATCCATTAGAGTCCACCGCCTTCCAATGCCCATTTTAGCGATATTCGTCAATGAGGGCAACATGAAAATGATGGGCATAGGGAGGTACCAGACGTTGGCCGCAGATGCATTTCAAGCCTTGGGAGATCAGTCGCCTGGAGCACCTTTGATCTTCTTGACGGGATCAAAGGGGAAAGTCTGGCCGTAGATGAAGTCCTGCAGCAAAGGGATCATGCCATTGAAATCGCACAGGCTTTTCCAGACATCGCCATTGACATTTTTGTAGTAGCCTTCGATCGGAATCTGGAGCTGGGCAATGGGTTTCCTGAGCAAAGGAAGCGCCCGCAGGCCAAGAAGAAACATCTCTCGCGTGGTCAGATTGGTCGTGATCTGGGACAGTCCAACTTGGGCCAGATTGATTTTTGCTTGGGGTCCGGCTTTGAGAGCAGCCTCTGCCAGCGCCTGCAGGACCTCGCGCTGGCGCTCCATGCGGGCATAATCGCTGTCGATCTTGCGAATGCGGGCATAAGTTACCGCTTGGCGGCCATTTAAAATCTGGACACCCGGTTGCGCGAGGGTCGGTGACGGCTCCGTGTCCGGGAAAGTCTTATTGACCATGGCCAGCTCTTCGTTGACTGCCTTGAGTTCCTTTTCCGAAACATCGAGCGTGACCCCGCCAGCAGCATCGATGATTTTTTCCAAACCAGCCATGTTGACGACGACAAATTTCTGGATGTCCAGGCGCAAGGTCTCACTGACCACGCGCATGGCCAGAAGCGGCCCCCCGAGAGCATTGGCTGCGTTGATCTTGTCCGTGCCTTTTTTGCCCGGAATGTAAACACTCATGTCGCGCTGCAGCGATGTCAGTTTGATCTGGTCATGGACCGAATCCACGGTCAGGATCATCATCGAATCCGAGCGTTCAGCGATGCTGTCAGATGCGGCATCCCGGTTGTCCACCCCGAGCAGCAGAATATTGGTGATGCCCCTGACCTCCGGCAGCGGATGTTCGAGTGGCTCAGAAGCCGTGTTATAGGGTTCTTTCAAGGTCTCGGCGGCATCAAAGGTCCGGACATTCTGGTTAAGAAAGACCCACATCCCGCCACCCAAAGCCAGGATAACCACCAGAACCAGGCTGATGAGTATAAGCACGATTTTCAGCGCACGTTTGGCTGGTCTGGTTGGATGGGTTCGACAGTAGACTCTGTCTGTCGATTGACAGGATGGCTTGTTTTCAGGCTCAGGAGATGGTACAGCGGGATACTGATGTTTCATTTTGGTTCCTATCGGATCAGGTTGATTTTTATCATAAAAAGTAAAGCAATTTGTATATATAGTCCTTTTTTCCGATACTGTCAACAAGATGCGGCAGCGAGACCGGACGCGGCCGGCAGGCCGTCGGACGGGATTGCGGTGGGGCGCGGGGCGATCCCCAGGTGCTTTTCCGGCAGTTGCCGCTTTCGATATCAGGTTCGAAAATCAAATCAGAAAAGATGCACGACCGAAAAGCCCTGCGGCAGTAGTGTCAGCGGGCAGGAGTGTGACTTATTGCCGAAAAATAACCCCGACCTGAAAAAGGAATATTCCGATGTGAGATCGGGGTAGAAAATCGGAAATATGTCTGGTAATGATCGTAAAAGCCCTGCGGCTGTAGCATTCTAAGGTTTACCTTCTTGACCAGCGGAGAAAATGACCCTGGGCCTTTTTCCGGCAATTG
>DIFN01000062.1:67452-82199 GCA_002419145.1 Mageeibacillus sp. UBA5747 | reverse complement strand
CCGAACGGGCAGAAAGTTTGAATTCGATGATGGACTTGTTGGAGCGTTCGATCTTCAGGACAACTCTGAGGCCTTCGAAGTCGACTTCCTGTTCGATGATGTCAGCCAGGATCTGGGTGCCGGAATAAACCTTGTCGACACCCATGCGGGAAAACATTTCGGCGTTTTTGGGATTATTGACCCGGGAAACCGTATGCCGGACTTTGAATTTCTTTTTGGCGATCTGGCAGCCGACCAGGTTGTTTTCATCCTTGCCGGTAACAGCAATGTAAAAATCAGCGTCCTGGCAACCGACCTCATTCATCATGCGGATGCTGGTGCCGTCGCCATTGTAGACGTCCACTTCATCAAAATCGGTGGCAATCCTGGCGCTGACTTCTTTTTGCAGTTCGATGACAGAGATCTGATGCCGGTAAGGACGCAGGGTTTTAATCAGGTAGTAAGCCAGCTTGCCGCCGCCCACAATCACAATACGCATAAATACTTCCTCGCAGGAATGAATTACTGCAGGTCGGCCAGCACAAGCTGGTCGCCTTCCTGGACTTTCAGGCCAGGAATGGCAAGCATGAGGCGACCATTGCGAATCAGGCCAAAGACCAGCTTGCCTGTATCAGTACTCAAGTCGCAGATATTGTCGCCGTAGATGTCACGATCCGTGCTGATCGTTGTGTAGATAACAGGGGTGCCATAAAGCTGATGAACCTGGGTGTTTTTCTCACCTTCGATTTCGCGCAAAAAAGCATCGACAGTCAGTTCGGTCGAACAAATGGTGTTCAGGCCAAACTCCTCAAAAACGTCTTTATTGACCGGATTGAAGATCCGGGTGATGATCTTGGGAATATGAAAGACATCCTGGGCGATCTGGGAGGTCATGATGTTGATGTTGTCGTTCTGAGTGACGCAACAGACAACATCGGCTGTTTCAATGCCTGCCTGGCGAAGCACATCGCGGTCGATCGGCACGCCTGTGATCTTGATACAGTCGATGTCGTCAGCCTGCAGCATCAATTTGCTGTCACTTTCAATGATGACGACATCATGTTCCAAAGCTACGAGCTGGCGGGCCAGGGATGAACCCACTTTGCCACAGCCAATGATGATGATTTGCATGGCTTTCCACCTTTTCAGCTTATGTGATCGACTACCTGCCGGCAGTCAAGCTGAAACATCCTTATGATCGTAGCACTTCCTGATAAAAGTGCAAGTTGCTTTTCATTATAAACGCTTATTGTGCTTCTGGGCGTCCCAGGGCAAACAAATGGCATAAAATTGCAGCAGCAGCAGCGGCATTCAGTGACTCCGCCTGGCCGGGCATGGCGATTTTCAGATGACGGTCCGAGAGGGCCAGTGCCTCACTGCTCAGGCCGGCGCCTTCGTTGCCGATCACCAGCGCAGCCGGGGGCGCGAGCACGGTGCTGCGGCTGAGGGTCTCGCCGGACAGTTCGGCCGCAATGAGCGGGATCTTACTGGCCGAAAGCCAGTGCTTGACCTCCACGATCGAGGGAAACTGGTAGACCGGAAGGTGAAAGGTCGATCCCATCGCCGAGCGCAAGGCCTTGTCGCCAAATGGGTCCGTTGTCGGCCCGGCCAGGATGACCCCGCTAAAAGCAAAGGCATCCGCTGTCCGGATCATCGTCCCCAGGTTGCCAGGATCCTGGATCCCTTCCAGAACCAGGTAGAGGCCGGTGGCATCTGGTTGTGCGGCAGGTGACGCCAGGATGGGTGACGGGGCAACAAGTGCCACGCCCTGGGGCGAGGCTGTGGCTGACAAGCCCTCAAACAAGCGGGGCTCTAAAAGCAGGCATTCAAATGGTTTGGCCTCGCAGCGAGCCTGGGCTAAGGTCAGGAGTGCGGACCACCGTTCATGTGTCAGCGCAGCCTGACTCACAATCAGCCAGAGCGGCTGGATGCCTGCAGCCAGAGCTTCTTCAACCTGGCGAAATCCCTCGACCAGAACCAGGCCAGCCTCATGGGCTTTTTTGGCCTGGCGCAGGCTTTTGATGTGTTTGTAGGTCACATTTTCCCGGCTGGAAAGAGTCTTGAAAGGCAATTCCATCTGTCTGTTCATACCCCGAAATGGATCAGGGACGGGATTGTTGTGCCAATCCCGTCCCTGTTGGTGTTCAGGTTGTTTTTTTCCGACTTGATCAGAGGGCAGCTTTGGCTTGCGCGCAGAGGGAGGCGAAAGCAGCCGGATCTTTGACAGCGATGTCAGCCAGAACTTTGCGATCGAGGAGAATATTGGCCTTGGACAGGCCATTCATGAACCTACTGTAGGACAGGCCATTGATGCGGGCTGCGGCATTGATACGGGTGATCCACAGGCGGCGGAAGTCGCGCTTCTTGGCTTTGCGGTCGCGATAGGCATAACTCAAGGACTTCATGACCTGCTGGTTGGCGACCTTGAACAGCTTGCTCTTGTGGCCGAAATAGCCCTTGGAGAGCTTGAGGATTTTTCTATGGCGGGCTCTGGCCCGGACAGATCTCTTTACACGTGTCATCTCTATTACCTCCGGTAAACGCGTTATTTCAAATCAGGCTGGTATGGGCGTCAGTTGCGGCTTATTTGTAAGGGATCAGCTGCTTGATGTTATGCTGGTTGGAAGCGGCGGCCACAACGGACTTCCTGAGGTTACGTTTACGCTTGGTTGTCTTTTTGGTCAGGATGTGCTTTTTAAAGGCCTGGCTGTGCATGATTTTGCCTGTGCCAGTCACCCTGAATCTTTTCTTGGAAGCACTGTGTGTTTTTTGTTTCGGCATATGCTTTTCCTCCCTTGTGTGGTTGCCCGGATGGGCGAATTATTTCTTGAGTGGGGCGAGGAACATCACCATGTTCCGGCCCTCGACTTTGGGTTCGCGGTCAACCTGGCCGACCGCTTCGCAAGCCTTGGCAAACTGCCTCATGACTTCGAAACCCCTGGATGTGTAAGTCATTTCGCGGCCGCGGAACTTGAGGACAACCTTGACCCGGTCACCCTCCTCAAGGAAGCGGCAGGCATTCTTGGTCTTGTACGATAAATCGTGTTCCTCGGTCGTCAGTTTGAGGCCGACTTCCTTGATTTCGGTGATTCTCTGGTTCTTCTTGGCTTCTTTTTCTTTCTTGGACTGCTCGAACTTGAACTTGTTGTAGTCCATGATCTTGCAAACCGGATTGTCAGCCTGAGCTGAGATCAAAACGAGATCAAGGCTCTGGTCCTCTGCGCGTTTTCTGGCGTCGCTGATCGGAACAACACCGACCATGCTGCCATCGCTTTCAATCAGGCGGACCTTCTGGAAACGGATTTCATCATTGATCATCTGACCACTAGTTGCCTTGGCGATATGAATACACCTCCCGGGAAAATCAAAATGGAGCGGATGCTTCTGCATCCGCTCCATCGAAACAGGCTCTTGCCTGGTTTTACATTCGATGAACCTCTTCGCTGGGCTGGAGGTGAGAAGTGGATGCTTCTGCTTGCTAACTTGTGTATTGTACAAGGGGTGGCAGGGAAAGTCAAGGGGGAAAAACGAGGGGTTCTTGGTTTTCTTGACCGGTTGGGGCCGGTTCTTGGCGGGATATTTATGTCACCTTGGTCCTTATGGTATCATGGATTTCACGGTCGAGATGGAATCTTCCTGATTTTCAAAACTTGGAGGCTAGCTGATGATTTCCCGAGAAATAGCGCAAAACATGGCGAATGGATCCATGATCCGAAAAATGTTCGAGGAGGGAGCCCGTTTAAAGGCGCAATTTGGTGCTGACCAAGTCTATGATTTCAGCATTGGCAATCCTGACTTGGAGCCACCAGCCGAGGTCGTGGCTGCGTTCAAGGAATTAGCGGCAGATCCCAGTCCTGGCCTACATGCATACATGAGCAATGCAGGGTTTCTTGAAACACGGCAAGTCGTAGCGGACAAGCTCTCTCAGAGCAGTGGTCTGGAAATCAAGGCCGAGGCGGTTTGCATGACGGTAGGTGCTGCCGGAGCTCTCAACGTCAGCCTGAAAGCACTGATCGACCCCGGCGATGAGGTCATCGTCCTGGCTCCTTATTTTGTCGAATACCTTTCCTATATCCAAAACCATGGCGGCGTACCGGTTATAGTCAGCTGTGATGAGCAGACATTTTTCCCGGATCCTCAAAAGATAGCGGCAGCGTTGACAGCTCGGACTAAGGCCTTGATCATCAATTCGCCCAACAATCCGTCTGGAGCTATCTATCCTGCAGATGTCCTCAAGGCATTGGACGCAGTGCTGCTCACTGCCGGTCAGACTGTCTATGTTTTGTCGGATGAGCCTTATGCTGCATTGACATTTGACGGCCAGAAGACTCCGGATAACCTGGCTCACCTGACCAACTGCATCGTATGCAACAGCTGGAGCAAATCACTGTCCCTGCCCGGCGAGAGAATCGGTTATATCGGGATCAGTCCGCGGTGTGAAGATTATGCCAATCTGATTCAGGCCATCAGCTATTGCAATCGGGTGCTTGGCTTTGTCAACGCACCCGCTTTCCTGCAACGCGTGATCGCTAAAACCATCCATGCCCGCGTGGATGTCAACCGCTATGAAATTCGCCGCAACCGCATGCATGAAATTCTGACTGCAGCAGGTTTTGCTGCCCGCCGGCCAGATGGCGGCTTCTACTTCTTCCCCAAAGCGCCCCTTGCCGATGATTCCGAATTTGTCGCGGCCTGCGCCAAACACAATGTCCTGGTCGTTCCAGGCAAAGGCTTTGGCTTCCCAGGCTTTTTCCGCCTCAGTTTTGCCGTGCCGGATGACATGATCGAGCGTTCTGCCCCGGCCTGGCTTGAGCTGGGCAAGGAGTTCGGGCTGATCTGATTGGGCTCTACGTAACTGGGATATAACACAACAACGGGCACTTGAGGCGTTTGATGGCGCCAAAGGTGCTCGTTTTTTTTATTTTCGCGCAACTTGTTCAGACTTCAGGCGTGAAGATCACCAGCAGCGAACCGCTTTCCAGATCGATTTCGATGGGCTGGCCGGCGATGGGCCGGTTGCTGACGCCGCGGCAGCTGCCACGTGCGAGGGTGGCGTGGTCGAGTGGGTATTTCAGGCCGGTATAGCTAAGGCCGGTGATGATCGGGCTGATGGGGATGGCGGAGACAACCCAGGACAGAACTGGCGTTGCAGGTTGTTCCAGGGTGAGCTTTACGGGTCCGACCACGGGGATGATCCGGCTCTGGCCATCACTGAGCAGCACAGAAAAACCGAACTCAGCCAGTTTGACGGCCATCAGCTGGTTGGCCAGGACGTGGTCGGGTCTGCCGCCCAGCACGGCCAGAAAAACGAGCTCAACAGATGCAGGATGGAGGGATTCTCGTGCAAGGCCCTTGTTCTCACACAGCAGGTCCAGGCTGGACTCAACGGCCAGTTCGGCGTCGGTTTCATCCTTCACGCTGGGAAAGCGGGCGATCGGAATCTGGTGATGCTCAATCCAAGCCAGATCGGCCGGATCGATCGAATCGAGGTCGCCGACCAGGCGGTCGGGCAGCAGACCGATCTGGTGCAAATGGCGAGCCCCCCCATCCGCACAGATCAGAAGATCTTGCTGGCGGACCAGGTCACGAAAACCGTCCTCACTGGTGATCTGGCCACTGAGAACAATCACGATGCGATATCGGGCTGTTTCGGCCAATCGGCTCATGCGCACAGGACTCAGCGGGCCGCTGTGCGCAGTTCGGCCAGGGCAGCGGCCGGATCAGGCTTGGCATAGCAAGCACTGCCGACGACGATCATGTTGGCCCCTGCCGCAACATTTTCCCGGATATTGTCAAGGCCGACACCGCCATCGATCTGGATGTGGATGGGAAGTCCGAGGTCATCGATTTTGCGGCGCAGGCGGCGGATTTTGTCGGTCATGGTCGGGATGTATTTCTGACCACCAAAGCCAGGGTTGACCGTCATCAGCAAGACCATATCGATATAAGGCAGGATTTCATCGAGGGTTTGCAACGGTGTGCCAGGATTGATCGCCACGCCAGGAGTGACACCGAGGGCCCTGATCTGCTGGATAACCCGGTTCAGATGGGTGCAAGCCTCGGCGTGGACGACGAGGGTATCGGCCCCAGCCTGGGCAAAAGCTTCGATCAGGTCGGTCGGATTGGTCACCATCAGATGGACATCCAGCGGCAGGCTGGTGCGTTTGCGGATGGCAGCAAGCACGGGTGGACCCAGTGTCAGGTTGGGCACGAAATGGCCATCCATGACATCCACATGAATGATATCAGCGGCATCGGCAACCAGTTCGACGGCTTCTCCGAGAGCGGCGAAGTCAGCCGAAAGAATCGACGGGCAGAGCAGGATATCGCTGGAGTTTTTGTTGTAGCAGTCAATCATGGGAGGCCTCCGGGTACTATTTTCAGCGGCGGGTGCGACCGCGTGGCTGGCTGGGACTTTGGGGCTGGGTTTGGCTGCGGGACTGGTTGTAGGGTTTGATCCGGTCCAGTTCGGTGCGGAACTGGCGGTAGCGGGCCAGCCGACCGGGATCTATTGTAGCACGATCGATCGCACAGCCCAACTCTCCCAAGTGGCGACAGCCCGTAAAACGGCAGTGATCTGCGATGGTCTGGATTTCTGGATAGCCGATTTCGAGGTCAGTCCCCGTAACTCCAAATTCCGATAATTCGAGGGATGTGAAGCCAGGCGTGTCTGCCAGATAGCCGCCGGAAAATGGGAAAAGTTCGACGTGACGGGTGGTGTGACGGCCGCGGCCGATCCGGTCGCTGACCGCACCTGTTTCCATTTTCGCGACGCCAAACAACTGGTTGAGCAAGGTGGATTTGCCGACGCCGGACTGGCCGGCAAAACTGACCACCCGACCGATGAGCAAACGGCGCAGAAAGTCGTGACTGCTCGTATCTTCCGGATTGGTCCGGACAATGGTCACGCCAGACGGTCGATAGGCTTGTTCAATGGATTCGGCCTGGTTATTGAGGAGATCTGTTTTGGTGATGCACAGGATCGGTTCGATCTGGTTTAGCCAGCAAACGGTGAGCAGTTTGTCTGCCAGCTGGAAATCGGGTGCGGGATCTGTTGCAGATAAGGTGATGATCAGGCTGTCGAGATTGGCAATGGTCGGACGGACCAATTCGTTTTTTCGCGGCAGTATGGTCAAAATGCGCCAGGGCACGTCCGGATCACCGCTGGGAATCGCCTCGACAAAGTCACCGGGGGTCGGTGTCAGGCCGTCTTTGCGGAACAAGCCGCGGGCGCTGGCTACACCGGTTGTTCCGTCTGAACCGGCAAGCACGTACTGTCCGCCAACACCTTTGAGGATTCTGGCCGGGCTAAAATCACTCACGGTCTGGTTGTGTCCTACTAGTTGGCGTCATCCGTCAGGCCGGCGGAGCCGTCTCGGCCGCAACAGCTGTCTCGGCCGGGACATAACCAGGTGGATAGGAGCCCAGATGGAAGACATAATCGGACAGTGTCCCATAGGTGATTTTGATCACCGTCTGGGCAATGATCGGGGTACCGGGGGCAATCTCCTGATTAATGACAAACAGCTGCTCGAGCGGGAACCCAACCGGCTGGCCGGTGACTGGGTCAAAGATCGGGTTGATGTTGACGGTGGGTCCATTGACCAGGTTGTTGCGGACAATTTCTGCCTGGGCCACCGCCAGGTTCATGCCGGTCAAATTCGGCATGGTGACCATCGGGCTGCCATCACTGACGACCAGCGTCACAGCGCTGCCACTGGCGACGCTTTGCCCGGCCGAGGGGATCGTCTTGATGACCTTCTCCTTGGCAAGATCGGAATATTCGTAGACAATGTCGACCTTGAAACCGTACATCTGCACCAGCTCGGCCTTGGCTTCCGCCACGGTCCGGCTGGAGTAGTCTGGAATGGTGATCAAGTTCTGGCCGCCACTGACGTACAAGGTGATGATGGTGCTGCCAGGCCGGATCGAAACACCTTCGCCTGGGGTCTGGTCGACCACGTAGCCTTCATTGACCGAAGAGTCTGTGACGTAACGGACGGAATATTTGACACCGGCATCGCTGAGTCTGGCAGAGACCGAATCATAAGTCTGGCCAACGTAGTTCTCGATCTGGTATTCCGAGATGGTCTTAGTGGTCAGGCTGGCGCTGATTTTCTGCCAGCTCAGGGAAAAGATCGTGATCAGGATGACCAGTGAGACGATGATGATGGCCACCATGATCGCAGTGTCACGTGTCCGCAGGCGGCGGCGTTCATTAATGGCGCGCTCTACTTCGCGCAATTTGCCAAAATTGGATTCGTATGTATTCTGCAGGCCGATGGCGGTGGTATTCCCTTCCCAGTCAGATTGGCCGCTGATCACACCATAGATGCCGGTGGGGTCGACCAGGAATGCATCAAGCTCGTCAACCAGTTCCCGGGCATCGACATAGCGTTTCTCGACCGGTTTCTGGATGCATTTCATGACAATCTGGTCCAGACCCTGAGGGATGCCAGGCACCAGTTTGGAAGGCACAGGGGGCAGTTCCTGGAGGTGCTTGATCGCAACGGAAACGGACGTATCCCCATCAAAGGGCATTTTCCCAGTCAACATCTCATACATCAGGATGCCGAGTGAATAGATATCGGATTGTTCGCCGACCAGCCCGCCGCGGGCTTGCTCCGGTGAAAAATAGTGCACGGAGCCATAGGCTACACCGCTGGTCAGGGTGACCGTGTTGGCATTGGAAGCCCGGGCGATGCCGAAATCGGTAACTTTGGCAATTCGGTCGCGGGTGATCAGGATGTTCTGCGGCTTGATGTCGCGATGGACAACACCCCGGTGATGCGCATGCTCCAGAGCAAGGCCGATCTGAATCGCCAGAGGCACCGCAACCGTGTAGTCGAGGGCACCGTGCTCTTCGATCAGCTCCTTCAAGGTCATGCCTTCGACATATTCCTGGACGATGTAGCGCAGATCACCGTCCTGGCCGTAGCCAAGCACCTTGATGATGTTGGGGTGGTCGAGACTGGAAGCTGCCTTGGCTTCGGTATCGAAGCGTTTGATGAATTCCTGGTCATTGGACAGGTCGTCTTTCATGACCTTGATGGCCACATTCTCCTGCGTGGCCTGGTCGATCGCCAGATAAACGTGGGCCATGCCACCCTGGCCAATCGGCCGGACGATGGTAAAGCGGTTGCTGATCCAGTCCCCCGCAGAAAGAAGACGATTAGCCCGGCTCATGACTGGATCTCCTGCGCCTTAGAGTCGGGGGCGAAGGCACACAAGACGGTCACGTTGTCCTCACCACCGGCGGTCAAGGCAGCCTGGATCAGTTGCTGGACAACCTCGGATGGTGTCTCGCCAGCTTCGACCAGCTGGCTGATCTGGTCGTCAGGAACCAGTCCATGCAAACCATCGCTGCATAAAAGGATGCGGTCACCGCCGGCAACCGGTATTTCCGTCATGTCAGGAATGATAAAATCTGGAAATCCCAGAGCCCGGGTCAGGACATTGCGCCGCGGATGGGTTCGGGTCTCTTCTGCGGTAAGGCTGCCGGCATCAACCATTTCCTGGACCAGCGTATGATCGACAGTCAGCTGGCGCAGATGGCCATCTTTGAAAATGTAGGCCCGGCAGTCGCCGACATGGGCGATGATCAGGTGATCGGCCAGAAGGACCGCCGCAGTCAAGGTGGTCCCCATGCCCTGGTTTTCTTTTTCATCCAGTGAGCCGAGGTACACTTTGACATTGGCTTTTTTGACTAATTCCTGCAGGTGTCGGGTGAGCTCGGCTGGGGAATGCGGACTGAGTAAATATTCACGCAAGAAACTGGCGACAAATTCAACTGCGATTTCGCTGGCGATTTCGCCCTTGCTATGACCGCCCATCCCATCGGCCAGAATCATGGCCAGAGGATACCCAGCACCTGGATATACCAGCTCGTAATTGTCTTCGTTATTATCCCGGACCAGTCCGGTATGACTTTGCGCAGCAAACTTGATTGGCTCTGTCATGCTTCGAGCGTTCTCCTTAGCTGACCGCAGGCAGCGTTGATATCGGCGCCCAGCTCACGCCGGATGGTGGCATTGATGCCGGCACTGTGAAGGATCTGCTGGAATTGCTCAACCTGGCGGCGGTCACTCTGGCGGTGTGCGCCACCGTCGAATTCATTGGCCGGGATCAGGTTGACATGGCACAACATCCCCTTGAGACGGCGCGCCAGTTCCCGGGCGTGCTCTGGCTGGTCATTGACACCAGCAAACAGAGAATATTCGAAAGAAATCCGCCGCCCGCTGCGCTCGATATGACGCCGGCAAGCAGCGAGCAGTGCATCCATGCTGTACGTCCGGGCAATGGGCATGATGGACTGCCGGATGGTGTCATTAGGTGCGTGAAGAGAAACGGAAAGGGTCACTGGCAGACCTTCATCTGTGAATTTTAGCATCTCGGGTACGAGACCGCAAGTTGAGACTGAGATGTGGCGCAGGCTGATGCCCATGCCTTGCGGGTCATTGGCAGCTTTGAGAAAAGCGACCACTTCATCGTAGTTATCCATCGGTTCACCGATGCCCATGATCACGACATGGCCGATTCGCTCACCGATTTCCCGGCCGATCCGGCTGACCTGGGCCAGCATCTCTCCGTGACTTAAGTTGCGGCCGAATCCGGCCCCCGTTGAGGCACAGAAAGTGCAGCCCATCTTGCAGCCTGCCTGGGAGGAGATGCAAACGGAGTAGCCATACTTGTAGTGCATCAGGACCGATTCGACACTGTTGCCGTCAAACAGGCGGAAGACATATTTGGTTGTCTGGTCCAGCGCGGATACGATTTTCCGTTCGACCGTCAGACCGTCCACGAGAAAATCAGCCGCAAGCTGTTCGCGGATGTTTTTCGGCAAATTGGTCATTTCAGCGATCGAACCAATGCCACGTGACAGCCACTGCTGGATCTGTCCGGCACGATAGGCCGGCCAGCCTTGGGCGGCGACATAAGTCTTCCAGTCTTCTACTGTTTGGTCAATCATCAGGCGCATGGGAGTCTCCTCTTGAAAAGGGGGATTAGGTCTCACGGGTGAGATGTGTCTATTTCAATCGGATGGTCGGCGGCGCAGACGGGCCATGAAAAAACCATCCGTGTGGTGGCGATGGGGCAACAGCTGGATCCAGCCACTGGCTGCCGATTGCATGATCTCGGGATCTTTGAGCAAAGCATCTGGCAAGTAAGGGGTGATCGTCTCCAGCTGGAACGACGGGTCTTTCTGGGCGGCCAGGAACTGTTCAACCTGATGGATGTTTTCATCCGGATTGATGGTGCAGGTGCTGTAGACCAGGATACCACCAGGGCGGACCAGGGTCGCTGCATTGAGCAGAATCTGGAGCTGCAGAGGGATCAGTCTGGTGATTTTCTCATGGGTCATGGTCAGGCGGATTTCTGGTTTCCGGGCCAGAAGGCCGAGCCCACTGCAGGGAACATCGGCCAGAACAAGGTCGGCCTGGCCGATCAAATCGTGTGTCCAGTCAGTGGCAGTTGCATCTGCTTCTGCGGTGCGGATCGCGTTCAGGCCAAGGCGCGCAGCCTGTTCATCCACCAGCGCAAGGCGCGATGCTGACCGATCGAGGGCCAGAATCTGGCCCTGGTCGTTCATGGTTTCAGCCACATGGGTGGTTTTACCGCCCGGCGCGGCGCATAGATCGATCACGCGCCAGCCTGGCTTTGGATCGGCAATGTGCGCAACCAGCATGGCAGCCTCATCCTGTGCCGTGATCTGGCCTTCCTGGAAAGCAGCAAGCGAGCGGATCGAGCGGCCGTTGAGGTCGAGGCGCAGCGCTTCCGGGCAAAAAAGCCCCGGTTCAGATTCGACACCCTCTCTGGTAAGGCTTTCTTGCACCCTGCGACCTGTTGTCCGGCAAAGATTGACCCGGACGGTCGTCGTTGCGAGATTTTCCAGGGCAGCTGTAGCCAAGGCGATGGCCTCTTCGCGGCCGTACCATTTTTTGAGATAGCCAAACAATTCACCGGGCAGTCCTGCAGCCAGGGCTGGCCTATTCGCTGGAAGCTCCGGCCGGTCTGATGCAGCCAGGCGGCGCAGGCAGGCATTCACAAGCTTGGCTGCTCCCGGGTTGGTCAGATGCTGAGCCAATTTAACACTTTCGTTGACTGCGGCCGATGGTGGCACTGCATGGGCATGGTAGAGCTGCCAGGCTCCAGCACGCAGGATGGTGCGGATTGCCGGGTCCAGTTTGTGAAGCGGACGGTCCAGTACGCGCTCGAGCAGATAGTCGAGAGCTGGCAGACGGCTGATTGTACCGTAGATGATGGCTGAAGCAAAAGCCCGGTCCCGGGCAGTCAGGCTGCGACTTTCCAGCTGCCGGATCGAGCTGAGATTGGCATAGGCACCCTGCTCAAGAACATCCTTTAGGATCCGGACAGCGGCCAGCCTGGCCTCATCAACGTCGACGGTCATCGCGGCTCCGGGCCAGAAGGATCAGGCGCATCAGGTTGGCAAAGGCAACCAGGGTGGAGGCAATGTAAGTCATCGCTGCAGCACGCAGGACTTTTTTTGCTCCACCAAGCTCTTCTTCGGTCATCATGCCCTGGTCCTCAAGAATCCGGATGGCCCTGCGGCTGGCATCGAACTCCACCGGCAGTGTGATCAGATAGAACAGCACGGCGCCGGAAAACAGCCAGATACCAGCCGTTGTCAGTGGCGAACTGCCCAGG
The DNA here is from genome assembly GCA_002419145.1 of Mageeibacillus sp. UBA5747. Lineage (GTDB taxonomy): Bacteria > Bacillota > Clostridia > Saccharofermentanales > UBA5734 > UBA5734. The sequence goes on along the minus strand of DIFN01000062.1, from coordinate 69,554 downwards.
ATAATGCCAAAAATGGCCAGGTAGGGGCCGAACTGGGAGCCAATGTTGGCCACCGGGACGAGAGCTGAACGGGCCTTGTTGGGCCAGAAACCAGCGGCATGCTGGATGGCGTGACCGGATTCATGAGCTGCCACACCGATAGCCGCAATCGAAGGGCTGGCGTAGGTGGAATCTGACAAGCGCAGGATTTGGCTTCTGGGATCGTAATGATCGGTCAGTTGGCCGGGCACTTGTTCGATCCGGACCTGGCGCAAATTGTTGCTGTCCAGGATCCGGCGTGCCGCTGTGCTGCCGGTGTAACCACTGCGGGTAGCTTTCTGGCTGTATGTGTGGAATGTGCTTTTGACCATGCCCTGAGCGACCATGCTCAGGATCAGGGCCGGTATGACCAAGATCAGGTAATACACATCAAAACCATAGAAAAGGCCTAGAGTCGAATTCATAAAATACCTCCCAATAGCAGACCAACTGAGTAATTGTGGGCGCAGTCCTGGCTTTTCAGGCGCTTGCCGCCCTCGGGCTGAATTTCCAGAAGGTTGATGGCGCCAGTGCCGGCGGCGACTGTGATGCCTGACTTTTGCGCGGCCAGGATGGTGCCCGGCGCATGCTGCCCAGTCTGGATGGTGCCCGGTGCGTGCTGCCCAGTCTGGATGGTGCCCGGTGCGTGCTGCCCAGTCAGTGCTTGCAGGTCGTTCTTGTCTATTACTGCCGTGCGATGGATTTTGAGCCTTTTACCGTCGGGCAAAGTGGTCCAGGCTCCCGGCCAGGGATAAGTCCCGCGCACCAGGTTATGGATCACTTCAGCTGAACGTGTCCAGTCAATATGACCCGTCTCGCGATTGACCATAGCGGCGTAGGTTGCTTTTGATTCGTCCTGTTGCACGGGCGTCAGCGTGTGGTCCAATAGACCGCTGATAGCCGTGGGGAGAAGGTCAGCGCCAAGCGTTGCCAGGGCATCCATCAGCTGGCCCGCATCCATGTCTGGCGGGATCGGAAGCCGCCCCTGGAGCAGGATATCGCCGGTGTCCATGCCCTCATCCATCAGCATGATCGTGATGCCAGTCTCCGTGCGGCCATCGATGATGCTCCACTGCACAGGTGCTGCGCCACGGTATTCAGGCAGGAGCGATCCGTGTACGTTGAGGCAGCCTTGGGGTGGGATCTGGAGAATATCAGCCGGCAGGATGCGCCCATAAGCGGCAGTGACGATCATATCGGGGGCAAGTTCGCGCAATTGGGCGGCGAATTCGCCGGTGCGGATTTTTGTCGGCTGGAGAACTGTAATGCCAAGCTCATTAGCGGCTTGTTTGACTGGCGGTGCCGTCAGGACCTGATGACGGCCGGTCGGCTTGTCCGGCTGACAGACGACAGCCAGAACAGGGTAGCCCTCCTCGACCAGTCTGCGCAAAGACGGGACAGCAAAATCCGGTGTGCCCATGAAGACAATGCGGGATTTCTGGTGGTTCACTTGGTTCATAATCATTCGGAAAGTAGGGGGCCTTTGACTTTGTCCCGGAACAAAATCCCATCCAGATGATCATTCTCATGGCAAATGCAGACAGCCTTCAAGCCCTCAGCTGGTAAGCTGAATGGCTGGCCATAGCGGTCAAATCCCTCCAGAACAAGGGACGCCGGGCGTTCGACATCGCCATATTTGCCCGGGACCGACAGGCAACCTTCCTGAAAAATCTGCTTTCCTTTGCTGTCCTTGATCTCGGGATTGATCACAGCCAGTGGCCCGCTGCCATCCTGCAAGTCCATGACAAACAGGCGACGCAAGACACCGACTTGCGGTGCAGCCAGGCCGATGCCATTGTTGGCGTACATAGTTTCAAACATATCATCGATCAGGGTCTGCAATTTATCGTCAAATGCGGTGACCGGGCGACTGATCTTGCGCAGGGTGTCTTCCCCATCAATTAGGATTTGTCGTAGAGCCAAGGTAGTTGTCCTCCGAAAGTGGTGTGGGTGTGTGGGCGGGCTTGCGGTAAAGTCGTTTGGTCTGACAGGTCTTTGAACGTAAAAACCTTCATCACAGCACAGAAACGTGCTAGACAGTATAGCACAAAACAGCAAGTGATGGTAGATGAGAATGTGAGTGG
>DIFN01000062.1:67145-67348 GCA_002419145.1 Mageeibacillus sp. UBA5747 | reverse complement strand
GGGGTCAGACTTCAATCCACTGATATATTCTATAAGAAACCTGAAAATCATTGGTACTGTTGAATGTATAGGCTCGTTTTTTGTCAACTTCCCAACAAGGGGTCTGACCCTGCTTCCGAAGCAGGGTCAGACCCTTAAATCAGAAGCAGCGAACGAATAATCTTGAAAATACTACTCCCGCAGGCGTTTTCAGACTGAATCCC
>DIFN01000062.1:54991-67001 GCA_002419145.1 Mageeibacillus sp. UBA5747 | reverse complement strand
CGGCAACGGGGTCAGACCTTGTCGCTCCCCCGCTCTCGCCCCACTCTCGCCTCGTGCCCCGGCCTTGTCGCTCCCCCGCTCTCGCCCCACTCTCGCTCCGCTCTTGTAATCCCGACACCCGTTTACAGCAAGCTATAGGGATCGATATCTATCGTGAGGGAGAGAGGGGCCAGGTTGATGTGAGCCAGGGCTGTGTGGAGGAATTGGGAGAGGCTGGCATTGTCCTTGCCTTTGACGATCATGCGGTAGCGAAAGCGGCCGCGCAACTGGTATAGGGGGGCGCGACCAGGATCGAGCAGCTCGATGGCAGGAGCAGGCTCGCCGGAATGGGCAGTGCCCGCATGGGAACTACCCGAGTGGCTGCTGTCAGAAGCACTGCCTGGATGACTGCCACCCGATTGCGCCACTGTCCATTCATTAAGCCGGGCTGATAGCAGCGCCTGAATCTGGACCATTTTCTCGCGCACGTTTTTTTCATTCTGGCCTGAGACCAGGATCAGGGCGAGAGCACCAAAAGGCGGGTAGCGCATGGCTTTGCGAAACGTGATTTCCTGTTGGTAGAAACGTTCATAGTCCTGGGCTGCTGCTGCGGTGATTGCGTAGTCGTCGGTATTGTAGGCCTGGATGTAAACTTCGCCGGCGTGCTCGCCACGACCGGCGCGGCCAGCGGCTTGGGTGATCAGGGAGAAGGCACGCTCAGAGGCTCTGAAATCAGACAGGCCCAGCATCAGGTCGGCCGACAGGATGCCGACGACGGTGACATTAGGATAATCGTGACCTTTGGCAATCATCTGGGTGCCGATCAGGACATCGGCCTCACGATGGGCGAACTGGTCGAGTAATTGAGCATGGGACTGGCGGCCGGTGGTGGTGTCCTGGTCCATGCGGATGGCTGTCGCCGGGGCGTATTCCTCAAGGAATAGTTTTTCGATCTGCTGGGTGCCGGCGCCGAAGCGGCCAATGCGCTCGCTGCCACAGACGGGGCAGCGGCTGGGAGGCGGCATGATTTTGCCGCAGTAGTGGCAAACCAGCTGGATCTGCTCACGTGTTGCGGCGGTGGCCGGACGCACATGACAGGTCAGCGAGACACTGCAGGTTTTGCATTTGATGACGTGGCCGCACTGGCGGCAAAGCATGAACCCGGCCATTCCTCGACGGTTGATGAAGAGCATGGCTTGCTTTTGGGCGGCAAATGCACGGCGCAGGGCTTGGTCGAGCGGGCGGCTGAAGACGCTGCGATTGCCTTCGCGCAACTCCTGGCGCATGTCGACGATCTGGGTCTTGGGCAGCTGACTGTCGCCAATGCGCTGGTCAAGGCGCAGTAAAGTTGCTTTGCCGGTGGTCGTCCGGTGATAAGTCTCAATCGCCGGGGTCGCCGAGCCAAGAACGAGGACGCCGTCCATTTCGCGGCAGCGCAGGCGGGCAATGTCGCGGGCATGGTAGCGTGGGTGGGTTTCGGATTTATAGGTTGTTTCCTGTTCTTCATCGATGATGATCAGGCCGAGGTTTTTCAGGGGAGCGAAAATAGCAGAGCGGGCACCGACCACAACGGAAACCTCTTCACGCAAGATGCGCTGCCATTGTTCGTAGCGCTCTGCCGGGGTCAGCCGGCTGTGCAGGACCGCAGCACCCGATCCAAAGCGGGAGCGGATCCGGGCCACCATCTGGGGGGTCAGGGAGATTTCTGGAACCAGGATAATCACACCACGGCCGAGCTGGGTGGCCAAGCGGGCGGTCTGGAGGTAAACCTCGGTCTTGCCGCTGCCGGTGATACCAAAAAGGACAAATTCAGCCAGCTGTTTTTCGTCGCCAGATGCAGTCAGGGCCGCTTGGATCCGGGCGATGGCCTCGCGCTGGCCGTCATTGGGTACGAAGTCGGATACTGTTTCATACTCGGCTTCTTCCCCACCCGACCGGCGCACTTCCTGTTTGAAATAGCGGATCAGGTCCTTCTTCTCGAGTGTTTTCAAAACGGCTCGGCTAATCTGGCAAGCATGCATCAACTCAGGGACGGGTACGGCACCGTACTCGAGCAGCATCTCGATCACACGCTGGTGACCGATGCGGTCAATTTCGCCGTCGTTGAGGCGTCGGGCAGCTTCTGCCGGGTCAGGCAGTTCGGCCATGCGGACGAGTTTATCGCCGACGGCGGCGACTGCTGAGGGTACCATCAGGCGCAGGGCGTCGCCATAGGTGCAGCCATAGCGTTGGCGCATCAGGCCAGAGAGTTGCAGCTGATCACGACGCAGAACCGGCCGGTCGCTCAAAAGTCTCTGGACGGGTTTGACATGGAAATCCGTGCCAGATTCGCTTTCAAGGGACAGGACAAAAGCCTGGACCAGACGATTGCCATTGCCAAAAGGAATTTCGACCCAGCTGCCGCTCGAGAGGCTAGTTTCCAGGCTCGGCGGCACGGCATAGGTGAATTCCCGGTCAAATGCTCGCGTGGCTTCTTTGAGGACGACCCGGCAAAACATCGCTTCCGGCCTCAGGACAGCAGGGAAAACAGGTCTATCTGGGCTGATTCCGGCAGGCCATCGAGGCAGCCGGCAGAAGCCAGGGTGGCGATGGCGCTCTGGCCGATGGCGGCCCGGCGTGCCAGTTCATCGCGCGACAGGAACGGTCCATCGGCACGAGCGGCTACGATGGCTTCGGCAATCGCTGGGCTGATCCCAGGAATCGCGTTCAGCGGTGGTCGGATTTTGCCCGGTGAAGCGATGGTAAATGCGGTGGCAGCCGAGGTGTAGAGGTCAATCGGCAAGAAATTTATCCCGCGCAGCTGCATTTCCTCGACCAGCTCGATGATGTAGTAGATTTTCTGTTCCCGGTCGGACATTTCGCGGAATCGGCTCTTGAGCTCGGCTCTGGTGCGGCTGACCGCAGCAGGCGGCTTGACCATCAGGGAGCTGTCGAATTCATCGGCCCGGACTGTGAAGTAGGCGCTGTAATAGGCCTCTGGGTGGTAGACCTTGAACCAGGCAATGCGCAGACTTGAGATCGTGTAGGCAGCAGCATGGGCTTTGGGGAACATGTATTTGATCTTCTTGCAGGAGTCAATGTACCAGTCCGGGATGTGGTTGTCCCGCATCAGCTGTTCGTGTTCCGGCGACAGGCCTTTGCCTTTGCGGACTTTTTCCATGATGTCGAACGAGGCTTTGTTGGGCAGGCCCTGGTGGATCAGCCAGGTCATGATGCTGTCGCGGCAGCCGATGACGTCGTTGATCGTGCAAATACCGCTGCGGATGAGCTCTTGGGCATTGCCTTTCCAGACATCGGTGCCGTGGGACAGGCCCATCAGCTGGACCAGGTCAAAGAACCGGGTCGGTCGGGTCTCGCGGATCATGTCACGGGCCATGAAGGTTCCCAGTTCCGGCAGGCCGAGGGTCGCTGAGTCGGCTGGTGAGGTGCCGTCTGGAATACCGAGCGCCTCGGTTGAGCAGAACAGGGACATGACTTTCTCGTCCGGGATCGGAATGGTCCGGACATCAACCCCGGTCAGGTCGCCAAGCATCTTGAGCATGGTCGGGTCGTCATGGCCGAGCACGTCGAGCTTTAAAATGGTGTCATGCATCGCGTTAAAGTCGAAATGAGTCGTGACCGTGCCTCCCTCACGCTTGTCCGCCGGATGCTGAATCGGCGTAAAATCATAGATATCGCGTTCTTTGGGCACAACCACAATACCGCCCGGATGCTGGCCTGTGGTGCGCTTGACCCCGATCAGGCCTTGTGACAGGCGGGCGATTTCGGCTTGGGTCGTGAACTTGTCCTGCTTTTCAAAATACTTGGCCACCATCGCCTGGGCATTTTTCTCGGCAAAGCCGCTGATCGTGCCCGCCCGGAATGTGTGGGACGAACCGAACATTTCTTCGATGAATTTGTGGGCCCGGGCCTGGTATTCACCCGAGAAATTGAGGTCGATATCCGGCTGTTTGTCGCCTTCAAAGCCGAGGAAGGTCTCAAAGGGGATGTCCTGGCCTTCGCGGGTCAGGGCCGTGCCGCACTCGGGACAAGTTTTGGCTGGCAGATCGTAGCCAGAACTGTATTGGCCGCTGGTATCGGGCTCGAAAAAGTGACACTGCGGGCAGACATAGTGCGGCAGGAGCGGATTGACCTCGGTGATGCCGCACAATGTCGCGACCAGCGAGGATCCGACGGAACCACGTGAACCAACGATGTAGCCGTCTTCATTGGACTGGCGCACCAGGTGATGGGCAATGTAGTACATGACTGAAAAGCCGTTGTCAATAATCGAATGCAGTTCCCGTTCGATCCTTTCGCGCACGACGTCTGGCAGCTTACCATCCCGGCCGTACATGGCCTGAGCGGTGTCCCAGGTCAGGCGCCGAATATCATCGGGCGCCGAGGCAATGATCGGTGGAAACGAACCATCCGGGAAAGGCTTGAGATCGGGGTCGACCAGGTCGGCAATGGCCTGTGGTTGGGTGATCACCACGTCGCGGGCAACGGCATCGCCCAGGTAGGCAAACTCCGCCAGCATCTCGCCGGTGGTGCGCAGGTGCAGGTCCGGCTGGTCAGCGAAATCGGAATACCCGTTGTCGGCCAGCAGGATTCGCCGGAGTTCGGCGTCTTCACGCTCCAGAAAGTGGACGTCGCAGGTGGCACAGACCGGTTTTCGAGCGCGCTGGCCGAGGGCGACGATCAGGCGGTTCAGATGACGCAGGTCTTCTTCCGAATTCAGGCCGCTCGATTCCTGGCGCAGATAATAGCCGTTATTGGAAATCGGCTGGATTTCGAGATAATCGTAAAAGCGCGCTTTGTCGACAGCTGGCTGCTGCATCAGAAGGGACTTGGCCGTATCATATTGGTTGCCGGATGCCCGGTAGGCTTCAAGCACGGTCTGGAACAGTTCGCCCGCCTCGCAGGCGCTGCCGATGATAAGGCCGGAGCGGAAGTACTGCAGCCAGGCCCGGGGAATGCGTGGGCGCATGTGGAAAAAGCGCGTATGCGAAGCTGAAACCAGGCGATACAGATTGTACAGGCCGAGGCTGTCCTTGGCCAGCAGGATGACATGGTAGACGGAGCGGCGGTGTTCGCGGACTTCTTCGTCGCTGAGGTGGCCCAGCCTGGTATTCAGCTCCGCCAGGCTGGACGCGCCCGAGCGCTGGAAGAGCCGGGCAAATATTTCGCCACAAGCCCGGGCATCATCGTCGGCGCGGTGATGGCGGTCCTGGCCGATGCCCAGGTGAGCAGCGACTGTATTGAGCTTGTGATTGGCAAGCTCAGGGATCATGGCCCGGGACAAAGCCAGTGTGTCGACCAGCGGCGGATTGAATTTCAGGCGCGGGTCGTTTTCAACTGGCGTGCGGAAGCCCTCATAGCGCACGAAAGCCAAGTCGAAAAAGGCATTGTGGGCGACAACAGGTTGGTCGCCGATCCTTTCTGCCAATTCGCAGAACACGGACCAGGGATCGGGGGCGCCCTGCAAGTCGAGGGCCGTGATGCCAGTCAGTTCGGTGATTTTGGGTGGCAGGTCCACTTGGGGATTGACCAGGGTGACCCACGGTTCACCGGCGTCAAATCCCCCCTTCCCGTCCGGGAGGAAAGGCACGAGCGCCACTTCGATCACGCGGTCTTTGGCAGGATCGAGGCCTGTCGTTTCGACATCAAGAGCGACAAAACCCTGGCTAAGGTCGGCTTGTTCGACGGACCAGGCAACGGATGGGCCGTCATCGACCAGATAACCTTCCATGCCGTAAATGATCTTGATCTCCTGCCCTATGCGCCTGAGGTCCGCTTTGGCCGCAGCCGCATCCGGGAAAGACTGGACGACACCATGGTCGGTGATCGCGACTGCCGGATGGCCAAAGCGGGCTGCCAGCCGGACCAGGTCTTTGGTTTCGCAGACCGCATCCTTGGTGCTCATTTTGGTATGGGCATGCAGTTCGACCCGTTTCAGATCTGCCCTGTCTTCGCGCCCAGCCTGGCGTTTGGCCTCCTGCAGACCGAGTACGCGGGCTTGCAGATCTTTGCTGAATTGGGCATCAAACGAGATTTCAGCACTGACGCGCAGATAGGAAGCCTTTTTCAACAAGCCATCGAGCAATTCCTGGTCTTCGGGTTTGGCAAACAGGATGCAAGTGATGGAGCTCGTCAGATCGGTCAGGGCGAATTTGTAAAGCAAACGGGTGCCATTGCTGACGGTGCGGCATTCCTGTGAGAAAATCTCGCCTTCCATGAGGACCAGGCCAGATTCGGTCGTCAAATCACGGATTGCCTGGCGCTTGAGCTCGCCATGGACCTTGCCCCAGAGGATGCCTTCCGGCTTGGGAGCACGACGATAGGTCGCACCCGGGCCATGCGCACGGGTGTTGGCGTGGCCATTGGCTGAAGCCCGGGGTGGCACTGAGCAAAACTCGCCATCGTCTTGCCCCGGCATGGCCGCGAGCTGTCGTCTGGCTTCAGCCTGTTGCTGACGCAGCATATCTGCGGTGTAATCGCGCAGGTCTTGAGTCGAGGCAATGAACTCGAAATTGACGGTCTGGCCCAGTGCCTCGCGGGTCAGTTGGGCCAGCTCAGCACTGACGATGTGCGCCAGGTCATCGCGGCTGGTTTCCGTGACATGGACCTCGACCCGGGACACATCCATATCCTGGGCGATGAACTCGGCATGATGCAGCAAAGCAGCATGAAAGGGGTCCTTCTTGCGCAAATGGCGAACCAGCCAGGAGGACAGGTTGGCAGCGGCCTGCTGCAGCTGGTCCTGAGCCAGTGGCTCGGCGAATGTCTGGCGGATCAGGACTTCCTGAGCAGGCAGCACCTGTTCCAGGGTATCCTCCAGCGTGACCAAAAGATCGGTCGGCAAAGGGGTACCCGTCAGGATCTGGAAGTTCACCCGGCCAGTCTTTTTGACTGTCAGGCCTGTAACCAAGGCATTTTGCTGCCTGAGCTGGTCGAGCAGGGCGGGGTTCGACAGCAATTGGGCAAAGAAATCATACCAGTTGGATTGCATCGCTCAGGCCTCGGTGATCCGGGCAATTTCAGTCATCAGAGCCTCGATTGCTTGTTCCTCGGGCACTTTGCGGATGATTTCGCCGTGGGAAAAGAGCAGGAACTCACCTTTGCCCCCAGCCAGACCGACATCGGCGTGACGCGCCTCACCGGGGCCATTAACGGCGCAGCCCATGACAGCGACCTTGATCGGGGCTTTGATGGATTTGAGGCGTTCTTCGACTTCGGCAGCGATCCGGATCAGGTCAACGCTGGTCCGGCCACAGGTCGGGCAGCTGATCAGCTGCGGGCCGTGGCTTCTCAGTCCGAGTGCTTTGAGGATGCTGTAGGCGGCGGCAATTTCATCGACTGGGTCAGCGGTCAGGGAAACCCGCAGAGTATCGCCGATGCCCTCGGCCAGCAAGGTGCCGATCCCGATCGCAGATCGGATGGCACCTTCATTGCGAGTTCCGGCTTCCGTCACACCGAGGTGGAGGGGATACTGGGTTTTTTCTGCAAGCAGGCGGTAGGTCTGGATCGTCAGGGCTGGGTCAGAGGCTTTGATCGAGATGACAATGTCGTCAAAATCCCAGTATTCCAGCAGGGCAACGGATTCCAGAGCTGAAGTGACCATGGACTGAGCATTGACACCGCCAAAGCGATCGACGATTGCGCGGCTGAGTGAGCCGGAATTGACACCAACGCGAATCGGCACACCCCGTTCCCGGGCAGCTTCAGCCACCTGACGCACCATGTCTGGTCCGCCGATATTGCCGGGATTGATCCGGATCTTGTCTGCGCCGGCAGCCAGTGCAGCCAGAGCCAGACGGTAGTCAAAATGAATATCGGCGACGATCGGCAAGGCTGATTGGGGGCGAATCCGGGCCAGGGCATCAGCCGCTTCCTGGTCGGGAATGGCCACCCGGGTCAGGTCACATCCCGCCTCGGCGAGCTCGGCAATCTGGCGCAGCGTGGCCTGGACGTCGCGGGTATCTGTGTTATTCATCGACTGGATCACGATCTGGGCCCCGTCACCAATGGTCAGATCGCCGACGTGAACCGGGCGTGTGATTTTACGTTCAAACATGGTCAACCTCCCGTCAGGCGCATGATGTCAAAGATTAAGCCTGCCAGGCCGAGGAATACGATCAGGGCGAGGCCGATCATACCGATGATGGTTTGCAGACGCGGCTCGAGTCGTTTGCCCCGGATGGCTTCGATCCCGATCAAGACCAGGTGATTGCCGTCCAGCGGCGGAATCGGCAGGAGGTTCATGAAGCCGAGGCTGACCGAGATCAAGGCAAAAAGCCACAGCAGCTGGTAGATCTTGTCGCTGACCGGCTGGTCATTTTCAACGACGTTGCTAACCATGGAAACGACGCCGACGGGGCCGGACAAAGTGTCCTCGGCCCTGACTTCGCCCGTGAAAATGGCGCCGATGCTTTTGACCGTTACTTTGACGATCGACCAGGACCACTGGAAGGACTGGCCGATGGCTGGGACAAACTCGCGGCTGGTCGCAAACCAGATGCCGCGCGGTAAACTGACCTGGGTTTGGATGGCCACCATGGAGACCGTCTGGGGCTGGCCATCACGCAAAATGTCAACGCTCAGCATCCGGCCGGCACTGGCCTGGATCTCATCCCGGAAACCCTCTGTGTCGCTGTAGGGGACACCATTGACAGCCAGCAGGACGTCGCCTGCAGCCAGGACAGGCTGGCCTTGATTGGATTCTGGATCCACCTGGGCAATGATCGCACCTTCGCCGCTGAGTTCAGGTTCAATTGTCACCCCGAGCCGGTAGCGCTCGGTCGTGATAGGTTGCAGGAGAACCATGCGCCGGCCCTGGCCTTCACGCTCGACAACCAGCTCAATCGCCTGGTCTTCTGGTGTAAACAGGTCCACCGCTGAATAGTCCAGTGTCGTCCGGACAGCCTGGCCATTGGCTGAGACGATCCGGTCGCCGGCAACCAGGCCAGCTGACTGGGCCAATGTATCCTGGTAAGTTTCCTGGATGACCGGGATGGTATAGCCAAAGGAGGCGAACAGAATTAGGAAAGCCAAGACACCTGAGAGCAGGTTGACAGCCGGACCGGTGCCGATGACGATGGCCCGGGCCCAGCGCGGCCGGTTGAAAAAGAGACCAGGATCTCTGGGGTCTAACCCGTTCATCTCCTCATCTTCCTCGCCGGCAAAGCGGACAGAGGCTCCGATTGGCAGCAGTTTGATGCTGTAGCGGATCCCATTGCGCTCGCGCGAATACAGCACCGGACCCATGAACAGGGAGAATTCCAGGATCCTGAAACCCAGTTTAAGGCCCGTCAGGAAATGGCCCAGTTCGTGGACGATCATTAAAATGCTTAAAAGGACAATGCCTACGAAAATACCCATAAGTGATGCTCCTTGATTTAGATGCCGGAGAGGATTTGATGGCGGGCCCAGCGGTCCAGTTCCATGATGGTGGCAAAGTCAAACTCACGTTGCCAGCCGGAACGTTCATGTTGCTCCAGGCAATTCTCGACCCGGGTGGCAATGTCCAGGAAACCAATCCGTCCGGACAGGAAGAGTTCGACTGCGGCTTCGTTGGCGGTATTGAGAACAGCCGGCAGGGTGCCGCCTGTGCGGGCTGCGACGTAGGCGAGCTCAAGGAGCCGGAACGTGTCCGTGTCTGGTGGCGAAAAGGTCAAGTGGGTGGTACGCGGGTCAAATGGGTTGTAGCGGGGTTCCAGGCTTACCTGGCGCTCCGGCCAGGTCAAAGCCAGCTGGATTGGCAGTTTCATGTCGGGAAAACCCAGCTGGGCCAGGACAGATCCATCGTTGAGCTCAACCATGGAGTGGATGATGCTCTGGGGGTGGACGACGACTTCGATTTGATCCACGGGGCAGTCAAACAACCAGGCAGCTTCGATGACCTCCAGGCCTTTGTTCATCAGGGTAGCCGAATCAATCGTGATCTTGCCCCCCATGGCCCAGGTTGGGTGGCAAAGAGCTTGCTCAACGGTGACGTTGGCCAGGTCGGCGCGGGTTTTACCGCGGAAGGGTCCGCCGCTGGCCGTGAGGAAAATCCGGGACAGTGATCCAGCCGGGGCACCTGCCAGGCATTGCCAGATCGCCGAATGCTCACTATCGACCGGATAAAGCCGGGCACCCGTTTGCGGAAGCAGCGGCATGACCAGGGCACCACCGGCGACCAGAGTTTCCTTGTTGGCCAGAGCAATCGTCTTGCCCGCCCGAACAGCAGCCAGCACAGGCTCAAGCCCGGCAACACCGACCATGGCGGCCACTACGGTTGTGACCCCTGACAAGGTCGCGGCTGCCAGGTTGCCTTCGCGGCCATGGAGGATTTCCAACCTGGGGAATTCCCCGGCCAGGCGGTTTTTCAAATCCAGCGCGTCTTCTTCACGGGCCACGGAGACCAGTTCTGGCAGAAATTCCCGGATCTGGCGCTCCAGGGTATTGAGATGGTGCCCACAGGTCAGGGCTGCAACCCTGATCCCGAGATGGCGGCAGACCTCGAGGGTCTGGGTGCCGATCGAACCCGTAGAACCTAAAAGTGAGATGGATTGGGTCATAAGAAAACTCCAGGGTGTTCAATAACCAGCAAGCTGACTCCAGATGGCCAGCAGCAGGGTAAATGGCAATGTAAACAACACACTGTCAAAGCGGTCCAAGGTACCGCCATGACCGGGTAAATAAGCTCCGAAGTCCTTGACATCACACCAGCGTTTGATGCCTGAAGCCAGCCAGTCTCCCAACTGGGAAGCCGTGCTGAGGACGATGCCGCCGGACACGATCGCCAGCCAGTGGGCTGGTGACTGGTAAAAAATAGCATAGGGGGATCTGGCGATCAAAGGCAACGTCAGAGCCAGCGCAGCCATGCCTCCTACCAGACCACCCAGGCTGCCTTCGACGGTCTTTTTCGGGCTGATCTGGGGTACGATCTTGTGCCGGCCGAAAAAATAGCCTGTGAAATAGGCCAGCACATCGGAAAGCCAGGGGGTGACCAGCGCGACAATCAGCCAAAGCCAGCCCTGCTCCAGGGTCATCAGGATCACCACGGCGGTGCCGCAAGGAAAGGCCAGGTAAGTTATGGCAGCAGCTGTGGCAACAATGCGCGGCATGGCCGGAGGTCCCTGGAGGATCAGGAGAGTCAAAGCCATGACAGCCGTCCAGGCAATCTGGCCAGTCATCAGGAGCAAAAGGCCGAGCCAAGTCTGCCCCAGCCTGATCTGAGCGATTCTTTCCTGGACCTGGGGCAGCAGCACAAGAAGCGGCAACAAGAACAAAAGTGCCCCGATCCGGCTCAGCACAGGTGGCAGACCAAGCTGACGGACCGCCAGAGCATGATCGAGTTCAGTCCGGGCCAGGCAGACCACCAGGACCAGCATCAGCAGGGGAACCCCAGGCCACCAATAGCCCGGGATGACGAATGCAGCGACGGTCAGAGCAAATAAGGTTCCAGTGATGATCCGCTGGTTCATTTTGGCTTAACTCCTCCAAAGCGGCGATCCCGTTCCGTGAATGCGATGAGAGCCTGGTCCAGATGTTCGTCGGAAAAATCCGGCCACAAGACATCCGAAAACCAGAACTCAGCGTAGGCGCATTGCCAAAGCAGGAAATTGGACAAGCGCATCTCCCCGCTCGGCCGGATGATCAAGTCAGGATCGGGAATATCAGGCAGATAGAGTGCCTGCTGGATGTCTGATTCTTCGATTTCGGCAGGATCCAGTTCGCCGGCGGCTGCTTTTTGTGCCAGCTGGCGGCAGGCCTGGACAATCTCACGCCGGCCACCGTAATTAAAAGCCACGATCAGCTGCATTTTGTCCCGGCCGGCTGAATGAGTCTCGTTCTCAGCAATAATGGTCTGGATATGTTCCGGTAAAGCAGCCAGATCGCCAGAAAAACGAATCCGGATCCCCTCGGCAGCCAGTTCTGCTTCATAGCGATGGAAGAACTCGACGAATAAATTCATCAAAGCATGGACTTCGTCATCCGGACGGTTCCAATTCTCAGTCGAAAACGCATAGACCGTCAGGAATTGGATGCCGCGCTGGCTGCACAT
>DIFN01000062.1:0-54886 GCA_002419145.1 Mageeibacillus sp. UBA5747 | reverse complement strand
TAATTTGTCTGGGTTTGTCCATGGCAGGACTTGTCTTCGTTTGCGCACAGGCAGCAGCGCTGCCAGTGTAGACCAGGAGAACCGCATGGAAATCCTTTCAAACAACAAACCGGGTGTTCGAGCACCCGGTTGGCGGCAGATAGACGGGATCCAAAAAGGTCTCAGACCTCCATCAAATCCTTTTCCTTTTCGGCAACAGCCTTATCGATTTCCGCGATGTACTTGTCTGTCAATTTTTGCAAGCTGGCCTCGACCTCGGTCATGCCATCTTCGGTCAGTTCCTTGTTTTTGAGGTGATGGCGGAACTTTTCGATGCCGTCGCGGCGGATGTTGCGGATCGCGACCTTGGCTTCCTCGGCGTATTTGTTGACATGCTTGACGAGTTCCTTGCGGCGCTCCTCCGTCAAAGGCGGGAAAACAAGGCGCAAGGATTTACCGTCATTGTTGGGATTAAGCCCCAGGTCGGAGGCCTGGATCGATTTTTCGATTGCCTTGAGTGAGGTGGGATCCCAGGGGGTGATTGTGATCATGCGCGGCTCGGGAACCTGGATGTTGGCAACCTGGTTGATCGGAGTCTGCACACCATAATAATCGATCGAAATCCTGTCCAGGACCTTGGGATTGGCCCGGCCGGCCCGGATCGTATTGAACTCCTCCGTTAAAACGTGGAGAGTCTTTTTCATGTGATCCTCAAAAGGCTGGTAGGAATCTTTATTTAAAACAATCTGCGACATAGAAGACACCTCCGTTGAATAATCAGGACCATTATAGCCTAACGCGGGGGACTGGTGCAATTCAACTGACGATTGTTCCGACTTTTTCCCCTTGGGCCAGGCGCAGGATATTCTCCGGTTCTTCAATCGAGAAAACCGCAATCGAGACGTGGTTGTCCCGGCACAGAGCTGCTGCAGTAGCATCCATGACACCGAGATTCAAACGCAGGACTTCATCGTGCGTGACTGTCTCGTAGCGGACGGCGTCGGCATATTTGTGGGGGTCCTTGTTGTAAACCCCATCGACATTGGTCGCCTTGAAAATGATGTCGGCGTCAATTTCGGTCGCGCGCAAGGCGGCTGCGGTATCCGTCGAGAAAAATGGGTTGCCGGTGCCACAGGCAAAAATGACAACGCGGCCTTTTTCGAGATGGCGGACGGCCCTTTTGCGGATATACGGCTCGGCAAACTGGCGCATTTCAATGGCACTGATCACTCGGGTGACGGCACCAGCCTGCTCGAGGGCATCTGACAGGGCTAACGAATTCATCGCAGTAGCCAGCATGCCCATATGGTCAGCCGTGACCCGGTCCATGCCTTCGCTGGTGCGGCCGCGCCAGAAATTGCCCCCGCCGACGACGATGCCGACCTGGACACCCAGGCTCATCAGGTCACGGATGGTCTTACCCAGACGGTGCAGGGTATCATTGTCCAGACCCATTCCCTTGCCGCCAGCCAGGGATTCACCGCTGATTTTGAGCAGGATTCGTTTGTAGATTGCAGCCATGGGACCCTCCTTTGTGTGAAAAAAGGGACATGCTTGGCATGTCCCTCATTTTTTGATCGGTGCCGATCTCATTTGATCTGTTTCATGACCTCATCAGCAAAGTTTTCTTCTTTTTTCTGGATCCCTTCGCCCAGTTCGAAGCGGACAAAACGGCGGACCGTGATGTTTTCACCGATCTTGGCGATCATTTCCTTGACCAGCTGGGAGATTTTTTTGGAATCGTCCTTGACGTAGGCCATTTCCAGCAGGCAGTTTTCTTCGTAAAACTTGTTCAGGCTGCCTTCGACGATCCGGTCGAGGATTTTTTCCGGCTTGCCTTCGTTGAGGGCTTTGTTACGGATGATGGTCTTCTCTTTTTCGATTTCCTCAGCCGGAACGTCTTCTTTAGAGACCCAGCGGGGATTCATCGCGGCAATTTGCATGCCAAGGTCGCGAACCATGCGGCGGAATTCTTCGTTTTTGGCAGCGAAGTCGGTTTCGATGTTGACCTCGATCAGGACGCCGATGCGGCCTTCGGCGTGGATATAAGCATCGACGATGCCTTCGGCAGCGATGCGGGATGCCTTCTTGTCAGCAGAGGCGATACCCTTCTCACGCAACCAGGCGATGGATTTTTCCATGTCGCCATTGGTTTCGGTCAAGGCCTTTTTGCAGTCCATCATGCCGGAACCAGTCTTTTCACGCAGGGTCTTGATCATGTCAGTTGTGATAACCATGGGGGTTCCTCCCTATTCTAAGCGTAAGATTATTCTTCGATTTTGGCGGTTTCGTCAGCGGTGACTTCAGCTTGCTCAGCGGCAAGCTGCTCGCCCTGGCGGCCTTCGATGACGGCGTCAGCCATGCGGCCGGCGATCAGCTTGACAGCGCGGATGGCGTCATCGTTACCCGGGATGACATAGTCAACTTCTTCCGGATCGCAATTGGTATCAACAATGCCGACGATCGGAATACCCAGACGGCGGGCTTCCATGACGGCGATATGTTCTTTTTTGGGGTCAACGACAAACATGCAGGCGGGCAAGCCAGGCATGGTCTTGATGCCACCGAGGTTTTTCTCCAGCTTTTCCATCTCGAGTTTGAGCTTGGCGACTTCTTTTTTCGGCAGGACGTCAAAGGTGCCATTGTCCTGCATACTGTTCAGCTCAGCCAGGCGATTGATGCGCTTCTTGATGGTGGTGTAGTTGGTCAGCGTGCCGCCGAGCCAGCGGTTGTTGATGTAAAACATGCCGCAGCGCTCTGCTTCTTCGCGGATCGAGTCCTGGGCTTGCTTTTTGGTGCCGACAAAGAGCACGTTGCCGCCGCTCATCGAAATCTGGCGGATGAACATGTAGGCTTCGTCAGCTTTGCGGACGGTCTTCTGCAGGTCGATGATGTAGATGCCATTGCGCTCCGTGTAGATGTACTCAGCCATCTTAGGATTCCAGCGGCGGGTCTGGTGACCAAAATGGACACCGGCTTCGAGCAGTTGCTTCATTGAAATAACGGCCATGATAAGGTTCCTCCTGTTTTTTCCACCATGGGCTGCCAACCGGTCCTGCATTGGATCCGGCAACAGGGGCAAGTCCCATGTGCGTTTTTTGAGCCTGTGAAATTTTAGCATGAACCGTTGGCGCATGCAAGGGGCGGGAGCCCAGGAGGTGCGCTGCAAAGTGAAAATAGCCGAAGCGCCTTCCTCGCGGTATAATATGACAAACCTGAAACAGCCTCGAAGACGCACCATAAAAGGAGCACACCATGATTTCGACACACCTTACCAAACTAGCCCAGCAGCAGAATTGGCAGACTCTGGAATTAGAAGACAGCATCTACGGCCTTTATAATGGTTACCGGTTCACGGTGATGGAGGGCAAAGGGTTCAAGGCAGTTTTTGTTTCAGTGGCCGGCATCACAGCGGACAACCTGTCTGCGCTGCAAAGCTGGCTCAACAGCAATACTCGCCAGCTGAAACTGAGGAATTATGAACTGGCGGACAATTTCCTCTGTGTCCGCCTGCAGGAGTCCTGGAAGGCCCGCACAGCCGAACAGATTGAGTGGTTCCTGGCTCAGCTGTCCGGCATGCTCAGTCAGTTTGAACTGCCAGCAGACGCCTGTGCCATCTGCGGTGAGGCAGCGGATAAGCAGGGACTGTTGCATGGTCTCTTTTGCGCGTTGCATCCAGAATGTCAGGACCGCGAAACGGTCGATTTCACCCGGTCCGGTGAAACATCCGGCGTCTCGGCGGAAACAGCCGCTGATCTGGCGGAAACGGGGGCCGGCGCAGAACAGAAAAATCCAGACGAGTTACTTGCAGCGAAAGAGCAGGGCGCCTCTGAAAATCCAGAACCTGCAGACACAGAGGAAAAATTAAATGGATAAACAGTCCATCGCATCGTCCATGGCCACTTATCGCGATGCCATGGTCCAGGCAACAGTGGCGTTATGTGCCATTCCGAGTGTCAAGGGCCGTCCTGAAGACCGCGCCCCATTTGGCCTGGAAACAAGAAAAGCCCTTGAGGCTTTTCTTTGTCTGGGAGCAGAGCTTGGTTTTGTGCCGGTCGATCTGGACGGTTACTGTGGCTATCTGGAGTGGGGCAGCGAAGGCCCGATTACGGCTGTGCTGGGCCATCTGGATGTCGTGCCAGCCGTCGACGGCTGGTCCCATGACCCCTTCACGCCCGTTGTCACTGCGGACCGGATCATTGCCCGTGGAACAGCCGATGATAAAGGCCCCCTGGTCTCTACCCTGTATGCCATGAAGGCCCTCAAGGACGAAGGCTTTACACCCAGAGGCCGGATCCGCCTGATCGCCGGTCTGGATGAGGAAAGCGGCAGCGAATGCATGCGCCATTACACCAAAGTGGCTGAGCTGCCAGCCGCTGGCTTCACGCCGGATGCCAATTTCCCGGTGATCTACGCAGAAAAAGGCATTGCCCATGTCAAAATTCTGCTCAAAAATCAGCCGGAGCAACCTTTTGCCCAATTGGATGGCCAAGGGCAGAAACTCGTGGCAGCAGTGTCTGGCCAGAGGGCCAACATGGTTCCAGCGCGCTGCGACCTGATCTGGCAAGATGCTCAAGGACACGTCTCAACCGAAATCTATACTGGCAAGGCAGCTCATGCCAGCCTGCCCTGGGAAGGTCACAATGCCATCGGAGTCGCGCTGGCAGCCGCGGCTCAAAGGTCCGGCGCCCATCCGATGGTCAAACTCTACCAAGCTTTGCTGGCCGACGACTGGACTGGCCAGGCTCTGGGCATCGCCGGTCAGGATAGCTCGGGACCCTTGACGCTGAACCCGGGCTTGCTCAAGCTGGACCAGGAACAGGGCAGCCTGATCCTGGACATTCGCTATCCAGCCAGCTGGCAGGTCGATTCGATTCTGGAACGGATGTCTGCGGCGGTCGCGCCGTTTCTTGCTACCGTGGAGCTGGTCAGTCATTCAGCGCCTCTGGCAGGGGATCCTGACCGGCCTTTGGTCCAGACTTTGATGGCTGTCTACAACCGCCTGACGGGTGCATCCGCTGCCCCTGTTGCCATTGGCGGCGGGACCTATGCCCGTGCCATGCCCAACATCGTCGCCTTCGGGCCCTCGTTCCCGGGCGAACCAGACGTCTGCCACCAAGTCGACGAATCCATCACCATCGAAAAATTGCTGGCTTCGGCTGCCATCTACCGCGAGGCCTTGCGTGAACTGGCTGGCTGAACGTCGATGCGCGACTCCTGCGAAACGGATCGGCTGCTGCTTTTTGTGAATGACTCTGGCAATTGCTGCCTGTTCAGCTGGCGCAGACGGCCCATTTCTTTGGTAATCAGCCCAGCCGTGACCACAACCGACAAACCGTCAGCGAACGGACTGGCCAGCCAAACACCACGAAGACCCATGAACATGAAAAGAGGCCGCCCGTTCCAGGCAGCCTCTGATAGCTCAGGTCAAAGGGTTGGTTATCTCAGATCTCAGGCTTCGGTCTCAGCGCTGTCTTCTGGGGTCAGCTCGACATCTTCCTGCGTCAGTTCGACATCTTCATGGGTCAGCTCGGCATCCTCGTGAACCATCTCGTCTTGATGCATGGGGTTGATCGGCTCGACGTCTTTGATGGAGATGCTGATGCGGCGTTTCTCGTTAGAAACCTCAAGCACGCGGGCGTCTACTTCCATGCCTTCACGCAGGACTTCCTCCGGACGGTTGAGCCGGACATCGGAGATCTGGGAGATATGGCAGAGGGCATCGACACCGGGAGCGAGCTCAATAAAGGCGCCGAACTGGAACATGCGAGCGACACGGCCGTGGACAATGGTGCCGACTGGAAATTGGCTTTCCACATCATGGTACGGATCATCAGCCACGCGCTTGTAGCCAAGTGAAATGCGCTTCTTCTCACGGTCAAAGTCCTTGACGTAGACGTGGATCGGATCACCGACACTGACCACCTCAGACGGATGGTGGATGCGGTTCCAGGACAGCTCGGACACATGGACCAGGCCATCGACGCCACCAATATCAACGAAAGCTCCAAAGGTGGTCAGGCTGCGGACGATGCCGTCGTATTCCTTGCCTGGCTCGATGGAATCCCAGACCTCGTCGGCCTTTTCCTTGCGGGCAGTCGCGAGCAGGGCCCGGCGGGAGCCGGACACGCGCAGGCGCTTCTTGTCAGGGTCATACTGGGTGACCAGGATGTCCAGGGTCTGGCCACGGTAAGGTTCGAGGTCATTGACCATGTTCATCTCGAGCTGGGTGCGGTGAATATAAATGTCAACACCGCCATAGGTCGCGATCACGCCGTCCTTGACGACATTGATTACCTTGACCTGGATGGGTGTCTTGTTCTCAAAAGCGTCCTCGATCAGAGCCTTGTATTTGCCAAAGTCGACGCGAGCCTTGGAAAGGACAATTTCCTTGCTCATTTCCGTGTTGCGGATATTGCGCACATAGACATCAATTTCGGTGTGATTGGCCACAGCCTGATCCAGGTCGAAATCGGGGTCAGCATCGAACTCATGACGTGGGATCTTGCCCTCGGACTTGTCACGGACATCGACGTAGACATATTCACTGTCATAGCGAACGATGACGCCCTTGACCGTTGCACCCCGCCGGATCTGCGGAATGTTGTCAATAAAGTCCGTGAAGCTCACGTCACCTTGTTCCTGCTGGTTTGTCAAAGCCTCTTGTTCTGTCATCTCCTGGATAACCTCCCTGATAATACGTTCCGGTGTCGATGCACCTGCCACCACACCAACCTTCAGGGAAGATAAATCCCTGCCGGCAAAGATCGGACGAACCTCTTGCGGGGTCTCGATCAGATGCGTCTCACCACACTGATCCCGGCAAATGTCTAAGAGCTTCATGGTGTTGGAGCTGCCGCGGCTGCCGATGACGAGCATCATATCAGACCGGGCTGCAATGTCCAGCGCTTCGTTTTGCCTGGTTTCAGTAGTACTACATATTGTATCAAATATTTGCAAGTTTGCAATTTTATTTTTCAGGAGGGTCTGGATGGCCTGGTATTCACGATAGGAGAAAGTCGTCTGGGCAACCAGCGTATACGCTTTGGCGTCAGGCACCAGGGCGTTGGCGTCTTCGATGTTATGCAGAAGAATGGCAGAAGGGCTGCATTCGCCCATGATGCCGATCACTTCCGGATGGCCAGGGTTGCCTGCGATCAGAACCTGGCGGTTCTCCTGGCAGGCTGTCCTGGCCAGGTGATGGATTTTCTGGACAAAAGGGCAGGTGCAGTCGATGATTTCACAGGGCCGGTCCTTGAGGGTCGCGAGTGTCTGGGGAGGTACGCCATGGGCTCGGATCAGGACTCGGGCGCCGGCCGGGATGTCATCGCTTGTTTGAGCTGATAACAGGCCAAGCTCAGCCAGTTCTCCTATCACCGTCTTGTTGTGGATCAGCTCACCGAGCATATAGACGGGATGTTGCGGCTCCGGCGGCTCTTGTGCCAGTTGATAGGCGGTATCTACAGCTTTCTTGACGCCGAAGCAAAACCCGGCTGTTTGAGCAAGTTCAATGTTCACGGTGAATCCTTTACTGGCCCCATTTCTGGAGCAGCTGCAAAGCATCCTGCTCGGCAGCAGTCTGCAGAGCCAAGGTTCCGTCCGGCTGACGGACCAGATGTTCGGACAGCAGGGCCCGGTCACTCAGATGGTAGTCAAAGCCTTTCAGATCATAGATTTTCTGCATGATCTCGATGGTGAAGGTCATCAGGTCCGCATGGTTGTAGCGCTGGCGGGCATTGGCTGCGAGCTTGAAGGACGGTCCGAAGACGATCCGGGTTTTACGCCAGAGCTTGAAGTCGCCGTCAATCAGGACGGGCACAATCGGTGCACCGGTCTTGATCGCAAAATGAGCGACACCGGTGCGGGGCAAATGCTCCAGGACTCGCTCCGGGGCAACCCTCGTCGCCTGGGGGAAAATCGCCACAATTTTGCCTGCATCCAGGGCGCCAAAAATACCCCGGGCGGCCTGCAGGTCCACCTTGTGCCGGTCAACCGGAATGCAGCCCATGGCTGTAAAAAACGAACCAATCACGGGCGCCTTGACGAGCTCTTTTTTGGAGACCCAGTAGATCCAGGGCTTGAGGCGCGTGTGAATGGCCGGGATATCCATATAGCTGGTGTGGTTGGCGACCAGCAAGGCCGGGCCCTCAGAAGGGATGTGCTCCAGGCCTTCAAACTGAATCCGGTAGAGCAGAACTACCAGCAAATGGGCAATGGATTTGGCCACAGCCCGGAAGATGCGATGCCCATGGATCAGGTCGTGCAGGTCTTTGTTTTGGCCAGCAGCTTTTACTGGCTGTGAGGTCTTGGCTGGCTCGGTCATGGGTCTATCCTTTGGCTGGGTTTTGTCTGGTTGCAATCAGGCTGAGAATCGTCTGGACCACTGCTTCGATGGTCAGGTCGGTGGTATCGACCAGGATCGCATCCTCTGCCTGGCGCAAGGGCGCAAAGGCCCGCTCGGAATCCTGACGATCCCGGTATTCGATGTCCGCCCGGACTTCTTCCAGCGTGACCGTCTGGTTACCACGGCTTTGCAGGTCATGCAACCGGCGCTGAGCCCGTTCCTCGACACTGGCTGTCAGGAAAAACTTGTATTGGGCGTCCGGCAGGACATGGGTACCGATGTCTCGGCCATCCATCACTAGACTCTGGTGGCTGGCGATTGTGCGCTGCAGATCGACCAGGGCCCGACGGACAACCGGCAGGGTGCTGACATCCGAGGCGGCCCGTGACGCCTCGGGCGTGCGAATAGCCTCGCTGACATTGATGCCATCGAGCCAGACTTCCTGGGCTCCGGCCACAAAGCGGATGTCCAGATCAGTCGATTCGAGCATGATGCCGACCGCTGTTTCGTCTTTAGGGGATATGCCTTGGGCAACAGCTTTCATGCCGATGGCCCGGTACATGGCTCCGGTGTCAAGATACAAGATGTCGAGCGTTTCGGCGATGCGACGGGCGATGGTGCTTTTGCCGGCACCAGCCGGACCATCAAGGGCAATTGCATAGGCCATGGTCAGTCCTCCCGGATCCGGTCGCTGTCACCCTTGTCATACACGTCATATTCATCCCAGATCCGTTCGAGTTTCTCCAGGGTCTGGGTGACATGGTCCTGACGGCGGTAGCCGATGGCAGCAATCAAGGCATTGATAACACTCAGGGGTGCCACCAGTGAGTCGACAAAAGACATCATGTCGCTGGGCGCCATCAGGCAGACATCGGCATTGTCAGCGATCGGTGTATTGCCCTTGTCAGTCAGGGCAATCACGGTGGCTCCGGTCGAACGGGCGTATTTCATGGCTTTGATCGTCCGCTTGGAGTAGCGTGGGAAACTGATGCCGATCACGACATCACCCTCGCCGACAGACAAAATCTGTTCGAACATTTCACTGACGCTGGTGGTATGGACCAGGCGGATGTTGTCAAAAATCAAGTTGAAGTAAAAGCCGAGGAATGAGGCCAGGGGCGCCGAGCTGCGCACACCCAGGATGTAGATGCGCCGGGCTCCGAGAATCAAATCGACGGCCTGGTCAAAGGACTTGCGGTCAATTCGTTCCAAAGTGTGCTTGAGCTTTTCCATGTCAGAATGCAGGACCGCCCCCAGGATGTCTTCATGAGCAGCCAGCTTGGACGAGGCGCGCAGCCGCTGGACGGAGGTCAGCTTTTCCTTGAGCTCTTCCTGGAGGACTTTCTGGAAATGGGGGTAACCTTCAAAGCCGAGCTCCATGGCAAAACGGACGACAGTCGATTCGCTGACGCCGACCTCCTCGCCAATCCGTGCTGCTGTCAGGTAGGCCGCCAGGTCATAATGGTTTAAAATATACTGGGCGATCGCCCGCTGCCCTTTGCTCATGGTGCTGATGCTCGTTTCAATGCGATTCATCAGACTGCTTCCGGATCCATCCATGCGCGTATCCTTCCTGTACCTGGTTTTCACCCATTATAGGTAATAATTTGCAAGTTAGCAACCAAAATCCGTCATTCTGAGGCTGGTCTGCCTCAGTGTTCCGGCATCTCCGGGTCCGCCCGTCCGGTTTGGGGCAGGAAGCTGGCCACGATCTGGTCGATGGTCACTTGCTTGTCATCCGAGCTCCCGGACGCATCTTCGAGCGAGCGTTCCAGATCGCGCAGCGTCCCGTACATCATCATTTCCATCGGCGGCAATTCGCTGACAGAGCCAAGGCCGAAATCCAGCAAGAACTGTTCGGTTGTGGCGAACAACGTTGGTCGGCCAGGGGCGTCGAGGGTCCCGACTTCGCAGACGAAATTGCGCTCGATCAGGCGGCTGATGATGCTGTCGCTGTTGACCCCGCGCACCGCTTCGACTTGGGCCCGGGTGACGGGCTGGTTGTAGGCGATGATGGCCAGCGTTTCGTAAGCGGGCTGGGATAGCGGTGGTCGGTGGCGTGGCTGATAGAGCCGCTCCAGGACCGAAATCTGGTCGGGCTTGGTGGCCAGCTGGTACTTGCCCTCGGCCTGACGCAGGAAAATCCCGCGGCGCCGATCGTGCAGCATGGATTCGGCCATTTTGTCCAGGATCGGGATCAGCACGCTTGTTGCGAGCCCGGTCACGGTGGCCAGCTTTTCGACCGGGATCGGGTCTCCGGCCATGAACAGCAAAGCTTCCAGGGCTGCCGGCGCATCCTGGGGGTCGAGCGAAAAGATATCGTCCGGTTCCGATATGAAAGTTGCAAGGGTTTCCGCAACCAGTTCCTCAGCGGGCTCAGGCTGCTCATCGCTGGGTGTGATCGATCGTTCGTTTGAATGGTCAAGAGCCATCGAGCTTGCCTCCTGCTGTTTCCTGCCCGTCTTCCCCACTCCATTCGTGCTCCGGGCGGGCTTCGATGGCAATGACATCGAAGGGGTGGTCTTGGTGGGCCTGGATGCGGCCCAGGCGGAGTAATTCCAGAACGGCCAGGAAACCGGTGACCCGTTCAGCCCGGCTGGACGTGTCGGCCGGGAACAGCTCGTGAAAAAACAGCTGCGTCTTCTGGGCAGCCCCCTGCAAAATCAGGCGCATTTTTTCCTTGAGCGAGACTTTTTCCCGGCGCAGCAGGGTTGTAATCTTGCTTGACAAGTCATTGAAGCGGTTCTGGTTCTGGTGGGCAATGCGCTGACAAGCCAGGAAAAACTGATCGCGGTTAAGGCGCTCAGGTACCAGCAAGGCAGAAATGCCGATCGTGCCGGGGGATTCCGGTGGCTTGGCCAGGCACGCGGAATGGGTGGCGTACCGTTCACGCAAATCGCTGGCCAGGGTTTTGCAGCGCCGGTAGGCCATCAGCTTGATGACCAATTCCTCGCGCGGGTCTTCCACAGCATCCGCCGGGCCAAGGATTTTCTGGGGCAAGAGCAGGCGGGACTTGATATGGAGCAACGTGGCCGCCATGACCAGGAATTCGCTGGCGATTTCCATGTCGAGTTCCTGGCACTGGTCCAGATACTGGAGGTACTGATCCGTGATCTGGGAGATCGGGATATTAGCAATATCGATCCGGTTTTTCTCGATCAGGTGGATCAGCAGGTCCAGCGGGCCTTCAAAATGTTCCAGGGTCAGGGTCAAATCTGATCCATCCCTGTCTGCCTGGTTCCTGGGCGCCAGGGTTTCTTTGCCTGAGGTTGCCATTGCAGCGCTTTGTTACAGGCCGATGCGGACCGCAGTCCTGGCCTCAGCCAAGGTCCGGGCGGCAAGTTCGCGGGCCTGAGCCGAACCAGCCTGGATGATCTGGACCAGATGGTCTGGATCTTGGAGCAGCTTGGTGCGTTTTTCATGAATGGGGGTGTGGAATTCGGCCACTTTTGCGGCGCACTGCTTTTTGCAGGCGACGCAGCCGATCTGGCCGCCCTCGCACTGGGATCGGATCGAATCAACCTCATCCGGAGAGAAGATTTTGTGGAAGGCGAAGACCGAACAGACGTCCGGGTGGCCTGGATCGGTCTTTCTAATGCGGGCCGGGTCCGTGACCATGTTCATGACTTTCTGACGGACAGTCTCCGGGGCATCGGCAAAGGAGATGGTGTTGCCATAGCTTTTGGACATCTTGCGGCCATCGGTGCCGGGCAGGACTTTCGCCTCGGTCAGGAGCGGCTGCGGCTCCGGGAAGACCGGTGACTGGTAGAGGTGGTTGAAGCGGCGGGCGATCTCGCGCGTCAGCTCGAGATGCGGGATCTGGTCCTCGCCGACTGGAACGAAATCCGCCTTGTAAGCCAGAATATCAGCGGCCTGCAGGCAGGGGTAGCCAAGGAAGCCGTAGGTGGTGAGGTCTTTTTCCTTGAGCTGATTGATCTGGTCCTTGTAGGTCGGACAACGTTCGAGCCAGCTCAGGGGGGTGTTCATGGCAAGCAGCAAGAAAAGCTCCGCATGCTGTGGCACCTCAGATTGCAGGAACAGGACGGATTTCTCCGGGTCGAGTCCGACAGCCAGAAAATCTGCGATCAGGCTGATCGTGTGTTCATGCAAGGCATGGGTGTCAGCATAGCCGGTCGTCAGAGCATGCCAGTCGGCAATGAAAAAATGGCAGTCATACTGGTCCTGGAGTTTGACCCAGTTGTGCAGAGCCCCGAAGTAGTTGCCGAGATGGACATCACCGGTGGGACGGGCGCCGCTGAGAACGATTTTCCTGGTCATGGATGAGAGTTCCTTTCCCTTGTTTCTCTTAAAGACGGTCAGGACATGAACTGGAGCAGCCACTGGGCCAGCCAATGGACCGGGGTCCAGATCACAAGGTCGAAGGGGATGCGGATGACGGTCAGGATTGAACTGATGATGCCGCGGCCAAAAATGACCAGGAACAGGAAAATGAGGCCGATGGTGCGTTCCATTCCGAGGAATTTGTAATAGAGATTGGTCGGCAAAAGGCCGCCGAAAATTTTTGATCCATCGAGGGGCGGAACAGGCAGGAGATTGAAGACCGCCAGGATGGTGTTGGCCATGTACAGGTACAGGAATAAATTCTCGAGCAAGGCGAGGACGCTGTTGCCACCTATGGCGACGGACAGCAGGACGGTTGCGGCGTGCAGGATGGAAGCTGCAACGGCCAGAATGAGATTGCCAGTCGGGCCAGCCAGGCTGACCAGCATGGTGCCGCGCTGGATCGAGATGGCGCGGGTGAAGCGGGCTGGATTGACCGGGACGGGCTTGGCCCAGCCAAAACCTGCAATGATGAACAACAAGGTGCCGATCGGATCAAGGTGGGCCAGGGGATTCATGGTCAGGCGGCCTTGCAGGGCGGCTGTATCATCGCCCAGCTTATTGGCAGCCCAGGCATGGGCCATTTCATGGAATGACAACGATATGGTCAAGACCAGGACGGTCACCAGGATCCCCTGGATATCAAACTGGGCCAGGCTGTTGATCAGGTTCAGGGCGACTGGAACGGGGACAAAATTGGGCATAAGAGCCCTCCTTATGGGTAAAATCAGGCCGGACAACAAAAGGTTGTCCAGCCTGGATCATTATATCACACCCTGCCTGGATCGCTTCAGCGACTGGTCAGGGACACGGCCAGGTTGATTTTCTGACCGTTGATATCCCAGGACTTGGCTGTTTCTGCCGGTCCGGTTTCGATCGCATCAGCCAGGACTTCTTCAGCAATGAAGGCCTGGTTCCTGGCAATAACGCCAGCCAGGGTTTCGTTGCCACTGTGGCGGACCACGATCCGGTCGGAGACCTCGAAGCCACTGTCCTTGCGCATGGTCTGGATCTTGCTGATCAATTCGCGGACAAAGCCTTCCTCAATCAGTTCGGGGGTCAGGCGAGTGTCGAGGGCAACCGTGAAATCGCGGTCGGATTCGGTGAACAGGCCCTCCGGCTGGACCGTTTCGATCAAAAGGTCTTCCTCCGCCAGATGGATCTCCTGACCATCGATGTTGATGACGATGTGACCATTGGCCTTGAGGTGGGCCATGGTTTCCCGGCCCGGCAACTCGGCCAGCACCCCGCCAACATGGGAGACCAGCTTGCCCAGGCGCTTGCCCAGGGTTCTGAGCTGGGGCTTGAATGTGTAGTCCAGCAGGGCGGCATTGTCGGCCAGGTATTCGACCTGCTTGACATTAAGTTCGTCGGCGATCAGATCATTGTAGTCTGCAGGCAGCTGCACCGGGGCAACGACCAGGATGCGCGACAAAGGCTGGCGATTCTTGATTGCGGCATTGTTTCTGGCGGCACGGCCCATGACGACGATGTGGCGCACGTCATCCATCGTTTTTTCCAGCTGGCTGTCACAAAGGCTCAGGTCGGCGACCGGGAAGTCACAGAAATGGACACTCTCAGGCGCTGCCGGGAAGCTGCTGCGCACCAGGTTCTGATAGATTGATTCGGTCATGAAGGGCACATAGGGGGCTGCCAGGCGGGTGACTGTCTCCAGCACGGTGTAGAGCGTCATATAGGCGTTGATCTTGTCCTGGTTCATGTCCGGCTGCCAGTAGCGTTCCCGGCCGCGGCGGACATACCAGTTCGACAATTCGTCGACAAAATCAGCGATCGCGCGACCCGATGTGGTGATGTCATAGCTTTCCAGCTGGGCATCGACCTTGGCGACCAGGGTGTTGAGCCGGGACAAGATCCAGCGGTCCATCGCGGCGAGCTTGTCCGGCTCGAGCGTGTACAGGGCTGGGTTGAAGCCATCGATCGTGGCATAGAGGATAAAGAAGGCGTAGGTGTTCCACAGCGTGCCCATGAATTTGCGCTGCACTTCGCTGACGGCGTCCTCGTAAAAGCGGGAAGGCAGCCAGGGGGCACTGGCGGTGTAGAAATACCAGCGCACGGCATCGGCGCCCTGCTTCTCGAGAACCTGCCATGGATCGACGACATTGCCCTTGTGCTTGGACATTTTCTGTCCTGTCTTGTCCTGGACCAGGCCCAGGACAATGACATTGCGATAGGGTGACTGGTCGAAAATCAAGGTGCTAATGGCCATCAGGGTGTAAAACCAGCCGCGGGTCTGGTCGAGGGCTTCGGAAATGAAGTCAGCCGGGAAATTCTTCTCAAACTGTGCCTGATTCTCAAAGGGATAATGCCATTGGGCAAAAGGCATCGAACCAGAGTCAAACCAGCAGTCGATGACTTCGGCAACGCGGGTCATACGACCACCGCACTTCGCGCAGCGGATGTGGACCTGGTCAACATATGGCTTATGCAGCTCGATATCTTCCGGGCAGTCGTCCGACAGTTCCTTGAGTTCGGCGATGCTGCCAACCATGTGACGATGGCCACATGAACATTCCCAGATTGGCAGCGGTGTGCCCCAGTAGCGTTCACGGGAAATGCCCCAGTCGACAACATTATCGAGGAAGTTGCCAAAACGGCCTTCGCCGATTGCCGGCGGAATCCAGTTGACAGTGGCGTTATTGGCGAGCAGCTGCTCGCGCACTGCGGTCATTTTGATGAACCAGGAGTTGCGGGCATAGTAGATCAGGGGGGTGTCACAGCGCCAGCAGAATGGGTAGCTGTGTTCATACGGCATCTTTTTGATCAGTTTTTTCTCGATGTTGAGCTTCTTGATGATTCCGGCATCGGCATCTTTGCAGAACTGGCCGGCAAAATCCGTGACGGCATCCGGCAGCGTGCCGTCCTCCTGGACCAGCTGGACAAAAGGCAGATCATACGTCCGGCCGACCCGGGCGTCGTCTTCACCAAAGGCCGGAGCGATGTGGACGATACCGGTGCCGTCAGTCAGGGTGACATAATCATCCATGGTGACATAGAAAGCCTTCTTGCCCGCCTTGGCGACAAGATCATCCGCATAAGGCAGGAGTGGCTCGTACGATTTGCCAACCAGGTCACGGCCGGGCATTTTCTCGAGAATTTTGAACGCCTCGCCAAAGAGCTGGGGCACCAGGACCCCGGCCATGTAGTAACGAACTGGCTTTTCGGTGCCATCGAGGTCGGTCGCAACTTCGATCAGGGCGTATTCCTCGTCCGGATTGACACACAAGGCCACGTTGGAAGGCAAAGTCCAGGGCGTGGTCGTCCAGGCGGCAAAGTATGTATCTACGGCATCTTTGACCGCAAAACGGACAAAGACAGACGTATCCTTGACATCGTGGTAGCCCTGGGCGACCTCATGAGAAGACAAAGCCGTGCCACAGCGTGGGCAATACGGCACGATCTTATGCCCCTGGTACAAGAGTCCCTTGTCCCAGATCTTTTTTAAGGCCCACCACTCGGACTCGATGTAGTTATTGTCGTAGGTGACATAAGGGTCTTCCATGTCGGCCCAGAATCCGACCCGGTCGGACATGGTCTCCCATTCCTTCTTGTACTTCCAGACTGAATGCTTGCACTGGTCGATGAAAGGTTCGATGCCGTAGGCTTCGATCTGTGGCTTGCCATCGATGCCGAGCGCCTTTTCGACCTCGAGCTCAACTGGCAGGCCATGAGTGTCCCAACCAGCCTTGCGCTGGACATGATACCCTTTCATGGTCTTGTAGCGCGGAATGATGTCCTTGATGACACGTGTCAGGATGTGGCCGATATGCGGCTTGCCGTTGGCTGTCGGTGGGCCATCGAAGAAGGTGAATTCAGGGCCATCCTCGCGCATGGCGATGGACCGCTTGAAGATGCCGTTGTCCTGCCAAAACTGCAAGACTTCTTTTTCGCGTGCGACAAAACTCATGTTTGTCGGTACTTTCTGGTACATAGTTCCTCCTCACAATGAAAAACGCCCCGTCAGCCAAAAGCCAAAACGGGGCGTCTGGTTAGACACAGCGCGGTACCACCCGGTTTCATGACCAAAAAACAGTCATGATCTCGTTGCCCGGTAACGTCGGGTGCCGGCAAAAGTGCCAGGCTGTACGGCCCGTCCTACTGCCCGGCCGTTGCGGCTCGAGGTTGGGTGGGGCAGCTCGCGGATGATCTTCGTCCCGGTCTGGGCTATGCGGCTCGCACCATCTCCGCACTCGCTGATGTCCAGTCTGTCGGTCTTACTGTTCCGGTCCAAGCTGTTCGTCTTATTGCGTAAAGCTTAAAAAATTATAGACACGACCGGGAGGGCTTGTCAAATGGCAAAAAGCTGAAGTTTCCTTAAGATGAGCTCGTCGAGACGCTGGATGTAGTGGGCAATGTCCTTATCATTAGGCACCCGGCTAACCTTGCGCCCAGCGACGCGCTTCGTGATTGCGCCACTGCCGAGTCCGATCACAGCCAGACGGTCGCTCATCATGCCGACATTGTAGCGGCATTCATGACCGGGCAAGGCAAAACCAACATTTTCAAGGCCGCCTGCAACGTCTTTTTGCCGGTAGAGATAATACGGATGCCGATCCGTCTCCACCAGACGGTCCTGGGCCCGAGCCACCATTTCCATCAGGGCCTGGTCCGGCCGGTTGATCAAAAGGTCCCTGTGACCTGATGGACCCAGTTCCTGGGCCAGGCGGGAGCTGCGTTTTAAAGCCAGAGTGTGAATCGTGACGCTTTCTGGCTCCAGGTGCAGCAGCTGTTCCAGAGACTGGGCAAAATCCGCCGGTGTTTCACCGGGCAAACCAGCGATCAGGTCCATGTTGATGTGGTCAAACCCTGCCTTCCGGGCCATGGCCATGGCCGTATGAATCTGCTCGACCGAGTGGTTACGGCCAATCCGCTGCAGAGTGTGCTCATGGAAGGTCTGGGGGTTGATGCAAATCCGCGTCGCTCCAAACTCCCGGAGCAAGCGCAAATTTCCTGGTGTGAGGGTATCGGGACGGCCGGCTTCCACCGTGATTTCCGCGTTTTTTGCCAGCGGCAAAATCGCCGCAAGACCTGTGAGCAGACGTTCCAAAAGCGGTTCTGGCAAGCTGGTCGGGGTGCCACCGCCAAGGTAGAAGGCTGAGGATCGCACCGGCAAAGCAGTAAAGGTCCGTCTGGCTTCCTCGAGCAAGGCGGACACATAAGGCTCGAGCTGGTCTTTCCTGCGCTGGGCATCCTGGGAAATAAAACTGCAATAGGCGCAGCGGCTGGGGCAAAAAGGGATGCCGGCATAAATCAGCGGTTCATCCATGGGAAGTTGCGCGAGCACGCGCTGCTCAGACAAAGCTGTCCGGACGGCAAGGCTAGCCTTTGGGGGTGAAACACGCCAGATCTCCACCAGTTCGGACTGTGCCTTTTCCGGGGAAGGATTCTCAGCCAGGATCTGTTCTACCACCTGGGTGGGACGGACCCCAGTCAGCGATCCCCAGGGAAAATGGACATCCGTGATCCGCTCCAAAAGGACGTAGAGCTGGCGCTTGAGCTCACGGCGTACAGATTCAGGGGGGACAAAATCCTCATGGATCAGGGTAGGCGGCTGGTTGGATGCGCGATCAGCTTCTGTCAACCACAGGCTGGTCCGGACCTGGGCGACCTGGGCAGTGTCAATCTGGGCTGGAGATGAGCCAGACTGGCTGGGTGGGCTCAAATGGACAAGGCTTTCCAGATACCAGGCTTCCTGGCCCGCCGCCAGTCTGTCCGGCTGCAGGCGCAAGGCCTGGCCGAAAAAAAGGCGCAAGACGTCCGCAAGGGCAAAATCATAGGTGTGTCCGATCATCTGGATCATCATGGGGTGGGTAAAGCCTCCGGCAGGGTCTGTTGCATCTGGTTCTGTTCATACCACGCTAACAGAAGATCGACCATCCTGCCGTAACTGTGAACACCGTCTGTCTGCAAGTTGGCTTTGAGGTATGCGTCGTTGATGGAATTGGATGTTTCCTGGGCCGGTCCTTCAAACTGCTGCCAATAGTCATTGGCGGCAGCGATATCACGCCATAAGCCGTCACCAATCTGCGCAACTGTTTCCTGATAGAGGTCGGGATCAATTGCAGCCAGGCTGTTCAAAAGCCGGATCGTGGCATCCGCATAACTGCTGTAGCGGTAATCCGGATCCGGATGGGCAATCCCTGCCAGAAAGCTGATAAATCCGGCTTCATCCTCACGAGCAAAACCCAGCGTGTGGGCGATCTCATGGCCGGCTGCTGCCGGCAGCAGGTAGGCAGGTTGATCGATGTTAACATTGGCCTCCACCCACAAAGGGTTATACAGGCCGGTGATCCCGGTGTAAGACCAGAAATGGGACAGCAGGACGGGTTTGGGCCGGGCCGGTGGTGCGATCGCGAGCAAAGGCCAGTCCTGAGCAGCAGCGCGATAGCCTGCGCGGGCAGCATCGAGCGTATCCCGCAAGGGCTTTTGCAGTGTAAAAACACCTGCGCCATCTTCCTGGCAAGCTGTGCGAGCCAATTCAGCCTGGCGAGCTGTCCAAACCAGTGCGGCAGCGACCTCCTGGGCCGGGCGGGCGCGGGAGGGCAGACCAAAACTGTCAGAGACTGGCTCACGGGTGTAGGCAATGCCATGCAGCAGCATGAATTGCCAGGCGGCAATTGTCACAATCCAGCCGAAGGTGCTAAGGGAGCGGCGAAAAAAGCGTTGACCCCGATGGGTGCGCACGGCGCGCCTGGCTGCTGCCATCCAGAGGATCAGGATGACGGGCAAGAGAACCACTGCCAGTTCGGTCAGGGAAAACGGCACGGTGGCGGAAAAGGTCCGGAAAGGCGCGGACCAGAGGGGAAAAATGTGCCGGATATAGGTCTGCTCGACCCATTCCGGTGCAGCCGCCAGCAACTTGCGCAGCAGAAACGGAAGCGGCAGCAAAATCAGCCAGAGCATGCGCGTATGGCGGGACCAGTCGCGGCTATGCCAAGGCTGGTGCAGAGCTGCGCCAGGCTCCGCGGTCTTTGAACATACGGCAGGTGGTTTCATCCGGTCACTTTCTTCGGCATCAGTCCAGCAACAAATGCCTCAGCTCGGCCACATCCTGGGCCAGGAAGGTTGCGCCCCCGTCCTTCAGGTCTTCGGCATCGCGAAAACCCCAGAGGACGCCAATCCCGGTCATGTGGGCTCTCACAGCCGTCAGCATGTCCGAACCGGAGTCACCAATCAGCGCTACCTGTTGCGGTGTCACACCGAGCTTTTGGGCAATGTGCAACGCCAAGGCCGGGTCTGGTTTGGTTGGAAACGGGTTGAGCTGGCCGTAGCAGAGGTCAAAGGTCCTTTCCGGGAAATAGTAGTTGATGACTTCCAGCGTGCTTTCATGAGGCTTGTTGGACAGGACAGCCAGCTTGATTCCAGCGCCTTTCAGATCTGAAATAAGCTGTTCGATCCCAGGGTAAAGCGTTGTTTTCACATGCCAGTCACGGCCATAGATTTCACGGTAGGTCCGGTAGACCGGTTCGATTTTTTCATCTGGCCAAGTCGGGCGGCTGGCTCGCACAGCCGATTCAACCAGTTGGCGAGCGCCATAGCCGATGTAGGTCTTGATTGTTTCTTCAC
Source organism: Mageeibacillus sp. UBA5747 (assembly GCA_002419145.1). Lineage (GTDB taxonomy): Bacteria > Bacillota > Clostridia > Saccharofermentanales > UBA5734 > UBA5734. The sequence continues at coordinate 34,638 of DIFN01000062.1, read as the reverse complement.
TGAGCTGGGCACAGCCATGCTGGCGCAGCGCCGCATTGCAGGCTGCGGCCAAGTCGGCCAGGGTATCGAGCAAAGTGCCATCCAAATCAAACAGGACGGCCTGAAAACGAGGGGTAGGCATAGGTTCTTCCTTTCTTGAGCGGCCTCAGATCCACCCCAGCTCGAAAGCCGTGACGGTTCCAGCGGCGGGCGATCAGAGCCAGCCCAGGGCGCGCAGGGCTGACAAAATGCCGATCAGGACCGGTTGGTGCAGCGCGTAGAAGACAAGCGAATTCCGGCCGAGGAACTCCAGCGGCCGGGTGGCTTTGGTCAAACGGTCCGGAGCGTGCGGGAATGCGGTCGTGCGCGCCGGATAGACGATCCGGCCGAGCAAGGTTCCCATCAGGAAAAAGCCCAGCCATGGCAGCACAGGCAGGTAGTCGGCCATACCGGGGTACGCATCTGGCAAAATCCCCAGCGGCAAGGTCAGGTAATTGCCGGCAAACATCCGGTTCAGATCAGGCACCAGGCCACCCAGGTACAGCAATACGATGCTGGCAAACAGCAAAATGGCCTGGATTGCCGGTTCTTTCAAGTGCAGCCTGGAGCTATCCAGCCCGGCATACAGAAGGGTACCAAGAGCCAGCAAATGGAGCACATTAAAAAAGATATAGAAATCGCTGCCCGACAGCCAGGACAAAACGATGCTGACGATCGTGATCCCTAAAGCCACCCCCAGTAAACGCAAGCCGCGGCGTGTGTTGCTGCGGGAGAAGCTGCTCGAGATGCCTGAAACCACAAGGAACACATTGAGGAAAAGCGGCCGCAACAGGTTAATGAACCACCATGATTCCTGCCAGGCGAACACATCAAGTCCGAAAATGTAGCGCAAGTCGAAAATGAAATGGTGCAGGAACATCATGAACAGGGCAAGACCGCGCAGGGCATCGAGTTCGAAGACACGGTTTTTCGTCGTTTGGTCTGGCATGGATCCTCCCTTGGGTCAATTGAATTTGTAGATTCTCCGGGCTACCATGTAGGACTTCCGGGTGATGTAGCGGCCACCGCGTCCCGGCAGGGCCAGGGCTGCATTGAGGAGATTCGTGCGCAAAACTGTATAGGTCCGCAGGTCATAGTCTTTGATGTCCTTCCAGAGCAGGTCGATTTTGTTCAGATTCTCCTCTGTATTGGACAAGATCAGGTGGATGATCGAGATCGAAACCATCATGGACAGATAACGGTACATGTAACGGCGCAAGTGGCGATTGGCTATATCCCGGCGCAAAAGGTACATGTAGAGCATGATCCGCGTGACCCTCAATTGCTGGTCAATGCATTTGATCATGTTGTTCATGTTGACCGACTGGTCCGGTCGGCCGATGAAATAGCGGTAAAGATCGACATCCAGATAGTGCACGCTGCGCACAAGCGGCAACGGCTGGTAGGCGACTATGTTATCGACGTAGAAGGTATGTTCCGGCAGCTTCAATCCGCACAAACGCAGTCGATCGGTCCGATAGATCATGCTGTGCATCACGAGGAACTGGCTGACCCTGAAAAAGCGCATCTCATCCCAGGTAAATCGCTGGTCGACCGGAAAGACATTGCGATAGGAAATGACATTGAATGTGTTGTTGTATTTGTATTCATAGACGTAATTGGCTATGACCAGATCGATTGCCGTATCATCACCCGGCTGAGCCCGCAACAGCTCCATCACCTTGGCATAAGCGCCCTGGTCAAACCAGTCATCGCTGTCGACCACTTTGAAATATCGCCCGGTCGCCACTTCAAGCCCTTTGTTGACTGCCGAGCCATGGCCCCCGTTAGGCTTCTGCTCCAGGCGAACGATGTCAGGGTAGCGCTCCACATACGCGCGGGCAATCTCCGCCGTCCTGTCTGTAGAACCATCATCGACGACGATCACCTCAACATCCGGCCCTCCGGTCACCAGGGAGTCCAGACAAGTCGCCAGGTAATCCTGTGAATTGTAGGATGGAACAGCAATGGACAGTGCTTTCAAGCAATTCACCCCCTTTTCAAACGAATTTATTATAGCATGCCGGCAGAAAAAACCATCCCTCAGCAATCCTTGTTGTGCCTCGAGATGGTTTTCTGATTTTATTTTAATTTCGTGGCCCTGTGTTACACCCTGATTCTGTGCCGTGTAAGGTTACTGTCGTCAGCTGTCCTGAGTGAGCTCTGACAAATCCAGAACAGCGGCGGCGTTATCGACAGAGTCCTCAGCGGGTGGCGTAAGCTTGTTTGAGATAATCCATGTGCTGACCGGTCAGGTTGCCTTCGACCAGGGCGGTGTTGCGCGGGGCAACGACAAAGATGACGCTTGAGACTGGCATGACTTTGCCGTCGAGGGCGTAGGCGGAGCCGGTGATGAAGTCGATGACGCGCTGGGCGACCCGGGGATCCACCTTTTCAATGTTGCAAATGACCGTTTTACCGGCGCGGATGTGGTCGCAGGCTTGCTGGGCAGCTTCGATGTCGGATGGCTGCATGATGACCACCGACTGGTTGGCCGGGTGCGGCTTGATGTCAACCACCTTGCTGGCTTGGCGGCGGGACGGTGCGGCCTTGTAATCCTCACCAGGATCGGCCTTGGTTTCGATATAGGTGTCCTGTTCGGATTCTTCTTCGTAATCGAGTTCGTCGTTGTAGCTGCCCAGGCGGCTGAACAGTCTGTTGAATAGATCGGCCATGGTCTACCTCCGTCTCAACCGGCATCCCTTTCTCCATCGACGGGTCCGGTCTATATTCCATTATAGGAACGCCGTGGGCGCCCCGCAAGAAAGTCCGGTGAAGTGTAAGTGCGTTGTAATCTGGCCGCAACACGAACGCGCTGTTTGGGGCTAGTGTTACAATCACGCGACACCTGTGGCCGTGGGCAAAGGTTTTTCAGATTGATTTACAGACGCGAAGGTCGGTGCCCAAAAATGGCCGTGCCGATGCGGACATGGGTGGCACCGCACGCAATGGCCTGGACAAAATCCTGGCTCATGCCCATGGACAGGATGTTGAAATGGTCCGCTCCGAACGGTCCTGCCGCAAGTGTCGCAAACAACGTCTGGGTCTGGGCAAAGACAGGACGGGTTTGTTCCGGATCTTCAAACAAAGGAGCCATGGTCATCAGACCGCGGACCCGGACACCTGGCTGGTCAGCAAAGCTGGCTGCACCGGCTACCAGTTCATCTGGTTCAAAACCATGCTTGGTTGTTTCGTGGGCCGTGTTGACTTGCAGGAGGACATCGGTCACAAGTCCGGCTTTGGTGCTGCGGCTGGCAATTTCCTGCAGCAATTCGGCTGAATCGACCGAATGAATCAAGTGGGTGCGGCCTAAAAGGTATTTGACTTTGTTTTTTTGCAGAGTGCCGATCAGATGCCAGGCCGGATGAAGGTTACGGGCAGCCAATTCATCCTGCTTGGCCAGCATCTCCTGGACCCGGTTTTCACCGAGATCCTGCAGGCCCAGGCCAACGGCGGCGGCGGCCATGGCTGCGGGCAAGAACTTGGACACGCCGACCAGAGTAATTTCAGCCGGATCACGCCCGGCATCCCGGGCTGCAGTCGCAACCGACAGGCGCACCTGCTCCAGCCGACTGGCCAGAGCGACCACTTCAGGGACAGGCAAGCCTGTCACGCGGGCAATCTGTTCGTTATCCACCAATGAATTCCCCCTCTCCAATCGATTCAGGGTTGGCTACAATGACCGCTGACAGGCTGGGCTTGAGGTCATCTTCCCCTGCGTCGGGGCTGGAATCGATGATGGCGTATTCGCGGTCGTAATCTAAAATTTGAACAGGGACCAATCGGGTGTAGCCACCCGTGACCATCAGGATGCTGGCGGTCCGGCTCGACGTGTCAAAGTCGATCAAGGACACCCGCGGGATGCGCATGCCTTCTGTTTCGGACACAGCCAATTCGGCGGCAAAACTGCGCCGGTCAGAAAACCACTCGACCCTGCGGTCGGAGCGGAAAATGGCAAAACTGCCCTGTCCTTGGTTATCGGCCCGGACGAGGCGGCAGTGGGTGATTTCGATTCCTTCCGATGGCACATGGATCGTGTAACGGCGATCTGCTGGCAGATCAGCAGGCTGAACGCCCTCCAGGTAAAGCGCCAGGTAATGCTCCAGACTGGAGGTCACACGCAGGACGGGCTCACCGGAACCCACTTCCTGGGCGACCGTTTGAAACGTCTGAGCCTTTTGCAGGGCGTCCTGATAGGTCGGATAAGTCAGGCTCTCGATGGCTGCTATACCCAGCGATTCCTCGAATCCATCGAGATGGAACGAGACAATCCCCGGCTGACTGCTGGTCAGTGTGCCCGACGCCAGGCCGAGGGACTGCTCCAGGCTTTGCTTTTGCATCAGGAGCTGGTCAAGCCTGGCATCGTGAAAATCGACAGCAGCCAGCTTGCCGCTGCGTTGCTCAATGATCACAGTCATGGCAGCCTCATAGGCGGGCAGATTGCGCAGGGTCTGGTTCACGACATCTCCCCGGACCAGATTGACAATGGATGAGAGGGCAACGGCACTTTCATTGTAGATCGCCCGAGCCCCAGAGCCCTTGCCCTGGCTCATCAGTTCCAGTTGCAAATCCACAATATCCTGTTCGCATTTGTCGAGCTCATCGAGCTGGCGTTCCAGTCCGGTCGGGATAACCAGGGCCAGTTTTTGGCCGCGGGAAACGCGCATCCCTTCGGTGACCAGCGGTTTGACCTGACCGGAAGAAGGGGCATCCGCCACGCTGTCATCGCGCAAAATCAGGACATCGCCCTGGACATAGTGCGTCAATTTGCCTTTCTGGATGAAGAGGAACTGCGGACTAGGCTTGGTATTACGCATGACAACCAGGATCAGGACTGCCATGACCAGCATGATGAACAAAACCAGCACCGACAAAAAAATCGCGCGCGAACGGGCTTTGCGGCGTTCGATCCGCATCAGGCGTTCGACCGGGTCGGCAGGCCGACGGCTGGGTCTGCGGCCAGAGCGGCGATCCGCGCCGCGCTGCTCTGGGTGGTGAGCGGTACGGCGATCTGTGTTGCGGGGCGTTGAACTCACGGTCAGTCTCCAGTTTGGCCGCGTCTGGGCTGGCAGGTGCCCATGCGTTCAAAGGCGAGCAAGCAGGCCAGACGGACGGTTTCAAAATTGAGCCCACCCTGGAGATAGGCGGGGTAGGGTGGTTTCAAGGGGCCATCGGCTGACAGTTCGATCGACGCTCCTTGGATAAAGGCACCGGCAGCCATGATGACCGGGCTGTCGTAGCCGGGCATGGCCCAAGGTTCCGGGCTGACAAAACTGTCGACTGGAGAAGCCGCCTGGATCGCCTGACAAAAAGCAACCAGGCGGTCGGGATCGCCGAATTCCAGAGTCTGGACCAGATCTCCTCGGATGGCATCGGCTGCCGGGTATGTCTTGAAGCCAGACTGGCCAAACAAGGCGGCGGCGAACGCAGCCCCTTTGAGGCTTTCCGCGACAACCTGCGGTGCCAGGTAAAAGCCTTGGGCGATCAGGCGGGAAAATCCGAGCGTCGGGCCGACGTGGCTGCCCAGGCCTGGCGCGGTCAGGCGAGCCGCGACTTTTTCCACGAGATCCGCTCGTCCAGCCACATAGCCACCCGAAGGGCAGAGGCCGCCGCCGGGATTTTTGATCAGAGAACCAGCCACGAGATCCGCCCCGACCATGCAAGGCTCGCGCGTCTCGACGAACTCGCCATAGCAGTTATCCACCAGAATGATGGCCTGTGGCTGCTTCTGGCGGACCGTCTGGACGATCTGCTCGATGTCATCGGTCAGGAGTGAACGACGAGTGGTGTAGCCGCGTGATTTCTGAATGAAAACGACCTTCGTGCGACTTTCGAGGGCTTGGGCGATGCCTGCCAGATCAGGGCTGCCACCTGGCAGGAGCTCAAGCTCACGATAAAAGACACCCATATCTACAAGAGAACCATCGGGAGCCGGCGAGCCGTCATCGGTGATGCCAATGCTCGCCTGCAGCGTATCATAAGGGCGGCCGGTGACAGCCAGCAAGGTGTCTCCAGGTCTAAGCAAACCAAAGAGGCAGATCGCCAGAGCCTGGGTCCCAGCACTGATCTGGATGCGCACGAGCGCTTTTTCGGCGCCAAACACCTGGGCATAGGCAGTCTCGATCTGAGCCCGGCCAGAGTCATCATAACCATAGCCGGTCGAGCCGCCAAAGCTGCTTTCAGCCAGACGTGCTTCGTGAAACGCATGCAAGACTCGCAGCTGGTTGATGCTGCGAGTCTGATCGATGCGGGCAAAAACGGGGGCAAGATCGCGAATGATCTGTTCCGAGAGCAGGACTGACTCCGGGGAAATCCCGAAAGGAGCAAAGGCTTGGGTGATCAAATGCCGTAGACCTCCTGAGTAGAGAGCACACGGATGGCTGATTTTTCTAATTTTTCGAGGGCCAGCTGCGGGTTCTGAACCCGGATGATGACCACGGCATCATTCGTGACCCGGCCGATGTAGGCGTAAAGGTAATCCACCGAGATCGAGCCTTCACTGAGGATTTCGAGGGCAACATCGAGCTGGCCAGGCAGGTTGGGAATGGAAATCGCAATCACATGTGTCGCACTGACGGTAAAGCCATGGTTTGTCAGGACATCCTGGGCTTTAACTGGCTGGTCGACGATCATGCGCAAAATGCCATATTCGGTTGTATCGGCGATCACCAGAGCCCGGATATCGATCCCGGCTTCGCGCAAAGTCCGGGTGACCTCTGCCAGGCGACCGGATTTGTTCTCGAGGAAAACAGAAATCTGGGTGACAAGCATCGCGATTCCTCCCATTCAAAGTCCGTACCAGAAAGGTACAGATCAAAACTCACATGTGTATTTGATTATATCAGATCCACTCTGGAATGCCTTGTGGTTGACAGCACGAAGTTTTTCTGGAAACACGATATCGATGGCCTGGGCAAAAATGTCCGGATCGATCGCAGTCAGGCGGGACATGGCGCCGAGCATGACGACATTGGTCGCCCGGTAGCTGCCTGCTGCGTCTGCCAGTTTCTGGGCATCAAAAGCAAAGACTTTGCTGTGGCCCAGAGCTTTCTGGTCGAGTTCGCTGACAATTTCCTGCGGGTACTTGGCCACTCCAGTGGACACAGTCGCCGGCGGGATCTGCAGGTTATTGACCAGCATGGCTCCGCCCGCTTTGAGCAGACAGGCCCAGCGCAGGGCTTCCAGTTCTTCAAACGACAAGACGAAATCCGCCTGGGCGATTTCGATGATCGGCGAGGCTACAGTATCGGCCATGCGGACATAGGTGATGACGCTGCCACCGCGCTGGGACATGCCATGGACCTCGGACACTTTGACATCCAGACCCAGGAGGTTGGCAACGGTGCCAAGCAATTTTCCGGCGACCAGAGTTCCCTGGCCTCCCACGCCGACCAGGGCAATGTTTAATGATAATGGCTGGCTCATGTTTCGCTGCCTCCTTCCAAAGCGCCAAAATTGCAGACTCGGGTGCAGAGATGGCAAGCATTGCAGACGTTGGGATCGACCTGCGGATAGCCATCCGGTCCAGTCAGCAAGGCCGGGCACATGATCTTGATGCAGGCCTGGCAGCGGGTACACTTGTCACGGTCCAGTTTGACGATCTCTTCTTTTTTACCGATGCCGGGCGGAATCAGGGCGCAGGGGCGTTTAGCGATGATCACGGTGACGTGCGGTTCCTCTACGGCCTGCTTGATGACTTTGACGCAGGCCTTGATGTCAGCTGGATCGACCTCATAGATCGAGCGCACGCCGATGGCCTGGCACATCAGCGCGAGGTCGAGCTCAGGGGCAGGCTGGTTATGGATGTCCAGACCGCTGGCGGCATTCTGCTGGTGCCCCGTCATACCGGTGATTGAGTTGTCAAGGATGATCACGGTGCTGGTGCTGCCATTGTAGACGCTGTTGATCAGGCTGGAGACACCCGTGTGCAGGAAAGTGGAGTCGCCGATGACCGCGACGGATTTTCTGGCCATTTCGTGGTCCGTGACCTGGTCGAGGCCATGGGCCATACCAATCGATGCTCCCATGCACAGACAGGCATCCATGGCATTGGTCGGTGCCAGGGCTCCCAATGTATAGCAGCCGATGTCACCGGCAACGGTCAGTTTCAGCCGGTTGAGCGCCATGAACAGGCCTTTGTGCGGGCAGCCGGCACACATAACCGGCGGGCGTCCGGGGGCTGGGGTCAGAGCCGATGGATCATAGGCGGGATGGAGGATGGTGTCCGGATTGAAGACTCTGTTCAGGAGGGCAACGTTGTATTCGCCCTGCAAGGTGAACAGGGACTTGCCTTCGCAGGCAATCCCAGCGGCCTTGATCTCGGTCTCGATGAAGGGATCCAGTTCCTCAACGACCACCAAGCGGTCAACAGAAGCTGCAAACGCGCGAATCTGCGTGATCGGCAGTGGATAGACCAGCCCCAGCTTGAAAATGGATGCGTCCGGCAATGCCTCGCGCACATATTGGTAAGCCATGCCGCTGGTCAGGATGCCCAGCTTGTCAGATTTTCTGGTAATCGTGAAGGCAGCTGGCACCAGACCGGCATCGACGTCCTTTTGCAGCTGGCTCTGGCGGCTCTCGACCACGACGTGGCGCTTGATCGCCATGCCCGGCATCATGACGTACTTCATCACGTCTTTGACGTAGGGGCGTTTGGTTTGCTCTTGTGGTTTTCCGACGGTGACCGGCGTCCGGGAATGGGATATGCGGGTGGTCAGGCGGAGCATGACCGGCATGTCATAGTGCTCGGACAGGTCGAAGGCCTGCCGGGTCAGGTCGAGGCATTCCTGGCTGTCGGCTGGCTCGAACATCATCAATTTGGCGGCACGGGCGTAGTGGCGGCTGTCCTGCTCGTTCTGTGAACTGTGCATGCCCGGGTCATCGGCCACAACAATCACCAGGCCGCCGTTGACACCTGTGTACGAGGCAGTGAACAGCGGGTCGGCAGCCACATTGAGCCCGACATGCTTCATGCACGACATCGCCCTGCCGCCGCCCAGGCTCGCGCCATAAGCGACCTCCAGGCCGACTTTTTCGTTGGTCGCCCACTCCGTGTAGATGCGCGGATATTTGGCGGCGGTGATGGTAATTTCCGTACTGGGCGTGCCCGGGTACGAGGAAATCACCTTGACCCCGGCTTCGAATGCCCCGCGGGCAATCGCTTCATTACCAAGCAAGAGTTGCCGGTCTAGACTGGCTGAATGGGCAGGTTTGTCCATGATCAATGAGATCCTTTCGAGTTAGTATGGAAGTCTTGTCCGCTGTCGGGACGTGGCTCAGAAATCGGACTGATGTCGGGATTCAGAAAGTTTTGGTGCGCAGGTCGATGACGCGCTTGGCTTTACCGGCGGTGCGCTCGAGAGTCTGAGGGCTCAAGAGCTTGACCCTGACATCGATCTGGAGGACGGTGCGGATCTTGTGGCGGATTTCCGTGGTCAGTTCTTCGAGTTCGCGGTAGCTTTCGAGGCGCGAGGCATCGATGAGCTCGACCTGAACCTCGATCTGGTCCATGAAATGCTCGGTGGTGACGATGATCTGGTAATGCGGCCCGATACCATGAATGGTCATCAGAACGGCCTCGATCTGGGACGGAAAGACATTGACGCCGCGAATGATCATCATGTCATCGGAACGTCCGCGGACCAAGTCCATGCGCACCAGGGTCCGGCCACAGGAACACGGCTCGTAATGGAGGTGTGTGATGTCTTTGGTCCGGTAGCGGAGCATCGGGATGCCTTCCTTGGACAGGGTCGTCAGGACGAGCTCCCCTTCTTCCCCTTCCGGCAGAGTTTCTCCGGTCACAGGGTCGATGATTTCCGGATAGAAATGGTCCTCGTTAATATGCATGCCCTCGAAAGCCAGACATTCAAACGAAACACCGGGGCCGGTGATTTCCGTCAGGCCATAATTTTGTGTGTCGGTGATGCCCAGGCGCATCTCGATCAGACGACGCATCTCGGGAGTATGGCCTTCGCCGCCGAAAAGACCGACGCGCAGTTTGAGGTTCTCCGGCGCGATCCCCTGCTCGGCCATGACTTCGGATAGATGCAGGGCATAGGACGGCGTCGCGATCAGGACAGTCGTACCCAGGTCTTGCATGAACATCAGCTGGCGCTCAGAATTGCCGCTCGAATGCGGAATAACGGCGGCGCCGAGGTGCTCGAGGCCGTAGTGGAGGCCAAAGCCACCGGTGAACATGCCGTAGCCAAAAGCGACCTGGCAGACATCGTCCGCCGTGACCCCGGCTGCCGCTGCCAGGCGGGCGCAGCAATCCGTCCAGACCGCCATGTCATTTCGGGTGTAACCGACGATAATCGGTTTGCCTGTCGTGCCGGACGAGGCGTGATAGCGCACAATCGCCCGCGTGCTTTCGGCAAACATCCCCGTTGGGTAATTGTCGCGCAAATCATTCTTGACCGTGAACGGGATCTTCTCAATATCTTTTAATGACTTGATATCAGAAGGCTTGATTCCGATCGCATCCATCCGGTTCCGGTAAAACGCCACCCGTTTGTACGCTCGGCTCACCGTCTCTTGCAGCCTCGAAAGCTGCAAAGCTGCCATCTGCGAACGATTCATAGTCTCAGCAGGATTCCAGATCATACACGACACCTCATATTGATGGAAGAGCACATTCGAAACTCATTCCACTTCCCGCAAGCCTTCCAAAAATCCAGAAAGAATCCAAAGCAGCCGGCCAGGCTCAAAGCTGGCATCCCGCCGTCCTGACGCTTCTCGAGCTGCAGTCGACCTCCCAAATCATTCTGTCATCTGATCTGCCCTGACCTGATCTGCCCTGACCTGACCTGCTACGATCTCCAGCTCGAGTGATTTTCTAATCATCTTCTTGGAAAATGATAGCAAGAGCGAATGGTATTTGCAAACTGCCGAAATTGGGACGGCGTCCCAATTTCGGCAAGTCGCCCGGTTTTGGGCCAGCTCAAATTGTGGTTGACAAAGATCTGGGGGCCTGCTTATAATTGCATGTGCCTGAAGGGCAAGCCCTCTCGCTGCTGGTTGCATTCAAGATGTAAGTTTGGCGGCGGCAAAGTCCAGATCAGCGCGGTCATGGCGGAACTGGCAGACGCGTACGTTTGAGGGGCGTATGGGCAACCGTATGGGTTCAAGTCCCATTGACCGCACCAGAGATTTACCCTACAGCCTGTGAGGTTGTGGGGTTTTTCTTTACTATTTTGGTGGGGATACTGGTGGGGATACCTTGTTTAACATTTAACGCAAAAATAGCCCCCGGCCCGGTGCGCTCCGAGTCGAGGGCTTTATCATGACCTGGCAAAAGTTCCAGGCTATTTTTTTGTTGGGTTAAGCCGGCACCGGATCGCTTTGCATTCGCCGTCCATTGAGTTCTCTTATCCGCCAAGAGTTCGGGGATGTTGTAAAATCCGTGAAAGGTCAAAGTGCTCAGAACTGCCTGCATGGCGCCTGCATGGTCAAGGCAGGCAAGAGGTGGGGCGTATGGGCCGTATGTAGCTGCCGAAGGAAACAGGTCGATCTGTTTAAGTCACTGAACACGAAGCTGGCAGTGGAGATCAAGCAATATAGCGTAGTATGCTGCAACTATGCAGGCACCTGACAAGCGCCACACCCGGGCGACACCATCATGCCCTCTCTCCTCAGAGCTCGACCCACCAGCGCTGGTCGTAGACCAGGACGAAATCGCGATGGTCGGAGCGGATGACAAAGCGCATGCCGTTCTCCTCGTCGTAGTCTTTTCTGGACTTGATCGGCTGGACAGAAAGGATCCGTTTGACCGCAATCCGCTGGTCCTGGGCGATCACCTCCAGTGGCCTGATCTGACCCTCGTACGCCTCGACAATGACCTTGACCAAAATCCGTTCCACATCGCTCACCTGCCTTAGAGTCAGACTTGTGAGATTGATTATAGAACATTTGTTCTCTTTTGCAAGTGTCCATGGCTACCAGAAAGCGCATGTACAAGTCGGGGGGTGATCTGATTTGTCAATGCTTTTTCTCAGGCAGGCTTACAGGCTATAATAATGAAAACGATATCTATCCAGCCAGAGGTGCCTATGAGTTATTACGACCTTCTGATGTCCGATTCAGAATTGCAACGCAAGGCTAACCAGAGTTTGGTCCTGACCAATTTTAGCCAATACAAAAGTGTAACTACGACCCTTGTCAACACGGCCCATGATGATAGCCAGCACATTCTGGCCCAGCTTCAGGAAGGCGACCGGTTGAAAATCATTCAGGGCAGCAGCCGCGGTCGGCCAGTCCTTGAGGTTTTCACAGCTGCAGGCAAGCTGGTCGGCGCAGTCCCGCAGGCATTGGTGGACCAGCTGACTGTGAAAGAACCAGCCTCCCAGCATGATGCCAGTAGTTTCGAAGATACCAGGCACTTCCATTCCCTGTCCGGTTTTGCCATCGTCCGCCTGATCTCTGGTGGCAAGCGGCAAAAACACACCTGCGAAGTCGAGCTTTTTTACCAGGTCAAGTAGAACCACACCCAATCAAGACCGCGCCTGCCAGATACCAGCGGTCATGGAGGTGACTCGATGCCTTTCACAATCGTTCGCCAGGATATCACCCGGATGCCAGTCGATGCCATCGTCAATGCCGCCAATACTGGGCTTCAGATGGGTGGCGGCGTCTGTGGCGCCATTTTCCGGGCTGCTGGACCGGCTGAGCTGCAGGCAGCCTGTGCCAAGCTGGCTCCGATAAAAACGGGTGAAGCCGTGCTCACCCCAGGCTTTCGCCTGCCAGCCAGATTTATCATCCACACAGCTGGCCCGGTTTACCATGATGGCCAGCACGGCGAGGCGTCACAACTCTCCGCCTGCTACCGCAACAGTCTGCTGCGCGCGGTCGAGCAGGCGTGTGAAAGCATCGCCTTTCCGCTGATTTCAAGCGGGATTTACGGCTATCCCAAAGACCAGGCACTCCAAATTGCGACCGATACGATCAAAGCCTTTCTCCAAGACCATGACCTGGCCGTCTATCTGGCCATTTTCGACCAGGACACCCTGCTGCACGACCGCAGCGAAATCGGGGGGGCTGCTCAGCAGCCGCCCAAACCAGGTGAGAAGCGTTAGAAGCTGACCAGATACGTTCCTTCCGTATAAGAGAGTTCATAATCTTTGATTGCCAGCTTAAAAGCAAGGAGGGTTTTCGAGTATTGGAGAGCAGCCTGGTAGGTGCCAAGTTGGGCCATTTGCAGGTCGCTGGCGGTGAGCAAGCCGTTGTCAAAGGAGAGTTTGGCGACGCGGGCGGCTTCCGTTGCTTTCTGCAAGGCTTCTTCGGCAGCGATGGTGCTGGCCTCGGCGGATTTGACCTGCAAGAACTTGCTGCGGACGTCCATTTCGATTTGGTCGGGCATGTCGGCAGCGGCTTTTTTGGCGGCGTCGAGGGCGGCCTCGGCTTTTTGGGCCTGGGGTGAGTCATCGCCGTAGACTTCCTCGGCATCGTAGAGGCTGTACTTGGCGGCCTGTCTGGCGAAATTGACACCGTGGATCTCATTGCGGTAATTTTTGGCGGCATTCAGGGTATCGCTCAGGGACGGGAAGCTGGGCTCATTGACAGTCAGAGCGTCCGTCGGCAGTGTGTTTTGCAGCAGCGGATAGCCGAGGGCGCGATTGAGAGCCATGACGGACAGGATATGGCCATTCTGGGCAGCCATGAGATCGGCTTTGGCCTGGTCGACTCCAGACTGGGCTTTGAGCAGGTCGAGCTTGGTCAATAGTCCCTGGTCATATTTTTGTTGGATGTTTTTGGCGACGGTTTCCTGGGCCGCGAGGTTGTCGAGACTGAGCTTGACGGCATCGCGGGCTTGCACCGTTTCGTAGTATTTTTTCACCGTGTCGCGCTTTAAGGCGTTGATCTCGGCGGTGAAATTGCGGTCGGACTGGTCGGCGGCAAAATCTGCGGTCAGGTCTGCAAGTTTCCTGGCATCTTCGCTGGCTGTTGAGTTGTCAGCATCAAGCGCTTCTGCAGTCTGGTGATAGAGGTCTGCCTTGGCTTTGCCCATGTCGCGGTTGATTGAGGCGGTCTCGGCCAGAGTGCCCTGGCTGGTCGCCAGCTGAATGGCCTGGTCCAGAGTGATGGGGACTTCGGCGCCTTCCAGCTGCATGTCTGGCGGCAAGTAGCCCTGGTTGCTGGCGGCAGCTTTGGGTTGGCTGGTCCAGCTTTGGGGCAGGTCCTGGGCTTTGACCAGACCCATGCCGCCGAGGGCGACGACGATCACTGCAACAAGCGCGGAACGCAATGCTCTTTTCAATTTAAATGGTCTTTTGAACAGGCTCTGCCTGGGCTGCAGGTGTGATTTTGATAGTTGTGCATCAGGCCCATTCATTTTTTCCAATCGATGGCTCATCAGTCTTCCCTCACTTTCGCTCCGCTGTGCCGGACTTGGGCGAGAATCAGTTCAACGGCCTGGTCCAGGCCGCAGTGGCCGGTGTGAATTGTCAGGTCGTAGCGGGTCGCATCGGTCCAGTTTTCGCCGGCAAAGGTCTGGTGATAAGCGGCGCGGTTGCTGTCACTCTGGCTGATCATTTTGAGAGCGGTTGGTTCTGCAACGTGATACAGGTCGCTGACCCGACGGGCCCGGAAGGCCAGATCGGCGTGGAGGAAAACGCTGAGCACGTTGGGCCGGCCGGCGAGGACACTGGCGCCGCAGCGGCCGATGATCACCAGTGAGCGGTCGCGGGCGGCGTTGCGGATCACCTCGCTCTGGGCGGCGAAAAGCTCCTTCTGGGTGGGTGAATAGGCAGCCTGGGGCGGAATGTAGGCATCGCGGCTGATGTAGCTGCCCAGTCTGGTTAACGTTTGCCAGAATTTCGGCACCGACTCCTCCCGTTGACTGAGGGTTTCCGCGGGCACAGCCAGAATTTCGGCCGCCCGGGTGACAATTTCACGATCGAGGCAGGCCCAGTCCAGGCGTTTGGCCAGCATCTGGCCGATTTCGGCGCCGCCGCTGCCCATCTGGCGGCTGATCGTGACGACGAAGGGGACTTGCTCAGCCATGGCTCATCGCCTCCTGGAAAGAAACGTCTGCTTTCATGCCGGGCTTGATAAGGCCGTCCGGGTTGCTGAGGGTGATTTCAACCGGGAACAGGCCGGTCTTGGTGTCGCAGACAGGGGAGATGCTGTTGACCTGGCCAGCCAGAGTTTTGTTGACTGCTTGGACGCGGACCTGGGCGGTATCCCCGAGCTTGACTTTAGTGATGTCATTTTCGGTGACACCGATGCGGACGATGACGTGGGAAATGTCAACCAGGGTCAGAGCTGGGGCCTGGGGTGAAGCCAGGCTGCCGGTGGCAATCAGTTTGGTGGCAACCTGGCCGGCCATCGGGGCCTTGACCGTGCAGCTGTCAAGCTTTTTCTGCAGCAGGTCGAGGGCAGCCTGGTTGCTTTCCAGCTGGGCGGCCGCTGAATCAGCCTTGGCCTTGGCTGCGTCGCGCTCAACGGCGGAAATGGCGCCACCGGCAAAGAGCTTCTGCATCCGGTTGTAATTGGCGGTCGCTTCCTTGCTGGCAACGGATAACGGTGCCAGGCCGGCGGTGGCCTGCTTGACCTGCAGGGCAAGATCGGATGAGTCGATTTCAAACAGGGCGTCGCCCGCTTTGACAGTCTGGCCGACTTTGAAATGGACAGAGGTGACCTTGCCGCTCACATCTGGCAGGACGCTGATCTGGTCATTGGCTTCGATGGAGCTGGTATAGGAGGCAGTTGGCTCAGGTGCTGCAGCACTGTCTGTGTCGGGTGCTGCCGTCCCGGGCTGGGCAGTGACCGAGGTCAGGGGATCTTTAAGGTGAACGCGCACGGTGGCGTTCATGCCGAAGGCCATTGGCAAACGGTCGGGATTTTCGATCAAAACCTTGACAGGGATCAGCTGAGTGACTTTGGTGTAGGTGCCGCTGGTGCTGAAGCTGGAAGCGCCGGAGAAGTATTGCTGGGTGGCCAGGTCGATTTCCGAGACGACACCCTTGAACAGTTTTTTGCCATAGGCATCGATCCAGACATCGACGGTCTGCCCAACCTGGATTTTTGTGATGTCGGTTTCCTCAATGTTGACGCCGACGTAGGGGTGGTCCGTATCGGCGATCACAGCCAGCTGGGTGGCTGGGGAAACAATCTGGCCAGCGGTGCCGTTGTTTTTGACGACCGTGCCATTGATCGGGGAAACGAGGTACGGCAGGACTTCCTGGCGACCCAGGTTCTGGTCCTTGGTGACTGTTTCACCATCGCTGACGGTCCATTCCAGCAATTTGCCAGAAGTTACCGGGGTGATGGTGTACATTTTGGCCGTAATCTTGGCGTTGTCGGTCTGGAAATAGCGACTGGAATTGTCCAGCCAGTAGAAACCGAATCCGCCTCCGGCCAGGACCAGCACGGCCAGGATGATGATCAGGATAGTCTTGCGCTTTCCGGATTTTTTGCCGGTGGCATCGGATGTGCTTCCCTGCCCCGGTTCGGTGGCTGGGGTTGTTGCTGGTTTATGCTTCTTGTCTTCCATGGTGAGGATCCTCCTTCGGATTGGAAAGTCTGTTCATGTTGTGCTTTTCACGGCTGTCTGGCCGGGGCGGAATGGCGCTCGGCAAATCAGGTTTCTTCGCCTTCAAACTGGCTGCGGTAGAGTTCGGCATAGGCGCCATTGTGCAAGAGCAGCTCGCTATGGTTGCCTTGCTCGACGATGTCGCCATCTTTCATCATGAAAATCAGGTTGGCGTCACGGATGGTGGACAGGCGATGGGCAATGACAAAACTGGTCCGGTTGCTCATCAGGTTCTCCATGGCCTTCTGGATCTGGATTTCGGTCCGGGTGTCGACAGATGAGGTCGCTTCGTCCAGGATCAGAATTTTCGGGTTGCTTAAGATGACGCGGGCAATGGTCAGAAGCTGCTTCTGGCCCTGGGAAATATTGCTGGTCTCCTCGTTGAGGATGGTCGCATAACCTTCGGGCAGGGCATGGATGAATTCATCGCAGTGGGCGGCCCGGGCGGCCTGGCGGACGTCCTCGTCCGTAGCCTCGAATGTGCCGTAGCGAATGTTATCAGCAATCGACGCATTGTAGAGCCAGGTATCCTGTAGCACCATGCCAAACAGCGAGCGCAGGTCTTCGCGGGTGAAGTCGGTGATGTTGTAACCGTCAATCGTGATCGCCCCACCATCGAGTTCGTAGAAGCGCATCAGCAGCTTGACGATGGTTGTCTTGCCGGCGCCGGTCGGCCCGACGATCGCCACACGCTGGCCGGCTTTGATGTCAGCCGAGAAATGCTTGATGATTTGTTTGTCTTTGGTATAGCCGAACTGGACGTCGCGGAAGGTCACCTGTCCCTGAATGTTGCCGACCGGGATCGGGCTGGCCGTGTCGGGGACTTCTTCGTCTTCATCGAGGAATTCGAAGACGCGCTCAGCGGCGGCGGCTGTCGACTGCAAGGTGTTGGAAATGGCGGCGAGCTGGCCGATCGGCTGTGTGAAAGAGCGCATGTACTGGATGAAGGCTTGGATATCGCCCAGCTGGACGACTTTCTTGACCGCCAAATAGCCGCCGAGGATGCTGACCAGCACATAGCCGGCATTACCGACGAAGCCCATGACCGGCAGAATGATGCTCGAGACAAACTGGGAGCTCACAGCCGAATGGTAGAGCTCGTCATTGACGGTTTCGAACGTCTCGATCGAATCATTTTCACCGTTGAAGGCCTGGACAATGTTATGGCCACCGTACATTTCTTCGACATGGCCGTTGATCTGGCCGAGCGATTTTTGCTGGGCCCTGAAATAGCCTTGCGAGCGCCTGATCACGATGCCGACGAAGGCCAGCGAGGACGGAATTACGAGGATGGCAGCCAGGGTCATCAGCCAGTTGATGGACAGCATCATGGCGAGGATGCCGATGATGGACGTGACGGAGGTGATCAGTTGGGTCAGGCTCTGGTTGAGCGTCTGGCTGACCAGGTCGATGTCGTTGGTGATCCGGGAAAGGATCTCGCCGTGGGTCCTGGTGTCGTAATAATTCAGCGGGATACGGTTCATCTTGGCCGAGATGTTTTTTCTGAGATTATAGGTGATGTTCATCGAGACACTGGACATGATGTAAGCCTGGATGTAGGAGAAAATAGCCGAGATGATGTATAGAAGAATCAGGAGCAGGATAATCCGGTTGATGTAGGCAAAATCGGTCAGCAGGCCGGTCTGGGCATACCACGCCAGCAGACCTTCCGCGAGTTTGGTTGTCACTTTGCCCAGGAGTTTGGGGCCAAAGATGGTAAAAACGGTCGAAAGAATGGCAAAGATCAGGACAATGCCAACGGCTGTCCGGTGGGGTTTCAGATAGCCGGCCATGGTGCGCATGGTTTTGCCGAAATCCTTGGCTTTGCCGCCTGCGCCGGGCGCCATGCCGCCGCCCCGGCCAAATCCACCGCGGGGCTGGTTTGTTTTCTCACTCTCACTCATTGGGCCAGCTCCTCCTCTGTCAGCTGCGACAGGGCAATCTGCTGGTAGACCGGGCAACTTTTCATCAGTTCCTGGTGGGTTCCCTGACCGACGATCCGGCCGTTTTCAAGGACCAGGATTTGCTCGGCATTCAAGATTGTGCTGACGCGTTGGGCAACCAGAAGGACCGTGCTGGAACCGGTTTCCCGCTTGAGTGCGGCACGCAGGTTGCGGTCAGTCTTGAGGTCGAGCGCTGAAAAGCTGTCGTCAAACACATAGATCGGGGCATTTTTGACCAGGGCGCGGGCAATGGACAGGCGCTGTTTCTGGCCGCCGGACACATTGGTGCCGCCTTGGGCGATCGTGCTGGCATAGCCTTCCGGCTTGGCCTTGATAAACTCCGTTGCTTGAGCAATCGAGGCAGCTCTTTCGAGGTTGTCCAGACTGGTCGCCGGGTCGGCGTAGGCCAGGTTGGATTCGATCGTGCCAGAAAAAAGGACACTTTTCTGCGGCACGTAACCAATCCTGGCCCGCAAGTCGCGGCGCAGGACCTTGCGGATGTCTTTGCCGCCGACCAGGATCGAACCGGCGGTGACATCATAGAAACGCAGGATCAAGTTGACCAGGGTCGATTTGCCGCTGCCGGTCGAGCCGATGATGGCCGTGGTCTGGCCAGCCCGGGCGACAAAGCTGACGTCCTGCAGGACATCGTCCTGGCCACCGGGATAACGGAAGCTGACGTTTTTGAATTCGATGGTCGGCTGGAATGGTTCGCTGAAACTTTCCGGTTCGACCGGGTCGACGATGCTTGGCTCGGTGGAGAGCACCTGGGCCACGCGGTCGGCGGAAACGGCGGCACGGGGGAACAAGATGAACATCATCGACATCATCAGGAAGGCCATGATGATTTGCATCGCATATTGCATGTAGGCCATCATATCGCCGATATTGAGGCGGAAGGCAGATACCTGGTGGGCTCCCACCCAGACAATTGTGACCATGGTCAGGTTCATAATCAGCATCATCGCCGGCATCATCAGCATCATGGCGCGGTTGACAAACAGGTTGGTGGCGGTCAGGTCGCGATTGGCACGGTCAAAACGGTCCATTTCAAAGCGCTGGGTGTTGAAAGCGCGGATGACAAGGATGCCTTCGATGTTTTCGCGGCTGACCAGGTTCAGGCGGTCGACCAGCTTCTGGATGAGCTTGAATTTGGGCATGACCGTCGTAAACAGGATCATGATCAGTCCGAGCAGGCAGATGACGGCAATGCCGATGACCCAGGACATCGAGGTGCTGTTGGAGATCGCCTTGATCACACCGCCGATGCCCATGATCGGGGCGTAGAACACCAGCCGGATCATCATGACCAGGACGGTCTGGATCTGGGTGATGTCATTGGTGGTGCGGGTGATCAGGGAGGCGGTCGAGAACTGGTCGAATTCGGCATTGGTGAAGCGCTCGACTTTGCGAAACAGGTCTGAGCGGATGTCGTGCGCCACGCCCGCGGCCGAGCGGGCAGCCAGGTAACCGACGGTGACCGAAGCCGCGGTCCCGAGCAGGGTGATCAGGATCATCTTGGTTCCGGTCTGCAGGATGTCATTGATGTTGCCAGTCATGACACCGGTGTTGACAATGTCGGCCATGTAGTCCGGCAGGGCCAGATCGCAGTTGGCCTGCAGAAACAGCAGAGCAACCGCCAACAGCAGGTAGGCGCTGTACGGAATCAGGTAGCGAGCTAGCTTGGTCATAAGCGGCTGTCCGGGAACTGGTCTTTCAAGATGCTGTACAGACGGGTCAGCAGTCGAAAGAGTTCCTCTGTGTCCTCTTCACCAAGTTTAGCAAAGGTCTGGACCAGGCGGTCGGTGAAAACTTGCATTTCACGGTCCAGGCCCTGCTGGCCTGCTTCGGTCAGGCGGACCAGGACCAGGCGGCGGTCCGATTTTGGCATGAACCGCTCGACGTACCCTTTATCCTCCAGCGAATTGACCATCTGGGAGACGGCGGGTTTGCTGATCTTGAGCAGCTCACTGAGATTGGACATCGAAAGGCCGAGGGGCGTGCTGTGTTTGCAGATCACCTTGAGCATGAAGAATTCGCTGTGCGAATTATCACCCACGGGCTGGATATTGCTCCGCAGCATATGCATCTGCTTCATGATCTGATAAATTTTCTCGACATGGTCATTGTTCATGGCAAAACGCCTCACGGGGTTTGTGGTTCAGATCGTTGGTCATGTTGTTTTTAACCTGCTTAATATTAAAGTTGCTTAACTTTTATAATACGAAACAATCTCGCTGTCAATGATTGATCGGCACATTTGCGCATCGGTTATAATAACCCTAGATGGAAATGAGGGGGTTGCCATGGGGATCAACGACAAAATCAGCACGGGGCATCCGGGGTTTGATGAAGTGATTGACCGGCTGCGGCTGGGTGATAATGTGGTCTGGCAGGTGGATTCGCCAGATGATTACCGGCGGATGGTCCAGCTCTATGTGGCCCAGGCGATCCGGGATCAGCGCCGGCTGATCTATGTCCGGTTCGGCAGCCACGAGCCGTTGCTGGCTGAGGATCCGGCGATCCAAGTTGTAACGCTTGATTCCGGCAAGGGCTTCGAGAGTTTTGCCACCGAGGTGCACAATCTGGTCAAGAAAGCGGGAAAAAAGGCGTTCTACGTCTTTGACTGCCTGACCGACCTTCTCACCGACTGGCACTCCGACCTGATGATCGGCAATTTTTTCAAAGTCACCTGCCCCTACCTCTACGAGCTGGATACGGTGGCCTATTTTGCGGTGGTTCGTGATGTCACGACCTTCGCCACCATAGCCGGGATCCGTGAGACGACCCAGCTGCTTTTAGACCTCTACCAGGTCCATGGCAAACTCTACATCCACCCGCTCAAGGTCTGGCAGCGTTATTCGCCGACGATGTTTTTCCCGCACCTGATCCAGGGTCAGGAAGCGATCTGCATGACGGCCAGTTCTGAGGTTGCCGAGCTTTTTGGCAGCATCCGGCGCGGCGTCAACCGGCCAGACCATTGGGACATCGTTTTCGACAAAGCCCGCGAAGCATTGACTGAAACGAAGGCCGAGCAACAGCTGGTCAAACGCCAGCTGATGTCCATGCTGATCGGCGGCCAATCGCGGATGTTCGAGCTCTGTGACCGCTATTTCACGCTCCAGGACATTCTGACGATCGCCTCGCGCGAGGTCGGAACGGGATTTATCGGTGGCAAGAGCATCGGCATGCTGGTCGCGCGCAAAATTCTCGAAGTCGAGGCCGGCGAGCGTTTCCAGTCTGATCTCGAGCCGCACGATTCATTCTATGTCGGTGCGGATGTCTTCTACACCTATATCGTGCAGAACGGCTGGTGGCGGCTGCGCACCCGGCAGAAAACAACCGAAGGCTACTACCAGTATGCACCGGAATTGCGGGTAAAACTCCTGACTGGCCGTTTCCCCAAAGATATCCAGGAACAGTTTGTCCAGCTGCTTGAGTATTTTGGCCAATCCCCGATCATTGTCCGCTCCAGCTCCCTGCTCGAGGACAATTTTGGCAATGCTTTCGCTGGCAAATATGAGAGCGTCTTCTGTGCCAACCAGGGCACTCCGGAAGAGCGTTACGAGGCCTTTGAGCAGGCGATCCGTGATGTCTACGCCAGCATGATGAATCAGGACGCCCTCGACTACCGGATGAATCGCGGTCTGGTCGACCAGGATGAGCAGATGGCCATCCTGGTCCAGCGCGTATCCGGTGACCAGCATGGTGAATTCTTTTTCCCGCATGTGGCCGGGGTCGGCAATTCATCCAACCTCTATGTCTGGGACAAAAGCATCGACATGTCAGCCGGGATGTTGCGTTTGGTCTTTGGTCTGGGCACACGGGCGGTCGATCGCACAGCTGGCGACTATGCCCGGATCGTCTGCCTCGACGATCCGCAGCGCCTGCCACCGACAAATGCCAGTGACCTGAAAAAATATTCCCAGCACAGCGCCGACCTGATTTCTCTCAAGGACAACCGTCTGGCTACCTTGGACCTGTCCGAGCTTTTTACCCAGGACATCAAGGTCGACAAGGCCTTGTTTGCCAGCTACGACACAGAGACAGCCAACTGGCTGCGCGAACGCGGCATCTCCGGCCAGCCCACACCGTATCTGTTTGATTTCAAAAAATTGCTGACCCAGACAGATTTCCCAGCCGTCATGAAAGAGATGCTGACCTTGCTCGAACGAGTCTATGCATATCCGGTGGATATCGAATTCACAGCCAATTTCACCCGCGATGCCCACTTCAAAGTCAACCTCCTGCAATGTCGTCCACTGCAGACACGAGGTCTTGGCCAGGCGGTGACCATTCCGGACGCAGGGGGCACGGCCGACTGCTTGTTTGCGACCAGTGGCAATTTCATGGGTGGCAATACCCATTTGCGCTTTGACAGCGTGATCATGGTCCGGCCTGAGACTTACAAAGCACTCGCCGACCGGGACAAATATTCGATCGCACGCCAGATTGGCCAACTCAACACCAGGCTCAAGGGCCAGTCGGTCCTCCTGCTGGGTCCGGGGCGCTGGGGAACGACCACGCCCTCGCTGGGGGTTCCTGTCCATTTTTCAGAGCTGAGTCAGATGGCAGTCATTTGCGAGGTCTCATCTCCGGAAGCCGGGTTTGTGCCGGAACTGTCCTATGGCAGCCATTTTTTCCAGGACCTTGTTGAGGCGGGGATCTTCTATGTAGCCCTGTTTGCCGGCCAGCCGGAAGTCATTTATCAGCCGGAGAAAATCCTTAAGCGGGAAAATCATCTGCTGGAACTGTTGCCGCAAAGCAAAGCCTGGGCGGATGTCATCCATGTCGCCCAGGCGGATGGGATCGAATTGTTTGCGGATATCGTGTCGCAGCGCGTCTTGTGCCGCTGAATGTCCGAGGCGGGCTCGGATCAATAATAGTAGCCGCCCATCATGCCGTCAAAGATTTCCATGATTGCGCCGCCAGCGAGGATCCAGAAGATCAGGGCAATCGCGGAGAGGATCAAGGAGGCGCGGGCAAAGTTCTTTTTGTTGAGATTGGCAGATTTACCAAAAGCCCATTTGAACAATAAAACGATATTCAGAATCGGTACAGCCAGCAGGAAAAACATGCCGATGTATTGCCCGACACCGAGCGGAGTGTCCAGGGCTGCTGCCGGTGCGTAGGATGGCTGGGCGGGTGCAGTGTTGTGGATATAGGCTGTTTGTGGCGGTGGTGATGATGGCGGCGTATAAGCCGGTTGGGCAGTCTCTGCCTGGGTGCGCCCGGTTGTGGCTCCACAGGCGGTGCAGAATTTGGCATTTTCGGGTAGTTGATTGCCGCAGCTTTCACAAAACATGGTGTTGGTCTCCTTTTGCTGTTTCATTTGATGCCAGAAATCGGCTGCCAAAAAGGTTCATGCTATTAGACTATCAATCATGGGTCACACGTTTCAAGTGCGGTTCTGATTTCGACGGCTTCTGCCTGCAGGATGCCGCCGTAGGGTGGTAACGGGTCACCGTTGACGCTCCAGGGGACTGGAGCCGGATGAGGGCTGCGATTGATCGCGACCCGGACCTGCTCAGGTCCATCGACGATCTGACCAAAAGCATCCCGACCGAGGTCGAGGAAACGTTCGATCACTACCACTGAATCGCTGTCATACGTCAGGCGCACAAGTCCTGTCTGCAGCACTGGCCAGGAGCGGCGCAGCTGGCCCAGCTTGCCGTACCAGTCGATCAGCTCGCCTTCTTCCCTGCCCCAAGGATAGGTCCGGCGGTTGAAAGGGTCTCTGTAGCCTTCCAGTCCTGCTTCATCACCGTAATAGATCGCCGCCATGCCGGGAAAGGCGATCTGGAACAGGTAGCACAGGCGCAGCAAGGCGAGGCCACGCTGACGGGCGGGCGGTGATAACAAGGTCTTGGCCTGGAGATCGCGGCTGCCTGGATCAGGCAAGCCAGCCAGGATGGTGATGGCCCGCGGAATATCGTGACTGGAGATCAGGTTCATCCCGGCATAGAAAGCAGCCAGAGGATAACTTTCGCGGATCGACTCAAGCTGATTAACCAGGACATGGCTGGAAATATGCTGGGTGAACCAGTCCAGAAGCGTTTTCTGGAACGGATAGCCCATGATGCTGTCATGGGTGCGCCCGAACAAGAAATCCCGGTAGGAACCATAGCTGATCTTGTGGCTGGCATTCTCCCAGACCTCACCCAGGATGGCGGCATCAGGACGCTCCTTGCGCATGCTGCGACGGATTTCACGCAGGAAACTGTCCGGCAGTTCATCGGAGACATCAAGCCTGAAACCGCTGACCCCGCGGCGCAGCCAGGTCCGCAGGATACCCTTTTCACCACAGATGTATTCGACAAAACTCAGGTCATGTTCCTTGACATTGGGCAAATCTGGAAACCCCCACCAGGAATCGTAGAACAAATCTTCACCCTTGCGATGGAAAGTATACCAATCGGAAAAAGAGGACAGACCTTGGCCGGTCATTTCCTGGAAAGCTCCATTGCCGGGGTAGCGGCCTAATTTATTGAAGTAGCGACTGTCTGCACCCGTATGGCTGAAGACACCGTCCAGCATGACATGGATCCCATGCTGAAGAGCCTCGCGGCACAGCTCCTCCAAGTCGGCGTTGCTTCCCAGCAAAGGATCGACCCGTTCATAGTCACCCGTATCGTAGCGGTGATTGGAGCGCGCTTCGAAGATCGGATTGAGGTACAGGACCGTGACACCCAGCTGCTCCAGATACCCGAGTTTCTCCGTGATACCCGCCAGGGAACCACCGTAAAAATCACAGGCCAGATACCCAGTCTCCGGTTTGCCCTGGTAATCGACCTCTTCCTGCCACTCCTTATGAAACAAACGCTCTGGCCGCTTTTGCGCAGCTTTTTCAAATCGCTCCACCGTGAAATCGCGGTCGCGATGAAAACGGTCGGGGAAAATCTGGTAAATGACAGCCCCGATCAGCCAGGAAGGGACAGCAAAACCAGGCTCATAGACGGTAATCTGGAAAGGGGTGGGATGATGGGCGTCGCCAGGCTGGTAATGGGGATAATGGTGGCTGATCCAGCCGCTGCCATCGCCATAGAGGTCACACGTGTAATAGACGCGGTTCTCACCGCTCTGGATTTCAAACCAGTAGAAAAACAGGCCAGGCTCAGATGGCAGGGTGACCGAAGTTGTATAATCTACGGTCATGTCTTCTTCGGCTGAATCCGAAAGCGCCAATTGCTCGCGGATGTCCATACGCTGACGGCTCTCCTGGAACTGGTACAAGCCATAAGCATAGCACAGGTAGACACCCGTCACGGTTTGGGCCTCATCCGGCGTGTGGCTGATACTGATCGAAAGCGTCACCAATGAATGAGCCGGTAGAGCGCCATAGGGATGGCGATACCGGCTCTGGCGACTTTGGTGAAAAGCTTTCATAAGGCTCACTTAACCCTGGGCTAACAGGGTCTCGAACAAGTCCTTGTACTGCTGAGCTGATTTGTCCCAGGAGTAGTCACCTTTCATGGCATTATCTACCAGCTGGGCCCAGGACTGGGGTTTCTCGCGGTAGATCCTGGCGGCATCCTTGGTCAGGAACAGGAAGTCATGGGCGTTGATGTTCGGGAACGAGAAGCCGTTCCCCTCACCGGTCTCGACATTGAACGGGATGACGGTGTCTTTGAGACCGCCAGTGGCCCGGACAACCGGGATGGTGCCATAGCGCATCGCGATCATCTGGGACAAGCCGCAGGGCTCGAACAGGGATGGCATCAGGAACAGGTCACCACCTGCATACATGCGATGCGACAAAGCCTGGTCGAATTCGAGCCGGACAGTCAGGCGGCCGCTGCGAAAAGCACCCATGTGCCAGAAGCGATGTTCGTAATCTGGATCACCGGTGCCAAGAATGGCAACCTGGATACCGTCGTCGAGCATTTCATCAAGGACGCGCAGGAGCAGGTCAACACCTTTCTGGTCGACCAGGCGCGAGATCATGACTGCCAGAGGGATGTTCGGATCGACAGTCAGGCCTAGCTCCTTCTGCAAGGCTTCCTTGCAGTCAGCTTTACCCTCGCCCCAGGTGTTGCGGTCGTAATGAGCCGCGATGTAAGGGTCTGTGGCAGGATCGTATGAATCGACATCAATGCCATTCAGGATTCCACTGACCTTGTAAGCCATGCTTTGCAACAGCCAGTTGAGACCCTCACCAAAATACTCGGTCATGATTTCTTCGGCATAGGACGGAGAAACCGTGGTCACTCGGTCGGCATAGACGATGCCCGCTTTCATGAAATTAGGCACGCCATCCTTGAGCACACCGTACTCGGACATGATCCGGTCTGGCAGTTCCATCATGTCTGAAATCAAGTCGTAGCTATGGATGCCCTGGTATTTGAGATTGTGGATCGTGTAGACCGTCTTCATCTGGGTGAATTTACCAAAGGGGCGGTAGTGGGCTTCCATCAGGGCTGGGATCATGCCGGTCTGCCAGTCATTCAGATGCAGGATATCTGGTTCGAAATCCATCAGGTCACCGATGACTTCCAACACGGCGCGCTGGAAGAAGCTGAACCGCTCGATATCAAAGGTGTACTCGATGTAGAGTTGGCTATGGCCGAAATAGTATTCATTGTCAATGAAGTAAATCGGCACTTCGTTGAAGTCCATGCGGTAGACGCCACAGTACAGCGTCCGCCAGCCCATGCGAATCATTTTCCAGCCTAAAAACTCGAGCTTGTTGGTGTATTTGTCCTTGATCTGCTTGTACAACGGCAAGATACAGCGAATATCGACACCGATCTTGCGCAGACGCTGTGGCAAGGCTCCGGCAACATCGCCCAGGCCGCCTGCTTTGGCCAGCGGAGCCAGTTCGGATGTGACAAGCAAAACTTTCAAACGATCGCCCCCTTGCCGATGACAACCGGATAGTCCGCTTGACCAAGCAGTTTGATACCAGGACGGATGACACATTTCTTGTCAATGATGACATTCTCCAGAATGACACCCTCGGAAACATAGACATCCTGCATGATGATGCTGTTCTTGATCACGGCGTGGCGGGAAATGGTCGCACCACGGAAGATCATGCTGTTGGTTACGCTGCCCAGGATGCGGCAGCCGTCGGAAATGACGCTGTTGCTGACTTCGTTGTTCTCGTCGTAGATCGTCGGTGCTTCGTCCTTGACTTTGGTGTAGACTGGCAGGTCTGGGTTGAAGATTTCCTCGCGCGTGTCATCATCGAGCATCTTCATCGTGGCATTGAAATAGGTAGCCACGGAATTGATCCTAAGGACCAGGCCTTTGAACTCCATGCCGCGGATCTTGAACTGGTCATAGCGGCGCAGCAGCTTCTCGATCGAGAATTCCGTTTCGCTTCTGGCGATCATTTCACTGACCAGGTCCAGGAGCAGTTCGCGGTTGATCACCATGACACCCATCGAGCAGCGGTTGCTGGATGGTTTGGCCGGATTCATCATCATATCCTGGACCAGACCTTTGCGGTCGATTTCCAGGATGACACTGGGCGAGCCATAGCGGATGCTATCGCGATTATACATGACGGTCATGTCCGCACCACTGTCCTCGTGGCGAGCCACCAGCTCGACGAAGGACGAGTTGAAAATGACGTTCGGATTGGCCAGGATAACGTATTTGTGGGCGTCAGCCTGCAGAAAATCGAGAAGGCCAACAAGATCGTCCCCCTCAATATTGGAATCGGTATTGGATGAATTGATGTACGGCGGCAGGATCTGAAGGCCTTGCATTTTGCGGTCAAGGTCCCAGGAACTGCCAGTCCCCAGGTGGTCCATCAGGGATTTGTATTTGTTCATGGCCGTGATACCGACATTCGTGATGCCGGAATTGACCATGTTGGACAACATAAAATCAATGATGCGGTAACGGCCGGCAAACGGCATGGCGGCCAGGGCACGCGGACGGGATAACTCCCCGAGGTGGATTTTTTTATTGTCGGCCAGAATCAGGCCCATTGCATTGATAAACATACGGTTGCCTCCTTCAAGTGCGGTTATCCGTGGACCCGGAACGAGTACTCGATGAACTCGTCCGAATCCTGGTCATCCTGGTGCTCGACCATGCTGTTACCAGGGATGATGGCTTCGTCACGGATCTTGAGCCCGCGCTCGAATACGGTAATGCCATTGGAACAGAGCTTGGTATTGGTGTATTTGCATTCGCCCTCAATGCTGGCACCAACCCGGGCATTCTTGCCGATGATGGTGCCCATGCCGACGATGCATTTGTCGACGAGCGCTCCCGCTTGGACAGTGACACCCGGCATCAAGATCGAGTCACGCACAATCGCACCCTTCTCGACCACGACGCTGTTTGAAAGAACGGAGTGCTCAACGGTGCCGTAGATGCTGCAGCCGTCCGTCAGGGCACTGTTGATCACACGGGCACCCTTGGCGATATAGTGGGCGGGCTTGACCGGATTGCGGCTGTAGATCCTCCAGGAGCGATCCATCAGGTTGATCTCCTCGGGCTGGTCGAGAAGATCCATGTTGGCTTCCCAGAGGCTGTCGATGGTACCGACATCCTTCCAGTAGCCGGAGAAACGGTAGGCGATCAGTTTCTGGCCTTCCGCGATCATGTTGGGAATGATGTTCTTGCCAAAGTCATGGTGGGAGTCTGATCTGGCCTCGTCTTCGACCAGCATCCGGCGCAGGGTATCCCATTTAAAGACGTAAACACCCATCGAAGCCAGGTTGCTCTTGGGCTGCTTGGGTTTCTCTTCAAACTCGATGACGGTATTGTTGGCATCGGTATTCATGATGCCAAAGCGGTTGGCTTCTTCCCACGGGACCTCGAAAACTGCGATGGTAGCATCAGCATTTTCGCGAATGTGGGACAGGATCATCTTGGCGTAGTTCATCTTGTAGATGTGGTCACCGGACAGAATCACGACATGCTTGGGATCATAGCTGTCGATGAACTCGCAATTCTGGTAAATGGCGTTGGCTGTGCCCTTGTACCAGTCGCTGCGGGCACTGCTCTGATACGGCGGCAGGATAAAGGCGCCGCCGTTGTTGCGGTCGAGGTCCCACGGGTGGCCGTTGCCGATGTAAGTGTTCAAAGCCAGAGGTTGATACTGGGTCAGGACGCCAACGGTTTCGATTCCTGAGTTGATGCAATTGCTCAGCGGGAAGTCAATGATCCGGTAACGGCTGCCGAACGGTACGGCCGGCTTGGCCAGGTACTTGGTCAATGTCCCAAGTCGCGAGCCTTGCCCGCCTGCGAGAATCATCGCGATCACTTCTTGTCTTGCCACAAAAATCCCTCCTAAAATTAAACGGTCTGTCGCACAATCGGTCTATCGTAGAATCGGTCGTCTGATTAATTCAAGAACTCCAGCACCAGTCCGCACAAGGGTGGAATCTGGACCACGAGGCTCTGATCCTGGCCATGGCTGGTCTCAGCGATGGTTGTAAACGAGCCTCCCCGGTCGCCACAGTCATAACCACTGCCACCAAAGTCTGGCTTATCGGAGTTAAGCAGGATCTTGTACGTGCCAGCGCGTGGAACACCAAAGCGGTAATGGGGCAGCGGGTTGGGTGTGAGGTTAATCACCGTCACAATCAGTTGGTCAGCAGCCACGGCTTTGCGGGCAAAAATGTAGACACTGTTGTCGGCATCATCGGCACTGATCCACTCAAAGCCGCTCCAGTCATGGTCGTCAGCCCAGAAGGCCGGGTGCTTGAGATACAGGTTGTTCAGGGTGCGGACAAACTGCTGCAGCAGGCGGTGGTTTTCATACTCAAGCAGGAACCACTCCAGCTGCTCATAGAAGCGCCACTCGATGAACTGGCCGAATTCGCCGCCCATGAACATCAGCTTGCCGCCGGGATGGGTCATGTAATATATATACAGGGTCCGGAGATTGGCGAATTTCTTCCACAGATCACCTGGCATGCGGTCCAGGAGTGAACGTTTGCCGTGGACGACTTCGTCATGTGAGAACGGCAGGATGAACCGCTCGGAAAAGGCATACATCAGGGAGAAGGACAGCTGGTTCTGATGCCATTTGCGGTAGACATAGTCCCGGCTCATGTAGTCAAGGGTGTCATGCATCCAGCCCATGTTCCATTTATGGGTGAAGCCCAAGCCGCCGTTTTCCGGACTCTCGGTGACATGCGGCCAGGCGGTGGACTCCTCAGCGACCATCAGGACGCCAGGCATCTGGGCCCGGATCGTGCCGTTCAGATGGCGCAGAAAATCGATCGCCTCAATGTTTTCCGTACCACCGTAGACATTGGGCACATACTCGGTCCGGCCATAGTTGCGATAGAGCATGCTGCTCACAGCATCGACGCGCAGGCCGTCGATGTGAAATTCTCGGAGCCAGAAAAATGCATTGGAGACCAGAAAGGAGACGACTTCTTTCTTGGAAAAATCAAAAACCAGCGTTCCCCATTCCTGATGCTCACCCATGCGGACGTCAGCATATTCGTAGAGAGGAGTGCCGTCAAATTTGGCCAGACCGAAGGCATCACGTGGAAAATGGGCAGGGACCCAGTCGAGAATAACCCGGATGCCTTTTTGGTGCAGATGGTCGATCATGTACTTGAAGTCGGCTGGCGAACCAAAACGGCTGGTCACACTGTAGTAGCCGGTGACCTGATACCCCCACGAAGCATCCAGGGGGTGTTCGCTGATCGGCATCAGTTCGACCGTGTTGTATCCCATATCCAGGACATAATCGGCCAGCTCACCGGCAATTTCGCGATAAGTCAGGAAACTGCCATCCTCATGGCAGCGCCAGGAGCCCAGGTGAATTTCGTAAATATTGAGCGGGAAATCCGATAACGCATGCGGGCGACTGTCCAACCAGGACTGGTCGTGCCAGCTGTAGTCGTCTGGATCATACAGAACTGAGGCTGTATTGGGCCTGAGTTCACTCCACCTGGCAAAAGGGTCTGCCTTGAGTTCGATGTTGCCATAAGGGGTGGTGATGGCGTACTTGTACAGATCGCCGTCCGTAGCCCCTGGGACAAAACCGGTCCAGATTCCTGTCGTTCCCAGCCGTTCCATCTGATGGGCTTTAACATTCCAGTCATTGAAAGTACCAGCGATGGCTACCATGCGGGCATGTGGGGCCCAGACAGCAAAGCGGTAGCCTGACTCGCCCTCGACATCAGGGGCAGGGAAAGCACCCAGCAGATTGTAGCTCATGTAATCGAGGCCATTGTTGAACAAGAATGCTTGATCCATACTCACACCTGCTTTGCACGAGATTCGGTTAAAATCATTATACCTTATTTGTGATCCTGCACAAGAAATAAAAGGTGGGTACACCACCTTTTATCTGAAGCTTACAATTAATTGCGTCATTATTTAGCTATTTTAGGCATAGGGATTCGTGATAAGCTGCGCCGGTATCAAAAGCGGTCAATTCTTGCGGGATCAGATGATGATGGCGCGTGGGCAAAGCGTCAGCAAGGGCTTTTTCAAAGGACTCGCGGGAGAAGCAGCCGGTCTGCGCCTGGAGGCAGCCGAGCAGGTAGATAATGGCAAAAGTGATGTTGCCGGCCTCGACCGCCAGAGTCGATGCCGGGATCTGGAACACACGGACATCCGTGCGGGTGGGGGGATTCAGTACCAGTGAGCTGTCCAAGATCACAAGGCCACCAGGTTTGACGTGGTTGATGAAGCGATCCAGCGAAGGACCGTTCATGACGATCAGGACATCGGCTTCATTGATGACGGGCGAACTAATCGGCTCATCCGAAACAACAACGCTGCAATTAGCCGTGCCGCCTCGCATTTCCGGACCATAGGACGGGAACCAGGAAACCTCGCGCCCCTCCATCAGGGCTGCAGTAGCAATGAACTTGCCCCCGGACAAGATGCCTTGGCCACCGAAACCGGCCAAGATCACAGAAAAATCGATCATGGTCAGACCTCCAGTTCCTGCCCGCGGTAGACTCCGAGCGGGTATTGCTTGAACATGGCATCCTCCATCCAGCGCAAAGACGAGACTGGGTCTTTGCCCCAGTTGGTCGGGCAAGTTGAAAGGATTTCAACCATGGAAAAGCCCAGGCGTTCCTGCTGGACCCGGAAAGCCTTGCGGATGGCCTTCTTGGCCTTGTTGATATGAGCAAAATCATTGACCGCGACACGCTCGACATAGACGGCGCCACGCAATGTCGCGATCATTTCGCTGACATTGATCGGGTAGCCTTCGAACTCGGGTCTGCGACCAAAGGGCGATGTCGTCGTCACCTGTCCAATCAGTGTCGTCGGAGCCATCTGACCGGAAGTCATGCCATAGACGGCATTGTTGACAAAGAAGGTGGAAATTTTCTCGCCGCGGGCAGCCGCATGGACGATCTCGGCCGCGCCGATGGCGGCCAGGTCACCATCTCCCTGGTACGTAAAGACCATGTTATCCGGATGGACCCGCTTGATAGCCGTTCCGACAGCCGGAGCGCGACCATGGGCGGCCTGGACCATGTCACAGGCGAAATATTCGTAGTTGTTGTAGGTGCAGCCGACAGGTGATACACCAATGGTGGTGTCAAGTATATCCATCTCGACCATGACCTCAGCGATCAGGCGGTGAATGATGCCATGGGTGCAGCCAGGGCAGTAATGGAAAGGCTTGTCAGTCAAGCCGGTGGTGCGGGTAAAGACTGGTTTCATGTGGCGCTCCTCCCTGCCAGCTGACGGACCAGCTCCAGGATTTCCTGCTGAGTTGGCAGGTTGCCGCCGGTGCGGCCGTGGAAATGGACCGGTTTTTTGCCATTGACAGCCAGGCGGACATCTTCGACCATCTGGCCACTGTTCAGCTCGATATCGAGGAAAGCCTTGACCGACGGCTGCGCGGCTATATCGGCATAGGTCTGGCTGGGGAATGGCCACAAGGTGATCGGCCGGACCAAGCCAACCTGGATCCCCTCCCGGGCAGCCAGGTTCATGACATTGCGGCAGATCCGGCTGGTCAGGCCAAACGCCGTGAGAATAATCTGTGCGCCTTCGCAATTAATGGTTTCGACTCTGGTTTCGTGCGCTGTCACTTCGGCATATTTAGCCTGAAGCTTGGCATTGAATGCTTCCATGATGTCTGCTTCGATATAGATCGATGTGATCGTGTTATGTTCGGCGCGACCTTTGCGACCGGTCAAGGCCCAAGGTTTTTCGACCGGTTCAATCGGTTCGGATTCCCTGAATGCGACTGGTTCCATCATCTGGCCCAGCGCACCGTCGCCCAGGATCAAGCAAAGCATGCGGTAGCGGTCAGCCAGGTTGAAAGCTTCGACTGTCAGTTCGTAGAGTTCCTGGATGCTGGCCGGTGCGAGGACAATGTTTCGGTAATCGCCATGGCCTCCGCCCTTCGTCGCCTGGAAATAGTCGCCCTGGGCTGGCAGGATGCCTCCCAGGCCAGGGCCAGAACGGACCACATTGACCACGACGGCCGGCAGTTCTGCGCCGGCAATATAGGAAAAACCTTCCTGTTTGAGACTGATTCCAGGACTGGAACTGGTCGTCATCACCCGCGCTCCAGCAGCAGCTGCGCCGTAGACCATATTGATCGCAGCGACTTCGCTCTCTGCCTGCAACATGGTGCCACCCACCTCTGGCATACGTTTGGCCATGTAATGCATGACCTCGGTCTGTGGGGTGATCGGGTACCCGAAATAGTGACGGCAACCCGCACGGACTGCCGCTTCAGCGATAACTTCGTTTCCTTTCATCAGGACACGATTAGACATGGCGGACCTCCTATCGATAGACGGTTATGACGACATCCGGACAAAGGGTCGCGCATATGGTACAGCCCGTGCAGCGCTCCATCTCCACNNATGCCAGCCGGATGAAAACCCTTGCTGTTGAGCTTGTCTTTCTGCAGGGCAATGATTTTCTGAGGGCAGACCGACACACAAAGGCCACAGCCCTTACAACGTTCTTCATTAAATTCGGTTTTGGACATAGTGTCTCCTTGTTGTGGTGAGATGAGAGCGGATGTTGAGTGTAGGTCGAAGACTGGTCAAACCTGCGCCAGGTGTGGTCGTGCCTGCCATTACAGGGCTATGGTACAGGGCAGGTCCGGCTGTGGTTTGTCACCGCGAGCCGGCGACACTGTTGTGGATGATTATAGACTGAGTTAAAAAAAGCCGCAAGCCTAACAGGCTTTGCGGATCGCAAGCGCCCTCGGCCGGGCGGCCGGCAGGCCGACGGACG
>DIFN01000078.1 GCA_002419145.1 Mageeibacillus sp. UBA5747 | reverse complement strand
TCGTCCACGGCGGCGAGAAATTCACAGCACCAGCGATCATTACACCTGAAATCAAACGCACCATCGAAGCTTACAATCACCTCGCCCCACTGCACAATCCGCCCAGCATGGAGGGCATCCTGGCTTGCGAAAAAGCCCTGCCAGGCGTCCCTCAGGTGGCTGTCTTTGACACGGCATTCCATCACACCATGCCTGACAAGGCGGCAATCTACGCTCTGCCATACGAATTCTATGAGAAATACGATGTCCGCAAATATGGTTTCCATGGCACTTCCCATGCTTATGTCAGTCAGCGGGCAGCAGAACTTCTGGGTCAACCGATCGATACGCTCAAAATCATCACATGCCACCTCGGATTTGGTTCCTCCATCGCTGCCGTAGACCGGGGCCGCAGCGTCGATACCTCAATGGGCCTGACCCCGCTGGCCGGCTTGGCTATGTGCAGCCGCAGCGGCGACATTGATCCTGCGATAGTCACCTTCCTGATGGAAAGAGAACATCTCGACATCGAAGGCGTGGAAAATATGCTCAACAACCAGTCCGGCCTTTTGGGCATTTCTGGGGTCAGTTCTGATCTGCGTGACATCTATGCAGCCGCGGGCGAGGGCAACAAGCGAGCAGCCCTGGCGATCGACCTGTTCAAATACCAGTGCCGCAAACTGATTGGGGCCTATACCTCGACCATGGGTGGCGTCGATGCAGTCGTATTCACCGCCGGTATTGGCGAAAATGCCCCAGACATCCGGTATGGCGCCTGCAAGGACCTCGGCTTCATGGGTATCTCAATCGATCCCTACCGCAACGCCGCCGCGATCGGCACGGAAGCGATCATTTCTGATGACGATTCACCCGTCAAGGTCCTTGTCATTCCTACCAAAGAAGAACTCGTCATCGCCCAGGAAACCGCTCGCATCTGCGGCCACGGCATGTAACGACAAAAGACCATCGTTGCTTAAGCTGGGACTTACGACTTATTCGACCGCCTTGAGTGTACGGGCCCTGTCGACGCCCTTGAGGGGAATAGAAGGACATGAGGGGATCGAAGGACATTGGATTTGGATGGAGCCATCGAATTGATCACGATAAAAGCAGCACGCGGCCGAAACCAGAGTCTGCCAGGATGCCGATGACAGTCAGTGCCATGGTTTCGCGGTAGACTCAGGCTGTGACTTCCTTGGGGCAGAACCCCAGGACCATAATTGGCGACAGCTCGCGGATCCGTTCACTGGATCGATCTTTGCAAGATTCTTGATTCATTTGCCCAGTTCTTGTGGTATGCTGGCTTGACTGCCTGGCTTAATTAACTGCCTGGTTCAAGCAGCTGAGCCAGATGAAGGACAGCTTTTGTTTACCATGAGAGATTTTGCATGATTAAGACCATGACCACGGGCAGCCCTACCCGTCTGATTTTCCTGTTTACAATTCCCCTGATCATCGGCAATCTGTTCCAGCAGCTGTACAATGTGGTGGACACGTATATTGTTGGCAGGATCCTTGGCATCCGGGCTCTGGCAGCCGTCGGTTCAACGGGAAATGTTCTGTTTTTGATCCTGGGCTTCATCTTTGGCTTTACGACAGGCCTGACGATCATCACCGCTCAGCGCTTTGGTGCTGAGGACTGGGAAGGCCTGCGCAGAAGTTACGCAGCCGGAATTATGATCAGTGCGGTCACCACCATTGTTTTGACGATTCCCAGTGTCTTTTTGGCCCGGCCACTCCTTAGCCTGCTTAACACCCCACCGGAAATGATGGCGGCGGCTTATGACTATCTGGTCGTCATCTTGATCGGTATTTTTGCTGCGATGTTTTTCAATTATTTTTCCAGTGTCATACGTGCGCTAGGCAACAGCCGCACGCCGTTGTATTTCCTGGCCTTTGTCTGTGTCTTGAACATCGGCCTGGACATTCTTTTAGTCGCCATATTCAAGTGGGGCGTGCGTGGTGCGGCCATTGCCACGGTGTTTAGCCAGCTTGCCTCGGCCGTGCTCTGCTATCTTTACATCCAGTACAAAATGCCAGTCCTGAAGCTCCAGGCGTATCATTTCAAGGCTGCAGCCACTGACCTTACCTTGCATCTGAAGCTAGCCTTGCCCATCGGATTCCAGAAATCGATCACGGGTATCGGCTTTATCATTCTCCAGTTTGCCCTGAATACGCTGGGTACCCAGGCTGTGGCTGCCTACACGACGGCGACCAAGATCGACGGGATCGCCATCATGCCGCTGGAGTCTTTTGGGGTGGCGATGGCGACTTATGCCGCACAGAATCTCGGTGCGGGTGATTATCAACGGATTAAAGATGGTGTCAAAAAAGGCATATCCATGGCCCTGACGTACAGTTTCGCCGTGGGGTTGGTCATGATTATGGCAGGGGAATACCTGACGCGGATTTTCATCGGCACTGGCCCAGAGTCCGAGCCTATCGTACAACTAGCCCGGACCTATTTCATCATCAATGGCAGCACCTACTGGGCAGTCGCCCTGCTGTTCATCTTTCGTTACACCCTGCAGGGCATCGGCCAAACCCTGGCTCCGACCCTGGGCGGGATGTTTGAATTATTCATGCGGTCCTTTGCCGGGGTCACGCTGGGTGCAGCCATCGGCTTCACCGGAGCGGCCATGGCCAATCCCCTGGCTTGGCTGGGTGCCTTAATCCCGTTGACCATCCAGTACGTCCGGGAAGTCCGGAAAATGAACGCCCTGCAATCCTTTTCCGGTGAAAAATCGCTATCTGATTAAAATTTACCGCATTGGGTGCACAAACATTTCACTTTGATTGTAGGCTGCACCTGCAGGATCTGTGTCGACGGTGAGCAATGCCTCGGTCAAAAGTGGGACATAGGTCCGGATTGGAAGTTCCGCTGAGCGTCTTTGCGATTCTCGCCTTGGAAATGCCCAGCCATTCGGCCATCTGCGGGCTGGCTTCCTCCCAGACTTTGGCGATGATCTGACTCGTGCAACCAGCAGGTAATAAACGGGTTATAATCAAGACAACCGTCATCAGGAATTTGGAAAGAAACTTGAACGAACGCATCAAGCTTAGCTCACATTCTGAGCGTAGCAGCATGAACCGTCGAATCAAAAAGACAGGCGCATGAGGATAGTCAAATTTCCATAAAATAGCCGTAAATTTGTCGAATTATTGTGATTTATTGAGTCATTTGTGATAAAATATAAGTACTGGAGCTTCAAAAAATGGAACACCAGTCACAGCAAAAATGTCAAGATGCAGTGAATGTCTGATTGTATATGGGCGCTTGATCAGACAAGAGCAAATAGCGAAACCGGCTTATTCAGCCGGTTTTTGTTTTTTACAGATACACTTTCGCCCGAGTTGTTTCAAACAACACAGCCTTAGATGATGGTTCGAACAGTCCTTTCAAATTGTGCAGGGATCCAGGGAGTTTTGTAGATTCAGGTTCACAGGGAGCGGGCGCTTTTACTTCAGACAAAATGTTTGGACATTCAGGTAAAGGAAGTGATTGAAATGTCAAGCGACAGGATCTTTACAAAAGCTGTCCTTGGTAAGCTTTCCATTTTCGTGACAGTGGCTCTCCTCCTTTTGATCCTGACCCCCAGCTTGCAAGTTACAGCTGAGATTGGGCAGGATGAGGATGGGTCAGAGATAGAATCAGGGGAATTTGCGGCTGCTACCGGAGAAAAAATTGGGGTAGCAGAGAAAGATCCGCAGGGAGCGGTCTCGGAGGCGTCTTCAAATTCGAATACGTCGCCACCCGGCGACGAGACCAGTAGTACGAATGCTGTGGCGGAACCCTCCAGTGAAGAAGGGGCAATAACCGAAAGTGGCGAGGTGACGACCGCGTCATCGGATAACGAAACGACCGCCTCGCAAGTGGAGTCTGCTGGGGGTGGCTCATCAGAATCCTCAGAATCCACAGAACCCATAAAATTCACAAACCCCACCGCATCCAATGATCCTGATGAGCCACTGGGACTTGTCAAGCCGTTTGGAATGATGGCACTGGGTGTGTCCCCAACGGCTACGGTCGGTTTGTCAGCAACCCCTGGCGAGATCCTGGCAACTGGTGGTTCGGTCACCTATACCGTGACTGTGCACAATACCAGCACAGAGCCAATCGAACTGACTGATATCAGCGATAATCCAGTAAGCGGTGTCCTGACGGCCCTGAGTGACGTCGCCTGGTCAGCAGCGACAACCGTTGCTGCGGGTGATACCATCAGTGGCAGGTACCAGGTCACCTATCTGGAAGCGAATCTCACAGCAGGGACTCCGGTTGTAAATACCGTCACGGTAGGTTTCACGACGGCAGAACCTTTGACCGGAACAGCTATAAGCCATACAACATCCGTTGTTGTGTTAGCAGTTGAGGACAGCTTCGGTGACCCAGCAGCGACATTCACCGGATTTAACGGGGGTGTCGCCGGTGGTGGATCATGGACAACCGGTAACCTCGGCAAAACCTACGCCGAAGGTGAATGGGTCCCCTTCCAGCTGGTTCTGACCGATGTCCAGAACTCATGGGGGCCTGACCTGATAGGGATGAACCAGTATCATGATCAGTTGCTGATCTCATACGACTTTACCAATGGTGGCAACCGTTTCATGGATATGGCGCGGTCGATCCAGGTGGGTGAGGTGGCCTTGTCCAATGCACAGGCCTACCCGGAGCCCGATGGTGATCCAATGCCCATTGGCACCCGGGCCTTGCTCGAATATGCCCAGATCGACCATCCTGGCGGACCGGTTGACATTGAGTATGCCTGGGATGGCTTTACACTCTTGAAGTCAACCGACAGCTTCGATTATCACACTCAGGTCCATCAGCTGTTGCCAGCCGATCCGTCGTCTGATGATCCCGATACCGATTACGAAGCAGACCGGCGCTGCATCATCATCACCCGCCAGAATCTCATCGATGCCGGCCTTGGTGATGCAGATACCATCGTGATCTATTTCCAGCTGCATCTGTCAAGAACCTTGTTCTGGCAGACGGATTTACACACCCAGATGAGCATCGGTCCGCGCACACCGCCATGGGGCGGATTCTTGTACGATGAACCAGACCCGAAACCCAAAAATGGTTCTGGATTTGTCTCCGGCTCTTCTGGTCACGCAGCCTTGGTTTCTTTTGGCCAGAAGACCGTTCCGCTGCCTGTGCCGCCTGAAAAACCGGGGTCTGTGACGGGATACAAATACAACGACTTGACCGGTAATGGCCCCAGCCCGGATGATACACCTCTGGCTGGATGGGATATCGATGCGACCATCGCGTTTGCCGGTGTCCCCTTCACGATGAAGGCCACAACCGATAGCAATGGACAGTATACATTCCCCTA
Organism: Mageeibacillus sp. UBA5747; assembly: GCA_002419145.1. Lineage (GTDB taxonomy): Bacteria > Bacillota > Clostridia > Saccharofermentanales > UBA5734 > UBA5734. The sequence continues at coordinate 238 of DIFN01000078.1, read as the reverse complement.
CGTCTCGTACGGTACCTGGATGATTTCCGAGCGCTTGGAAGGGCCTTATGAAGAGACCTATCCTGCTTCTGAGGATGATGCCATCCCAGGAATTGCCGACGCCATCGCAACTGATGATACCTATGAGCCTGAAGGTGTGATTTGGGCGCCTTATTCCTGGATAGTTGTCATTGATGATTTTCTCACCGCTTCTGGCGTCAATTTCTATAACTTTTTTGAAAATCCTGCCATGAGTGTC
>DIFN01000001.1:18321-25390 GCA_002419145.1 Mageeibacillus sp. UBA5747 | reverse complement strand
AATTGCTGGTCCACGAGTCAATGGTCTCCTGCTGGTTGTACTGCTTACGGGGCCGGATCGGTTCAGGCCGGGGTTGGTTAGCTCAGTTCAGAGTTGTTTAGCACTCGATGCTTATGAGTGCTAAAATTAATTTACCACCAAGATCAGGGAATGTCAATCGTCAGACGAATTCACTGAAGGCTTGATTAGCCAGATCCAGTCCGAGCTGGGACAGCCGCACGCCGATTTCATCGAGCTCAATCAGGCCCCGGTCGAGCAAGCGCATAAACTCAGTTGCAAACCTTTCACGGGCAGCTTCGGCCACACCAAAACGGGCCTGGTAATCGGCCCAGGTAACGCCTTGCGCAAGGCGCAGGCCGAGCAAGAAATATTCTTTGCGGGCTTCGTCGGAGTCGATGACTTCTGATGATTCGAGCGCCAGGAAAGGCCACCAGACCCCTTCCCGCACGCCTGGCCTGCTCTGGGTTCCCGCTGCCTCTTCCAAACCAGCCGGATCACGCGCAGTCTCGCGCTCGTCTGACCCTCCCCACGCCGCTGCGTACGTCCACCAATCCGTGGTATTGCCACGGCGGACGCCTGCGAGGTAGCTATGGGCAGCGATACCGAACCCATAGTAAGGTTCGCCGCGCCAGTAGACGAGGTTGTGGCGGCATTCCTGGCCAGGGCGGGCAGCATTGCTGATTTCATAGGGAACAAGTCCGGCGGCTGCCAGACGATCGCGCACAGCGTGATAGATCGCGCGTTCGAGGTCTTCGTCCGGCAGCAACTCGGGATGGTCAAGGTAGCGCTCGGCAAAGGGAGTGCCTGGTTCGATGGACAGGGAATAAAAGGAGACATGGTCGATCCCGAGCGCGAGGACGCGCTCGACTGATGCCAGAGCATCAGCCAGAGTCTGGCCGGGCAGGCCAAGCATGAGGTCGGCACTGATCCGTTCAAAACCGGCGGCGCGGGCGTCACGCACAGAGGTGACAAAATCATCGTACGTGTGGATCCGGCCCAGCGTCCGCAGAAGGTCATCCTGGGTGGCCTGAAGGCCAAAGCTGATCCGGTTGAAGCCAGCGGCACGCAGCACAGCCAGTTGTCCGGGGCGCAGCGTGCCGGGATTGGCTTCCAGGGTGATTTCCGCCTCAGGCTCCAGCCCGAACTGCACCCGCAGAAGATCGAGGATCGCGGCCAGATCGGCCGGATCGGCCAGCGAGGGGGTGCCGCCGCCGATAAAAACGGAAGCCAGCGGCACGGTCAGACCGTGCTGCCGGCTCCATGTACCGACGGCTTCAATTTCATGTTGCAACCATTCCAGATAAATGGCCATGTCGCAGGACCGGCCGGGCCAGGAGATGAAGTCGCAGTAGGCGCATTTTTGCTGGCAAAAGGGCCAGTGGACATAGGCAGCCCGGGCGGGTAACTGGTCAAGTTCTGCTGGCACAAGGCTGCTTGGATCTGGCAAGGAATAAAGGTTCAAGCTTTCCCTGCACCTTTTCCCACGCCGACATCGCTGACGACTTCTTTGAGTGACACAGCGAGGCTGGCCAGGTTCTGGATGTCTGAAGGCACAATGATTTTTGTGGCTTGGCCATTGGCCACCTGGGCCAAGGTTTCCAGACTCTTGATCGCGATCAGGGAAGAATTGGCGCCGACGTCCTGGATCATGCGCAGGCCTTGGGCGGTGGCTTCCTGGACCTTGAGGATGGCCAGAGCCTGGCCCTCGGCTTCACGGATCGCGGCTTCTTTCTTGGCCTCTGCGCGCAGGATAGCAGCCGTTTTTTCACCTTCAGCGGTGCGAATGGCAGCTTCTTTCTCACCTTCGGCGCGCAGGATGTTTTCGCGCTTTTCGCGTTCAGCCTTCATCTGGCGTTCCATGGCGACCTGGATTTCTTGGGGTGGGATAATGTTTTTCAGCTCGACGCGGTTGACCTTGATCCCCCAGGGGTCCGTCGCTTCGTCGAGGATCAGGCGCATTTTGGTATTGATCAGATCCCGTGAGGTCAGGGTCTGGTCCAGCTCGAGGTCACCGATGATGTTACGCAGGGTCGTGGCAGAGAGGTTCTCGATCGCCATGATCGGATTCTCAATGCCGTAGGTGTACAGTTTGGGGTCGGTGATCTGATAGAACAAGACTGTATCGATCTGCATCGTGACATTGTCCTTGGTGATCACAGCCTGGGGCTGGAAATCAGCGACCTTTTCCTTGAGGGAGACCGTCTTGACGACCCGGTCGATGAAGGGGATTTTGATATGGATACCAGTATGCCAGGTGGCATGGTAGGCGCCCAGTCGCTCGATGATGAAATTGGTGGCCTGCGGCACGATACGGACATTGCGGATCAGGATGGCAAATAGAATGAACAGGATCAGGATAAAGGATACAAATGAGCCGAAGGCAGTGAGAGTGGCGGCGGCTGGGATGAAGGACACAGTATCAGTCATGGTTGGCCTCCTTTGTCGTTACGATGGCTTTGACACCGCGGATTTCAATGATCACGACCCGGGTATCGGCTGCTATGGGTTGCTGATTCAGGCTGTTGGCGCTCCAGGTCTGGCCAAGAGCGCGGATCTGGCCGGTTCCCTGGATGGGGTCGATCGGTTCGATGACCAGGCCTTCCTGGCCGATCAGACGGTCCGCATTGGTTGGAATGTGGCTGCCCTTGGCCAGGTTTATGTGCGGGCGAATGACGATCAGAAACAAGGTCAGTAAAATGCCGGAAACGACGATCATGGCTGTGACCTGCAACGCGACGGTCATGCCAGCCAAGTCCAGGATCAGGGCCACCAGGCTGCCAGCAGCAAACCAGATGGTGGTCAGGTTGACGGTGACAGCTTCGGCAATCAGGAATATGGCCAAAAGAACCAGCCAGAAAATCCAGGCATCCAATTGCAGGATCATGCGCTATCCTCCTGTTGTGGTAGCAACTGTTGCGACGGCTGAGCTGCGTTTGATGGCTTCCAGAATGACAAACGCCGTGTTGTTGATTCTTTGCGTCAGGCGGTCGATGGTTTCTTGGTTGTCCGAGCCTGCTCTCGAGGCTTGGGCAGCTGAATTGAGCAAAAGATAGGACAGAAAATCAGACGAGTCAAAGGCGGTGTCCCGGATCTGGCCATCGGTTGCGGCCAAGGCGGGGTTTTTGCTCTCTTTCATCTCATCTAATGATTTATAATTATAATCATACGATTCAAAAAAAACGACTGGGATACCTGCCTCATCAAAGGGGGTGTGATCAGACCGGTGCAGCGTCCATTCGCGGTAAATGGCCGTTTCGCCTGAGTCTCCGAACGGCACGCGGATGGAGGACTGGTTGGTCAGCAGATTGTACTGGTTGTTGGTGTAGAGTTTGTATTCAAAAAAAACATCGGTTGCCTCGTAGAGCTTGCGGCGCAGTTCGTAATTTTTCTTATTGCCGGCCATGACTGAATTCTGTCCAGCATGGACATAGACCTCATCACCGGCATAGATGCCATCGATGTTGTACATGGCATCGGTCCGGGCCAGGTCGGCATCACCCAAACCCTGAACAAAGGCTTTCGCTCCGGCATAATCAGCTGTCCCGGCACCAAAAGCAACCAGCACGATATCGTGGGCCAGTTTCTGACCCTTGAGCTGACGTGCCAGGGTAAACAAGACGCCCACACCAGATGCATTGGCGTGGATTCCATCAAAATCAGCCAGAGTCGGAGTCGGAAAGGAATCCGTATCACCCACCAGCTGCCTCTTCTGATCATCGGTTGCGGTTTCACTCGCAGTCTGGGCAGCGACGGCTGCTGCACGGGCTTCTTCACCTTGGGCAGCTGTAATGCTGACATCGTAATGAGCCCCGATGATGATCTGGCGTCGTTCCTTTTTGACTGTGCCGGACGCATCGGTCGACTCGACCCCGGCGCCTTCGATCCGGACGAAAAGATTCGCAGAGGGAACGGATTGCCCTTCAGCGTTGGTGTAGGTGAATTTCTGCGTCGTTGTCTTATAACCCAATGACTTGAACTCGGCGGCCAGAAAATCCAAGGCGCCGGCTTCGATGTCAGATCCGGCACTGCGGTACGGGTATTTGTCCGCCAGTTCCAGGGCCAGATCGGAGCCATACGAACCGTAATCGGCCACCTTTGCCTCACTCGGACCAGCACCGATCAGACCCGAACAGGATGACAAGCTCAGAGCCAGGATCAGGGGCAGGATTATGGCCGGCAAGCGGTGTTTCACGGCTTGCTTTTTCAGCATGGCTTCGCTGCCTCGAAATCCGGAAACAGGGATCGGACCTTGGCCAGCAAAGTAGCTTCGGCCACATCAGCGTCCACGAGTTTGATCCGGGGGTGGTTGACAGCATCGAGTTCAACCAGGGTCAGGGGCTGGCCTGGCGCCTGAGAACGAAGCACGCGCTGGGCAATGACCTCAGCCGAAACTCCATTGAGTTCAACCGGCAGCTTCAGATTGACCAGCAAATGGCGCAACCGTTCATCCGGCCAGCTGGCAAAAAGGCCCAGGGCCATGGCTTCACCATGCAGATATTTCAGGAAACGAAAGTGACCTTCGATGGCATTGCCGATCTCCTGGCCAAAGCCCAGCAGGCGCTCATCACGGTGGAGCAAGTTCTGCTTGGCTTGCAAAGACAAGGTGATCATCTCACTGAGGTCCCAGACGCCGGACTCGAGCCGGTCCAGAAGGGTCTGGTTTTCCAGCAGGCCATACAGGACGATCCGGGCGTAGCCGCAGGCAATCTGGCGAGCTGACAGAGAATCGGTCAGGGTCGGGTCGATGACAACCGCTGTCGTCTGATTGGGAAGTCCCAAACTATTCTTACTGCTGCGGATATTGAGCAGATTGACCGGGCAGATGGCCGAATCAACCATGGCAAAAAGCGAAGTCGGGACGAGCACCAGTTGGGGATGGCCGAGAAAGGTGGCTGTGACATAGCCGGCCACGTCGAGGATGCTGCCGCCGCCAAATGCGATCAGGACATCGGATGCTGTGATCGCTAGATCGGCCAGCTCTTCGCAAATGATCCGGACGGTGTCGAGGTTCTTGCCGGTTTCGGCACCATCGACTGTCACGACGGTGAAGGCTGCGCCGGTTTTACTCAAGGCCTGCTGCAGTTTGTTGAGGTACAGCGAGCTGACTTCCCGGTCGGTGACAATCACGATTCGCTTGGCGCTTGCAATTTCAGGTATCAGCTGGGGAATCTGGGTCAGGCTGCCTGTATCTATATGGATGGGAAAGGAACGGTCATGAATCTGGCCGAAAATCTGCATCAAAATTAACTCCTTAGCGGTGTTGCATCCCATATCATACCACGTCTGGAGAGCTTTGAATACGAGCCGGGCACCACGGCAGCTAGATGTAATACAACGGCAGCTAGATGTAATACATAGGTTCCTGGCCTGTCTCGAGCTGGTGTTGGTCGACCAGATCGGCCAAACTCAGAGCATTGAGATGATTTTCGATCTGTTCGCTGAGCGGCTGCCAGATCGTTGCGATCAGAAATCGGCGGATCGGGGTCTGCTGCCCGGACACATCCTGAATGTCAACCAGGGACAGGTCCCCTTCGAGAATCCGGACGATGTCACCCACCCGGATCTGGTCAGCCGGGCGGGCCAGGATGTATCCGCCCTGAGCCCCTTTGATGCTGCGAACCAGACCGGCCTTGCGCAGGGTGGCAAAATCTTGTTCCAGATATTTGATCGACAGGTTTTGCCGGGCAGCAATCTGATGCAAGGCGACTTGCCCATTCTGGCTGTAGAGCGCCAAGTCGATCAAGGCTCGCAGCCCATAGCGGCTTTTCGTTGAGAGTTTCATATGAAAAAATCCATTTGGGTGTCCTGTTCCCAAGCTGCGAATTTCCGGTGCAGATCTTCGAGCGTGATCTCGCCGACAAATTTGGCAATTTCCTGCTCCATCAGGCTCCAGACCGGCCGCGACAGGCAATCTCTGTAGCGTTCACAGCCATGGGCTGAAGGGTCCGCGCAATTGACCGGGGTGAGGGAGCCTTCAGCCGCCCGGACAATGTCGCCGACCGTGATGGTGCTGGCCGGTCGTGCGAGATAATATCCACCGTGATTGCCGCGCAGACTGACCAGAAGACCGCCTCGTTTCAAAAGGGCAAAAATCTGCTCCAGGTAACTGTCGGACAGGCCTGTCTGTTCACTGATCTGCCGGATGCTGACCCGCTCCCCTGCCGGTTGGCTGCCGAGAGCGAGCATGGCTTCCAGGGCATAGACACCACGGGTTGATATGCGCATGGGTTAAGACTCCTTTAAGACGCTCAGGCAGCTTTCGGTTGCATTTTCAGACTGCCGTTCAAACGTGAGTCAGAGCCTGTTCGAGGTCGGCGATCAGATCCTGGGCGGATTCGAGACCTATCGAGAGGCGAATCAGATCTGACGTGATGCCTGCTGAAATCAGCTCCTCGTCAGAAAGCTGGGAATGGGTTGTGCTTGCCGGATGAATCACGAGGGATTTGGCATCGGCGACATTGGCCAGATGCGAGAACAGCGCGAGATGGTCTATGAAACGGACCGCTGCTTCTTTGCCGCCCTTGACCCCGAATGTAAAAATGGAGCTCACGCCCTTGGGCAGGTACTTCTGCGCCAGGCTGTAGTATTTGTTGTCCGGCAGGCCGGCGTAATTGACCCAGCTGACTTTCGGATGACTGGCCAGATAGGTGGCCACTTTCCTGGCATTCTCGACATGACGGTCCATGCGCAAGGAGAGCGTTTCCAGTCCTTGGATGAAAAGCCAGGCATTGAATGGACTGATGGCAGCGCCAGTGTCTCTGAGCAGGACGACCCGCATACGCAGAATGTACGCCTGGTTGCCAAGGTCACGGGCATAAGCCAGACCGTGGTACCCGGGATCGGGCTGGGACAAGAGCGGAAACTTAGGCGTATTGAAATCAAAACGGCCGGCATCCACCACCACACCGCCGAGTGACGTGCCATGGCCCCCGATGAATTTGGTCGTCGAATGAACCACGATGTCGGCGCCATATTCCATCGGCCGGATCAGGTAAGGTGTGCCAAACGTATTGTCTACGATCAGGGGGACCCCCTGGGCATGGGCCATTTCAGCCATCCGGGCCAGATC
>DIFN01000001.1:0-18132 GCA_002419145.1 Mageeibacillus sp. UBA5747 | reverse complement strand
ATCGCATATGTCACTGCTGCTGAACCGGATGCCACAGCCAAAGCACCTACGCCCCCCTCGAGGGCGGCGATGCGTTCTTCCAGAACAGCGGTGGTCGGATTCATCATGCGGGTGTAAATATTGCCTGAGCGGGCTAGGCTGAACAGGTCTGCACCATGCTGTGTATTTTCAAAGACATAGGATGTCGTCTGGTAAATCGGCACAGCCCGTGATCCGGTCGTCGGATCGGGCTCCTGGCCGGCGTGGATAGCCAGCGTGTCAAATGAATATTTACTGGGATCTAGTTTGCTCATGATCTTCGCCTCCGCGCTGCAGCGTATATTCCAAGTAATCCAGTATGATTTAAATGAATTTTACAGCGTGCAAGAACTAAAGTCAAGAGTCCGGTCGGTGTGCACGCTCACGCAAGGGAAGGCGCGGTTCGGACCGAGCTTTCCCTTGTGATCCGGGCGTGATCCGGTCAAAGTGCTCCTGCGAGGACTCTACTGGGCCAGCTCGGCGTAGTCGGCGTAATAGGGAGTCTGGACGGGCTCAGCAAAGCGGTCGAGAGAGCGTTGTTCACTCAAAACTTTGGTGCGGTAGGCGCTCGGGGTCATACCGGTGTTCTGGCGGAATGCGGCAGAAAACCGGCTGGCGGAGAAAAAGCCGCACTGATTGCCGATATCGTTGGCCGAGAGATGGGTATGGACGAGCAAGCGTTTAGCCTGGGTGATCCTGAGGTCAGTGAGGAAATCATATGGACTCTGGCCGAAAGCTTGTTTGAAGGCACGGATGAAATGGAACCGGTTCATGCGGGCCAGCTCTGCCAGGCGCTCGATGGTCAGCTTTTCTTCAAGGTTTTCATGCATGTACTCGAGGACTGGCTGGAAACGGGACTGGCTTTCGGTCAGAGGCTTGTCAAACAGGTTGGATTCTTCGATCTGGCTGATGTGATAATGGCGAATGAGCTGAATCGCGAGTTGTTCGGTCAGGCTGGAGACGATACGGTCGCGTCCGATGCGGTTTTCGCGCAGCTCGGTGATCAAGGTGGCGAGAACGGATTGAACTTCGGAATGGAGCAGGCATTGCTCACACAGGAAAGGTGCTGCAGTCGGGCCAAGAATATCCCGGGTCAGGTGATCGATGTAATCAGCCTGAAAAAAGACCGAAATAAAGCTGCCCTGCTGCATGCCGCGTGAGGCGCCATGGCGGGTGTGCGGCTTGATAATCAATAATTGGCCGGGGCGACTTTCGATGATTCGCTTGTCTATATAAAGGTGAGTCAGGACGGAGAGTGGGATCAGGAATTCGTAGCGCTCATGGCTGTCTTCAATCGCGGCTGTGGTGTTGACTGGGTCGACGGTCATCCGGATTTCGACAGAGCCACCGGGCAAGGAAATGAGCTGGTCGGCAGGCAGGACTTTGGACAGAGGGGAAAGGTCGGTCAGATCGGGTTTCATGAATCCTCCGGTGAAATGCCAAGCGGTCGGCAAAGTTGACAAGGAGCGCGCGCCGCTGATGTTTTTTTATCAAAATGATGAAACAAGTATAGATAAAGATTGTCGTTTTTTGCAAGGAAAACATCGGCTATCTGGCCGAAAATGACAAGAAACGTGGAATTGCCTATTTTTTGCCAGTCAGATGGTCAGTTGTTTGAACAATTGATTCATAATGAATGTTTGCAGGTGCTGCACGGCCGACTGGAAAATCTCTTTTGCTACTGTCGGGTAGCCTATGATAAGATTTGGGCATGACACGTGCCAGCGCGCCCGATCAGGATTTGACGGTCGAATGGGATGTGTTTATCGTCAATCAGGGCCAGTATTGGGGCTGGAGTTGCAGATGGTAGCAGATAGGGCACAGGGGAAGGGTCGGAGCGCGTCGACTAGCCACGGCAGAGGCCGGATTGTCAGCTTGTGTTTGCTGGTTTCTTTTTTTGTCTTTTCTTCTGGGCTTATCCCGGGGCTCACTTCCTCGGTCGGTGAACCCGTGGCGGTCGCTGCAGCGGTTCTGCCTGTTTCTGAGGCGCCCGGGCCAGAAGTTGACCTGGACGCGTCGATCGCCAATCTGGCGACGCCTCCGGTTTCGGTCAGTGGTACGGCCATGATGGTTCTGGAAGCCAACCGTTCCCGTATCTTGTTTGAGCAAAACAGTGCGATTGCCCTGGATAGCCCCGTATCAGCCAAGCTGATGACTGCTCTGATTGCCTCTGAGCAGCTCAAGCCTGAGACGATGATCACCATCAGCAGCGTAACCGCTGAGATGGCCGACCTGGCTGTGAGCAAAGGGCAGCCGGCTCTCAAGACAGGCGAAAAGTATAGTTTTGAGTATTTGCTCCTGCGGCTCATTTTTTATGATTCCGATGCCGCAGCGGTTGCGCTGGCTGAACAAATCAGCGGCGAAGAGAGCGACTTCATCCTGTTGATGAACAACAAAGCCCAGAGCCTCGAGATGCTGGATACGGTTTTTACCAGCAGCACCGGTCTGGCAGCTGTGGTGAAACGCTCCGGAGAGAATCAAAGTGAAACGATCGCGCAGGAACCAAAAACAGCATCCACGACGTTGCGCGATCTGGCACGCCTGGTCAAGGCAGCCAGCCAGAATAAAACCTTGGCATCGGCCTTGACGCGCCGGAATGAGTACCTGGTCTTGCCCGGACCTACGGTCATTTCCCTGCATCATCAGCTGGAAACCCTGTGGACCCTGTCTGAGGACCGGGTCACTGGAGCCTTTTTCAGCAATAGGTCCTCTGCTGCGACGGTGACATTTGGCACTGCGAATGGCATTTCGATCATCACGCTCATCCACGGGGGTCTTGCTTCAGCAGCCATCGATGATACGGTCGCTTTGTATAACGCTGTTGCAGATAATTTCGAAGTCGCAACCCTGGTCGAGGCTGGCGACCATTTCTTTGGCGGCCAGGAACAGACCGTCGATGGCGAGTCTTTTGGCCTCGTCTATCTGAAAACCATCACGTATGTGCGGCCCATTGGGCAGGATTATCTGGATAGTGCCGTCCAATACCAGTCATTCGGGCCTTTTACCCGTCCCATCCTGACCGGTACAGTCATCGGCCAGGCCATTTTCAAACTGCGCGATGGCACCACCATCGCCGTCGATGTCGGACCAGACCGCCAGATCCTCTCCAGTGTCACCCTGATCGACCGGGCTCTCAAACAATTGCAGAGCAATCCAAACCTGACCATCGTCCTGCTCGTGACCCTGATGCTGCTGATCCTCGTCTTGGCTGTCAAGGTCCTGGCCAACCTGACCCGCCTGACCAAACTCACCTACCTGCTCCTCTTTGAAATCCGCAGCCGTCGCTGACACACCCCTCCGCCACACCTCAAGCCCCACCCAGCGCCAACCCGCCATTCGTAGCTGGGGCTACAGCCACATCGGTAAAAAGCGAGTAACCTTGAACTGTGCCGAAAAAGGGACGGCGTCCCAAGGAGGGCTCATATGAGTGAATTTATCAATAACCGGGAAGTTTTGAGTGATCGGGAGCGGCGGGGATGAGATAGCCCGCCTGGAGGGTGAACTGGTTACGGAGGGCATGCCGGTAAAAGAAATCCAGCGGTTGTGCGATGTCCACGCGGATGTTTTCCGGGACCAGCTCGAAGAGCCAGACGATCGCGAGCTGGATGAGATTCCCGGTCATCCGGTGCGGATATTGATCCGGGGAAACGAAGCGTTGGCCAATCTGATCAAAGCAACGCTGGAACCTCAAACCCAGGCCTATGCAGCCGATCCTGCAGCCGGTGGCGATGCTTTGGCTGCCTCGCTCGGGCTTTTGTCCGACATCGACAAGCATTATGGCCGCAAAGAGATGCTGATCTTCCCCTATCTGGAGAAATATGGCCGAGAAGCTCCGCCGAAAGTCATGTGGGGAGTCGACGACGAAATTCGCGCTGCCATCAAGGCTTGTCGCCGCCAGGTCATGGAGCGCGACCCCAGCGTCGTCCCAGCCCTGGCCGAATTGTACAAGAAAATATCTGAAATGTTCTTCAAAGAAGAAAACATCCTCATTCCGATGCTGACTCAATTCTAAAGCACTTGATGGATGCATCTGGTGAGCAGTCCAGAGTGACGGCCACAGCGACCCCTTTTGCCCCAACTGACGGCCTGATCCACTTTGACACAGGTGTCCTGCGCCTCGACCAGCTGTCAGCCTTGCTCGACAAGCTGCCGCTCGACATAACCTTTGTCGATGAAACGACATCGTGCGTTATTTCTCACGGGCTGATGAACGTGTTTTTCCCTTTGCCGTGCGCGGCGCCGATGGTCGTTACCTCGGGACTCTGGAAGTGACTCAAAACATCGCCCCTTTCAAAGCCATCACAGGAGAAAAACGCCTGCTTTCCTGACAAGGCACAGCCCCAGCCCGGTGTGATTGGCCAGATCGGCAAAGCAAGCACCTTACACCCTGTTTTACCCACGCTCAAGCGGCAGAAACCACCCGGTTCCTGCCGTTTTTCTTAGCCTGGTTCAGGGCGAGCATGGCACGGTTCAGCCAGTGCTCAAAATTCTCACCCGTTTCATGTTCCGCCACACCAAGGCTGGCAGTGTATGAACAGACCAGGGGGCGCGGCTGCGTCTCGATCTGGTGGCGCAGGTTTTCGGCGACAATCAAGGCCTCATGCTTGTTTTTCTCCAAGAGGATGAGGAGAAACTCAGTAGCCGTATAACGAACAACAAAATCATGTTTCTGGACAGCACCCTGGACCAGTGCGGCTAACTCCCGGATCACCTGGTCACCTTTATGGGTGCCAAAGCGGTCGGTGATCGCAGAAAATGCGTCAATATCGAGCAGAATCAGCGACACAGGGTGCAACCCGTGATGGTTCAGGAGGTCATTGCGGCTGCGGATGATCTCATGCCCCACCGATTGTTCGAGATACTGTCGATTGTACAGTCCCGTCAACTGGTCGAAAATGGATTGTGCCTCCAGCAGCTGGTTCTTATGCCGAAGGTCCGAAACCAGGAGCCTGTCGTCGATCAGATTCGCAACTGAAGCCATGATGCTGAAATTGACCATCATGAAGATCTGGGATACCGTCGATTCTACGCTGGCATCGGTGAAAAATTTGTCGGCGTAAGATTCACGGTAAATGATCATCAGGCGGACCAGCAGATAACCCGGGTAGGCAATCAAGGCCAGCATGGAGAGGGATCTTTCAACCAGGCGCAGACGTTTCCAGACTGGCCAGATCGTGACAGTCAAATCAACGAACAGACAAACGACCAACAGGGATGTGATGGCAATGCGGGGAAACGAGGCTGGCACCAGGATGATCACAAAGGTCAGGAGGGTATAACCCAGTACCAGCAACAGGGAATATTTGACCGGCCAGGCTTTGAAACCGCAAAACGACCGGATCCCGGCAAAATACATGAAAAAAAACAAGCTGAACGACAGATTAAAAATTAAAGCCAGAATTTCTGTGGGGGCCGTATTGAATGCGAAAACTATGAAAAAAGCCCCGGCCAGGAACAAGTACCCCAGACTGATAAACCGCAAGGATCTGGATTTGCGCTGGACAGATGTGATCAGCAAATTGATCGAATAATAAAGCTGGATGAAAGCATTTGCTGCTGCAAGTGTCAGATTGTCCATGTGCGCTCCTGCTGCCAGACCCTGGAGATGGCGTTTGACAGGCTCTTACGTGCTCGTGCACTTTATCAATAATTGTATCATAATCGATCATTTTATTGATGCAAAGCCCCCTTAGCACCTCAGACTTTATAAAATTCTCCTGTTTCTGAGATGACGGGCCAGTCGGTCCAGGTAAAACGTAATCAAGAGGCCCAGCGCGTAATCATAGACAATGACACCGACTTGGAGTGCGACAACGAGGGCAGGAATGTACCACCAGCCCCAGGCATCCGCTTGAGCGAGGATCATGTCCCGGGCAAAGAGCCACGTCGCAGCAATGACCAGGACATTGGCCACCAGTTGCTTGGCCAGAGCTGCCAGAGGTCGATTGAGCTTCGATTCAAAAAAGGCTTTCAAAATCGGGAAAAGGCCAAAGAAGAACCCAAAAAGATAGGTGAAAGCAAATCCAGGCCAGGCCAGGCCAAGCACCGTGATAGTCATATAGACGAGGAAAGACCGGCGAAAGCCGAGTTCGATCACGGCAATGGCAACCGGCAAGGAGCTGAGTGCGTATAAGGATAAGTCAGCTGTCGGCGAAATCGCTCCGATCACGAGAAACAGCAACGACAGGGCAGCCAGCAAGCCACCTAAGGTGATGGTCCGGGTCCGGGTGTTCATTAGCTCAGCCGTCCATTAGCAGTTAGCAGCAAGAGATCAGATCAGAGCCACAGCATTCACAGCAGGAATCGGTACAGCACAGGCAACTGAGCGTGCTGCAGACATCGCCATTGGACTGGCGGTAGTAGGGACTCTGGTTGCCATAGGGGCGCTGTTGCTGCCACTGCTGCTGTTGCCACTGCTGCCACTGTTGCTGCGCGGATTGCTGCTGGGAGGATGAACCGGATGCCTGCCGGGACGATGAATCACTCCCAGGCTGGGCACTGCCGGAGGTCAGCTGGTCGTACGCTGCATTGATCTCCTGCATTTTTTCCTTGGCCAGGTCAGCCAGCGGATGGTCCTGGTAGTTGTCGGGATGGTATTTTTTGACCAGGGTCCGGTACGCTTTCTTGATCTCCTCCGGGGAGGCGCCCACCCGGACACCAAGGACCTCATAGGGATTTTTAGCCATTGTATGGATTCTCCTTGATTCTCGTATCAGTGTGGGCTAGATCTTGCCCAGACGACGTCCGGCCAGGATGGTATCTCTGGCAGCCAGCAGACCTACGGTGATGATGTTGCCCATCAGGCCGGCATCGCGGTCATAAGGCAGCAGAGCCGCGACCCGGTCCATTTCCATTTCGTGCTGCTCCAGCAAAGCGCGTGCTTTTTCCTGGGCGATCACTGGATCCAGAGTGGCAAAAGGGTTCCAACTGCCATTATTGCAGTCGTTTTCCCGGTCGTCAATTGCATCGAGCAGGTAGATCCAGCTGCCCAGATGATAGCCAAAACGGGAAAGCCCCGCTTGGATGGCCGGGTCGTCACTGGCCAAAGGAGCTGCCTGGGCCATGAAAGAATCCAGCAAGCGGCCAAAATGGTCACTGGCAGTCAGATCAGGCGGGCCTTTTTCTAATTCGTGCAGAGACCCGAGGTGTTCCTGGATCGCCTGCTCATAGGTCGGGTATCGGCGAGCGGCCTTGCGGTGGGCACGGGCCAGGACCAACTGGACCGAGTGACCCAGAACCGGGCGCTCATCACGCGCGTTATCTGCTGCTTTGTGATAGGCCAGCAATATGGTCAGCCCGGCTGCCAGGCGAATGATCTCACCGCCCTTGAGCATGGGTCGTTTCTTGAGCGGATTTGAAATGCAGCCGGCCATTTCCTCAGGCGGCTGATCCGGGGTCAAGGATAAAAGCAGAACTGCAAACAGAGTCAGATCATACCCCAGGGTCAGGCGCGGCACCTGACCATAGTCGCGGCCGATCTGTTTGCAGATCCCACAATAGACCGACTGGTAGCGGGTCAGTTCTTTGACCAGCAATTCCGGCTTGTACGGCCGGACATATCCAAACATCGTGTACCTCTTTCCAAAGTGTCAAAGTGTGCATCCTATGGTATCATATTATGCGTTAAAGATTAGCCCCATCCCGTGAACATCCGGTGAACAAGTCAAAAGCTTTTCGTGAAGCGAGAGGCACCGGTCAAAGAGGTTTTCCATGACGACATCTACTGTCCGCACCCGTTATGCGCCCAGTCCGACCGGCATGATGCATGTCGGCAATCTCCGCACCGCCCTGTACGAGTACCTGATCGCCCGGTCGCTCGGTGGCTCGTTTATCCTGCGCATCGAGGACACCGACCAGGAGCGCCAGGTGGAGGGCGCGCTGGACCTGATCTACCACACCCTGCGCGAGGTTGGTCTGACCCACGACGAAGGCCCGGATGTCGGTGGCCCGCACGGTCCCTACGTCCAGAGCGAGCGACTGCACCTGTACCGCCCTCATGCCGAACAACTCGTGGCGGAAGGCAAAGCCTACCATTGCTTCTGCAGTAAAGAACGCCTCGAGAGCGTGCGCGCTGCAGCCGAGGCAGCAGGCAATTTCGCTGGCGGCTACGATCGCCATTGCCGCGATCTGCCGGCTGAGGTCGTACAGGCCAACCTGGCCGCTGGCATGCCTTCTGTCATCCGCCAGAGAATGCCTCTTTTTGGCACGACAACCTTCCTGGATGCCGTCTACGGTGAGATCTCGGTTGAAAACAGCGAGCTCGAGGACCAAGTCCTCCTGAAATCCGATGGCTACCCCACCTACAATTTTGCCAATGTCATCGACGATCACGACATGGCAATCACTCATGTCGTGCGCGGCTCGGAATACCTCTCCTCGACGCCCAAATACAACCTGCTCTACGATGCCTTTGGCTGGGAGATTCCGACCTACGTCCACCTGCCCCTGATCCTGGGCAAGGACGGCAAGAAACTGTCCAAGCGCCACGGAGCGACCAGCTTTGCCGATCTAATCTCAGATGGCTACCTGCCCGAAGCGATCGTCAATTACATCGCCTTGCTTGGCTGGTGCCCCAAAGATAACACCGAGCTCTTCACCCTGGCCGAGCTCTGTCAAGTCTTTGCCATCGACGGGATCAGCAGGTCACCGTCGGTCTTCGATTACGATAAGCTGACCTGGTTCAATGCCGAATACATCCGCAAAATGGCCCCAGCTGATTTCCTCAGCCTGATCCGCCCCGAGCTCGACCGCGTCTTTGCCGGCCGCGCCTATGATGCCGTCCTGTTGGCCGAGATCCTGCAGCCGCGTGTCACCCGCCTGACCCAGGTCGCGGACATGGTTGCTTTCCTCAGCCAGCGTCAGGACTACTCGACAGACCTGTTCGCTAACAAGAAAAGTAAGACCGACCCTGCCCTGGCCGCTCAGGTCCTGCCCCAGGTCGTCACCGCCCTCGAGGCGTTGCCGCACTGGGAACGCCAGTCTCTGCATGACCTTCTGATTGACTTCGCAGCCGAAAAGGGCATCAAGAACGGCCAAGTCATGTGGCCAGTCCGCATCGCTCTTTCCGGCCAGGAAGTCACGCCCGGCGGCGCGGTTGAAATCCTTAGCATCCTTGGCCGCGACGAATCCCTGGCCCGTCTTTATATCGCACTCAAGAAACTGGAGGAAATCTGACCATGGCTGACCTCGACAATTTTCATCTCACCCCTGGCGCCACTGCCAGCGATGACACAGCCGTCGAATCCAAGCATTTCATCCACGAGTTTATCGAGGAAGACATCGCCGCGGGCGGCCGGTTTGCCGGCATGACTGTACACACCCGTTTCCCGCCCGAGCCGAACGGCTATCTGCACATCGGCCATGCCAAGGCAATTGTGATCGATTTCGGCACCGCTGAGAAATATGGCGGCGTCTGCAACCTGCGCATGGACGATACCAATCCGAGCAAGGAAGACGTCGAATACGTCGAGGCGATCCAGGAAGACATCCACTGGCTCGGCTATGACTGGGGCGACCGCTTCTATTTTGCCTCGGATTATTTCCCAAAAATGTATGACCTGGCCTGTGACCTGATCAGAAAAGGCTTGGCCTATGTCTGCGAGCAGACGCCGGAGCAAATGCGCGCCAGCCGCGGCACCCTGACCAGCCCCGGCACACCGAGCCCCTGGCGCGACCGCAGCCCCGAGGAGTCGCTCGACCTGTTTGCCCGCATGAAGGCCGGTGAATTCGCCGACGGTTCGATGGTCTTGCGCGCCAAGATCGACATGGCCTCCGGCAACATGAACATGCGTGACCCAGTTCTCTACCGCATCCTGAGGGCTCATCACCACCGCACCGGCGACACCTGGTGCATCTACCCGATGTATGACTACGCCCACCCAATCGAGGACGCGCTCGAGTGCATCACCCATTCCCTCTGTTCGCTCGAGTTTGAAGATCACCGGCCGCTCTATGACTGGGTCGTCAATAACTGCGACCTGCCCAGCAAACCGCGCCAGATCGAATTTGCCCGCCTCGGCATCAACCACACCGTGATGAGCAAACGCAAGCTGCGCCATCTGGTCGAGCACCAGCTGGTCTCTGGCTGGGATGACCCGCGCCTGCCCACCCTGGGTGGTCTGCGCCGCCGCGGCTATACGCCCAAGAGCATCCGCAATTTTTGCGAACGGATCGGTGTCTCCAAGGTCAACAGCACGGTCGAATACAGCTTCCTCGAGCATTGCCTGCGCGAAGATCTCAACGCCAGCGCCACCCGCGTCATGGCTGTGCTGCGGCCGATCAAATTGGTGATCGATAATTACCCGGCTGATCAGACGGAGACTTTCGTTGTCGAAAACAATCCGGAAGATCCAGCTGCCGGCACCCGCGCAGTCTCCTTCTCACGTGAGCTCTGGATCGAGGCTGATGATTTTCTGCAAACCCCGGTCAAAGGTTATTTCCGGCTCTACCCCGGCAATGAGGTCCGGCTCAAGGCTGCCTATGTCGTGCGCTGCACCGGCTGTGACAAAGACGAAAACGGCTCGGTCGTAGCCATCCATGCAACATATGACCCAGACACGCGTGGCGGCAATACGCCGGACGGACGCAAGGTCAAGGGCACGATCCACTGGGTCGACAGCCAGACTGCCCTGCCGGCGGAAGTCCGCCTTTACGACAACCTCTTCACCGTCGCTGATCCGGATGCGGCTGATCGCAATTTCCTCGACAGCATCAACCCTGCCTCCCTCGAGATCCTCCCAGAAGCCAAAGTCGAAGCCTCGCTGGCCAGCTATCAGGTCCCGGCGAGTTTCCAGTTCCTGCGCCTGGGCTATTTCTGCCTCGACAACGGTGATAGCCAGCCCGGTCATCTGGTTTTCAACCGCTCGGTCTCATTAAAAGACAGTTTCAATCCCAAAAAATAAAAAGCTCTTGATCCGCACCAAACCACATGGCCTGAGTACTCACTCCGGCCAGACATCGTCCAGGAGGTGTCCGATGCTCGATTTTGAATACTACAGCCCAACCCGCCTGATCGTAGGCCGCGGTAAAGAAGTGGAAGCTGGTCAGTGGGCTGCTTTCTACGGCGCGAAAAAGGTCCTGCTCCATTATGGTTCAGGATCTGCCGTTAAAAGCGGCCTTCTGGGCCGGATCCAGGAATCTTTGCGCCAGCAAGGGTTAGAATGGATCGAACTGGGTGGCGTCGTCGCCAATCCACGCGACACACTGGTCTACGAAGGAATCGAACTGTGCCAGCGTGAGGGGATCGACTACGTCCTCGCGGTTGGCGGCGGCAGTGTGCTCGATTCAGGCAAGGCGATTGCGATCGGCGCCTGCCACGACGGCGATTTCTGGGATTTCTACGTGGGCAAGCGCAAACCGGAGCGCCGACTTGGCCTGGGAACAGTGATCACCCTGATGGCCACTGGCTCCGAAGCCAGCAACAGCAGCGTGATCAAGCGCGCCCACGAGCCGCTGAAACGCGGTCTGCGGAGCGATCTGAACCGGCCGGACTTCTCGATCGTCAATCCAGAGCTGACCTTCACCCTGCCGCGTGAACAGGTTGCCTACGGCGCAGCCGATATGCTGGCCCACATCATGGAACGCTATTTCACCACCACGCCAGATGTCAGCCTGACGGACCACCTCTGTGAAGGTGCGATGCGCTCGATCATCGAGCAGACCCCACTGGCCCTGGCGGATTTGAACGACTATGAACCGCGCGCCAATCTGTTCTTTGCCTCCACGATCGCCCATGTTGGCCTTCTCGGCATGGGACGCAAGGAAGACTGGAGTGTCCACGCGCTTGAACACGAGCTGAGCGGCAATTACAACACCGCCCACGGTGCCGGACTGGCAGCGATGTATCCGGCCTGGCTCCTGTACCATCTGCCGCACCGCACCCTGCGCATCGCCCAGTTCGCCGATCGCGTCCTCGGCCTGCCGCTCGACTTTGCCGATCCGGCCCGGACGGCACGCGCTGGCGCCCTGGCCCTGTCGCGCCTGTTCTCCAGCTGGGGTTTAAAGCAGAATCTCAGAGAGCTTGGTATTCCCCGGGAAGACCTGCCTGCCCTGGCTGCTCGCGTCAAGCGCAACCCTGACGGCACGTGCGGCCAATTCTTGCCGCTCAAAAACGACGATATTCTTGCCATCTACGAAGCCGCCTGGGACTTCGAACCAAAGCGGTAAGTCGGGGCCCTGCCACCGGGTTAGCAACCGATTCAGCGGCTGGTCTGATGCGTTCCAGCCATTGCGGTGTGGCTCATGTGGTACGGGTAACCCCAAACCGGTAAACCGTCGTGTGGCGGAAGATCTCTCCTGCCGCATACACGATACTCGGAAAGTTGTCGTGATGGACGGCGTCAGGGAAGTACTGTGTTTCCAGACAATAGGAGCCGCGCGCTTGGTACTGGGCGCCGTCTTTGCCTGGTTCGCCAGGGCGCATGTTGTTGGCAGTATAGAACTGGACGCCGGGCGAGGTCGTCTCGACGGTCATTGTCCGTCCGGTCTGTGGATCTTCAACCCGCGCACAAGCAAAAAGAGTGGGGTCATTCTGGCGTCCCCGATAACCACGCAAAACATAATTGTGGTCATAACCGCGGGCGTAGGTCATCTGCTCCTCTGGACTGTCAATGTCCTGCCCGATCCGTTTGGGCTGAGTGAAATCGAGGGCGGTCCCGGCCACAGGGCAGATCTCTCCAGTCGGGTAGCAGGTCTCGTCAATCGACGAAAACTGGTCGGCGAAGATCGTCAGAAGCTGCGCGTCAATCACACCAGCGTCATGGCCGCGCAGGTTGAAATAAACATGGTTGGTCAGGTTGATGATCGTCGTGCGGTCGCTGACTGCTTCATAGTCCAGGCGTAAGGCATTGTCCGCGGTCAGGGTATACGTCAGGTGGGTGGTGAGTCTGCCGGGGTATCCTTCCTCCCCGTCTTCACTGACCCGTGTGAACCGGACTGCAGGCTCAGCACCGTCCGATAAAACAGAAGCTTGCCAGTGCTTTTTATCAAAGCCGACAAAACCGCCATGCATGTGGTTTTGATCTTTGTTCTTGGCCAGTTCAATGACCTTGCCAGCGAGTGTGAAACGGCCCTGTGCGATGCGGTTGGCCACGCGACCGATCGTCGCGCCGTGACGCGGATTGGTGGCACTGAGGTAACCGGTCATATCCGGATAACCCAGGACGACGTCAGTCAGCTCACCCCTGTGATCTGGCACCCACAGATCCTGAATCGTCGCGCCGAAATCCAATAAGCTGGCCCGGCAGTCGTTAGCATTCTGCAAGCCAAAACGTGTCACCGGATTGCCCTGCTTGTCAAAGCCAAAATGTTCCTGTTTCAGGCTCAAGGGGCAGACCTCCTCTACCGATGGTTCCCGGCTGATCTTGCCAGACAGCAGGGATTGGGCCAGCGTGTTACCGCTGGTGCTGTTCGAGAAATTTCCGGGCCTTGCGAGCGACAGCAGCCCGGCTATTATCAGCCAGTGACTGCGCAAAATCCAAGATCACGTCCTGGTCTGTTGCCTGAGCATAATACG
Source organism: Mageeibacillus sp. UBA5747 (assembly GCA_002419145.1). Lineage (GTDB taxonomy): Bacteria > Bacillota > Clostridia > Saccharofermentanales > UBA5734 > UBA5734. The sequence goes on along the minus strand of DIFN01000001.1, from coordinate 4,601 downwards.
CGTCCAGACTGTCGAGAACATGGCCGAGCAGAATGTTCCTGCATTCGGAGGACACCTGATTCTTGCGATAGTAGGTATTGGCGCTCACCGCCAGCAGACGGCGGGTGACCTTTGGCTCCCAGTCTGGATACTGCTGTATGATCTGAGGCACTATGGCTACAACGTGAGCAGCTGTAATCATAGCAGGCTGATTGAGCAGAGCAAAAAAGTGCTCAAAAAGTGCCGGGAACCTGTGGTCTACATCGACGCGGACCAAGTTGCCCAATATAAAAATGCCACCCCACTGGATGAACGCATGGGGGCTGTCTAGCCAAGGTACGATGGCATCAAAATACGGATAGAGCAAATCGGGGTGACTTTGGCTCAGATTGCGCAGGATTTTTTCAGCGGTGAATTTCGTATTGCCTTGGTCAGAGTTAACGGAATCCAGCAAGTCCCGGATCCGCAGCGGTTCAGATGCAACATCCTGATCAGCCCGGGCAAAGTTTTTTGTCCAGGAAATGTCTGTCAACCAGGCGCGGACTACAGATGACCCGGTTTCAGGCATGGGGCGCCGTCCCAGAGGCTGCCACTTTCTTGCTGTCTTTTTCATTGAGCGGCCCGAACCCGACCTTAATCGCATGGGTGGGGCAGACCGCGGCACATTCGCCGCAGCGGATGCATTCGGCGGTGTTGGGATCCAGCGGCACGGTCACGGCCATCGGGCACTGACGGGTGCAGTTGCCACAGCTGGTGCAGGCGTCAGGGTCGACGTGGACGCGATAGAGGCTGATGCGGTTGAAAAAGCCATAGATCGCACCGAGCGGGCAGACGTAGCGGCAGAAGGGGCGCGAAATCTGGACCGACAAACTCAGAAAAATGAACAGGAGCAAGCCTTTCCAACCGAACAGCCAGCCTGCCAGGGGCCGCAACTGGTCATTGACCGAAAGCAGCGGAATCCCAGCGAACAGGGTGCCGGACGGGCAGATATATGCGCAGAAATAAACGTCCCCATAGTGGCCGGTCACAGTTGGCAGGAAAGGCAGCAAGACGACAAAAAGCAACAGCAGCAGGTATTTGAGCTGCAAAAGCAGCTTGTGCAGGAGTACCTTATGTTCGGGCTTCCACTTCGGCGTCGGGATCTTGTGCAGCCAGTCCTGGACCAGCCCAAAAGGACAGGCCCAGCCGCAGACAGCCCGGCCGAGCAGCCCACCAACCAGCGTCAAAAAGCCCAGAACATAGAAGGAAATTTGCTGGTTCGGGTTGCTGATCGAGCCCTGCAGGGCACCAAGTGGGCAAGATCCCAGAGAACCGGGGCAGGAGTAGCAATTCAAGCCCGGCAGACAGGCATTTTTCAGTGGTCCCTGGTAGATCGTGCCCTTGAAAAAACCGGTCAGGTAGCTGTTCGTCCCAAGGACAAACAACCCCTGGAACCACTTACGCTGCTTTTGCTGGCGTGGCAAGCGCTGCCTGAACGGAATTTTCGGTTTTTCAGTGTCTTTTGCCATGCTGCCCACCTCAGCCAATGCCAATGCAGCCCAGACACAGCTGGGTCGCCCGGCGCCAGAGCTCGAGCACATCACCGCGCAGGATCCCGCCCACTAGCAGGACGATGCCAAGGGCAAAGATCATGATTCTTTGCGTCAGTAAAGACATCCAAAACCTCCGGAAAACCGCAGTTACCATTTTTATTTGGCTGGGAAGGTGCTTTGAATCTGGATTGTCATGCAGGCCGGATCAAAGCAGGTCATCTTTAGCCGGCCAGGACGGTGTCGAGCTTGCCGCCGAGGATGCTGCCCAGTTCTTCGCTGTATCCGGTCAGGGAATCCACCACGATGCTGTCCTTGACGATCGAGAAATGGGGTATACCGCTGACGCCAAAAGCTTGCGCGATCGGGCCAGCATAATCCGTGTTGACTTTGACGATGCGTGCTTTGCCGTCATAGGTTTTGGCCATTTCCTCGATCGCAGGCGCTGCCAGGCGGCAGGGGCTACACCATTCGGCCCAGAAATCGATCAGGATCGGTTCCCTGGTTTCCTCCAGGTAGGCGGCAAAATCGGCAATGCCGGCATGCTCATAGTCCGTACCGTTCCAGACCACTTCATAGACAGCGGATTCAAGGCTGGAAGCGGCTTCTTCAGGAGCGTTCTGAGCCAGCAAGACATAGGCGGCGACAGCTACGACGGCAAGCACGATGACAACAATCAGGCCGGTGCGGATTTTCTTGGCATAATCAACCATGGTTTTCTCCTGTGTGTGAGATCAGTCAGACAGTATCCCCTACACTACCATAAACAGGGGGGATCTTTCCTGTGCTAAAGTCACACGCCATCGTTCCACAGGCAGAAAACCTGCCTATTTGGCGTAGGTGCGTTTGATCTTTTTCGAGCTGGTCTTTTCAAATTCCGTCGGCCGCAAGTCGAATTCGCGGATGTATTTGTAAGTGACCATGCCATGGTTGACGCTTCTGATGATCTGGTCAATCGCTTCCCGCACGTCTTTGGAATCAAGTGGGACATCGCCAAAGACTTCGCGGACTTTCTCCTCATTGGGGAAAATTTCGGCATGGACGATGGTTTCCCCTTCGTGATCTTCACGCCCCGAAACCAGGCATTCGGCAATCAGATCATGTTGCAGCAGCTTGAATTCGATCTCTTCTGGGAAAATGTTCTTGCCGTTCTTGGCAATGATGACATTTTTCTTCCTGCCCGTGATGATGACAAAACCATCCTTGTCCAGATAACCAAGGTCGCCGGTGTGGAAAAAGCCCTCGCTGTCGATTGCCTCTCTCGTCGCCTCGTCGTTCTCATAATAGCCCATCATCACGTTGGGACCGCGGCCGACGATTTCACCGATGCCGTTTTCATCGGCATCAATAATTTTGATTTCAACTCCCGGCAAAGGCAAGCCGGCGGAATGGTCCTTGTAATCGACGTCACGGTTGAGGGCCAGGATCGGAGCACACTCGGTCAGGCCATAGCCCTGGACACTCTCTAGTCCCAGGTCGCGCAAACCGGCGATAATCGCCGGATCGATTGCTGCACCGCCGGCAATCAGCAGACGCAGATGACCACCAAAACTGTCATGGACCTTGGAAAAAAGCTTTTTGCGTTTGTCGATGCCGATCTTGCGCAGCAGGCCGGAAATTTTCAAGCCGAGGCGGAATTTTTTCGCCAGTTTAGGGTCTGAGGTGGCGGATTTGAGGATCCGCTTGTAGAACAATTCGAGCATCAGCGGTACGGCCAGCAAGATCGTGACTTTGGATTCCTGCATGTTTCTCGTGATGTGGCGCAAGCCCTCGCAGACTGCAACCGTGGCGCCACGATAAATGGGGCAGAGGAAGCCACAGGTGCATTCATAGGTATGATGCAAGGGCAGAACCGAGAGAAAAATATCGTCCGGTCCAATGTACAGCATCTGGCACATGGCCTGGAGATTGATGCAAATGTTACGCTGATTGAGCATGACCGCCTTGGACATCGCAGTCGTCCCGGACGTGAACAGGAGAATGGACAGAGCCTCCGGATCAATCGGGGCAGTTGTGAAATCCGTTGAGCCTTGTGCCAGCACAGCCTCGCCCTGGGTCAGACAATCCCAGAAAGAGAGGTCACTGGTCACCGAGGGCGAATCCATGGCAATGAACGTCTTTACCAGGGTGATGCTGTCCCGGATGGCATCGACTTCCTTCTGTTTGGAGGAGGCATAGACCAGCACATCGGCCTGTGAGCGATTGAGCAAATTGGCAATCTCAGATTGCGGCAGCTCCTTGTCGAGCGGAACAACAATTCCGGTGCCATTGACCGTAGCCAGATAGGTCACATACCATTCGTAGCGAGTCTCGGCCAGAATGGCGATCCGGCTGCCCTGAAGCGACTGGGCAAAAAACCAGGTGCCGAGGGCATCGACGTCGTGGGCAAATTTCTTGTAAGAGACAGGCAGATAGGGAGCAGATCGCGTGTCAGATGAACCAGAAGACTGTGCCGGAGAAGCTGCCGGGCTTTGGCCTGCTGCCCGTGGATCCTTGATAAGGAAAGCGGTCCTGTCCCCATAAAGGTTGACACTTTGGCGAATCATGTCGCGCAGATCTTGAATCGGTCGGACGTCATACAAGGGGATGTTTTTCATTGTGGTCGCTCCTCTTCCTTGAGTTGCCAGGCAGTACAGGATCCATACGGCCAAGTCCCGAACTGTGGCTGATTTATCGAAACTATCAGGAACTATTATAACTTTAGAAACAGTCTTTGTCTCATTTGCCAGGAAGCGGCTCTGTTGCCAATGAAGCAAAAGTCGCCCGAAATTTCCCGCGTTGGCGAGATAAAAAACCTGTTGACAAACTGCGAGGCCCTATAATAGAATAATCAAGCCGCGGGGCATTAGCGCAGTTGGGAGCGCACGACACTGGCAGTGTCGGGGTCAGGGGTTCGAATCCCCTATGCTCCACCAAGGCAAAACCGCTGGGACTGTATGGTCTCGGCGGTTTTTGATTTTATAATCATGCAGGACTGATTGAATTGAGTTGATAAACTGGTTGCTTCGCAATTGGCGGCTATTGAGAACCAAGAAACTGAAAGGATAGAAATCAATTTGCCACCTTGGATGTTATAACCTGACTTTTACAGTT
>DIFN01000081.1 GCA_002419145.1 Mageeibacillus sp. UBA5747 | reverse complement strand
AGCAGCCAGTAGTCGATCGCACTGAAATATCCAGTGCGTTTGAGTTGGGTGACACCTGTATCAGCCATTTGGTTTGTCTTGGGGCGGGATCTCTACGAAATCCTCAAGGGCTGCTGTCTGTGCGGTCAGGTTCCGTCGGGCCCTTTGCCCGAAGAGCACCAGCAGGATCGCAGACACGACCACCATGGCGGCTGAAAGGACCTGGGAAATGCGCCAGCTGGTATCGCCGATGAACAGGGCGTCTGTGCGGATGCCTTCGACGAAAAAGCGGATGGTGCCATAACCGAGCAAATAGGTCAGCAGGACTTGGAAAGCAAAATGCCGGTTGCTGCGAATCTTGAGCAAGATGAAGAAAAGCACCAGGTTGCCAATGAATTCGTACAGAAAGGTCGGGTGAACCGGGGCAAATGCGTCGGTCCCGGGAATATTGGCCAGATAGGCTGTAGTCTGGCTGGAGATCATGCCCCAGGGCAGCGTCGTGTTGGTGCCAAACGCTTCCTGGTTGAAGAAATTGCCCCAGCGGCCAATTCCGTGGGCCAGAGGGACATAGACGATGAGAAAATCGAAAATGTCGGCGCTTTTGATTTTCTTGAATCTCGCGACCAGGATGATCGCCAGCACTCCGCCGATGACGCCCCCATAAAAGGCCAGGCCTCCCTCGCGGGTATTGAAGATGCGCCGCCAGTCTACACGGTAGTAGTCCCATTCAAAAACAACATAGTAGATGCGGGCGAAAATAATCATGGCCGGAATCAGAAAGATGTACATGTCCATGATGTCGTCTGATTTCAAGCCATATTTGTCGGCCTGGCGCGTGGACAAAAACAGGCTCAGGATGATCGCGAGCGCAATCAGCATGCCATACCAGTAGACATGGATACCAAAAAGGGTGAAGGCAACTCGGCTGACCGGTATATTCTCTATGCCAAGACCGGGGAAGCTGACTTCAACCGGAACATTGGCGAGAGCTTGAGCGATCGACATATTATTCCTCCGTTTGTCTGTTGATGATTGACAGGGTGTAGCTCTGCGGGTCGGATAGGAAGGCCAGTTTCTGGGCAGCCATTTTTGCATCCATTTTATCATAGAGGGCCGGGTAGTCAAAAAGGTCAATGCCATACTGGTTGCACTGGGCCTGGACCAGGCCGCTATGCTCGATCGAATCGAGTGACCGGACAAAATCACCAGCGGCGGCTCGTTTCTGGATCTCGAACAGGGCCGGGTCCAGACCTGCGGTAATGGCTTGGCGCAAGCCTGTGATCAAAGCTTCACCGGCAGCCTTTGGATCCTGGGATTCACCACCGGCAGCCAGGAATGCAAAGCTGGGTTCGCAAGCGTAATGATAGCCGAAGGAGTCGTTGATCAAACCCCGGGCAAACAGGTCCTCGTACAGGGGCGAAGCGGGAGATAGCAAGGTGTCAAAGGCCAGTCGGGCGAGTCGCTGGCGCATGACAAGTTCGCGGCCATACAAGGGTGTCTGGGGCAGGATCGTAGGATCTTTGATCCCGACCAGAAAAGAAGGCGCTGAGACATCCATGGTTTTGCTGACCACCTGTTCACACGGGTAGGGGGGTTCATCCGGCAGGATCGCCTGACCGAGGATTTCAGAACTGTTCTCCAGGCGGTCTGCCAGCCGAAGCAGGATCTGCTTTTCATCCATATCACCGACCAAGGTCAAAGAGAGTTTGCCTGGCTGGTAAAAAGTAGACCAGACCTGCTTGAGATGTTCGCTGGTGATCGACTGGACAGATTCAGCTGTCCCGCCGATATCCCGGCGCACCGGGTGACTTTGGTACAGGCGGTCGAGCATCTGGACATAACAGACGGTGTCAGGATCATCAAGATACTGGTCGAGCTCGGCCAGAATGACGGGGCGCTCGGCCTCGACCCGGTCAGGTTCCAGGTAGGGTGAAAGAACGGCATCCAGATAAAGATCCAGCGCAGTTTCAAAATGGAACACGCTCGAAAAATAATACAGGGTGTGCGTATGGCTGGTATAGGCGTTGGCTGAGGCTCCCAAAGCTGATAAGCGTCCGAGCAGTCCGCCTTCTTCATCCCTGCTGAAAACACAATGTTCCAGGAAGTGGGCTGTGCCGTCCGGCACATGGCTCGGCTGACCAGCCTTTTCAAAGTGGGTGTGAATGGAACCATACGGGACCGTCAATGCTGCAAACCGGCGGGAAAAACCTGGCCGGGGCAAAACTTTGACCACAAAGCCACAGCGGTGACGCCACGTCTGGAGCTCGTGGCCAGTCAAAGGGTCGATGGTCTGGGTCAGGGTGAAAGCTGAGAGTCGGTCATTCATCAAAGGGCTCCTTGGCTGTCAAAGTAAAACTGGCAGCAAGTTTCAACTGGCTGGCCCGTTCGATCACAGCCTGGCGGTCTACAGATTCTAGCAGACTCAGGGAATCCTGGACCGAAATCATCCGGCCAAGACTCACTCCATTCATCATGTTGGACAGCAGGCTGTCCAGGTCATCTGGTATCGAACGGATGTGGCTCTCGACCAGTGTTTTCGATCGTTCCAGCAACTGGTCGCTGAACTGGCCCCGCGCCAGGTGATCGAGCTGGGCAAAGATGGCCTGGCGGGCCTCCGTCACACGGTCTGGAGCCACGCCGGCAATCACCAGCAACGTGGAAAGGTAGCGGCTGTTGACCGAATAGACACTGTAAGCCAGTCCGAGTTGTTCGCGGACGACCTCGAACAGCAGTGAATGGACATCTCCACCCAGCATGGAGTTGAGCAGGGTGTCAACAATCGAATGGTGGCTGAAATAGGGTTGCAGACCAGAAAAAGCCAGGCAAATTCGGGCCTGCTCGACCTTTTTGGTTTCCATCCGTTCCGCAGGCTGCTGTGGGCGGAAAGCGGATGGCAGCAAATTGGGACTGGAATAATCAGCTAAATCTGCCCATCCGGACCTGCGCTTTTGAGCAGGAAGGGTCACAGCTGGTCCGGCTGGTGCTGCCGGGCGCAGGCGGGCTACCTGAACGAGCAGGGTTTCCAGCAGAGGATCAGGCAGATCACCCGCAATGGCCACCTGACAGTCCATGTCAGCCAGTTGGTGATAAGCAGCTGTCAAATCCTCGCGCGTCAGACTATTCAAAGTTTCCAGATCTCCGGAAGCCAGAAGGCCAAAGGGTTGGTCACCACAGAGCAGTTTCATGCATTGGTCATGGGCATACTTGGCCTTGTCGTTCTCCCGGGCCAGAAGTTCCATCACCAGACCGGAGCGCTCAGCTTCAAAATGAACTGACTGGAACAGTCCATCAGCATCCAGGTCAGGTCGGGTCAGCAGATCGAAAAAGACATTCAAAGCTGCTGCAAACGGGGATGAATGGTCGGTCCAGCTCATCAGGCCATTGACTGCAAAATGCAGGCTGATCAAATCTCCGTCTTTGCTGACTTCGGTCTCGACGCTGGCCCCATACAAGCTGTCCAGGGCCGCCGAAAGGCTGGAACGGCTAGGGTAATCCTGGCTGCTGGCGGACAGGACTCGCGACAGGAGTGACAGAAGGCTGGCTGTTTTGCGGTTGATCCGGGTCCGGTAGGTCACGATGGCTGTGGCCTGGGCAAACCGGGTCGTGCGAATGATTCGGACCGGGATGCCGTTGATTGTGGCCAATTCGTAGCCTTGTTCGCAGGTGCGGTGATACGCTCTGGCCTGGACCAGGTCCTCTTTGACTTGGGCAACCAGATCCAGGAGGGAATCAAACACAGCCTCCGGGCGCTGGCGATACAAAAACTCCACTGTGATCGGCTGGCCATAGAGGTCCAGGCTGGTGTCAAACAGGAACGATTCGATATTGGGTTTGGGACTTTCATCCTGAATGGTTGGCCGGATTCCGATATTGGTGATCGATTCGTACGTCCGGTCACCGACCCTGGTCCTGGTCGCATAGACCCCATAGGCTGGGATCGCCAATTCAGCATCAATGGCAATATTAGCGGTTGGAAAACCGAGCTTGCGGCCCAGTTTTTTGCCCTCGATCACCGTTCCAGTCATGGCAAAAGGGAAACCCAGGCAACTTTCGGCCAGGCGGGTGTCGCCTTCTGAAATCAGGCGGCGGATCCTCGAGCTGGAAACTTTGTCTCCATACAGACGGACTTCTGGCACGACAATGATTTCGCACTGGTTAAGCGCGCCCCAGCTGCGCAACAGATGAATGTCCCCTTCCCCACCCTGGCCGAAGTGGTAATCCTTGCCGACCACAATCAAGTGGGCGTTCAGGCGTGAACCGAGGACTTGGTCAAGAAATTCAGAGGCTGGGATAGCTGCAAATTCAGGGGTGAATGGTTGCAGGAAGATGTCAGCTACACCCGTGTCAGCAATCCGTTGCAAGCGCTGCTCCAAAGTGGACAAGTACCCGGCAAACTGGCCTTCAGGCGACAGTGTCACCAGCGGATGTTCAGGAAACGTGTAGACAGTTGGGCACAGATCCTGGATCTGGCTCTGGTAGACCATGGTCCGGATCAGGTCCTGGTGACCACGGTGCATCCCATCAAAAAAGCCGAGAGCGATGCCTCGCCTGATGGTTGGATCTACAGGGTCATTCGGATAGAAGATGTTCATGATGGATGAAAATCCTTTCCGTTATAATTCTGAAGTGTGGGGCAGGCCCATCTGAGAAGTGTGGGGCAGGCCCATCTGAAACAGTTTCGAGGTGTCCCATGCCAGCGAGTCCAGACGGCCCGTGGATCGCCAGGCGCAGTCCGTCCTGAGGTCGAATCTCTGGTGTGGACTGTGTCAGGATCTGAATCGGGTCTACTGTCAGTTTTTGGCCTTGGACCAGTTTTTTGACCTGGTCCGCTGGTAACTGCAAGATAGGAAAACCAGACAAGGCTTCGGTCAGGCCATGGACTTGACCAGATTCTGTCAGCTCCTGCCAGAGCTGGTCCTGGACCAGGCAGCGCACGGACCGGTCAGACGGATCCAGGCCTTTTTGCCGCAAGGACTCGGCCAGCACGTCGAAGCGAGTTTCCAGATCCTGCAAAGCCAAGGCCTGGCTCAAATCAAAGGGGCCGACCCGAGTCCGGACAAGTCGCTCGGCATAGGCAAACCAGCCCAGCTTCTGCCCGAGTTCATCCGCAATCACCCGGACATAGGTTCCTTTGGATACCTCCAGCGTCAGGTCGCAAGATAGCCTGGGACCTCCTGGTTCTGTTTCTGTCCGGCAGTCAATGCCATCCAGGATCGCCCGGTGGATGACAATCGGGCGCGCCTGGCGTTCAATCGTCTGCCCCGCACGGGCCAAAGCATAGAGGGGTTGACCTTCGACCTTGACTGCGGAAAACATCGGCGGCACTTGCAGTTGAGCGCCCGGCAAGTCCTGCACAGCCTGGCGAAGCGGCAAAAATCCAGTCGCTGCGAGCTGGGATAATTCCTGAGTGGAAAAATCGTGCGAGGCAGTGCATGTTCCGGTCAGGTCCATTGTATCGGTTGCCGCGCCAAAAAGAATGCGCACCTGATACGTTTTATCGTAGGTGTCCATGAACTGGACGGCTGCGGTCGCTGTACCGACGCACAGTGCCAGCAAGCCCTCGGCAAAAGGGTCGAGCGTCCCGGTATGGCCAATTTTCTTTTCACCGATCAGGCGCCGCAGGCGGGAGACAACGTCAAAAGAAGTCAAACCGCGCGGTTTGTCCACCAGAAGGATGCCATGCTTGTGCGTTTCAGCCATTGAGCCACTGACCGGCCTGATCGACAACCAGGTCCACCACATCATGGAGTGATCGGTGCCGGATGGTCATGCCCGCAGCCTTAGCATGTCCGCCACCACCAAAGGGGCGGGCAAAATCAGATGCATGAAAGTTTTCATTGCTGCGGATATTGACCCGGATGGCTCCGTCGGCCAGTTCACGGAACATAAAGGCCACTTCCACACCCGAAACACTGCGCAGCTCGGAGACAATCCCGTCCAGGTCGGTGTCAGTTGCAGAAAACTGTTGCATCAGTTTTTGGTCCACGCGGGCAAAAACCAGCCGATCGTCATAGAGGAACTGGGCATTGGAAAAGAGTTCCCCCTGGAGACGCAACTGGGTCTTGGTCGACTCATGAAAAAGTCGATAGGTGATCAGGCGCAAATCAGGATCATAGGCCATCAATTGAGCAGCGATGGCAAAGGTCCGGGCGGTCGTGTTGGAGTAGACAAAGCCCCCCGTGTCCGAGACAATCGCCGTCATCAGGGCCATGGCAGCATCCTGGGTCAGCAGCGGCTGGCCCAGCAGCTGCTCCAGATCCTTGATCAACTCGAAAATGATTTCACCGGCAGCCGAGGCCAGCGGGTCGATCAGGCGCAGGCCGCCAGATTCGCCGCTTGAGACATGGTGATCCAAAGCTGCCTGGATCGGTGCATCGCGGTACAGCTCCTGGCGGCAGCCCAGGCGTTCTGGCTCCGTGCAATCTACGGCAACAGCCAAAGCCTGGTCCTGTGGCCAGCTCCTTGTGTCCAGATCGGCATAAACAGAGACCAGGTCCAGAGCTGGCAGAAATAACAGGCGCGGGTTGACCCTTTCATCCACAAAAACATGGGCCGACGCACCTGCCTGTCGCAAGGCCAAGGCCAAGCCAATGGCGCTGCCGAGAGCGTCTCCGTCAGCACCCACATGCGGATAAATTCCGATTCTTTCCTTTTTGCGGATTACATCCAGAACGACTTCGGCAATGCGGTCACGAGTCGGAATCATCCGGTGTTATTCCCTCCATGGCTTCGTCAATCAGGCGGCTCATGCGAATGCCACGCTCGATCGATTCGTCAACGACGAAGTGCAATTCCGGGGAAATACGCAGGCGCACCCGGCGGGCTACTTCGCGGCGGATAAAGCCAGCTGCACTTTTCAAGGCAGCGGCGCAGTCTTTTTTCTGCTCTTCAGTGCCCAGAACACTGATGTAGATATGGGCGTGGGACAAGTCGCGGGAGGCCCGCACCTCGACCACCGATACCATCGGCGGGAGGCGCGGGTCTTTGATTTCATTCTGGATCAGATCAGCCACTACTTTCTGGATTTCGTCCCCGACGCGGTCGGATCGTTGCATGGCTGCTCAGCTCCTTTCGATTTCCTGCATTTCAAAGGCTTCGAAGATGTCGCCTTCCTTGATGTCATTAAAACGCTCAATACCGATACCACATTCGTAGCCAGTGGCCACTTCACGGACGTCATCCTTGAAGCGCTTGAGCGAAGAAAGTTTACCTTCATGGATAACGATGCCGTCCCGGACGACACGGACTTCCGCTGCGCGCAAGAACTTGCCATCGGTGACATAGCTGCCGGCAATGGTGCCGACCCCACTGACCTTGAAGACCTGGCGGACTTCGGCGTGACCAAGGATATTCTCCTTGTATTTCGGGGCGAGCATGCCCTTCATAGCTGCTTCGACGTCTTCGATCGCGTTGTAGATGACGCGGTAGAGGCGGACATCGACCTCGGTCTCTTTGGCCAGGTCTGCCACATTGGCAGCCGGCCGGACATTGAAGCCGATGACGATGGCATTGGAAACCTCTGCCAGGCGAATGTCGGATTCGGTGATGGCGCCGACAGCACCGTGGATCACATTGACGCGGACTTCTTCATTGGTCAGTTTCTCGAGCGACTGGCGCACGGCTTCGACTGAACCTTGGACGTCTGCCTTGACAATGATGTTGAGGTCTTTGACTTCACCGGCAGCCAATTTGGAAAACAGCGAGTCCAACGAGACATGCGAACTGGCTTTGAGCTGTTTCTCACGCTGCAGGATACGGCGTTTTTCGACCAGGGCCCGGCCTACTTTGTCGTCCTTGACGGCGTAGAAGATCTCACCGGCCTCCGGGACTTCCGGCAAACCGAGGATTTCGACCGGGATCGAGGGGCCGGCTTTCTTGACCAGTTGACCTTTATCGTCAGACATGGCCCGGACATTGCCGATGATCGAACCGGTCACCACTGTGTCGCCGGTGCGCAACGTACCACGCTGGACGAGAACGGTCGCGACTGGGCCGCGATTCTTGTCCAGCTTGGCTTCAATGACCGTACCTTTGGCTTGCTTGTCCGGATTGGCCTTAAGGTCAAGAATATCGGCGGTCAAAAGCACCATCTCCAGCAATTCGTCAATGCCAGTGCCAACTTTGGCCGAAACCGGCACCATGACGGTGTTGCCGCCCCACTCTTCGGGAATCAGATCGTACTTGGACAATTCTTGTTTGACACGGTCTATATTGGCGCCTTCTTTGTCAATCTTGTTGATCGCAACCACAATCTGAGTGTTGGCGGCTTTGGCGTGGTTGATTGCTTCAATGGTCTGGGGCATGACACCATCATCAGCAGCGACAACCAGGATGGCAATGTCGGTGACCTGGGCGCCGCGGGCACGCATGGTGGTGAAGGCTTCATGGCCAGGCGTGTCGAGGAAAGTGATCTGGCGGCCCTTGGCCCGGACGGTATAGGCGCCGATGTGCTGGGTGATACCGCCGGCTTCGCCAGAGACGACATTGGCCGAGCGGATGCGGTCGAGGATCGAGGTCTTGCCATGGTCAACGTGCCCCATGACAACTACGACCGGCGGACGAGGTTTAAGATCCTGGTCCTGGTCTTCGGTATCATCGAAGAGGATGTCTTCTTCTGTCACTTCAACCAAAAGCTCGCACTTGATGCCAAATTCATCAGCAACCAGAGCAGCGGTGTCAAAGTCTATGGTTTGGTTTAGAGTCGCCATGACGCCATATTTCATCAGCTTCTTGATGATTTCAGCGGTTGTTTTCTTGATCGCTTCGGCAAATTCCTTGACAGTCAGCGATGCCGGCAGGGAGACCTGGGTCAGGACAGCCCGGGCCGGTGCTTCGGCCACCCGACGTCCGCCCTTGCTGCGCTTGCCTTTGATGTTATCCGTGTAGAGCGTGTCGAGCACGGCATCATCGCTGAGAGCCTCATGGACACCCTTACCGGAGACGACAGCGGCTTGCTGGCGCAGCACATTGTGCTTGTCACGAACATCGCCGGCGCCTTTAAAGGCTTCCTTTTTCGGTTCGCGACGATCATCGCGTTTCGGTTCAGCCGGACGGGGCCGGATGGTGCTTTCCTTGCCCTGCAATTCAGCCGGAACAGCCGGCTTGGGCTTGGGTGTGCTGGGGCGGCTGCCATACGGGGCCTGCGGACGATCCTTGTCCTTGTCAAAGCCGCCGCCACCAAAGCCGCCACCCTGAGGGCGACTGCCGTAACCGCCTTGTGCGGGACCGCGGTTGTAACCGCCAGATCCTCCCGGGCCACCTGGGCCACGGTTATAACCACCGGGACCGCCTTGTGCGGGACCGCGGTTATAGCCACCGGGGCCGCCCTGTCCGGGAGCGCCCTGTCCGGGAGCGCGGTTGTACCCGCCGGGACCACCTGAGCCCGGAGCACGGTTATAGCCACCGGGGCCGCCCTGTCCGGGAGCGCCCTGTCCGGGGGCGCGGTCACGGTTGTAATTGCCGCTTTGCGGGCGGTTCGGTGTGCCGTAGGGTGTCGCACCTGGGCCACCTGGGCCTGGGGTGCGGTCGCGATTGTAATTGCCGCTCTGCGGACGGTTGGGCGTCCCGTAGGGCGTTGCCCCGGGACCGGCCTGGCCTGGGGCGGGAGCGCGGTCGCGATTGTAATTGCCACTTTGAGGGCGATTCGATGTGCCATAGGGCGTCGATCCGGGTCCAGCACTACGCTGGACGGGACCCGTCGCCTGGGGAGTGCCCTGGCCGGCAGAAGGCGCCGGTGTTCTGGGGTATGAGGGTTTTTCAGTCGGAGCAGCCGGAGTAGTCGGGGTAGCCGGAGTAGCTGGAGTAGCCGAAGCGGCTGGAGTAGCCGAAGCGGCTGGGGCAGCTGGAGCAGCCGAAGCGGCCTCTGCTGTTCTGGCAGCAGCGGCTGAAGTGCCAGCGGCACCCGTGTCTGCCGGTCCTGTTTTTCCCGTGGGTGCGTTAGCGCCCGCAGGAGCTGGCGCTGGTGCAGATTCCACTGGTTTCACCGGTTCGGCAGCTGGCTGGGCAGCAGTGGCGGCCTCGGGTGCATCTTGAGAGACGTAAGTCTCGTCTGCCCCAGTCTGTTCGCCAGCCGTCTCATGCTTGGTGACCTTGACCACCTTGACGACGCCTGTGATCTTTTTACCAGACACACCCTGCATCGTGATGGTCGGTCCAGAGGTCAGATCCTGGGCATGAGCAGCGGTCATTTCTCCCGGGTGAATGGGAGTGTGCTGCTCAATGGACGCATCCGCATGGGGCTTGAGGCCTTTCTTCAGATCAGCGTTCTTTACATCTTGCTCGGACCCAACGTGTTTATCAGATCCAGTTTCGTCTTTTTTTACCATAATCGTTTCAGTATCCTCCAGCGTCATTTATCACTCTCTTGTTCGGTCCTGGTGTCAGTAAGGCTCAGGATTTTGCCGGCGAATCCCTGATCCGACAGACCAGCGACCACGCGTTCCTTCTGGCCAGTCCAATGGCCCAGAATCTGGCGATCTCCAACCACCAGCAAAGGGGTATGGGTCACACGGCTCACTTGCTCCATCCGGCCAGTGGTGTTAGGTCCGGCATCCCCAGCCAGGATCAACAGGCTGAGCTGGCCATTGCGGGCGGCTTTTTCTACAGCTTCACTACCCAGGACGAGACGTCCAGCCCGGCGGGAAAGGCCTATCAGGCGGTAGATTGCTTCAGGGGTTTCTGCAAGCTGGGTCATCGGTCTCCTCATCCGGAGGCAAAGCCTCCATTTCCGCCACCAGGGCAGCGATCGTGGCTTCATCCACCCGATTTTTCAAGCTGCGATCCAGCTTGTGGCCGCGGATTGCCTGCTCCAGGCACTGGCGCTTGCGGCAGACATAGGCGCCCCGGCCCGCTTTTTTGCCGGTGGGATCCAGACTGATCTCACCCTTGGCATCGATCACGACACGCAACAGTTCCCGCTTGGGGCGGGCTGTGCGGCAGGTCACACATTGGCGGATGGGAATATGCTTGGCCATCTGGATGTTCGCAGCCTCAGATCAGTTGTTTTCGTCCTGGGTCGTCGATTCCTCGACAGCCTGGGTGAAACGGCTCATGAATTCTTTCTCAACAGCTTCACGGTACTGGGATTCGCTCTTGATGTCAATTTTCCAGCCCGTCAGGCGGGCTGCCAGACGGGCATTCTGGCCTTCGCGCCCAATCGCCAGGGACAGCTGGTGATCAGAAACAACCACACGGGCAATTTTTTCTTCGGGCAGGATGTCGACTTTGACGACCTTAGCCGGGCTTAAAGCATTGCTGATGAAAACAGTCACATCCGGATCCCATTCGATGATGTCGATTTTCTCGCCCATCAGCTCGTCCATGATGGCCTGGACCCGAAGGCCGCGCTGGCCGACGCAGGCGCCGACACTGTCGACATTGGCATCACGGGAAGCCACGGCGATCTTGGAGCGGGAGCCGGCTTCGCGGGCTACCGAGACGATCTCCACAATCCCGTTGGCGATTTCCGGCACTTCCTGCTCGAACAGTTTGCGGACCAGATTGGGGTGACTGCGCGAAACATAGACAATCGGGCGGCCTTTCTTTTCGTCCACCTTCAGGATATAGAAACGCATGCGCTGGTTGAAATTATAGCCATCCAGCCGGACCTGCTCATTGTATGGCAGGACTGCTTCGGCGCGGCCAATGTCTACGATGACTTCACGCCGGTCTTTGCGCTGAACGACACCGGCGGCCAATTCGCCAACCCGGCTGGAGAATTCATTCTGGATGCGCTCACGTTCCGCACTGGACAACTTCTGGTTGATGACATTCTTGGCGGTCTGGGCGGCCAGGCGGCCGAAATCCTGCGGACTGAGCTGGTATTCCATCATGTCGCCGAGATCAAAATCCTCGGACAAAACTCGGGCCTCCTCCAGGGATATCTCGGCATTGGGGTCATCGACGGTTTCAACGACGGTTTTGGTCAGGAAAACGCGCATTTCACCCGTTTCACGATCGACTTCCGCACGGATGTTGTCAGTAGTCTTGGCTTCGAATTCACGTTTGTAAGCCGAGACCAGCGCCTCTTCAATCGCCTCAAAGAGGATCTCCGCGTCAATGCCACGTTCCTTTTCCAGTAACCGGATGGCTTCGATGAGCTCTGCGTTCATATCTTGTGATTCTCCTTTAAATTCATTCAAATACGACGATGCGTTTGATTTTGGCGATTTTGTCCCGGGCAAATTCCTGCTCGCCGCCGTCGGGCAGGATGAGCGTCACGGTCTCTGCGGTGAAAGGGCCCAGCTTGCCGGGGAATTTCTTTTTCCCGTCCTGAGCCTGGTAGAGGGAAAATTCAACGGGGGCCCCTTGGTAACGGGCCAGTTCGCGGTCTGTCTTCAAGGGACGCTCGAGACCCGGTGAAGAAACCTCGAGGTAATCATGGCTGGAAAGCTTCAGCTCATGGTCGATGATTGGGTCCACGAGGTGATTGACCACGGTGCAGTCATCCAAAGTCACGCCGCCGTCCTTGTCAATCAGGATGCGCAGGATCGTCGCGGGGCCTTCACGGACGAATGCCACATCAACCAGGTCGACACCAAGTGCTTCCACTCGCTCTGCGAGTGCATCATAGACAGTCTGTGCCTGACGGGATCTTTCTGCCATAAACCACCTTTTAACAAGAAAGAGCGGGGCGAGCCCCACTCTTTGCAAAGAAACTTCCGAACAAATGAAGTATATCATGCCTCTGGGACATTGGCAAGCTTTGCCGCCGGCCATTCAATTCGGGTTCGTTTTCCTCTGTCATTCAAGCTGTCAAGGGCTTTCTTTTCATTTACACGTTGGGGTACAATGGCAGTAAGCCAGAGAACAGAGAGTATCTGGCGCCAGAATAAACAGACAAGGGAGAGATGCTTATGGTCAAGGTAATAGTGGGTGGCAAGGGCAGCGGCAAGACCAGCCAGCTGGTCGACGAGCTGAACGCCCAAGCCTACAATGACGCCGCAGATGTCGTGTGCATCGAATACGGTGATCGGCTCAACCGAATGGTCAAATACAAAATCCGCTTGATTGACATCCTTGAATACCCCGTCAAAGGCTATCGCGAGTTACTCGCCTTCATCGCCGGCATTTACGCCGAAGACTACGATCTCACCCATCTTTACATCGATTCAATCACTAAGGTTTCCGGGGACTCCGACCTGGTTCATCTTGAGCAATTCCTGCGTGATCTCGACAAATTCTCAGTCAAGAACAATCTGAACGCCACAATTATCCTCTCTGCAGAACTCGACTCGCTGCCTGAAGGCATCCGCCAGTACTGCTGATTGTTCGAGCGGTTCTCACGATATCAAGATCCATCCTCCGTCCAGATGAATGGAGCACCTCGACGGTGCTCCATTTTTTGGATCAATGGCGGCCTGAAAAGGAGTGTACAAGTATGTGGAGCGAATTTAAAAAGTTTATGATGCGCGGCAACGTCATTGACCTGGCTGTCGGTCTGGTGATCGGTTCAGCTTTTGGTGCCATCGTCACCAGTCTGGTCAATGATATCATCATGCCGATCATTGGTTTTGCCACAGCCGGGATCAGCTTTGTTGATCTCAAAATCATCCTTGCCGCAGCGGTTCTCGAAAACGGCGAAATTGTCAAACCCGAAGTTGCCATCGGCTACGGCAAGCTGATCCAAGTCATCATCAATTTCATCCTGATCGGTCTCTCGGTCTTCATGGTTGTCAAAGCCATCGCTAAGATGCGATCCAAGCTTGAAAAGCCGGTGGAACCAGCTGCTCCACCGGCCAAGCCTGAAGACGTGATCCTGCTCGCAGAGATCCGGGATCTGCTGAAGAAATAAACCCCAAAGCCCGCCCGCTGCAAAGCCCGGCGGGCATCACTTTTTCTGGTCGTTTTGCGACCACTTGGCCAAAGCAGTTGCCCGGCGCCTTGAAAACATGCTAATTTGTTGGGAAAGTATATGAGGAGGTCAGAAGATGCTGCAAAGTCTTTCCGTACTGGTAGAAAACCGCTCCGGTGTCCTGACCCGCGTGACGAATCTATTTGCCCGCCGCGGATTCAATATCGAGAGTCTGGCAGTCGGAACCACCCATAATCCTGCCATTTCCCGTATTTCCATCACGGTTGACGGCGACCAGCGCCTGGTCGACCAGATCACCAAGCAGCTGCACAAATTGCCCGATGTCCTGATCGTCCGGCACCTGACACCCGCCGACCATTTCTCCCGCGAGCTGGTTTTCGTCAAGGTCCGCTGCACGGCCGAGAACCGGGGTGAGATCTTGCAGATCGCTGATATTTTCCGCGGCCACATCATCGATGTGTCTCCGAAAACCATCACCATCGAGCTGACAGGCCATGAGAGCAAGATCAGGGCGCTGCAGGAACTTTTAGATCCGTATGGTATTCTTGAGCTCGTCCGCACTGGAACCATTGCCATCGAGCGCGGCGAACTGTACATGAACGTCGAAGTCCAGAACGACTAAATCCCATCCAGTCACATCTCAACAAACGATTGTAACGTCAAATACCCAAGGAGGAAGATCATGAAGAAAATTTACAAAATCGACGAATGCCGCACCCATGCCCTCGACGGCAAGACCATCGCCATCATCGGCTACGGCAGCCAAGGCCATGCTCATGCTTTAAACCTGCATGAGAGCGGATTTAATGTTGTCGTCGGCCTGTACGAAGGCAGCAAATCCTGGGCCAAAGCTGAAGCAGCCGGCCTGAAAGTGACCACTGCCGCGGAAGCCGCCGCCATGGCTGACATGATCATGATCCTGATCAACGACGAAAAGCAGCCGGAACTCTATGAAAAGAGCATCAAGCCGCACTTGACCGCCGGCAAAACCCTGGCCTTTGCTCATGGCTTCAACATCCATTTCAATCGCATCGTGCCGCCGGCCGACGTCGACGTTGTCCTCATTGCACCTAAAGGCCCCGGCCACACTGTCCGCTTCCAGTACCAGCAGGGCCGTGGTGTTCCCGGCCTCTTCGCTGTCTATCAGGATGCCACTGGCAAGGCCCAGGACATCGCATTTGATTATGGCTACGGGATTGGCTGTGCCCGCGGTGGCCTTTTGGGCACCACCTTCCGCGAAGAAACCGAAACTGACCTCTTTGGCGAACAAGCTGTCCTGTGCGGCGGTGTCTCCGAGCTGATGAAAGCGGGCTTCGAAGTTCTCGTCGAAGCTGGCTACGACCCGGAAAATGCCTATTATGAATGTGTCCACGAAGTCAAGCTGATTGTCGACATGATCGCTCAGGGTGGTCTGACCCTGATGCGCTACTCCGTCAGTGACACCGCCGAATACGGCGATTACATGGTCGGCCGCCGCATCATCACAGAGGACACCAAAAATGAAATGCGCAAAGTCCTCAAGGAAATTCAGGAAGGTGTTTTTGCCCGCAACTGGATCCTCGAGAATCAGGCTGGTCGCCCCAACTTCCTCTCTCGCCGCCGTCTCGAGACCGAGCACCAGGTTGAGCAGGTTGGCCGTGAGCTGCGTGCCATGATGAGCTGGAACAACGAAATCGAAGTCTGATCACCGCATCGCCAAGTAAAGCGCCAGGCATGGCGCACCACCCACCACCTCAAGCCATCCCCCGGACCAACAATCTGGGGATGGCTTTTTCATGTCTGGGTCGGTCCGGGTCGCAGATCGGCCTATAGCCAGCGTGAGAGTCAAGGACGTGAGAGTCAAGGGCAGGCCAGACTCGGTCGAATCACCAATCAGCGCTTCTCGGTAAAAGCATAGGTCAGGGCAAACAAGGCGGCGCTGCATAGGACGATGGTCGCTCCGGAAGCCATGTCAAGGTAATACGACAAAATCAGGCCGCTGATGCCGCTGATCCAGGCAAACAGGAGGGACAGGATATGGAACTGCCGGACGTCACGGGCTATGTTGCGGGCAGCGGAAGCCGGAAGGATCAGCAGGGCATTGATCAGCAGGGTGCCAACCCATTGGATCGACAGGGCTACCAGAATGGCGATGATCACCATGAAAGCATTTTCAACCAGGCGGACCCGGATGCCCTTGCTGCGCGCCAGAGCCGGATTGATGGAAAAGATCATCAACGAATTGTAGGCCAGGGACCAGAACACGACCAGGACCAGCAAAACAGCTCCCAGCAGAAGCAGGTCACCCGGCTGGATCGAGAGCAAATCTCCGACCAGGTAGCGGTTGTATTTGGCAAAGCCGCCCCGCCGGGAGAGCAGGGCGATGCCCAGTGCCACCGCTGAGGCAGAGAAAATGCCCAGGATGGTGTCAGTCGAAGCCCGGCCGCGGTTTTTCACCGCTGTGATCGCCAGGCCGAACAAAATGGAAAAAATGATCAGGGCAGCAATGGGATTTTCAAGACCGATCAGGGTGCCGATGGCAATGCCGGCCAAGGCCGAATGACCCAGAGCGTCGGAGTAGAACGACAGGCGGTTGCTGACCACCAGCGTGCCTGAAAGGCCAAACAGCGGCGCGATCAGGAGGATGCCAAGGAAGGCATTGCGCATGAATTCATACTGGAGAAAGGGCAGGGGCAGGACCGCGAGCCAGGAGGTGTCCATCAGGTACGCCTCCCTTCGACGCGCAAAGGTTCAAAGGCATCCAGAAATTGGCCACTGGCCAGGATCTCCTGCATCGGTCCCGCAGCCTGGATTGTCCGGTTCAGATAGACAACCGAATCGGCAAACTGGGAAATGATGTCGAGGTCATGGGAGACGATCAGGGTGAGCAAATCGTAACGATCGCGCAGGTCTCGGACCAGCTCGTAGAAAAGCTGTTTGCCATCTTTGTCGAGGGCTGAGACCGGCTCGTCCAAAAGCAGGATATCGGGCAGCGGATCCAGGGCCAGAGCCAGCAGCACGCGCTGCAGCTCACCGCCAGACAGGCCACCCAGAGGTTTGTCAATCAAATGCTCCGCCTTGACTTGCTGCAAAAGCTCCAGAACTGCTTTGCGGATTTTCGGGCGGTGACCGAGAAAGACCGGCCAGCGGCTGCGGTTGGCGCACAAAAGATCGGCGACAGACAGAGGCGATTGGCGATCGTATTCGAGGTGCTGCATCAGGTAGCCCACCTTGGGCTGGACGAAGGCTTCTCCGTGAATATCTTTGAAAATCACTCCCCCCGTGTACGGCAGCTCACCGACGATCGCTTTTAACAGAGTGCTTTTCCCTCCCCCGTTCGGCCCGACCAGGGCGATAATTTCGCCACAATGCAAGGTCAGGCTGATGTCATGGAGGATGGTCTGACCATCGCGCACAACGGAAAGGTGCTCAACCTTGAGCTGGTGCAATGGATGTTTGCCGCCACAGGCACTGGATTCGGAATTCAATTCGCTCATGGAGTCTCATTTCTCATTTATCAGGCCAGATTGGCCAATGGGTTGGTGGGACATCAGCGGAGTGCCTGTTTCAGGACCTCGCCATTTTGCCGCATGATGGTGAGATAGGCATCGGGATCGCCCAGGGGTCCGCTGGAAGCTGGGTCCAAGGTATAGACCGGCACGCCGGTTTCGCGTGCGATGGTCTGAGCTGTATCGGCAGCATACTGGGGCTCGACGAAAATGGCCTGGATTTTCAAATCCCGGATCAGGCTTATCGTCTGGGCCAGTTCCGCAGCGCTGGGTTGAGAGTCCGGCTCGCGCTCCACGACAGCCGCGATGTTGAGGTTGAATTCCTGGGCAAAATAGGGAAACGCCTCATGGAAGGTCACGATGTCGCGCTTAGGCAGCGGGTCGATGGCTGCATGCAGGTCATCGCGCAAGGCTGAAAGTTTCTCTGTGTATGTCTGGGCGTTAGCAAGATAGGCCTCGCGATTGGCCGGATCCAGCTCGGCCATCCCTTGGGCAATGGTCTCGACCTGGCGGATCATCAGGCTGACCGAAACCCAGACATGGGGGTTTGCATCGAGCAGTTCGATTCCGGCACTGGCATTGATCAGCGGCAGATCCGGGTAATTGGCGGTGACCTGGTCGAGATAGCTCTCCAGATCAGCACCATTGTAGATAAAGGCATCCGCCGTTTCGATGGTCGTGAGTTCTCCTGGGGACAGCTGGTAGTCATGCAGACACCCCGTGATCGTACCGGTCATGTTAACGACCTCGACGCCGGCTATGCCGGAGGTCAGGTTCAGGGCTGCCACATACATCGGGTAGAGCGAGGTCACATACGTCCGTGTGTCTTTGGTGGTCGTAGCTGGTGCGGCCTGGCAGGCGGTCAGGCTTAAGACCAGCATGGTCGTCACTAAAAGCGTTATGGTCAAGCGCAGGGCGCGCGGTTTTAGGTTGGGTCTCATAAGTTTCATGCCTCCGGAGCAGTGGTGTAAAATCGAGCGATCAGGCGTGATGCCAGATGGTTTCTAGTTGCAAGTAATTTGCATTTAGAATTATAATGATCTCAGAAACACCTGTCAATTCCAGGAGGGGACTTTATGCGCATGACCCGGCAACGAAAAGTCCTGCTCGAGATTATCAATCAGGCTGCAAACCCACTTTCAGCCGAAGAAATCATGCAGCAGGCCCATCTGCAAGACCCGTCTCTGGCCCTCTCTACGGTGTACCGCACGTTGGAGAAAATGCTAGAGATGGGCTTGTGCCAGCAGATCCGTTTCCAAGATGGCCTGGCCCGTTTTGAACAGGCTGGCCTGGTCCACCATCACCATCTGGTTTGTACCGCCTGCGGCCGGCGCGAAGCTGTGCCGACCTGTCCCTTGCACCAGATCCAGCAACAGCTCGAGACGGCCTCGGGGTATAAAATCACCTATCATGAAATCAATTTGTATGGCTTGTGCCCAGATTGCCAGAAAAAGCTGGCCACCGAAAAGTCCAGTCATGCGTGAGCAGCCTGGCAAAAACCAGGAAAAGGCGGTCTGGTTATCCCATACCGCCTTTTCTTGGTTCAACTGGTTTATCAGAGCCGACCGACTGATTTCAGGTAGGCCATGCTGCGAGCCACATCTGACAGACCATCCGGGACCGGGTTGTCATTTTCCACGATCAGCCACTCGATCCCGAGGCGCTCAGCCGCAGCGAGAATGGCTTCGATTGAATTTTCACCCTCGCCCAAGGCACAGGGGTGCCGTTCCCGGTCGCCATCTTTGATGTGCAAGAGGCGGATCTGGTCCTGGTGTGCCATCAGCCAGGCCGTGACATCCTGACCAGCTGCAAAGACCCAGTACGTGTCAACCTCCAGGGCCAGATGGTGGGCAATCTGCTCAATCGCCCGCTCAGATCCAATCGTATTGAACTCATGGTCATGGTTATGGTACAAGAGCTCGATCCCGGCAGCGGCGAGTGCGGGCTTTGCCTGCGCAACTACAGCAAAAAGCTGGGCCAGGTCTTCTGCACTGGCTGCCGGCGACCAGGCAATGGCGATTTTGTTGCAGCCAATCGACTGGTGAAAGGCGATGACCTCGTCCAGATGATTCGCCAGACGATCCGGCATCTCGTGGCTGCAGACAGCATCCAGGCCCAGTTCATCCAGACGTGCCTTGAGTTTATCGGCGGACATACCACCTGATCCGGCCAGCTCGACCCCAGCAAAGCCTAGTGACTTGACTTGGGCCAGCAGGCTGGAAAATTCTGCAGGTGTTTGGTAACTGTCACGCAAGGTGTAAAGTTGGAGGGCAAGCTGGGCCATGGGACCTCCTCGGATCAATTTTGACAGCTGGTATGCGGCAGTGACTTAGATGTTGACTGTAATCGACTGGCGCTTGGTTTCTGATTCAAAAGCAGCATCGATCACTTTCATGACGCGCAGCATCTGCTGCTCGGTCACCGGCAGAGGGGTGCCGCGCTTGATGGCTGTGGCAAACTGGCGGTAGTAGTCCTTGGCATCGCTGGTGACCAGGGGCAGAGGCAGCTCCTCGATCGATTCCTTGGCGCGCGGCGCCATGGTCCGAGTCGGGCCTGCCTCGGTGTAGACGATGCCCTCATCCCAGTGCACAGACAAGGTGTTGGCCTTGGCGATCTTGCCATGACAGGCAAAATCGTCGACTTGGGCGGTGCCGCTGGTGCCAGACACATGCCAGCGCGGCAAATTGATGAAGGTATAGGTGTCGACCTCGACCAAGGCCGAAACATTGTTGGCAAAGCGCAGGATCAGCTTGAAATTGTCGTCGACGCCGGGGAATTTAACGGACAGCAGGTGCGCATAGACATCGACCACGGGGCTGTCGACCAGTTGCAGCATCTGGTCGATCAAGTGTACACCCCAGTCGAACAGCATGCCACCGCCAGCGATTTTTTCACAGCGCCAGTCACCCGGGATGCCTTTGGAGCCTTGGACTCGTGATTCGATGTAAAAAGGCTGGCCGATTATGCCTTCGGCCAAAAGCTTTTTGACGATCAGGTAATCGCGGTCCCAGCGCCGGTTCTGGTGCACGGAAAAGGCCTGGCCGGTTTCTTTGCTGACAGCAAGAACTGCTTCCAGGTCAGCCGTGTTCATCATGACCGGTTTTTCACAGATCACATGCTTGCCCGCCTTGAGGGCGGTAATCGACAGGTCCTTGTGGAAATTGTTCGGCACAGCAAGAATCACCGTCTCGATCGTCTTGTCTGCCAGGATCTCCCTGAGTGTGCCATAGGCCTTGATCCCCGCTGTGAGAGCAAGCTCATTGCGGGTTGGATTGATGTCATGGACGGCGGCCAGTTTGAATTCTTCCTGGATGGTCAGCAGCTGCCGGCCGTGCCATTCGCCCATGCCACCGTAACCAATAATGCCAACTGTATGCATGTTTTTCCTATCTCCTGTTGAGCCGAAAGGATCAGGCCCAGAACATATTGACTTGGTCGTCTTCGAAAATGATCGTGCGCTTTAAGACTTCGATGGCCTTTTCCAAACCTTCCTTGGGGGTCATCAGGCCGTCTTCGTGCTCGATCGAGATGATACCGTTGTAGCCGGCCAGGCGCAATTCGGAAAAAATGGCACGCCAGGTCTCCTCGCCATGACCATAGCCGACTGAACGGAAAATCCAGGGGCGTTCGCCGAGGCTGTCCAGCTTGCTGGTCTCGAGGACACCTTTGAGTGCACAGTTGGAGGGGTCGATCCTGGTATCCTTGGCATGGAAATGATGGATCGCGCCCTTGAGTGCACGGATGGCGGTGACCGGGTCGATCTGCTGCCAGAACAGATGGGAAGGGTCGAAATTGGCACCGATCACCGGTCCGACCGCTTCGCGCAGACGAAGCAGAGTCGATGGATTGTATACATTAAAACCGGGATGCATCTCAATCGCGATCCGGACACCGTGATCCTCGGCAAATTTTCCAGCCTTCTTCCAGTAGGGGATCAGCTTTTCATTCCACTGCCATTCCTTGACAATCTGGTGTTCGGTCGGCCAGGAAGCAACCACCCAATTCGGGTAAGTAGCCGTGTCGGAGTCACCGGGGCAACCTGAGAAAGTAACGACGGTCTTGACCCCGAGCTTCTCTGCCACCAGAACAGCAGCTTCGAAATCCTCATGATCCTGACGGGCAATCTCAGCATTCGGGTGGACCGGATTGCCATGCACCGACAAGGCGGCAATCTTTAGACCCGACGCATCGACCGTCGCCTTGAACTTCTCCAGTTCCGCCGGCTCGGCGAGAAATTTCTTCGCATCGCCATGGGCCGTGCCCGGATTGCCGCCCACGCCAATCTCCACTTCTTGCACACCCTGGGATTTCAGATATGCCAAAGCCTGATCCAGCGGCAAATCACCAAGAATGACCGTAAAAACACCTAATTTCATAATCAATCCTCCAATTGTGCCGAAATTGGGACGCCGTCCCAATTTCGGCAAAAAATAAAAACAGCTTCGTTTCAGATCATTTTTGCTCAGTCGAAATAAACGGGACGGCCGGTCTTGGCGGACTCGTAAATGGCTTCGAGGATGCGGGTGACAACGGCAGCTTGCTCGGGCAGCACAGTCAGTTTGCCTTGGCCCTGGACGGCTTCGATGAAGCATTTTTGCTCGAGGACGCGGTCTTTCATGGCGTCGCCTTCGAAAAAGGCCACCTCGCCGGCTTCGAGCAATGGCTTGGTGATATACATCCGGTCGTGACGGACGCCGTTGATGCGCAAGCTGTCATCCATGTCGGCGCCGGCCTTGGTGCCACACAAGGTGGTGCGGGCTTCAGTGGCATCGATCATATTCAAGGCCCAGCTCGATTCAAGACTGATGGTGGCACCATTTTTCATGACGATAAAGCCGAAAGCACTGTCCTCAACGGTGAAGGCCTTGGGGTCCCAGGGGCCAAAGACATTGCCAGGCGCTGTATCCTGGTTGAGTTTGTGATATGTGGTGCCAACCACATAATGGGGGTCGTAATTGTCCATCATCCAGAGGGTCAGGTCGAGCGCGTGGGTGCCGATATCGATCAGTGGCCCGCCACCCTGCTCAAACTCATTGAGGAAAACGCCCCAGGTCGGTACGGCACGACGGCGCAGTGCCTTGGCCTTGGCATAGTAAATCTCGCCCAGCACGCCCTCTTCGCATTCTTTTTTCAGGTACTGGCTGTCCGGACGGAAGCGGTTCTGGTATGCAATCGTCAGGATCTTGCCACTCTCTTTCTGGGCCGCGATCATCGCCTCGGCCTCAGCATAGTTCATCGCCATCGGCTTCTCGCACAGGACATGCTTGCCAGCCTGCAGGGCCGCGATCGTAATCTCAGCATGGGAACGGTTTGGCGTGCAGACATAGACCACATCGAGATCGAGGTCCACCAGGTCCTTGTAATCGCTGCAGACGAGGGCATCGGCTGTACCAAAATCAGCCTTCGCCTTGACAGCCCGGGCCTCGACGATGTCACAAAATGCTACCAGGTCGATGCCACCGAGTTCCTTGATCGAGGGCATATGCTTATTGGTGGCGATTCCGCCACAGCCGATGATTCCTGCTTTGATGGTGCTCATACGGTGTTCTCCTTCTATTTTACATGACTGATTTACATGACTGACTGGAGCTTGTGAGGCAAATGGTTCCCACAACGGAGCCAGGACTTCTACTGTTACAATCAGTATAGGAATGCGCCAGGGCAAAGTCGTGCTAAAATATGAACATCGAGTGACAAATTTCGCTAGGTTTGGAGCAGGGAGCCCACCATGAAAAAACCGACCACCGGTACGTATGAATACACCCGCGACTCAGATCGCTTGCCGGTTTGCTGGGATTATCCCAACAACCATTGCCTGCCGCATTTTCACAGCAATCTGGAAATCATTTACGTTCGCGACGGTGAAATGAAAGCAACGCTCAACGGCAAGACAGTCACAGTCTTGCCAGGACAAGTCGTGCTCGTTCCGACCTACGCCGTGCACCATTTCTCTACTGAAACAGAATCAGACACCCTGCTGCTGATCGTACCCCTTGACTACATCCCTGCCTTCAAAAATCAACTCATGAAGAAAACGTTTGCCCAGAATGTGATCAACGATGATCAAAGCCCTAGTGAACTGCTGCACATTCTGGAAATCCTGGCCAGCGGCCGCTATGCACCGGACACCACCATCTACCGCGGCTATGTCCAAGTTGCTGTGGGGCTCTGTCTCGAAATGGGGCATCTGGTCGACGCAGCAGCGGACCAGACCAGTGTCCTGGTCCGTGATGTCCTGACTTACCTGCAGGAACATTTCCTGGAAGATCTCGACCTCTCACACCTGGCCAGTCATTTCGGCTACAGCAAGAGTCGCTTTTCCCATATTTTCAACGAGAATTTTCAGACCTCACTGACCGCCTATCTCAACAGCCTGCGCTGTCGTTATGCAGCCAATCTACTGCTCGAGGGCAAGCCACAGATCGACGTAGCCTTGCAGTCCGGATTTGACAATATCCGCACCTTCTACCGGGCATTTCGCCAATACTATCAAGAAACCCCCACCCAGTATTGCAACCGGATGGGGGCTTGAAAGGATGGCGCTGCAACCTGCCACGTTAACAAGACGAACGACTGGACAAGCAACTGACGGTTGAACCTTGATTGACTCCAGTAACCGGATCAGGCAAATACTTTAACCCGCTGCTCGATCGGCTGATATTGTTTCTCATCAGGTTCCGAGACAATCTGGCCAAACGGCATCTGGGCAACGAGCTTCCATTCATCTGGGATCTGCCAGGCTTCACGCACAGCTGATTCAATCAGCTCACTGTAATGCTGCAGGGAAGCGCCAAGTCCGACCTCAGCCAGGGCAACCCAAATATTGTTTTGCAAGATTCCGTTGGACTGCTGCGACCACACCGGGAAATTGTGGGCATAAAGTGGGAATTGCTCTTGCAGGTTGCTGATGATGGCTTGATCCTCAAAAAACAGCAAAGTCCCATAGGAATCGGCAAAGGCGGTGATTTTTTCAGCCGTTGCCGGGAATTGGTCAGCAGGAACAACGGCCTTCAAGGCATCATGCGTCATCTGCCAGAGCTTGTCATGGTGGTTGTGGAGCAAGATGACGACCCTTCCATTCTGCGAATTGAAAGCTGTTGGCGTATGTTTGAGGGCCTCTTCGACGAGCTCGATGATTTTGGCATCGGACACAGGCGATGATTTTGCCAGAATATAATGGGTGCGACGATTCTGTAAAAGCTGGATGGTCTGAGACATTGGGATCCTCCTGGTGGCTGGTTTGATTTTGTCCGTGATGCGCGAGAAACGAACTGTTGCGGGCTGACTGTAGCATACCAAGATTCCTCGGCGCGGGTTAGTAACTTAAGAAACAGATGAATGGGGGCCCATGATCAAATTTCAGGCAGAACTGCAGCCATTCGTTAGCCGGTAGACCCTCCCAGCAGAAAACCCCGGAACACTGCCGGGGTTTTCTGGAGCGCCGTTTTGTAATGGGGCAGGTCAAAGGCGGTATCTGTCTCTTGCCGGACTATTCCTGTTTTTTGCCGCACTTGCCGCAGAAAACGGTCCCTTCCGCTAAGGGAGCCCCGCAGCCGATGCAAAAACGGGTGGCACCCGTCCCGGCCGCAGGGGCTGCAGCCGCAGCCCGGCTGGCTTTCTCTGCTTCTGAAGCAAGCCTGATCTCCTCGATCTTGCCTTCCAGTTCTGAGATTTTCTCCAGCCGGGCGGTGATCGACTGGACATCCTCGGTCATGTTCTCCGGGATCGCCTCGCCGGCATTGAACATGGCGAAAATTTTGTCACCCATCTGGATCTTCGTTGCATTGATGGCGTCCTTTTCGCTGGAAATCGAAGATTTCAGCTTGTTGACCTCAATAAGTTCGGTTGTCTTTTTTGACGCATCCTGAACGCCTTCGGTGATTTTCTTGCCAATATCCTGGAAAAATGCCATGGAATACACCTCCGTCTGTGCTGATGAAATCTAGCAGATTTATCTGCCTCTATTCTAACAAATATGACACCCAGATGCCAGTCCGACAGCAAGATCTTCAGCCCTGATCCGGCAGCACCCAATCCCTGCTGATCCGCGTCAGGCCATCGCGTGTCGCCAGCCAATAATCACCTGAAGCCAGCTGGATGATTTTCTTGACCTCATTGTCGGACAGGCCCTCCTGGACCGTGAGCAGGCCTATCCGTGTCTCACCAGCAAAAATCGCAATTCCGTCATACTCCGAGCAAAACCAGACACGTCCAGATCGATCGACAAAGATGTGGCGGACTTTATCACCGGCAAGGCCATCCGCCCGAAGCAAATTCCGCTCCACCTGCCATTGGCCGGACACGGACCGGAGCAGACTGACTCCGCCTTCGGTGTACACACCACCACCGACCGCGATCCGCCCATCCGGCAACTGTGCGATTGATGTGATGCTGTTGTGCACCAGACCATCCTCAAGCGAAATAAACTGGCGCTGCCCCTCCTGCTCGACCAAAACGCCGCCACCGCGAGCGTTGTAGGCGCCCATCCAGATCCCCTTCTTGCTGTCCTGAAACAAGACTTTGATCGATTCTCCTGGCAAGATGTTCTCCCCTTCATCACCACTGATCCAGCGGACCGACGGACCGCGCACGATGCCCAAGCCTGAGTAGGTGGCCACATACAGGGTCTGTGCATCGACAAAGAGCAAATCGAGGACCCGTTCATCGACCAGGCCGTCAGCCGCAGTGATCCGGCGGCTGATCACACCATGTTCCAGAACACTCACACCACGTTCATGGCCGATCCAGAGCTGACCATCGCGCACCAGCAAAGACCGGACTGACCGGAAAGCCTCCCCCTGATCGGTGATCCCGGAAGTCTCCAGAGTTTCGGGATCAACTTGAAAAAGCCCCTGGATCCCACCGGCAAAAATGACCGGACCCTGGGGTGTTTCCAGGACAGCCAGGCTGGAAAATTCGTGGCCCTTGAGCAGCTGGGTTACCCCTGCCGGCAGAGGGTCTGACGGAACCGGCCTAACCAGGAAACCAGACGCTGAATCTTCATTGACCAGGACAAAAATCCCGCCGATCAAAACCACTGTCAGAATAATCAGGATCATTTTTTGCAGCTTGGCCACGTCTTTATCGCCCCGGTCAAACCAGCCCTGAGGGGCTAAAGGTGCGGACAGCGGGTGACAGGCCAGACACCTCGCCGGGATCGTGGGTGACCCAAATGACAGTCGCCTGGTGCTTGTGCCAGTAATCAGCCACAATCGCCAGGACTTGGTCCTTGAGGCGCGCGTCCAGATTGTTCAGAGGTTCATCCAGGAGCAAATAACGAGGCCGGGTGATCAAGGTGCGGGCGAGAGACACACGCCGGGCCTGGCCGCCGGATAATTCAGACGGCCGCTTGGGCAAAAGATCTGCGATGGCGAGGGATGCGCTGATTTCCTCCAGACGTTCTTCTTGCAAGGTTCGCGGCTGACGCATCAAGCCATAGAGAATGTTCTGCCGCACCGTCAGATGCGGCCAGAGCGCTGGGAACTGGAAGACAAAGCCTAACTGGCGCAAAGCAGGATGCAAGGCCTGGTCTCTGGTATTGGTCACCCGATCATCGATGATGATCCGGCCATCTTCAATCGGCAACAGTCCGGCGATGACCTGGAGCAGCGTCGTTTTGCCGCTTCCGGAAGGGCCTTGGATCGCAGTGAATGAACTTGAGGTAAAAATATGGCAGAAACGATCGAGCACTACCAGGTCTCCGTAAGCTTTTGTGACATTTTGCAGGTCGATCATGATTTATCTGCTCCTTGGCCTGAGTATAAATGGCACCATCATGAGGGCAATCGTCAGGATGATCAAAAACGACAAGCCCAGCACGCGGTCCGTTGCTCCGTAATGGAGATAATTATACAGGCGAATCGTCAGGGTGGAATAACCAGGCGGGACCGTCAGGACGGTAGCCCCCAGTTCACCGAGCCCCATCAGAAACACAAGCATGGCTCCTACAGCCATTCCTGGCGCGAGCAACGGCAGCAAGATCTTGCGCGTTGTGCGCGCATCATCTGGTTCGAGCAGCCGGGCAGCCCAGATCAGCTCGCGGTCGAGCCGTTTGAGCCAAGCTAGAATCACCAGCACCGCAAAGGGTAAAAAGCGGCCCAGAACGGCCAATACCGGCAACAGCAAGCTGTTATAGATCAGATTGGTCCCGGGATGATTGAACAAGTGAATCAAGGCAACGCCGGTCAGGGTACCAGGTATTGCCGCCGGTCCCAGCAGCAGATACAACCCTCTGCGGCTGACTCCCTTGGCATGGATCCAGCGCGCTGTCCCCAACGCCAGCGGACTGCCAATCAAAACAGCAAAGGTGCTGATGCCAAGGCTGGTCAGATAATCGGTGGCAGACTGCGCCAGGGTCGGGCCCAGTTCCCGCCACATATCCAGGCTCAGGAAGATCACGCTTAAAGGTACGACGATCGCAAGAACAGCCGTAAAAGGTCCCAAAGCAGCCAAAGCGGTCAGGAGCCGGGGAAAGCGGAAGTTCAGTCCGGCAAAATCCTGCAGGCGGCCGGAAAGGAAGACCTGCGGCACTAGCCCCAGAACGACAGCGAGTACAGTCGTCTGCAGCAGCACCAGCGGCAAGCTTTTCAAGACTGTGCGAGTCAGACTGTAGCTGCTGGAATATTCGACGAAAATCTCGATCGCATACGTGTTGACGGAAAAAATCGAGGGGATGGCATAGTCATTCAGGGTGAGTATCCAGACGATGGCTCCGGCTGTCAGAAGCTGTGGCCGCAGCAGCCCGGGCAATATCTTCATGACAAAGCGGGCATCCGTGCCTAACAGTCTTGCAGCCAGGAATTGCTCCCGATTCTGGACCAGGACACCTCCAGCGATGATCAGCACACCGACCGGCAGCAGAGCCAGGCTCTGGACCAGCCAGCTGATCACCCAGCCGCGGCTGGCAATCCCCACAAAGCCCATCTGCCGGAACAGACCCAGCCATTTCAGCCAACCCAGGGCGTGGACACTGGATGGAATCGTCAGGGAAATCAGAAGCAGAAACGCCAGACTGCGGACGTGGTGCTGGCCGGGGCCACAAACATAGGCAGCTGTCAAAAAGCCGAGGAGACAAACAGTGCCAGCGACACTGGTTGCATACACCAGTGTTTTTAAGAGAAGCCAGGCTTCGCGACCATAATCAAACAAGCGGCCGCCCTGGTCAGTCAGGTCGGGAATACCTGCAACCGCCTTTATAAACAACACCGCGAGCGGCAGCCAGATCACAAGGAGAAAGGGCCAGTGTCCAAATCGCTCCGGCCAGCCAGCCCTGATCACTCTTTTATTGCCTGACTTTCCCAGCAGGTTCACCGGACAAAAATCTGTTTCAAGGCTGTTTGTGACGGTTCCAGCTGCTGGTAAATCTGGCTCAACGGTACATCGATGGTCCGGACTTGGTTCCAGTTGACGCCGCCTGCGGCAGACAGGCCGACGTCACGCACGGGTGCCTGAATCCATCCTATGTCTGCCAGGTATTTCTCGGTTTCAGGGCTCAGGATGTAGTCAAGGAAAGCTTGGGCGTTGGCATTGGGCTTGTCTTTCTTGATCAGGGCAACACTGTTTGGCACGATCAAGGTGCCCTGTTCCCCACTTCCCTGGTCCGGTACAACGATGGCGACGGGATCACCGCGCTCGACTGCACCCAGCGCATCATCTGAATCGGTGATCCCGAACAGCAGCTGGCCATCAACCACCAGGTCGCGGACCACGCCATTGCCATCGACGATGCGGATGCCCCGGTCCTGCAGAGCCTGGAAAAATGCCTGGGCGGCATCGGCACCTGCATAGGCATAGAGCGCAGCCGCATGGGTGGCTGTCGTACCGAACAAAGGATAGGCCATGCCAATCTGGTTGGCTGGATAGCGGTCGTCCAGAAAATCTTCAAAGCGGGCTGGGTAATCAGCTGGCTGCATGCGATTGGTGTTGACCAGGATCACCCTGGCTCGGCCGCCAAAGGCCGTCCAGAAGCCTTCCGGATCACGGTATTTGGCCGGAATGTCTGCAGCCGCAGGCGACTCGTGCGGCATCAGGATCCCTTTTTCCTTGAGCAGGATCGTCTGGGAAAATTCGCCGTTCCAGAACACATCGGCCTGTGGGTTTTGAGCTTCCTCAATCAGCTTGTTGACTAAACCGGTGGTTTTACTGGCCTCGGTGTCATAACCAGCGTTGACCTTGATCCCCGTCTTTTTTTCAAAGTCCTGGAAAACCTGTTCCGAGAAATTGCGGTCCACAGACGTATAGATGGTGACGGCTTTTTCAGGTGGGGCGCAGGCGGGCAAAAGCACCAGGCTCAGCAAAAGGGTCAGGGCCAAGAGCAGGGTTCGTCCGGATGGCTTCACGATCATGTCTTGCCTTTCTGTCTGTTTGATACAGTTTGAGTCATCAGGGCAATCCCATCAAAAACAGGGTCTTCAGCCGACTTTCGTGCCGCATTCCTTGCAGAATTTGGCTTCTGGCTTGAGCGGGCTGCCACAATGGGCGCAAAAGAGGGCAGTCGGTTTGGCTGCCGCTGGCTGTACGGGGCTGGCTGGTACAGCAGAGGCCGACGCTGCGACTGGCAAGGCCAGAGCTTTGTCCAGAGCCTGGCTGAGCTTGACTTGCAGCTGGTCGTAAGTCAGCGCCTGGTGGTTGACCCGTGCGGTCTGGCCGGGTGCAGCCGGAGTCTTGATCTGGACCCAGTGGTTAGCCAAGGCTGTTGGTGCTATAAACAGGCGTTCAACAGCCGTGAAGCCACCGGGAGCAGCCACTGTAATTTCCAAGCCTGCGGCCACCAGCCAGGTCCGGTAAAATTCCACCCCCATGGTCTGGCCTGCTTCGGCAAATCCCAAACGCTGTTCGGGGCTGCCCGCGGTTTGGCTTGTGACCAGGAAATTTTTATCCATCAGAATTCTGGTTTTGTCCGCACTGAGGTCAAAGTCGGCCGGGTCAAGGCCGGGCGTCAGGATCAGGAAGGCTGGCAGCAGCCAGCGAATGTCGCGGCTTTTGACCGAGCGCTGGAGGGTGTCTGTGAAATCAGTAAGGCTCAGGGTCGGCCGTTGGCCAGCCTGGTAGTCAAGCATGCCTTTGAAGGAGGCGATCCGGAACGCATCGATGGCGTGCAGCAGATAGACAAATTCGCCCAGCTCAACGGTCGGAGGAATGTAATTGGCCACAGTCTGGTCATTTTTGCCGGCATAACTTGCCATGAACCAGTCAACAAAATCAGCCGGTTGTGCAAACACACGCAACAGAATGTTCGCCTGTTCTGCCCCGGCTACCAGGACCAGCGCCTGGCCCTGGTCTTTGCTGCGGGTCAGGGAAAACTCCATCAGGTCAACACTGCCCCCGCCAATGCGCCATTTGGCGATCAGATCAGGTCCTGCGGCGATGGCCAGTGCCTGGCGCAGGTCTGGCGAGTTGAGTTGGGTCACAAGATCGGGCGATGCGTTGACGGGCGTGGTCTGTCCCTTGAGTAAGACAGCCAGCGGCGATCGCGCATTTGTTTCAAGGCGCAGGTGGCTGAGTGCTGCCTTCACGTCAGACTGGAGCATCTGGTAAGTGGGTCCTGTGGTTTGGTCAGCCATGTTCAACCTCCCTGTTTGTCAGCTGCATAGAGCTGGTTGATGTCATCAAGGGTGAATGGGTAGTCGGATGCGCTGGCCTGCTCACCAGCCTGCTGAATCCAGACGCGGCCATTGTGCACGAATTGGTTCTCCACGGTTCCATCCAGGTCAAGATAGGGGCATGTTTCCAGGTCACTGCGCAACACCAGATCCGTATCGCCGGGTCTGATCCAGAGCAGCTGGCCGGAGCGGATCCAGGGTGCAAGGTCAAAGGATCTGGCATCATCCGAAGGACCCTCATTGACCCAGGACACCCCTGACTCGTCCGTGTAGAGATACCTGTTGCTGCCCCAGTCGCTGAGCCGGGGCTCTGTATACAACATCGGATCAGCAAAATAGGTCACGATAAAGCCGGTATGCGAGCCAACCGCAACTGTCGAAAGGACTGCCTTGATTTGCTGATAGGCGAGCAGGCGTGGACTGACAAAAGGCCGGCCAGGGCCAGGTTCGGCAATGAAAGGTGCCGCCTCGACTGTTGGAGCCAATTTCAGTGCTCCACTGAAGGCGAAAAAAGTTGGCAGCAGGTTCTCGATCGGTCGCTGGGGCGAGTCGCTGTTCCACCACAGGCCATCCAGTCCATAGATGTCCAAAGAATGACTGAAGATATCCCCGGTAAAAGGACAGCGCGACAGGGGCGCAATCGGCGTACTGGTAATGTACTGATCCACGAGGCCGGCCATTTCCTGACTGAGAGCCTGATAGGCTTCAGAATCCAGCCTTTCCTCAGCCTCTGTCACTTCGGCTTGCTGGAACAATTGGAACACCCGGTCGAGTATTTGCCTGCGCCTTGCAGCAGGATCATTTGATGTCATAAGCATCTCCTTGCCTGATCTTGATCAGTTCAGGTATCAATTGGCAAAACTGTGGGTCGGGTTATTGAGCGGATTGAAGGACGTGACGCCGGATCCATTGACCAGTTTGCCATCGCTGGTGATAAATGTCTTTTTACCGTCATTAATCATGCTCTCAAAAGCCTTGGGATCAAAATGTGGGTCGCTGGGATTCCACGAGGTCAGATTGCCGTGTTTGACATTGGACGGACCGGTCGACTCCAGCTTTTTCCAGACCTGCTGTTTGATTTTTTCCGGCAAAGGCGATCCGTCAAAATTGGTTATATCGTAAATATCGACATCGCCGGTAAACATTTTGCCCGTCTTTTTGTCATAGATGATGTTGTCAATGATCTCGACATTTTTGTTATTGCTCAGTTCATCGATGTATTTGGTGTATTCCTTGGCTCGTTTTTCAAAGCGCTCCTCTATCTGATCGCGCACTTCTTTGCTGAGCTTGTTCATGATGTTTTCCGGTGGTTTCTTGGGCTGGAAAATCCCAACCGCACCTTCACGGCCCTGTGGACCGCCAATCAGCTCGTCGATCTTGTTCAGGGTCTTGGCCTTGATCTCCATCGGTTTGGGCAAGGCTTTGCCGCTCTCCAGCAAATCCTTGGCCTTGCCAGTGACTGGCCGGGTATGGATCTGGACACCCATGTCATCGGCGACATTCTGGATGGCTTTGGCAGACTTGTCCGTGATGCCGCCCAGCTTGACCGGTTTGCCTGAGGTCGTATAGCCAGCACCTGGTTTGACCGGCAGTTTGCCTGGTACGCCTTTGACGATTTTCTTCGTGCCAGCAGCAGCCCGGGCCGCATCGTCCACCAGGCCGCCGCCTTGTTTGACTCCCGAGCCAACCATACGTCCTACATCATCGACGAAGCCGCCAGCCGCTTTGACCCCGGATTTGATCGCCGCCCCGGCCTGACCGACCGAAGCGATGGTCGTGCCCAATTTGATCGTACCGGTTAAAACACTGCCAATGCGGGTGATCAGGGACTTGTTTGGGTCCCATGAATTCTGGAAATCATTGGCACCGACCGCGTCTTTGACAAATTCCCAGGCCTTTTGGGGGTCTGTGACGGTGGTGTAAATGGCGGATGCCACATTCGAAACGACATTTTTCACTGTGTCGGCACTGCCCTTGAGCGTATCGAGGATCAGATCCGGATTGTTGTAGATATCCTTGACCGCCTGGGCGGTCTCGCTCACCACCGAAACGACACCCTCCTTGATGTCACCGGCGGTGCCTTTAACCGTATCGACCAGGATCTGTGGGTCATGATAGACATCGACCACAGCCTGCTTGACCTCACTAGCTACCGCTACAACACCGTCTTTGATGGTCCCGGCTGTTTCGACCAGTTCATTTTTGATGTTCACTGCCGTATTCTTGAGGATCTCGGGATTCAAGAGGTCGCGGCCAATCTGGACAGCCTCTTGGCCGACACCGACCGCCGTCTCAGCGACGTATTTGGCACCATCGACGACTTTGCCACCGACGTATTTGCCGGCGTTGACAGCCGTGCGGGCTGCACTGGCAGCGGCATTGTAGCCCGTGCTGAAGATGCTGCCGAGCATGCTGCCCAAAGTGCCCAGAAGACCCGGCTGGACGCCCGTTTTCACGACCGCTGCAGCTCCCGGACTGCGTGCGTAAGACGAAAGGGTGCCGCCGCCTTCCTGCCAGCCGCCATCGTCAGCAAGAACTTGGACATTCAGTTCGGAGAGGAGTGTATAAACAGTCGCCAGGCCGAGGATAAAAACGGCCGTCTGGGGTGTGATCTTGCGCCGGAACAGCAGGATCCCGACAATGATCAGCAGTGCGCCAAGCACTGTGGGCAGGACGGGCTGCCGGGGCAAATAGAACAACAGAATCGAGCCGGCCATGAAGCCAAGCATGGTCAGGGCAATCGAGCCGGTATGCGCCGGCGTAGCCGGCCGGCCACGCCGGAACAAACGCTGCAGGTCAGACCAGACGGCCCGGAACAGCAGCATGGAAAAGTCAGCATTGCCCGCGGCATAGGCGAAAAATAGGCCAATCGCAAAGGTGACGTAGAGATAGCGATTCTCGATAAAAAGGCTCGTCAGCAGCATCAAGCCACTGGAGACGGTCAGCACCGGCAGCGAAAAGCGGCCTGTTTCACGCAAAGACTGGGCGGTCCATCCGGGTACGCTGAAGATCTCCTTGAAAAACTGCTTGACACCGTGGCCGCGGATCCGCCCCCACAGGGTCGAGAGCACAAACATAAAGAGAAAACTCAAGGCTGAAA
The DNA here is from genome assembly GCA_002419145.1 of Mageeibacillus sp. UBA5747. Lineage (GTDB taxonomy): Bacteria > Bacillota > Clostridia > Saccharofermentanales > UBA5734 > UBA5734. Next base: position 44,870 of record DIFN01000081.1, on the reverse strand, counting down.
AAGCAGCCTGGTTGTCACCCAGGTTCAGAAGCGGATACCAGGGACTGCTTTCCGGCAATGACATGGAAAATCCTTCGTTTTTGATCGCTATGGCATAGAAGTTGATGAAAAAGACGATCAGAAAAGCGATGGCACCCTGGATCAACATGCCTTTGATCATTTTGGGCATATTTTTGAAGGCACTGACGAACATCAGCCGAACAAGGCCAAGGGTGGTCTGGGTTGCCTCCAGTTCGGGGGGGATTTCTGGCGCGGACTGCTCCGGCCGATGATTAGCCTGGTGGGGTGTCTTAGCTGCTTTCGCACTCATGATCTGGCCTCCACAAGTTGATTGGCTGAATCGATCGATGCTTCTATTTTACTCACTTCAGCAGGCAATAATCAACCAAATTGGAATTAAGCATAGCATGGATTGATCATTTTGACATGCGAGCCCGGATCACTGCCAAGTATCATGATATACTTGAAGTCAAGCACCATGGATACCCCCACACCGTCAGGAAAGGATCGGCATGAGACGCAGTCTGGCAGTTTTTCTGATGCTTTCTATGATCCTGTGGATTCCTCAGGCAGTCTATGCTCAACCAGTGACAATCAACTATCAGGTTGACAGGGATTACCCCCCGTTTTCTTACACCACCGATGGCAGTTTGTACGGTTTTGATCCTTATCTGACCAACATTATTTTCAATTCCGATGCCTACTCGCTCAACTATTCGACCGATTCCTGGGACCAGATCTACCCGCGGCTGGTTTCGGGCGAGATCGACTTGGCCGGGATCATTGCGGTGACTGAGGAGCGCAAGCAAGAAGTCCTATTCTCCGAACCGCTGTTTAATTCCTATCTGGCAATCTATACCCGATCTGATTGCCCACAAATCACCCTGGAAGATTTGCCAGGTTTGAAAATTGGTGTAGGTCGCGACTATTATTCCGCGGCAGTCCTCCGGGATGAACTTGGGATAACATCGTATGTTGCCTACGACGATCTGGAGCGGGCTGTTCAGGATTTGCTGGCTGGATCCATCGATCTCATTTTTGAGAATCAGCAATTGCTTGATAATCTTCTGATCCGCAAAGGGCTAAAAGGGCCCATAATCGCCCAATTAACACATCTCTATCCCCGGGCCCATGCCTATGCAATCAGTACGAAGCGCCCTGAGCTCGTCAGCTTCATGAACCAACGGATCAATGAGCTCAAGCGCAGCGGTGTTTTTGAAGAGATATATACAAAATATTTCTACGCCCACTCGGCCGACTACATCCGAACCCGCAACTGGCGCATTGCCTTCTCTGTCATCCTGGTTCTCGTTTTATTGGCTGTCTTGTTCCGGTTGCTGCAAACGGTGATCGTGCTCCTGAGAAGCGATCTGCAGCAAAGCCTCACCCATCTGGAAACAGCTCGTGATGAATTGGCTGCAGCCAATGCCACCTTGCAAAGCAAGTTGGTTGAAATCGAAGACTTGGCCTATTTCAACTCGGTCACTGGATTGCCCAATAAAAATCGCTTTAAGGAGCAGGTGGAAAATTTGATTTCTGATCCCGATGTGGATCATTTCTGTTTTCTCTTGCTCGATCTTGATGATTTCAAGGAAGTCAACGAAGCCTTTGGCCATGTCATGGGTGATCAGGTTCTGCAAAAAACAGCCAGACGATTGGGTGGAGCTGATACGAACTGCCCTGTCCAAGTTTTCAATCTTGGCAGTGACGAATTCGCCTGCCTGTTCATCCGCAGGGTGGACTCAGCGGTTTGTCCAGATTCAGCACTCATGCTGGAGCGCATCGCAAAGCCACTGGTGATTGAGGACCACGTGTTCAATCTTTCCGCCTGTGGCGGGATTGTCAGCTACCCCGAACACGGGGCAACGTTTGATGAGCTCTTTAAAAATGCGGACACAGCCCTGTACCATGCCAAATCCATCCAGCGCGGGATTGCGATTAGGTATGATCCCGCTTTCGGGCAGGCTGTGGTTGCCAAGACACGGCTGCAGCACGATTTACGTCAAGCCCTGGCCAGTCAAGAATTTGAACTGTATTACCAGCCACAGATTGAGGCCAGGTCAGGGGCCATTTGTGGTTTCGAGGCGCTGGTGCGCTGGAACCGGCCGGGGTACGGCCTGGTCTCACCACTTGCTTTCATCCAGGCTGCTGAAGAAAGTCAATTGATTATCCCTCTCGGTGAGTGGGTGCTCAGAACCGCATGCCACTTTATGCACGATCTCAATAGCAAGTCCCAAACGAACCGCTATGTTTCGGTCAATATTTCCACCATCCAGATTCAGCAAGACCATTTTGTCGAACAGGTCCTGATGATCCTGGAACAGACCGGTTTCAACCCTGCCTGTCTCGAGCTGGAGATCACCGAATCTGCCTTCCTGAAAACCACCGATCAAGTCATCGCCAAGCTCGAACGATTGCGTTCCGCCGGCATCCTCATTGCCCTCGATGACTTTGGCACCGGCTACTCCTCCCTGAGCTATTTGAAAGAACTGCCTATGTCTACCTTGAAAATCGATCGCTCTTTTATCCAGCATTTGCTCACTGATCCCAAAGCCAAATCCTTGGCCCGCTCCATCATTACCATCGGTCATTTGCTCGACATGAATGTGGTGGCTGAAGGCGTTGAAACACAGGCCCAGATGCATTTCCTGGCAGCTCAAGGTTGCGATCGATTTCAGGGTTACTTCTTCCTCAAGCCCGCGCCGGCAGATCAAATCCGCGAGTGGCTAGCCACCCATCCCTGGTTCCCCTCCCGGTACTGACAAGATGAGCTCCAAACCAGTTCCATAAAAACAGCGCCAATTTTTATCACTTTTGCCCAAACCGAAAACGTTTTCATTCTATATTTTATCCATAATTCCATGATTGACGAAAGAAAATTTCCGATGCTAACATGAGTACTGTAAACGTTTACAGGTTAGCCGGATTGCTTCTAGTTCTCTAAACCAACCACAAAGGAGTCCATTATGTCAGTCACAACTCTTGACGAACTTAAACTACGCATGGCCCAGATCAGCGCCGCCCAGGCAACGTTTGCCACATACTCCCAGGAGCAGGTTGATGAAATTTTCCTGAAGGCTGCCATGGCTGCCAACAATGCCCGCATCACCTTGGCCAAGCAGGCGGTCGCAGAGACAGGTATGGGTATTGTCGAGGACAAAGTGATCAAGAATCACTTTGCTTCGGAATACATTTACAACCAGTACAAGGATGACAAAACCTGCGGTATCATCGAGCACGATCCTGATTTTGGTATCACCAAGATCGCTGAGCCAGTCGGTGTCGTTGCCGCCATCATCCCAACAACCAACCCGACATCGACTGCGATTTTCAAGGCGCTGATTGCCCTGAAAACCAGAAACGGTATCATTTTTTCCCCGCATCCCCGGGCCAAAGCCTGTACGATCGAGGCGGCTCGCATCGTGCTCGAAGCAGCCGTCCAAGCCGGTGCCCCCGAAGGCATCATCGGCTGGATTGACCAGCCCAGCGTCGAACTGTCCAACGCCGTGATGCAGATGGCGGACCTGACCTTGGCGACCGGCGGCCCCGGTATGGTCCGGGCGGCCTATTCCTCCGGTAAACCGGCGATTGGCGTCGGGGCTGGCAACACACCCGCGATTATTGACGAGACTGCCCATATCAAAATGGCCGTCAGCTCGATCCTGCTGTCGAAAAGCTTTGACAATGGCATGATCTGCGCCTCCGAGCAGTCGATCCTGGTCATGGCTGAGATCTACGAATCAGTGCGCCAGGAATTCATCGACCGCGGCGCTTATTTGCTGAATCCGGACGAAGTTGAGGCCGTGCGCCAAATCATTCTGGTCAAGGGCGTCCTCAATGCCAAGATCGTCGGTCAGCCGGCGGCGAAGATCGCTGAAATGGCAGGCTTCACGGTGCCGGAGGAGACCAAGGTCCTGATTGGCGAGGTCGAATCAGTTGAACTCGAGGAACCTTTCAGCCACGAAAAGCTCTCCCCCGTGCTGGCAATGTACAAGGTCAAAACTTTTGCCGAAGCGCTGGATAAGGCCGCCCGCCTGGTCGAGCTCGGCGGCATGGGCCACACCTCAGTCCTCTACACCAACCCGATCCAGTCCAAGGATCGTGTCGAACAATTCGGCGCACGGATGAAAACCGGCCGCACGATCATCAACATGCCTTCTTCGCAGGGCGCGATCGGCGACCTGTATAATTTCAAGCTCGCCCCCTCTCTCACCTTAGGCTGCGGCAGCTGGGGCGGCAACTCAATATCCGAAAATGTCGGTGTCAAGCACCTGCTCAATATCAAGACCGTGGCCGAGAGGAGAGAAAACATGCTGTGGTACCGCGTGCCGAACCGGGTCTATTTCAAGTCTGGCTGCCTCGGCATTGCGATCAAGGAACTTCGTGACCTGGGCAAGAAAAAAGCTTTCATCGTCACGGACAAGGTCCTGTACAACCTCGGCTTAGTCGAAAAAATCACGACCCAGCTCGACGCACTCGGCATCGATGCCAAAGTCTTCTTCGATGTCGAACCGGATCCGACGTTGGCCATCGCCCGCAAAGGCGCCGCCGAAATGCGCGCCTTCCAGCCGGATGTGATCATCGCCCTCGGGGGTGGTTCACCAATCGACGCTGCCAAAATTATGTGGGTCCTGTATGAACATCCTGAAGTTCGCTTCGAAGATCTGGCAATGCGCTTCATGGACATCAGAAAGCGGGTTTTCGTCTTCCCGAAACTGGGCGGTAAAGCCACCCTGGTCGCAATCCCGACCACCGCCGGCACCGGTTCGGAAGTGACCCCTTTCGCCGTTATCACCGATGAAAAAACCGGTATCAAGTATCCGCTGGCAGATTATGAACTGACTCCGGCGATGGCAATCATCGACACCGAGCTGATGATGAACATGCCCAAAGGCTTGACAGCAGCCTCCGGTATCGATGCCCTGACCCACGCCATCGAGGCATATGTCTCCGTCCTGGCTTCGGAATTTACCAACGGCCAGGCCCTGGAAGCCATCCGCCTGATCTTCAAATACCTGCCGGACGCCTACAACAGTGGTGCAACCAACATCAAAGCCCGCGAGAAAATGGCTCACGCCTCCGCGATGGCTGGCATGGCTTTTGCCAATGCCTTCCTCGGCATCTGCCATTCGATGGCGCACAAGCTCGGTGCCAGGCACCACATCGCTCACGGTGTGGCCAACGCGCTCTTGATCAATGAAGTCATTCGTTTCAACGCCGTCGACAACCCCAGAAAACAGGCCGCTTTCCCGCAGTACAAATATCCGAACGCCAAATGGCGCTATGGCCGCATCGCCGACTACCTCGGGCTTGGTGGCACGACGGATGAGGAAAAGGTCGAGCTCCTGATCGCTGCGCTCAATGAACTCAAGACCAAGGTCGGTATCCCCGCCTCGATCAAAGAAGCCGGCGTTTCGGAAACCACTTTCTTCGCCAGCCTCGATGAGATGAGCGAACAGGCCTTCGACGACCAGTGCACCGGTGCTAATCCGCGCTATCCGCTGATCAGCGAACTGAAAGACCTGTACATGAAAGCCTGGTAGGTGCCACGTCCCTGTCTCGGTACCAGATCACCGTCTTGGTAACAGATGCACCACATCTTGCTGCACAGTTGCCTATACTGGAGAGACATACGGCACTTCCTGTTTTCAGGAACCGAGCCAGCCTCGAAAGGACTCACTGTCATGGAAAGCAACATACCGTCAGCTCACCATCATGTCCACCAGCACAGCCCCGAGCGTCTTGAGACCCCCGAACGCGTGCACGAGCTAAATCCGGCTGCGACATTAGCCAAAATTGGTTTTACGGCTGGCCAGGTCTTGTGTGACATCGGGGCCGGCAGCGGACTATTCACCCTGCCGGCCGCACACATAACTCAGCAGACGGTCTACGCGCTGGATGTCAATCCCGCCATGATCGCAGCGGTCCAAGCCAAGGCCAAAGCAGCTGACCTTGCCAACATTGACCTGAGAAAAGTCGAAGGCCAGCATTTGCCAGTGCCGGATGACTCCGTGGATTTGGCTTTGGTTGCCACCGTCCTGCATGAAATCCCACAAAAAGGTCCATTCATCCGGGAAATCCAGCGTTTGCTCAAGCCAGACGGTCGCCTGGCGGTGATCGAATTTCATGGCAAAGCCACACCTATGGGGCCGCCATCCAGTGAGCGTCTCGGCCAGGATGTGGTGATCGCCCTCATGGAAGCACATGATTTTTCAGTCATTGATCAGTTTGACCTTGGACCCAATCTCTACTGCGTCGTTTTCAGGAAAGCCTGATCGATAACAAGGGACATCCAGCGAACGCAGCTGGACCATTTTAAATGAGTGCGACGCCATCGCGCGTACAAAGCCAGATCCTATCTATCTGATCACCCAGATAGATAGGATCTGGCATGAAATGAATGGTACACTGTTAGCAGCCCGTCAGCCAAAGACGACGGGTCAAGGTTTGATGTCTAGAAAATCAAGTCAGGATGGTATGGTAATGGAACGACCGCTGGTTAGTATTGTAGTACCTATTTATAAAGTTGAAAAATACCTGGAACGTTGCCTGGATTCGCTGGTGGCTCAAGACTACCGGCCCCTGGAAGTGATTCTGGTCAATGATGGCTCGCCCGACGGCTGCGGCAACATCATACGCCGCTATGAGGCCCGTTATCCGATTTTCCGCTCACTCTGGCAGGAAAACCAGGGACTGTCAGCGGCCCGCAACAATGGCATCGCCCTCGCCACCGGCAAATACATCGCCCTGGTCGATTCGGACGATTACGTCGAACCTGATTTTATCAGCAGCATGGTGGACTTGGCCGAGGAGCGCCAGGCCGACATCGTCATGGTCAATTTCTACATCGATTTCCCCCGCGGCGGGATCAAGATTCCTTTCCGGATGTTGACCATGCATAAATATCTCTCCGGCGAAGAAGCTGCCCAGATGTCGTTGGCCTTGCTGCGCATGCCCGCTTATGCCTGGAATAAGCTCTATCGCCGGGAGCTGTTTGTCGAGCACAACATCTCCTACCCCTCGATCTATTATGAGGATGTTGCCACCACCTCGCGCCTGCTGATCAAAGCTGAGCGGGTCGCGATCCAGCAAAAGCCGGTCTACCATTACTGCCTGCGCAGCACCGGCATCACCGGCAGTTTTGGCATCAAGAATGTCAATGACTATCTGAACGCAGTCGACATTATCCGCCATTTCATCTGGGATCAGAACCTATGGATAGCGTGGAAACGCCCCTATCGCACATTCCTGCGCACGGTTGAAGCGCAACTGTTTTTAGCCATCACCCTGCAGATGAACAAGCTGTCCGTCCGCAGCCGCCAGCACCTGATGCGCCATGTCCATCACCGGATCAATCTGCTGGCCCAGCCCCCGGAGCCTGAGGCTGCCGAACCAGAGCTCAGCCTATTCAGCCTGCCCTCGCGCCTGTTCAGAAAAGCCAGGTCCATCCGCTGGATTCGCAGCAGCAAAGAGTAAGAGCTGTTCTGGGCAGTGGTGGCTTGAACCAGTTACAGGTGCGCTTTTACTCTGCGCCGGGCCAGTTTGAGGGTGAGATAGCCACTGCTGAGGCCAAGGACGATGCCGGCAAGGACGTCGGTCGGGTAATGGACCAGCAGATAGAGTCTGGAAAAAGCAATCAGGCCGGCAACGGTCCAGATCACCGGGGCCAAGCGCCGCAAATCATGCCCCAGGACGGTGGCGGCAGCAAAAGATGCTGTCGTATGACCCGATGGGAAAGAGTAGGAACCTGGCTTAGGGATCAGCAAGTGAAGATGGGGCAAGTCGACAAAAGGTCGGGCGCGTTGGATCAGGGGCTTCAAGACCACATCCCCGGCGAGCGTACCGATGGCGAGCGCCAGCAAACTGACCAGTCCGGTCGAGCGGGTCCTGGGAAACGCCAGCAAAGCCAGCGACAGACTGATCCAGACCAGGCCATAGTCCCCGATCGTCGTGAAAAAGACCATGACTGCATCAAGAATCGGGTTTTGCAGCTGCCGGTGGATCGCCAGCAGCAGATTTTGATCAAAAGATAGCCACCTGTTCAATTGAGATTGCTCCTCGTTGACTTTCAGTTTAGCAGGTTTTTCGTTTGCCTGCTGCTCATGGAGATGTGCGCCTGGATGGCTTCCGAGATGGCATAGTTCGCGCCGATGAGAACATGCATGGCCTGCTTTGTTGTGGCAGAAAAAAGTCCACTCTTGGCACGAAGCACAAAAGTGGACTTTGCTAGCTAAAATCGTGTCTTCTGAGGTCAGATCTTGGCGCTTTCCACTTTCCAGATTTCGCTGGCGTAGTCGTGGATGGTGCGGTCAGAGCTGAAGAAACCGCTGCGGACGATATTGACCCAGCATTTGCGAGCCCAGTCGAGGCGGTCGCGATAGACGCGGTCGGTGTGCTGGCGTGCTTTGCGGTAATCGTCGAAGTCTCCCAGAACATAGAACGGATCGGCTGGCTGCCAGTTGGAGCCATAAAGCAGACCATTGTAGAGGTCCTGGAACATGCCGGTGCCCTCGTCACTGAACGTGCCATTGATCAGGGTATCGACGCAGCGCTTGAGACCGGGAATATTATTGTACTGCCACTGTGGATTGTAGTTGCCTTTAGTCGCGTGGAAATCCTCGACCTTCTGGCCGAAAATGAAGCAATTCTCTGGTCCAACGGCGCCGGCAATCTCGATATTGGCTCCATCATATGTGCCAATCGTCAGGGCACCATTCATCATGAACTTCATGTTGCCGGTTCCGGATGCCTCCAGGCCGACCGTCGAAATCTGCTCAGAGAGATCAGAGGCTGGGAAAATCATCTCGGCGCGGGAGACATTGTAGTTGGCAACGAAGACGACTTTGATTTTGTCTTTGACATCCGGATCATGGTTGACCAGGCGGGCGATTTCATTGATGAACTTGATCGTCGCCTTGGCTCTGAAATAGCCTGGTGCCGCTTTAGCTGCAAAAATGTACGTCCTGGGATGGATATCTGCTGCCGGGTTGTCCTTGATCTGGAAATACGTGTCCAAGATCTCCAGTGCATTGAGCAACTGGCGTTTGTATTCGTGGAGGCGCTTGATCTGCACATCGAAAATCGAATCCGGATCGATCTTGACGCCTTCATTTTTTGCAATGAAATCAGCCAGTTTCACTTTCCGCTGGCGTTTGATATCCAGGAAGCGGTTCATGACCGAGGTGTCAGCTGTGTATGTCTCCAAATTCTTGAGGGTCTCGAGATGAGTGACCCAAGATTCGGTTCCGGAAAGCTCCGTCAGCAATCCAGCCAGTTCGGGATTGCAGGTCCTCAGCCAGCGGCGGGGCGTGACCCCGTTGGTTTTGTTGCTGAATTTTTCCGGCCAGATCTCGTAGAAATCACGCAGGGTTTCCGTCTTGAGGATCTGAGTATGCAGGGCGGCGACCCCATTGATCGAGAATGAACCATAGCAGGCCAGCCAGGCCATGCGAATCTTGCCATCACCGAGCGGGGCCAGGTAGTTGATCCGGTCGTATTGCATGCCGCGAGCCTGCATATCCTGGCGGAAGAGATAGTCGATGTGGCTGATAATTTCCATGATACGTGGAAACAGGAACTGGAAGATGCTGATATCCCATTTTTCCAGAGCTTCTGCCATAACAGTGTGGTTGGTGTAAGCAAAAGTTTTCGAAGTGATGGCCCAGGCTTCATCCCAGCCCATGCCATGCTCATCCATCAAAAGGCGCATCAGTTCCGGAATACCCACGACCGGGTGGGTGTCATTGAGCTGGATGCTGTGCCATTCGGCAAAGTTCTTCAAATTACCGTCATGTGTTTTCAGATGTTCGCGAATGATGCTCTGCAGCGAAGCTGAGACGAAGAAATATTGCTGGCGGACGCGCAGGACTTTGCCGTCATAGGAGGTATCATTCGGGTACAGGACACGGTAGATGTCATTGACCCGGTTCCGGTGCAGCACCGCATCATCAAAGCGCTGGGAATTGAACAAATTGAAGTCGAACTCTTCCGCAGGCTCGGCACGCCACAGGCGGAGGGTGTTGATGTTGTCGGTGCCAAAACCTGTGATCGGCATGTCATAAGGGACTGCAAAGACATCCATGTCCTTGTAGTGGACCAGAATCTTCTCTTCATCACGGCGCACGATGAAGGGATAGCCACGCTCCATCCAGGCATCCGGATATTCTTTCTGGAAGCCATTTTCGATTGACTGGCGAAACAGGCCGTATCGGTAGAGGATGCCATAGCCGGTCACGGGCAGGTTCTGCGTGGCACAGGAATCCAGAAAACAGGCAGCCAGGCGCCCCAGGCCACCGTTGCCGAGGGCGGCATCATTTTCCTGATCTTCCAGTGTGGTCAAGTCAAAACCCAGTCCGGCTACGGCTTCACGGACCGTTTCATAAAGGCCAAGATTGACCAGATTGTTAACCAGAGAACGGCCTTCGAGAAACTCGGCCGAAAAATAGTGGGCCTGTTTGTGCATGGTATATTGTCTAATGGACGCCTCCCAACGGTCAGCGAGCAATTCGACCACCGTCTTGGATAAAGCTGTCCAGAACTCGAACTGACTGGCCGTATCCGGCTGGTGAGCAAATTCAGAACGCAAATGGTTGATAATTTTATCTTTAACCTGTTCGACAGTCGTCAATGGAATGTCCTCCTAAATGATCGAAAATGATCGGATCGGTTCATTGGCAGTCTTTATAACACGGCCCATTATAAGCCTTGTCGTCAAAAAACGTCAATCGAATCTGTCAATCGATTAACATGCTTTGAAAATATTTACGGATTGTGTGTTCAGGTCCTGATCGCTTAAGATAGAAACATCGAGGTGTCATTGTCATGCATGTGCAAGATTTCCTGCTGCTCATTCCGGGATGTTTTCTGGGTTTTCTGGTCTGGCTGACCTATCGTCGGCTGCCATCAGCCTGGCTGGTCGAATATGGTGAAACCGCAATTCCCCCTGAATTGGGTCCACAGTTGCGCAGTCCCTTCCTGCCGGACGGACTTTTCCTCAGCGCCCTGTCTGCTGGCCTGGTCCAATTCGGCTGGCTGCGCATCCAGCCCTTGGTCCTCTATATCCCTTATGTGCTGGCCAGTTTCCTGATGATGTTGATCCTGATCGCTGACTGGAAAACCCGGATCATCCCTGATCCACTGTCGGCTGGTCTGGCGATCCTGGCGCTTATTCATTCTTCGATCCAGACCTGGATGCATGGCTGGACTTTTGCTGAGCTGGGTTTTCGTTTCCTGGCCGGAGTCCTGGCCGGGGTCCTGTTTTTCCTGATCGCCTGGATCGGCAGTCGAATCGCTGGCCAGGATGCCATGGGTATGGGCGATATCAAACTGATCGTCCCTTGTGTCTGGATGCTCGACTACCGGCTGGCAATAAGCCTCATTTTCCTGTCGTTCTTGACCGCCTCTTTCTTTGCCATCCCATTGCTGGTCAAAAAGTATGCTCCCCGCAAACCTTCAGAAGACGAGCCGGACGGGGCCCTGGCCTTCGGGCCCTTTATTGTCGTGGCCACTTGGCTGGTCTGGCTCTTCGAGCCGGAAATTTTCCGGTTCTGGCACTTCTACCTGGGCCAGTTCCAATGAACCGCGCCGCCGCTGGGACGCTTCTGATCATCCACACAGTCCTGACTTTGGCACTGCAACTAGCAGCCAGAGCCCAGCCTGAATGGTTGAGCTGGCTGACCGAGGGTACCCTCAAGGGGATCGTCAGCCGGGCGGTCCTGATGCAAGGCGGCCTGATCCTGGTGCCAACTTTAGTCATCATCTTCATGGATCACATGCCAGCCCAGGAAATTTTCGGCGGCAGGTCGCGTGATGGCAGTCTGATCCTGGCCACGGTTATCGGGGTACCGGCTGCTGTTGTTTTCCATGGACTCAATAACCTTTCGGTCTATTTCATGGTGCGTCTGGGCTGGCGCCTACCCTGGCTAGACCATCAGGATGCCTATCTGACTGATCTCTGGCAGCAGACTTGGCCAGTCATTGGTACTCTGATTGTGATCCGCGTCCTCGCACCTGCCCTGATTGAAGAACTGATGTTCCGCGGCGTCATCCTGAGCAGCCTGAGTTCTCAGATAGCACCAGGACTAGCCATTTTCTGGCAAGCCGTTGCGTTTGCCCTCTTCCACAACGATCCCTTCTTCCTCGTTTCGCCTTTTCTGGCCGGGCTGCTGCTCGGGCTGCTGCGCACCCGCGGCGGCAGCCTGCTGCCCAGTATCCTTGCGCATGCCTCGCTCAATCTGACCATGCTCCTGCTCACGCCGCTCTTACCACGCCTGACCGCTCAATACCTCAATCTCCCCACCCATTCCACACAGTCCATTTTCTATGCCTCCCTGATCGCCACCTTCATTGCCGCGGTTGCGCTCATCCCTTTGCTGGCTCTGCTGGGGCGCCTGCAGACACGACTGCCTGCCGGAGCTGCAGCCAGTTCCTCTGAGCACCCATCTTTACTCGGCGGACTGCTGTTTGCATTGGCTTTGCTGCTGCTTCTTGTTACAATTGGAGTGACATACTACCAAGCCGTCTGAAAAAACGCCACCAGAGCTTCAAGGGGGGGTACGCATGCCAGAGAACGCCAAAGCCAAACGTGATTTGGCTACGATCATCGCCATTATCAAATATTTGCTGATCACAGCCCTGGTGATCGCCCTAGTCTACCTGAGCTTTCGCCTCTTTATCCTGCTCTTGCCTTTTGTCGCTGGCCTCGTCCTGGCCCGCAGCTCCATTTCCCTGGCCAACCGGATCCACCCGCCCAAGTCCCCGGCCGCGCAAGCCCCATCCCCAGAGGCTGGCACGTCACTTGAATCTCAATCGCAAACCACAGATCACTCCTCCTTGACATCGGAAACAGCGGAATCTGGCCCAGATCGTGTCCCGCCCGCAGATCCAGAAGCTCCCAGTTCAACACCGGCCGCACTTTTGAACATCCGCTGGGCCATTGCCATCTACATCATTCTGGTCATCGCCCTGATTGCCCTGGTTGCCGGGATCATCTTCATCAGCATCACCCAGTTGCGCGAGCTGGCCACCTACGTTCCCCAGTTGCTCTATCAGACGGATATCGCCACAGTCGTTACCGAACAGATGCGGCACTTGGCAAATCTGTTCGGCTTTGTCGATGAGCAGACGCTGATCATGATCCAGCAGTCCCTGGTCGAGTGGCAGACAGGTCTGGTTGATGCGATCCCGAGGCTGGCCACTACGCTACTCAACGGCCTGGGTTCTTTTGTCGGTCATTTGCCGGCCATTTTCCTGGCCATCATCGTCATTCTGCTGTCCGGTTATTATTTTATCTCTGACAGTGCCAACCTCTACCACTTCCTGGACCGCAGCCTGAACAACAAATCCTTCCTGAACAAATCCGTCAACCTGTTCAATATCTTGTCGCAAACATTGTTCAGAGTCATCGGTGGTTACATGTTGCTGTTGATCATCACCTTTGCCATGGTGCTGGTCGGACTGATCCTGATCGACATGCCTTACGCGGTTGTCTTCGCTCTGCTGGCTGCCATTGTCGATTTCCTGCCGGTCCTGGGTATCAGCGCGACCATGATTCCGATCGCAATCTACCAGTTCATCAACGCCAATTTCCTGGGCGGCATTGGTGCCCTGATCACGTTCCTGGCGGTCTCAATCATCCGGCGCTTTATTGAGCCTCCGATCCTTGGCAATGCCCTGCGCCTGCATCCGATGGCCACTTTGTTTTCCATGATTGTTGGCGTGGCTGTCTATGGCTTGGGCGGTGTTCTGATCGGACCGGTCATCCTGGTGATTGCCAGAGAGATCATGACCCAGTTCGGCTTTGACAAGAAGCTGCACCACATAATCGGTGATTTGCTGTCGAAAGTATTTGATTAAACGTCTATTCGTGCAAAAAGGCGATTTGCGCCGGCTTTTGAGGTTCCATCACTTGGATGGGGTATCTTTGTCACCCAGTCGCCGAATAAACGATCCAGTCACAACGGGTTCCGGAACTGGCAGGAAAAAATACATTTTCGGATGTGGGGTGCTGGTGATTGGCTGCCGTTCCAGGTCCAGCATATCCTGGACCTCAATTTCAAAATGCCGGCCTTTCGGTGGCACAATTTCGACGGTTTCACCCGCACTGACTTTATTGCGCTGTTGGACAAAAGCAAGGCCGCTGTCCGGCAGATAGGCCTCAACCACACCGACAACAGCAGCCTCTCGGACTTGGGTGTCCTGGAGGTAGATTTTGGCATCCACAGCCGGGCGGCTGAAATAAAATCCAGTGTCAAATGGCCGATGCACCGTTTTTGCCAGATCAGACAGCCAGGCTGGATCGACCGCATAATGGTCTGGATCAGCCAGATACTGGTCAATCGCCTCGCGATAGGCTTTGACAACGGTAGCCACGTAGAAAGCGCTTTTGACCCGGCCTTCGATCTTGAAACTCGAAAGGCCAGCTGCCAGCAGGGCCGGAATATGCTCGATCAGGCACAGGTCTCGTGAATTCATCAGATACGAACCGCGGCCATCCTCAGTCAGGAGCAGAGGCTGGTCCGGGCGCTTGATTTCGTGTATTTCGTATTCCCAGCGGCAAGGCTGAGCGCACTCGCCCTGGTTGGCTCCCCGCCCGGTCAGGAAATTGGACAGCAGGCAGCGGCCGGAATAGGCCATGCACATTGCCCCATGGACAAATCCTTCGAGTTCGATCTCCGGTGGAATCTGATCCCGAATGGCCCGGATTTCATCCAGGCCCAGCTCACGAGCCAGGACGATCCGGCTGGCTCCCTGGCGCGCCCAAAAGAGAACAGATTCGGCGTTGGTCACACTAGCCTGGGTGCTGATGTGGATCGGGATTTCCGGCGCCTCTTCCCTGGCCAGAACAAAGACGCCTGGATCGGAAATGATCAGGCCATCCGGTCCGATCGGTCGGAGGGCTCGCAAGAATTCGCGCAAAACAGATTGGTCTTGTGGGTGAGCCAGGATATTGGCTGCAACGTACGTTTTGACTTGACGATCATGGGCATAACGGACGGCATCTGCCAATTCTTCCAGGGTGAAGTTGCTGCTCTGGGCCCGCAGGCTGAAAGACTTGCTGCCCAGATAGACCGCATCAGCGCCATAGGCGATGGCGGTCTCGAGTTTGTTCCGGTCACCAGCTGGAGCCAATAGCTCGGGGCGTTTAGCTGGGAAAGGGGGTACTAGACCCTCAGTCATTGGCTTTCTGGTCATTCAGACTAGCCGCCGCCTGGTATTTGGCCACCTTGGCAAGGTGTTCTTCCAGGGTGTAGGAGAAGTCGCTGCTGCCTGTTCCATCGCCTTTGGCAACAAAGTAGAGATAATCGTGTTTGGCTGGCCACAGGGCAGCTTTGATCGCCATGTCGCCCGGCGAGCAAATCGGTCCGGGAGGCAGACCCAGATGGGTGTAGGTGTTGTAAGGGCCCGTGATCGCGTCGATATCCTCCTGGGACAGCCAGAGCTTGGTTTCCAAGCCTTTTTCTTTGCGCATGTAGTTGATGGTTGTATCTGTCCCCAAGGGCATCTCACGATCGAGCCGGTTCCAGAATACTTTGGAAATGGTACGCATCTCCTCATTGAGAGATGTCTCAACCTGGATAATGGAGGCCAGCGTGATGGCCTCGTCCAAGGTGATACCCCTGGCTTTGGCCTGGTCATAATACTTCTCGTCCAGTTTTTTCTGGGTATTGTTGAGGAAAGTCCGGAGGATGGTTTCCTCGTCCGTATTCATGTCAAACTCATATGTGTCCGGATAGAGATAGCCTTGGAGCAGCCAGTCGCGACCTGGCTTCGGGTCGATCGCAGCGACAAACGGATAATCAATAAAAAGCTGGGGGTTTTTCATCAGGCTGTCGAGCCGCTGCTCATCGAAGCTGACACCAGCGGCGACCAGACGTTCCTTGACCTCGCTGTAGGTCAGGCCTTCCGGGAACGTGACCCGGACCGCGTTGGGTTTCTGGGTCAGGATGTACATGATCTCATCATAGCTCATGTCATTGGTGACATAGTGCGTTCCTGCCAGATAGGCACCATCAAAGCCATTGAATTTCGACAGGATCGTGAACGCCAGCGCATTGCCGATCACCTTACGCTCCTGGAGAATCTCGGCGATGTCAGCGGTATCCGCAGCCCGGGGGATGTAGATTTCAATCGCGCCCTTGGTATCCTTATTGATTTTAAACTGATTTTCGCCTTCCGGTTTGAGAAATTCGGCATCGAGCTGGTCAAAGCGGGCATTCTGTGAAATGACATAGGTCATGCCAAAATAGAACCCGATGGCGGAAATCACCAGCAGGACGAAAATTGTGACGACAGTCATCAGAGTGCGTTTGACGCGGCGGTCCAGCATATTACCTCATCAGTCGTTTTTGCGCGAACGTTGTTTGGCGCGCATTTCGGAATTAAGGATCCGCTTTCTCAGGCGGATCGATTTGGGGGTGACTTCGATCAGTTCATCATCCGAAACAAACTCAAGATGCTGCTCCAGGCTCATCAGAACCGGCGGAACGAGTCGCAAAGCATCATCCGAGCCGGATGCGCGCATGTTCGTGACGTGTTTTTTCTTGCAGACATTGACAACAATGTCATCATTCTTGGGATTGGCACCGACGACCATCCCCTCATAGACAGGGGTCCCGGCACCGATGAAAAGACTGCCACGCTCCTGAGCATTGTACAAACCGTACGCCACTGCTTCGCCGGATTCCCAGGCGACGAGAACGCCGTGAGGCCGGGTTTCGATCTCGCCTTTCCAAGGTTCAAATCCGCTGATAACACTGTTCATTATACCATTGCCCTTGGTGTCGGTCAAAAACTCGGTCCGGTAGCCAATCAAGCCACGCGACGGAATATTGAACTCCAGCCGGGAGTATCCTTTCTCAGGGGGGAGCATGTTGGTCAGCTCAGCCCGGCGGCGGCCCAGCTTTTCAATGACGGCGCCGACGAATTCTTCCGGAACATCAATCATGACCATCTCGACCGGTTCGCTCAGGACACCATCGATTTCCTTGACAATGACTTTGGGCTTGCTGACCTGGAATTCATAGCCTTCGCGGCGCATCGTCTCGATCAGGATCGAGAGGTGGAGTTCCCCACGGCCCTTGACGATAAAGGATTCAGTGGTGTCTGTTTCTTCGAGCCGCATCGAGACATTGGTTTCCATTTCCCGGAACAAGCGTTCGCGCAAATGGCGCGAGGTGACGAACTTGCCTTCGCGGCCGGCGAACGGGCTATCATTGACCGAAAAGGTCATGGCAATGGTCGGTTCGTCGATGTCGACGAACGGCAGGGGTTCCGCAGCGCCCTGGGCACAGACAGTGTCGCCGATGTTGATTTCCGGAATGCCGGCTACACAGACGATTTCACCGATCTGGGCTTCACTGATTTCCGTGCGGTGCAGACCTTCGTAACGGAACAACTTGACCACGCGGGCATTCCTGGTCAAAGAATCCAGGAAATTACAGACCGTGATCGTCTGGCTCTGGCTGATGGTCCCGCGTTCGACCCTGCCGATCGCAATGCGGCCCATATAGGAATCGTAGTCAATGTTGGAGACTAAAAGCTGCAAGGGGGCCTCAGGGTCACCCTTGGGGCAGGGAATGTGTTCGATGATGGATTCAAAGAGAGGGTAGAAATCCGCCCGGTCTTTCTTGTCACCTTCGATGTCTTTGAGATCGAGGCAAGCATAGCCATTGCGTCCAGATGCATAAATGATCGGGAAATCCAGCTGGTGATCGTCAGCGCCCAGTTCGATGAAGAGCTCAAGCACCATATCGACAACTTCCAGTGGCCGGGCATCGGGCCGGTCGATCTTGTTAATGACCACGATTGGTTGCAGTTTCATGGCCAGGGCTTTCCTGAGCACAAACCTGGTCTGTGGCATCGGTCCGTCATAGGCATCGACGACCAGGAGCACGCCGTCAACCATCTTGAGCACACGCTCGACTTCGCCGCCAAAGTCAGCATGGCCTGGGGTGTCGACGATGTTGATCCGATAATCTCCGTAACGGACCGCGGTATTCTTGGCCAGGATCGTGATGCCACGCTCACGTTCGAGCGCATTGGAGTCCATGACCTGTTCCACAACTTGCTCATTGTCGCGAAAGACACCGCTTTGTTTGAGCATGACATCGACCAGAGTGGTTTTACCATGGTCGACGTGGGCAATGATGGCGATGTTACGCAGATTCTTGATTTCTGTTGACACGTTCGGAGGTTCTCCTTAATCTTCTTTGTTCTTGTCGCGGAGCATGATCCAGATCGGTGTCCCGACAAAGCCATAGTTTTTGCGGAACTGGTTCTCCAGATAGCGTTCGTAGGAAAAATGCATCAAATGGTGGTCGTTGACAAACAGAACAAACTGGGGCGGGCGGACGCCAACCTGAGTACCATAGTAGATCTTGAGATGGCGGCCTTTGTCCTGAGGTGTAGGCACCATGGCAGTTGATTCGTTGAGCAGGTCATTGAGCATGCCAGTGGACAGACGCTGGCTGGCACTGTTGTACACCTCGTTGATTTTCTCGAAAAGGCGATGGACGCGCTGGCCAGTCCTGGCTGAAATGAACACAATCGGTGCATAAGCCATGAAAGGGAATTTCTCCCGCACCTGGCGTTCATAGTTTTCCAGCGTGCCGGTCTCTTTTTCAATCAGGTCCCATTTGTTGATCACCAGGATCGATGCCTTGCCAGCATTGTGGGCATAGCCAGCGACTTTTGTATCCTGTTCTGTCACCCCTTCGGAGGCGTCGATCAGGATCAGGCAGACCTGTGCCCGTTCGATCGCAGCCAGGGAGCGGATCATGCTGTATTTTTCGACACTCTCATCAATCCGGCTTTTCTTGCGCAGACCCGCCGTATCGATGAACCGGTAACTGCCATAGTCATTGGAAAAGTCTGAATCAATCGCGTCGCGGGTGGTGCCAGGGATATTGGTCACAATCGAACGCTCAAAGCCGAGGATCCGGTTGACCAGGGAGGATTTGCCAGCATTAGGCTTGCCAATCACGGCAACCGAGATCCGTTCTTCCTCGCCTTCGTGCTCAGAAGCGTCCGGGAAATGGGCGAAGACCTCGTCCAGGAGTTCGCCGATCCCAAGGCGATGGGCCGAGGAAATGGCAAAGACATCGCCAAGCCCCAGGTTATAGAATTCGTAGGCATCGGGCGGCGTATCACCGACAAAGTCAGCCTTGTTCACCCCGACGACAACCGGCTTGCCAGATTTCCTGAGCATCTCGCCGATTTCGGCATCATCGGCTGTCAGGCCGGCCTTGATATCCACGACGAAAACAATCACGTCGGCCGTATCAATGGCGATCTGAGCTTGCTCACGCATGGAGCGCAAGATGATGTCATCCGTCTTGGGCTCAATACCGCCGGTGTCGATGATCGAAAAAGTTCGGCCGCGCCATTCGGCATCGGCATAGATCCGGTCGCGTGTGATGCCCGGCTCATCATCAACAATCGAAACCCGTTCGCCTGCCAGATAATTGAACAGGGTGGATTTGCCGACATTAGGCCGGCCGACGATTGCAACAATCGGTTTGCTCATAGGGGTGCACTCCTTTTTGCTTGAAGCCACTGAAGGGCACTGACCAGGCCTTCAGCATCAGCCCGGACGGCATGGACCGCGACTGCCAGTTCATGGGCCAGGGCTTCGAGGGTGATGTCATCCAGGAAAACAGGGCTGTCTGCCTTGAGCATGCAAGAAGGGATCAGGACCTGATCGCCCGGTTGCACGCGCGGCTTGAGCTGGCGGATGATGTCCTGTCCAGTCAGAAGGCCAGCGACGGTGATGGTATCGCCAAAAAAGTGATTGGTGACCACAGCTGCGGCAATGGGAAATCCCATGACCTGGCTCAGTGCCGTGGCAGCTGATTCCAGGATCGGCCCAGCGAGGGTTCCAGTCGCAAGCCAGACTTGTCCCGGTTCGGCGGTTGCGCGGTGGGCACTTTCTGAATACAAAGGCGCCTTGGCAAGGATCGGGTGTCTGTTCGAGAGGCAAGCCTCCAACGTAGAATAGAACAAGGACGCCATACCGACCCCGTTTTCCAGCTGGGGAAAATCATCGTAGTCAGACGCCGGTGGCAAGGCTAACCCTCCCCGCAGGTAGAATTCATCCGAGGCATACAGGATGCGCCTGTCTGCCTCTTCTAAGAAACGTTCCTGGTAGCGTCGAACCGTCTCGATCACAGCCTGGCATTCTTGTGCGGTAAAGGATCGCATCGGGGCGAGATTATTTTCCTCGCGGTAACGCGTGACTCCGACCGGTACAATGGCGATGCTCTGGACAGAAGGGCGCAAAGCTGAAAGGTCCTGCAAGGTCTTTTCCAGGGCTTCTTTGTCGTTCCAATCCGGGCAGAGCACAATCTGAGTGTTGATGGCGATCCCTGCTGCTGCAATCCGCTCCAGGCGTTCCATGATCTGGCCTGATTTGGGGTTTTTCATCATCCGCTTCCGCAGCTCGGGGTCCGTGGTATGGACCGAGATATTCATCGGGGAAAAACGGTAGGCAATCAGACGGTCCAGTTCCTGATCGGTGATATTGGTCAGGGTGACATAGTTGCCAGTCAAAAAGGTCAGGCGCAGGTCATCATCCTTAAAATACAAGGTCTTGCGCAGGCCTTTGGGCAGCTGGTCGATGAAGCAGAAAACACATTTGTTGTGGCAGTGGGTGCATTCATCAAGGAGAGGCTCCTCAAACTCCAGTCCAAGATCCTCGTCTTCGTCCTTTTCGATTTCATAATCGACGACAGACCCGTCCGGATGCTCGATCCGGACGATGAGTTCTTCGGCAAGCTGGCGCAGGCGATAGTCAAAAACATCGCGCACCGGCTGGCCATCGATGGCGATCAGCTTGTCTCCTGCTGCAAGGTCCAGTTCTTCTGCGATGCTGCCTGGCTGGCAGCCTCTGATCAGCTGGCCCTTTGTCCTGGGCATGTCAGTCCCCTTCCATAGAAAAAGCAGCGAGTCCGAATACTCATCCCCGCTGCGTCATCGTTCTGTTACCGTTTTCCTCTCGCAAAGCACAAAGGGTCAAAAGAAGCTTACTGAGCCACCTTGACAATTTCGCGGCCATCATAATAGCCACAAGCCTTGCAGACCTTGTGTGCCATTTTCTTTGTGTGGCACTGCGGGCAATCAACGAGCCCCGGGATGCTCAGTTTCCAGAGTGAGCGGTGTCGTGATGTTCTAGCCTTGGACCATTTACGTTTCGGATTTGCCATTCCAATTCACCTCCATGTTGTGCGCCAGGTTAGCGTCCGGCTAATCCTGCAGCAGTTGTTTCAATAGACTGAAGGGTGACTCCTGGTCTGGATGGTCATCCCCGCACGTGCAGTGCCCCAGGTTAAGGTTCTGGCCGCAGACTGGACACAAGCCCAGGCAATCTGGACTGCACAGGATCCTTTGCGGCTCAGAGAGCAGCAAATTGTCATGCAGTGCCTGACGGATATCAATCACATGTCCCTCGTACCGATAGCCTTCCTCATCGAGGCCGGTATTGGTAGCAACCAGTCCTGGCCGGTAAGCCTCATCGACAGCAGCAGCCAGTTCGCTGGTCACTGGGACGAGGCAGCGGGCGCAGAGCTCGGTCAGGGTGGCATGTAGCTTGCCATCCAGGCGATAACTGCCCTTGCCAGTGTTTTCGATCCGACCTGAGAACAGAATCGCCGAGAATCCGGCGATATCCTGAGGGTCTAAACCCAGCTCAGCTGAGTCTGGGGCCAGATCGAGTTCCAGGAAATCACCTGTATGATGTGAGATCGGTAAGATATCAATCGGCACAGGACGCCTCCAAACACGCGAACAACATTATCACAGACTGGAAGATATCTGTCAACCTTTCAGGCGAATTTCCAAATCCAGTTTCTGGGTGGCTGTTTCTTGCTCGTTGATGTCGATGGAATAACCCAGGTGGATGGCTCCGCCAGCTGCACCCAGGGTAGCCTGGGCTTTGCTGGTATAGATCCCGATGGCCAAATTGCCATAAGGCGTCTGCAGGTTGGAGAGGTGGCGGCAGCCCTGGGCAAAAACCATTTCCATTTCATGGCTGCCACTGCGAAGCAAGGTGACGGTCCCATCCGTGTCAACCCGGATGGTGGTGCGGGTCCCATCAAGGCCAGTCGTTTCACTTTCATCGTATGCAACCTGCCAGCTGTCGTTTTTGAAAAAAAGCAGGCCTTCGGTGGTCAGGCGGATGATCTGGGGTTCTTCATCCGCACCCCATTGCTGGCCTTCAATGGTGATCATGGCATTGTTCTGGATCATGGCGGGCCTTCCTCAGTAACGTTCGATATCGATGCTGCCAGCTGCATGTAGGGTGCGGTCCATAAAAACACTGCCCAGTTCCGTGAATTGCCGGGCATCATCACTGGTATAGTAGGAATGACTGGCAGCTTCAGTTCCAGGGTTGAGCAACATCTGGCCGGCCAGGACGGATTCGACCTGAGCAGCCACCTTGCTGCCAGCATTGATCAGTTGGACTGACTCACCCATGGTTCGGGCTATCACAGGCACAAGCAACGGATAATGGGTGCAGCCCAGGATCAGGGTGTCAATCCCGGCGTTTTTCAGGGGCAGCAGGTATTCATCGGCTACAGCCTGGCTAACCGGGTGGTCCCACCAGCCCTCCTCAGCCAGCCCGACAAACAAAGGGCAAGCCTGCTGGAAGATCTGGGGGGTGTCATTGGAAGCGGCTCGGACTGCCTGGTCATAGACTCCACTGCTGACCGTACCTTTGGTGCCAATGATGCCGATTTTCTGGTTGACGGTTGCAGCAGCTCCCGCCTGGGCCCCTGGTGTAATCACTTCGATCACCGGAACGGGGGCAAAATTGCGCACGGCAGCGAAAGCATACGAGCTGGCTGTGTTGCAGGCTATCACGATCATCTTGACTTTTTTTTCCAGCAAAAATCGTGCAATCTGCAGCGAATACTTGATGATGGTGTCTTTAGACTTCGTGCCATAGGGGGTGCGGCCAGAATCACCAAAATAGATGGTGTTTTCAAAGGGCAGCCGCTCGTGGATGGCCCGCAGGACAGTCAGTCCACCCAGGCCAGAATCAAACACTCCAATCGGCAACTGGGCGGAATTCATATTTGTTCCTGCCTCGTACGGGTCTTTTTCTCAGCCACTGCATACTGACACAATTTCTTTACGAGGGTTTCCAGCGGAACCCCGGCAGCTGCAAAGGCCTTGGGGAAGATGCTGATCGGGGTAAACCCTGGCAACGTGTTGATTTCATTGATCATCAGTCGGTTGGTGTCGCGCTCGAGAAAAAAATCTACCCGCGCCAAGCCTCTGCAGCCAAGCACTTTGTACGCTTTGACTGCCAGACGGCGGACTTTTGCCGCCAGCTCGGCCGGCAATTCGGCAGGGACCAGGACTTCAGCGCCATCCGCTTTGAAATATTTGGCTTCATAATCGTAATAATCGACCGACTCACGGGTGCGCACCTCGCCGATGACGGCTGTTTTGGGTGATTCATTGCCCATCACAGCCACTTCGATCTCACGAGCCCGCACAAACTCCTCGACGATCACCTGGTTGTCAAACGGACTGACAGCATGGAGGGCGACAGTCAGGCTGGCAATGTCATCGACCCGCTGGGTACCGACAGAAGAACCGCCATGGTTAGGCTTGAGAAAACAAGGGAATCCAATCTTGCTTTCCACACGGCTGGCAACCTTGTCGGGGTTGCGCTCAATCTCCGACCGGTTGACGGCCAGATAACGGCACTGCGGGATCCGCGCTGCTTTGAAAACCATTTTGGCATGGAGCTTGTCCATGCCGGCAGCCGAAGCCAGGACACCGCAGCCGACATAGGGGATGCCAGATAATTCCAGCAGACCCTGCAAGGTGCCATCTTCGTTATTAATGCCATGGACTGCTGGAAAAATGACATCGGGCAGCTGGGTATGGAACTGGATGACGAATTCACGGGGCGAACGCACAGGGACTGGCAATTGGCCGGCAGCCTGCTCCCGGGCCAGCTTTTCCCAGGAACCGTCGAGGATGGCTTCATCTGAGCCCGTATAGGCCAGCCAGTCACCGTTCTGGGCAATGCCGGTGCATTGGACCGTGTAGCCCGCCCGGCGCAGGCCGCCGATGATATTGAAAGCCGAGCGCAGCGAGATCACATGCTCCGTCGACACCCCACCAAATAAAACCAGAACTTTTCGAATCGCCATCTGTACGACATACCTCACGATCACCGGCACCTGGGACAGCCGGAACAGGCCATTCAGCTGCCGGGCCCACATCCGATTCAGTTTAGCCCAGAGACTTATGGTGGTCAAGGCGTGAAATCAGGGTCGCGCATCGTGCAATTTTCTCCCCTGGCAGTCAGAAAACAGGAAAATGGATAAAACTGTCTGTCAGCGGTATAATAGCGTCAAAATTACATGACAAGGATCACATGCTCATGGCTCGTCGTCTTTCGCCTGATTCCATTGACCCTTTCATCCTGGCCAATGCGGCGCGGCTTTGGACCATCGCCGGGCTGGTGCTGGCGGTTGCCGGGCTGGTGGCTGTCCTTTCTACCGCAATCAGCGCCAGCTGGCGCGTGGCCTTGCTGCCCCTCATCATTTTCCTGCCGGCAGTCGCGGCGGCTTTCTGGCAGCGCCGGCGGCTTGTTGCTGGCCGGGCTGTACCGGAGTCGATTGCCGTTCGCTCTCACCGGACGATGCCGTGTGAAATCGTGCGTCTGGTGCTCTGGCTGGGCGCTATCGTGGTTTTCCTGCTCTGGGGGCTGGCTGGTGGCTGGTCTCTGGCCTGGTTGGTGCTGGTCGCAGCAGGTCTGGCCGAATGGATGCTGGACTGGATCTTTAAAGATAAGGATTGCCCTTGATTCACCACCAGATTGTCATTACCACACAACTGGCAGCCCATCGTGTCATCCCTGCCCTGACCGGAGCGGTGCCGGGACTGAAATCGGGGCAGGTGTACAAAGCGCTGCGCCGTAGAGATGTACGGCTCAACGGGCGCAGGATCCAGGCGGACCAGGCTATTGCCGCCGGAGATGTGATCGATTTGTATCTGCCTGAGCAGTTGAACTCTGAACAGGCCAGTCAAGAGGATGGACGGCGCAGCTCGAGCGAGGTTGCGTCATCAGACCGCTCACTTGCTTACCAAGTCGTGTATCAGGACGATGCTCTGCTCATTCTCAACAAAATGGCCGGGATCGCTGTGCATGGCACAGCCAAAGCCCAAGAGGCAGATGAAGATACCCTGATCGACAGAGTCAGATCTGACTTCAAGGATCCGAGGCTGGTCTTGTGTCATCGCCTTGACCGCAATACAGGGGGCTTGATCATCCTGGCCCGGGGCAGGGACATCCAGAACGCGGTCATGGAGCAGATGCAACTGGGCAAAATCACAAAACGGTATCGTTGCCTGGTCAGGGGCGAACCGCAGGCTGGCCAAAAGATCCGGACGGCCGACGGCATCGAGTTTTTCCAGATTGAAGCCTTTCTGGAAAAGCGGGCCCGTCAGCATGAGGTCTACATCCACGATGACAAAAGACCGGGCGATGTACCTGTCATCACCCGCTACCGGGTTTTGCGTCGGTTCTTGGGATTGGGTCCGGAAGGTGAGACGGTTTGTGAACTTGAGGTGGAGCTGGTCACCGGACGGACACACCAGATCCGGGCTCACATGGCTCATATCGGCCATCCTCTCCTGGGCGACGGTAAATACGGGCGCAATGCCTATAACCGGTTTTTCAAGGGAGACCAAGGCCCACTGTCACGCCAGCAGCTTGTTGCCTGCCAGCTGTCATTTGCGCCAGATATCAAGCCCGGCAGCCTCGCTCGACTGGCTGGCAGGACTTTCCAGATCGAGCCGGACTATGATTTGGTCTTACCTGGTTCCATCCCGGACCTGCCTGGCAACAACAACGAGTGATCAAGCATGGATCGCGCTGGCGCAAGTGTATTTCTCAGTATGCTTTGCCCCAAAGGACCAGCTTTTCGGCCGGTTTGCCGCAGCAGACGCAGGTAGCGCCTGTGGATTCATGGCCGAAAGGCAGGCAGCGCGAAGTCGCGGTCGTTTCTTCCTTGATTTTCTGTTCGCAGGCGAGATCGCCACACCACATGGCACGGACAAAGCCGGGCTTTTGGGCGATCAGACTGGTGAATGTCTCCCAGTCGGCCGCGTCATAAATCCGGGAATTGAGGCTCTGCTCAGCCTTGGTGTAGAGACCAGCATGGACAGCATCGAGCAATTGCGCCACCGTTTGGTCCAGATGGTCGAGCGACACGACGCTTTTCTCGCCATTGTCACGCCGGACAGCGACACACTGGTTGTTTTCCAGGTCGCGCGGACCAATTTCGAGGCGCAGCGGCACACCCTTCATTTCATACTCGGCAAATTTCCAGCCGGGCATCTTGTCAGATTCATCGAGTTTGATCCGGAACTGTTCGCCGAGATTGGCAGCAAGTTCGCGGGCTTTGTCGAGCACACCAGGCTTGTGGGCGGCGATCGGCACAATCACTACCTGGATCGGTGCGATGCGAGGTGGCAGGACGAGGCCACTGTCGTCACCGTGGACCATGATGATTGCCCCGATCGAGCGAGTCGACAAGCCCCAGGAGGTCTGGTGGACATAGGACAGTTGGTTGTTTTTGTCCGTGAACTGGATGCCAAAAGCCTTGGCAAAGCCATCGCCAAAATAATGGCTGGTGGCGGATTGCAGGGCCTTGCCATCATGCATCATGGCTTCGACGGTATAGGTGGATACAGCGCCGGCAAATTTCTCCTTGTCCGTTTTCTGACCGCGGACCACAGGAATCGCCAGATAGTCACGGTAGAAGGTTGCATAGGTTTCAAGCATGCGCAGGGTTTCTTCCTGGGCTTCTTCTGCCGTGGCATGGGCCGTGTGGCCCTCCTGCCAGTAAAACTCGGTTGTGCGCAGGAACGGCCGGGTGGTCTTCTCCCAGCGGACAACTGAGACCCATTGATTGTATAGCTTGGGCAAGTCACGCCAGGATTGAATCACATTGGCATAATGGTCACAGAACAAAGTTTCAGAAGTCGGCCGGACGCAGAGTCGCTCGGTCAGTTTGTCGTTGCCGCCATGGGTCACCCAGGCGACCTCCGGGGCAAAGCCCTCGACGTGATCCTTCTCCTTCTGCAGAAGGCTTTCCGGGATGAACATCGGCATGGCCACGTTTTCATGGCCAGTTTTTTTGAACATCCGGTCCAGGTTGTGCATGATGTTTTCCCAGATGGCATAGCCGTAGGGGCGCAGGATCATGCAGCCTTTGACCGAAGAATAATCAGTCAGCTCTGCCTTGAGGACGACATCGGTATACCATTGGGCGAAATCCTGGTCCATCGCAGTGATGGCTTCAACTTGCTTGTCTTGTTTGGCCATGAGGCTCTTTCTCCTTTGGGCTGTCAATAGGTGTGGGATTGTCAGAGGCTGCCCCGAACGGATCGGTGGCAGCCTCAGGTGGACAGAGGATGGTCTGAAGCGGGCAAATCTCAGATTGAGAAGCCGCAGATCCGGGCTGTTTCGCGGGCGATAGCCAGTTCTTCGTTGGTCGGGACCACCAGGACTTTGACCTTAGACTCATCGGTCGAGACAACGGCCTCGCGGCCACGGACTGAGGCGTTGCGATAGGGGTCGATCTCGCAGCCCATGTAGGTCAGGCCTTCGCAAGCACCCTGGCGGATATCGGCGGTGTTTTCACCGATGCCAGCCGTGAAGACGACGGCATCGACGCCACCCATGGCAGCTGCATACATGCCGATGTACTTGCGGCACTGATACTTAAAAATATCGAGTGCCAGGCGGGCCCGCTTGTTACCCTCACCGGCTGCTGCGTACAGGTCGCGGAAATCGCTGCTGACGCCAGAAATGCCGAGCACACCTGATTGCTTGTTCATCAGGTTGTCGATACCCTTGGTGTCAAGCTTTTCTTTTTCCATCAGGAAGGTCACAATCGCCGGGTCGATATCGCCGCTGCGGGTACCCATGCAGATACCGGACAGAGGCGTCAGACCCATGGTGGTGTCGACGCACTTGCCCTTCTCAATCGCGGCGATGGAAGAACCGTTGCCCAAATGGCAGGTGATGATGTTGACAGACTCGTAGGGTTTGCCCATCATCTCAGCGGCGCGGCGGGCGACATAACCGTGTGACGTACCATGGAAGCCGTATTTGCGGACGCCATGTTTTTCATACATTTCGTAGGGCAGGGCATACATGTAGGCCTTGGCTGGCATGGTCTGGTGGAAAGCGGTGTCGAACACAGCCACCTGGGGCACGCCCGGCATGGCTTCTTCACAGGCTTCGATACCGGTCATGTTCGGCGGATTGTGCAGCGGGGCGAGGTCGAAGCAGGAACGGATCGCCCGCTTGACTTCCGGGGTGATCAGGGCTGAGGATGCGAATTTCTCGCCGCCATGGACGACACGATGGCCGACGGCGTCGATTTCGTCCATGCCCTTGATGATGCCGTGCTCCTCGGAGGTGAGCACAGACAAGACCGCTTGGACGGCGACCTTGTGATTGGGCAAGTCCATCGGCAGTGTAACGGTGTCGCAGCCTTTGCTGGTGTGCTTAATCAGGGCATGGTCCAGGCCGATGCGCTCGGCGCCGCCCTTGGCCAGGACATCACCATTCAGTGCGTCGAGGAGCTGGTATTTGAGGGAAGAACTGCCGGCATTGATGACAAGTACATTCATGGCTTAAGCCTCCTGAGCCTGGACGGCTGTGATGGCGACGACGCCGACAATGTCGTCAGCAGAGCAGCCGCGGGAGAGATCGTTGACAGGGCGGGCGATACCCTGGGTGACCGGGCCGTAGGCCTCGGCCTTGGCCAGGCGCTGGACCAGTTTGTAGCCGATATTGCCAGCATTGAGATCAGGGAAAATCAGGACATTGGCTTTGCCGGCGACCGGGCTCTGCGGGGCTTTGCTCTTGCCGACGGAAGGGACGATGGCGGCATCGAGCTGCAGTTCGCCATCCAGGGCCAGGTCGGGTGCCTTTTCCTTGGCCAGGCGGGTGGCTTCGACTACCTTGTCGACCAGTGGATTCTTGGCCGAACCGTAGGTCGAGTAGGAAAGCATGGCTACGATTGGTTCAATCCCGGTCAAAGTTCTGAAGGATTTGGCTGAGGACAGAGCGATTTCGGAAAGCTGGTCGGCGTCGGGGTTTTCCATCAGGCCGGCATCCGAGAACAGGAACAGGCCGTCGGCTCCGAATTCACAATCCGGTACATCCATGATGAAAAACGAGGAGACCAGTTTAGTGCCGGGAGCGGTCTTGAGGATCTGCAGGGCCGGGCGCAGGGTGTTGGCGGTGGAGTTGATTGCGCCGGCGACCATGCCATCAGCAGCCTGCATCTTAACCATCATGACACCAAAAAAGAGTGGATCAAGCATGGTCTGCTGCGCCTGTTCCGGTGTCATACCTTTGGACTTGCGCATCTCATAGTATGCATCGGCATAGGCCGTAAAATCTTTGCTGGTTGCCGGATCGATAATGGTGGCACCAGAAATGTCCCACTGCGGCGCGACGGCCTTCACCTTCGCCGGATCACCGATCAGGACGATGTTTGCAATGCCCTTTTCCAATATCTTGGCGCAAGCTTCGATGGTCCGCGGGTCCGATGCTTCCGGCAATACAATGGTCTTTTTGTCACTTCTGGCTTGGTCAAAGATCTTGTCAATGAAACCCATGATAGATACTCCTCTTTTTTTAACCGGTCCAAGCTGCGGTCGGCCGGATTGTGCTGGCAACCAGACGGTCAGCTTGTTCTTTGAGAACACACTCCAGTATAGCCGAAAGGCTAGGGACTGCCAACCGCCATGAGCCCGGCTAAGTAAGAAAAAAGCCAGGTTTTGCGGGATTTTTCACGACAGTGCCAGTAAGGCCAGGAGATTGTCGCGGGCAGTGATCGTGACAATACCCTGGCTATCCTGGCGAAAAACAGCGTCCAGGACCGAACTGGTCGGACTGGTAGCTCGGTGCCACTGAAGGCGGTCAACGGCTTTCCTGTACAGCTGCTCGTGGTTGGCAATCCGGGCGATGCGAGCTGTCAAGGCCAGGCCGTCCAGGGATTCTTGCGCCGTGCTGGCTTGCCCTTGGGCGATGTGATAAGAGGCATACAGGGCATGATCGTTGAGCAGTTGTTCGACGAGCCAGCTCAGGGTGCGTGGGTCGAGCTCGCCAATTTCAGCCAGGTGCAGGGCGCAGGTGAGCGAATCCGCCAGATCAACCACGGGGGCTGTGCTGACAAAACGAACATAGCCTTGCTGCAGAGTGGCATAGCCATAGGCATACAAAGGCAGGGAATCACTGATCAGTCCGCCGCGGACCAGTGCGACAGCTTCCGCATACCGGTTGGCCAAGTCCGGCTCCAGGTCCGCCAGGGCGCGCAGAGCCAGCAAGTCCAGGGAAGCCAGCCGGATCACCGGATCGCGGGCAAAGCCTGCATCTGCTGATTCAACGGTCGATTGCGGGCGAGGGGTCGGAGTGGCAGCAGGATCCATTGTTGGAGCTGAAGTAGGAATAGCAACAACTTGGTCCGGCTCCAGGTTTGTGCCAAGCACCCGGGCCACGTTTGCAGCCAGCGCTTTTTCTTGAAGATCCAGTTCATCTTGGGGCCAATGATCATAGGCCAGGGCCAATACGCGGAAATAATGCAGTGAATCAGACCAGGAAACCATTTCATCAGCAACAGGTTCCAGTTCAACGACCGATCCTGGCTCGGACAACTTTTCAGGCACACTCTCCGGGGTCAGCGTTCTTTCGGCATAAACAAGACCGTCCGGACTGATGAAACCGGCTCGGAATTGCTCGTTCCACTGGGCAAATGACCTCTGCTCCCCTCGCTCAGCCAGCCAGGAACCATACAGCAATTGATCTTGCGCAATCAGTTTGTGCGACCACTGGGCCGGAATTCCGAGTTCTTCCTGAGCTTGCTGGTACCAGGATACCAAGCCAGAGCTGGTCATCAATTGGGTATTCAGGCGGTCTGAAAGGGTTTGAGCGCCCTTGTCATCAAGATACGCCGCGAAAGGGGACGAGTCTTGCGACCCAGGCACCGCAAAAGGGCGTGCGGCAGGTGCTGTATCACGCAACCACAGCAGGGCTACCCCTGCTACCAGCAGCAGGATCCCAAAGCCAAGCAGCCATCTGACCTTGCGGGGGCGATTGTTTGCACCAATTGTTGCCATATGCCGTCATCATAGCAGAATCACCTTGCCACTGCTATAATCGACCTCATGAAAACTGCTGGAATCATTGTGGAATACAATCCTCTGCACAACGGCCATGCCTGGCAGCTGCAAAAGGTCAAAGAGACCTTTGGCAAAGACACGGCGATTGTTGTGGTCATGAGCGGATCTTTTACGCAGCGGGGCGAGCCGGCTGTGCTCGATAAATGGGCCCGGGCTCGGATGGCTCTGGCCTGTGGGGCGAGCCTTGTCCTGGAACTACCCTTGCCCTATGCCACTGCCAGCGCCGAACGCTTTGCTGCCGGCGGTGTGCAGGTTCTGGCTGCCACAGGCATCACGAAAACGCTGGTCTTTGGCAGCGAACATGGTACATTGCCCGATCTGGTCGATCTGGCCCGGGTTTTAGTCAGCGAGACGCCGGCCTTTCAAGCAGCCCTGCAGGAACATCTCGATACCGGCCTCTCCTTTGCTGCGGCGCGTCAGCAGGCAGTGGCCCAGCTGCTCGATGATGAACGCAAGGCAGCTTTGCTCAAAAGTTCCAATAACATCCTGGCTGTTGAGTATTTGAAAGCCAACATGCGCCTGCCCGCCCCCAAACGCCTTGAACCTGTCACTTTCCAGCGGCAGGGCCAGGGGTATCTTGATCTTTCCTTGGCATCCCGCTTTGCCAGCGCCACCGCTGTCCGGCAGGTCATAGCCCAAAGCAGGGACAATCCGGCAGCCTTGCTCCAGAATCTGGCTCACGCCATGCCGCCTGAGGCGCTGGGTATTCTTCTGGAAACGGTCGCTGGTCAGAAAGGCCTGGTCTTATACGACGATCTATCTGTCCCCATCCTGACCCTGCTGCGGACTCGCAGTCCGGAAAGCCTTCTGGTCTACCCGGGCATGGGGGAAGGCCTGGCTCAGCGCCTGCACGAATTCGCCCGCCGCCCCGCTCATGAGGCCTCACAGTCTGCACGGATCAGCCAGCTGGTCGAAGAAGCCATGAGCCGGCGTCTGCCGCGAACCAGGGTGCAGCGCGCCCTGCTGCACCTGCTCCTGAACCTCACCGTGTCTGATCTGGAACAATTCGATGCGGCAGGAGGGCCTGCCTACATCCGGGTCCTCGGATTCGACAAGAATGGGCGTTACCTGTTGAAGTTAATGCGGCAGAAAGCCAGTTTACCGATCATCACCCGTGGCTCCGACTTTCATGAACACGCCAGGGATGCCAATCTTCAACACCAAGCCCAGTTTGACCTGGCCGGAACCGACCTCTGGTCGATCCTGAACGGATCGAATGCCGGAGCAGATTTTGACAGGCCCGTTGTCATTCGTTAAAATCCACAAGGACCCTGACCCATCCATTCCAGGCCCTAACGGGCAAGATTCGTTTCAGAAAGAGAGTGTTCCCCATGTCAAACCAGAATGTCTATGATCTGCTCAAGGACCGTGGCTACCTGGCCCAGGTCACGCATGAGACGGAAGTCCGCGAATTGCTGGGCCAGCCGGGGGTTACGTTTTACATTGGCTTTGATCCGACTGCGGACAGCCTCCATGTCGGCCATTTTGTCCAGATGATGGTCATGGCCCACATGCAACAGGCCGGTCATCGCCCGATCGCCCTGATCGGCGGTGGCACAGCCATGATTGGCGATCCCTCCGGTCGCTCGGACTTGCGCCAGATCATGACCCCAGAAACAATCCAGCACAATGGCGACCGCTTCAAGGAGCAGATGAAAATCCTGATCGATTTTTCAGATGGCAAGGCTCTGATGATCAACAACGCCGACTGGCTTTTGAAGCTCAATTATATTGATTTCCTGCGTGACATCGGTCCTCATTTTTCCGTCAACCGCATGCTGACGGCTGATTGCTACCGCAACCGCATGGAGCAGGGCCTGACTTTTCTCGAATTCAACTACATGCTGATGCAGTCGTACGATTTCCTGGTCCTGCACCGCCAGTACCAATGCCAGATACAACTGGGCGGGGACGACCAATGGTCCAACATCCTCGGTGGTGTCGACCTGATCCGCCGCAAAGACCAGAGCGCGGCTTTTGGCATGACCTTCCGCCTGTTGACCACCAGCGCGGGGACCAAAATGGGCAAAACTGCCAAGGGTGCCGTCTGGCTCGATCCGGCCAAGACCAGTCCATACGAATTCTACCAGTACTGGCGCAACATCGATGATGCTGACGTCATCAATTGTCTCAAACTCCTGACTTTCCTGCCGTTGCCAGAAATCGACGAGTATGCCAAACTTCAGGATGCCGCCATCAACGAAGCCAAAAAACGACTGGCTTTGGAAGTGACCACCATTGTTCATGGTGCCAAGGCAGCTGCAGCTGCCCGCGCTCAGGCTGAAGACTTGTTCGAAAAGGGCGGCCGTTCGGAGCAGATGGCCAGCACGGCTTTGGCCAAGGCTGATCTGGCAGCTGGCATCCCCCTGCTCGATGCCTTGCTGACTGCCGGGCTGATCCCTTCCAAAGGGGAAGGTCGCCGTCTCATCTCCCAGGGTGGCATCACCCTTAATGACGTTACCATCACCGACTTCGCCCGCCTGCTGACACCCGAAGATTTCAGCACGGGTGAAGCCATCGTCCGCAAAGGCAAGAAAGCCTACCACCGCTTCACCATCGCCTGACGGTGCGTCATCCTTGAATCAGCCAGTGCCAGAAGGGTCGAGGTCTTTGCCTTGGCCCTTTTTACGTGGCTGGGAAAATCGTCTGGTTCTGTCTTCCGGCATGAAAAAAAGGGCCGCTTCCTGATGAAGCTACCCTTCCTGTCAAAATCAAGTGTATGGTCCAGTCTTACTTGCCCAGATTGTTCAAGGCCTTGGCCAGGCGGGATTTTTTGCGGGCTGCTGTGTTCTTGTGCAGGTAGCCCTTGGCAGCGGCTTTGTCGAGTGTGGCCTGGGTCGATTGGATCATATTGGCAGCACCTTCCGCAGAAGAGGCCACAGCGGCTTTGGTCTTCTTGACGGCTGTGCGAATCTCGCTTTTTTTGATCTTGTTGGCAGCGGTCTTTTTGGCGTTAACCTTGACGCGCTTGATGGCTGACTTGATATTCGGCATGTCTTTTCACCTCCCGGGAAGACGCAATGATTGCGTTTCGTTTTTGCACGCGTTTTTGCACGGGTGTATTCTATCATGCGGATTTCGCCTTGGCAAGACTCTCCGTAACATAAAAAGATACCCAAGCCGGAAAAGCCGTGTTATGATGAGGGCAGAAGAAAATCCATTTTCCAGGAGGAAACGTAACAGATATGCCCGAAAATTCCAGACCAAAACCCAGCCGGCCGGCACAAAAAGCCCCCGGATCTCTTAAAGTTGAGCCTCAGGCCAAGCGACCCGTCACAGCCAAAGCACAGCCTCCGGCCAAGAAGAGCACCCAGCCGCAGGGGCAGCCGCATCAGAAAAGTGTATCCAAACCAGCCGTTCCCGGGACTCGTGCCCACCGGCCAGGTGCAGGCCATCAACCTGTGGGGGCCCAGAAACCAGGTGCTCCACACCTGAAAGTCATCCCCTTGGGCGGCATGCGCGAAATCGGCAAGAACATGACTGTCTACGAGTATGGGGATGAAATGATCATTGTCGATTGCGGCATTGCCTTCCCCGCCGAAGACATGCCCGGCATTGATGTAGTCATCCCGGATTTTTCCTATGTCATCAACAACCGCCAGAAACTAAAGGGCATCTTCATCACCCACGGTCATGAGGACCACATTGGTGCCTTGCCCTATCTTCTGAAAGACCTCAAAGTCCCTGTCTATGCCAATCATCTGACCATAGAGCTGATCAGTCGCAAGATCGAAGACCGTGGCACGGGGGTCAAAAATGCTCAGCTGATCAAAGTCAGCGACGGCGATGTGGTCGGAGTCGGCACTTTCTCGGTCGAATTCATCCATGTCAACCATAGCATCGAGGATGCCAATGCCCTGGCCATCCGGACGCCCGCCGGCATCATCTACCATTCCGGCGACTTCAAAATCGATCACACGCCGATCCATGGCGCTCCGATAGATCTGGCCCGGATCGGCGCCATCGGTGATGAGGGTGTCCTTCTGATGGTCTGTGAAAGCACCAACATTGAGAAGAAAGGCTACACCCCTTCCGAACGCAAGGTGGGCGATTCGCTGTCCGAACTTTTTGGCAAGGCCGAAGGTCGGATCTTTGTCACCACCTTCTCTTCCAATGTTTCGCGTGTCCAGCAGATCTTCACGGCAGCCGAACAGTTTGACCGCAAGGTCGCCCTGATCGGCCGCAGCATGGTCAATGTCTTTGATGCAGCCAATTCCCTGGGCTATATCGAGATGCAGCCGGGCACCCTGATTGATGTCAACCAGATCGACCGCTACCCAGCTAACAAACTGGTCTTGATCACGACCGGCAGCCAGGGAGAACCGATGTCTGCCCTGACCCGAATGGCCTTTTCCGAGCATCGCTCGGTAGAAATTGTCCCCGGTGACACCGTGATCTTGTCTTCTTCCGCGATTCCTGGCAACGAAAAATCCGTCTACCGGGTGATCAATGAGCTGTATCGCCGCGGTGCCAATGTCATTTATGAATCACTCTCCGAAATTCATGTCTCTGGCCACGCCTATCAGGAGGAGCTCAAGCTCCTGCACAACCTGGTCCACCCCCGCTTTTTTATTCCAGCCCATGGTGAGTACAGGCACCTGTACCGCCACGCCGAACTGGCCAACCAGCTGGGCAACCCGTGGGAAAGCATTTTTGTGCTGGGCAATGGCGACATCTTTGAATTCGATTCCGCTGAACAAAAAGCAATGATCAGTGGCTTTGTCCAGGCCGAGGGCGTCCTGATCGATGGATCCAGTGCAGGCTTCTTCGACAACCTGGTCTTGAAGGATCGCCGTCTGTTGTCGGACGACGGAGTCGTGGCGATTTTCATCGCTGTCGACGGCAAGACCAACAGCCTGTCCGGCCAGCCGGATATCCAGACCCGCGGGTTCATGTATGAAAGCGAGAGTGAGCGAGTCATTCAGGAAACCCAGAAGAAAATCGCAGCTTTTGCCCGCAAGGCTGATCAGGCCAGCAAGCCTCTGTCTGTCATGCTGGCGAGCAACCAGCTCAAGGACCAACTGCGGGATCTGCTATTTGAGCGGACGCGCCGCCGCCCGGTGATTCTCCTGTCAGTTCTGACGGTCTGACCCAATACGACCGCGTGACTCCCGGTATTTGCCGGGAGTCACGCCGGTCATTTTCTTAAACACCTTGGAAAAATAACTCTGCCCGTCAAAGCCAGCCTGGGAAGCGATGTCGATGAGAGGCACGCTGTCATTGAGCAACAGTTTCTTGGCTGCCTCCACCCGGACCTGGTTGACGTAAGTATTGAAATTGACTTTCATTTCATCCTTGAATACGCGGCTGAAATATGCCGGACTGAGATAGACCAGCGCAGCGGTCTCTTCGAGCGTCACTTTGCGGGTATAGTGCTTCCGGATATAATCCACTGCCCGGTAGATCACATCTGCATGCTTGACATGGGCCAAGTTGAAAACCTGTTCACTGAAGCGATTCATGACGCCGGACAACCAGAAGGCGATCTCATCGATGTTCCTGAAGGTATAGATTTTGCCCAAATAAGTGTAATTGAGGCCGAAAATCTGGGCTGTGTCTGCGCCACCGCGAATGGCAGCGCGTGACAGGAGCACGACCAGTTCGACGACCCTGGCCCGCATGACTTCAATGCTGCCACTGCTGGAAAAAAAGATATGGCCCAAGATTTCGTTCAGGATTTGCCTGGCTTCGTCTTTGTCGCCGGACTCAATCCTTTCCAGCAATTGTTCTTCTTTGGCCATGGGATAATCCAGCAATGCCGGTTCGACATAAGCATAGCTTTTCAAAAAACTGATCTGTTCCCACAATTCAGCCTGCAGGTCGCCTGACTGGCGCTTTTCTTCAAGTCTGGCAAAGGTAGCATCGGACAAGTCGGCTGCGGTCCAGTAGAGCAACTCACTCAGACTGTTGACCCGTTCGGTTGAAACTACAGGAATTTGTCTGATTTTCTGCCATAAAATGTCTTTGGCCTGCTCTGGCCAGTCGAGTTTTTGCGCCAGATCGTCAAACAGGAGATCCTCCGGATCCACCAGATGGACTGGTCCGCCGATCAGGGCACCCACCACCTGGTCTTTCAGAATCACTGGGCTGGCCCAATGAGTCAGGCCAATGGGACAGAAATAGACATACTGGCCGCCAAATCGCTCTGCCTGGCAGCAGCCATAAAGATGGGCATTGCTGCACAAAGAGACCGGACTGGATGCCTCCTGGTCTGAAAGCAACTGGTCGGGGTGAGATCGTTGCCAATCCGGGCCCAGCCGGGAGGCCAGGTCGCAGATCGCATTCTGGTCCGCAAACGGACTGGCTTCGTACAGGGTCTGGCCAGCAGCATCGATCACCCGGCAACCGATCTGGCAAGCCCGGCTGAAATGCTCTGCGGCCTTGATGGTCTTTTCCAGATCCAGCTGGGGCTGATCATCATTACCTGTCCGGTCTACACTCACATGTGCGTCATCCACGGCGACACTCCTCCCAAATCAGCGACCACGATGAACTTCGATGATGTCGCGGATCGCCTTGATCCGGCCTATCACCCGGTCAAACTGGTTCTGGCTGGAAACTTCGATGGTCATGACCAGCGTCGCTGTCACATCCTTCATCGCTGTCAGTTTGCCGGAAAGGATGGACACCTTTTCTTCTGCAATGGCATTCGAAACGTCCGCCAGCAAATGGCGCCGGTCGCGCGCCACGATCTTGAGCTCGACCTGATACGTGGAATTGCCGCCATCCTTGGCCCAGGCAACATCAATCAGACGCGAAGCTTTTTCGGCATTGACTGCCGATCCGGAAGAATTTTCGATCAACTGACGGATGTTGCTGCAATCCGTGCGATGGACCGCAACCCCTTTACCCCTAGTGACAAAGCCGATGATCGGATCACCGGGGACTGGGCTGCAGCAGCGTGACAGGCGTACCAGGCAGTTATCGATCCCCTTGACCTCGACTCCCTGGTCGTAACGCGAAGTTTTGTGCTTGGCAGCCGGACGGGATATGGTCTGAGTCCCTTCTTCATCCTCGAGTGGATTGGCTTGCGGATTATAAACCACCTGCCCGGAAGGAGAGATCCGGTAACCCAGGCGCGTCCGTTCATCTTCCGGCAGACTGCGGATATGCTCATCGCGCAAACGCGGCACGATCTTGCCAGCCGACAAGCCGCCATACCCGATGGCTGCATACAAGTCATCGAGCGTGCTCAACGTGTAACGGCGATAGATGGCTTCGAGGTAATCAGCTTTTAATAGCTGCGCGGTGGTAAAGCCGGTTTTCTTGATTTCGCGCTCGACGATTTCTTTGCCGCGTAAGACATTTTCCTCGCGCATTTCCTTTTTGAACCACTGGCTGATCTTATTGCGGGCGGAAGTGGATTTGACAATCTTGAGCCAGTCCCGGCTGGGGCCGTGGACCTTTTCCGAAGTCAGGATCTCGACGATATCGCCGTTTTTCAGCTCGTACGTCAAAGGCACAATCCGGCCGTTGACCTTGGCCCCGTACATGCGGTTGCCAATGCCGCTGTGGATGTTGTAGGCGAAATCAATCGGACAAGAACCAGCTGGCAAGGATCGCACTTCCCCTTTGGGGGTGAATACGAACACTTCATCGGCGACCAGGCCGCTCTTCAACGTCTCCATGAATTCGCCCGCGTCACGCATGTCTTTCTGCCACTCGAGCAGCTGGCGCAGCCAGGTCAGCTTGCCTTCAAATGCATCCGTACTGCTATCTGTCTTGGGTGTGCCTTCCTTATAGCGCCAATGGGCGGCAATGCCGTATTCCGCGGTGCGATGCATGGCCAGTGTCCGAATCTGAACCTCGAAAGGGATCCCCTTAGGGCCAATCACTGTCGTGTGCAAAGACTGGTACATGTTCGGCTTGGGCATGGCAATATAGTCCTTGAACCGGCCTGGCATGGGCTTGTACAACTCATGGACCAGTCCGAGGACCGCGTAACAGTCCGCCACGGTGTTGACAATGATCCGGGCGGCAAACAGATCGTAAATCTGCTCAAGCTCTTTGCCCTGGGTTTTCATTTTGCGATAGATGCTGTAGAAATGCTTGGGCCGGCCTTCGATATCGGCCTCGATCCCCATTTCACGAATCTTGCTCTGAAGCTGGACAACGACATCTTCGAGATATTGTTCACGTTCGGATCTCTTTTGTGAGATCGCGCCGACCAGCTCATAGTAAGCGTTGCGGTCAATGTAGCGCAGGCACAGGTCTTCCAGCTCCCATTTGATTTTGTAAATCCCGAGCCGGTGAGCCAGCGGGGCATAAATATCCAGCGTTTCACGGGCCTTTTCCAGCTGCTTTTCTGGTGCCATGTGTTTCATGGTCCGCATGTTGTGCAGACGGTCAGCCAGTTTGATCAGGACAACACGGATGTCCTTGGCCATGGCCAAAAACATCTTGCGGAAATTCTCTGCCTGGATTTCTTCCTTGGACGAGTAAGGGATCCGGCCCAGTTTGGTTACGCCATCCACGAGAGCCGCAACATTGTCGCCAAATCGGGCAGCCAATTCATCATATGAAATGCCTGTGTCTTCGATGGTGTCGTGCAGCAAGGCAGCGATCAGGGTGTCGGCATCGACTTCCAGTTCGGTAAGAATTTCTGCGGTGGCCAGCGGATGGATGATGTAGGGCTCGCCCGTAGCCCGGCGCTGTTGCTCATGGGCGGCCCGGGCAAATTCATAAGCCTCGATGATCCGCTGACCATCGTGCTGGCCGGAATAGCCCTCATACAAGCGGATGATCCGCTGCAAGATTTCATTGCTGGTTTCGTGATAACTCATCCAAGGCCTCCCTGGGCTTTCAAGTATTGGTAGGTCGGGGCATCCGACAGGCGGACCTTGGCCTGGTTCTGGGCAGCTGGCGACAGGGCAATGCGGACGCGGTCCCGGCCCAAATGCTGGATAGTCAGCAAATGGCTCTCCGCAAAGACGCGCAGGATCTGGGCCAGTTTGACTGCATTCAAGGGCTGATTGTAACTGCGGGCGATCCGGCGGGCTAGCAAGGACAAGTCGGTCTGGACCGGATGATCCATATAGGCGGAGCGCAGATACTGGAAAACCATGACATAATCGGCGCGATCCGGGAGCACTTGATCCAGTGACAGCTGGCACGTCCTGGCCAAGCCAAGAAGATCAGGCTGAGCGGCGAAAAGGTCGGTCGGACTAGACCAGATGCGATCCACTGCGGATACCAAGCTGGGATGGATGTCCCTGATCTGCAGCTGGACCGTGCGGCGGCCATTGAACTCATTGAGCTCCAGGGCAAACAGCAGATCGACCTGGTCTCCGACAGCAAATAAATCATCGGCAAGACTGAAGTTGAAAGCAATCCCGGTCAGCGGCCTGGTCATTCCATTCCCTGCAGCGATGCGGACATGCTTGCCATTGCCAACCAGACGCCATTC
This sequence comes from Mageeibacillus sp. UBA5747, assembly GCA_002419145.1. Lineage (GTDB taxonomy): Bacteria > Bacillota > Clostridia > Saccharofermentanales > UBA5734 > UBA5734. Next base: position 4,240 of record DIFN01000081.1, on the reverse strand, counting down.
CAAGAGGGTCAGGTTGCGGCAGACCAGTAAGGGTTGGCGGTTGCTCTCGCCAAATGGGGCCAGTTCCTGCAAGGCGATGGCATTGGCCTCGGTCAAGTCGTCCAGGCTAACCAGCGCATCGGCAAGGATCTCGGGCCGGAATGCCAGCGGGTCAATCTGCTGGGCGGCATACGCATTGACCGCCCTGCGAAAATCATCCAGGGAGGCCTCTTCCACTTCGATACCGGCTGCTTTGCGGTGGCCGCCGAATTTGACCACATGGCTGGCGCCGGCCCGGATGGCCTCCAGAATGTCAAAATCGCCACAGGTGCGTGCCGAGCCTTTAAACCGGCCACCCTCGCCGCCCAGGACAATCACCGGGCGATGGTACAAGTCGACCAGTCGTGAGCAGACGATCCCGACCACACCTGTATGCCAGCCCGCGCGAGCCAGGATGATCAGGTCGGACGATGTAAAATCAAAGGAGGATTCGATTTGCGCTGTCGCTTCAGCCAGGATGGCTGCCTCGAGAGCCTGCCGCTGGCCGTTCTGATCTTGCAGTTCCAAAGCAAGGTCACGGGCCTTGGCGCGATCATCGGTCAAAAGCAGTTCCAGGGCTGGCATGGCGGCACCGAGGCGGCCGGCGGCATTCAGGCGCGGGGCCAGGGTGTATCCGATCGTACTGGCATCGATCACACGGTCATTCTGGACGCAGACAGACAGCAATTCCGTCAGGCCGATGTGCAGGTGGCGGTTTAAGGCATGAAGGCCCTGGCGGACCAGGATCCTGTTTTCATCCAGCAAAGGCACCACATCCGCAACGGTACCCAAAGCTACCAGGGCGTATTCGGTCAAATCAGGCAATGGCACGTGAAGCACGTGGCACAAGGCCTGGATCAGTTTGAATGTGACGCCTGCACCAGACAGGCTCGTGGTCGGGTAGGTGGAATCATGGCGTTTAGGGTTGACAACCGCCTTTGCTTGCGGCAGGATGTCCGGGCACTCGTGATGATCGGTGATAACCACAGCCACACCAGCTGCTTCCAGCTGTGCCACGGCATCAACGCTGCTCACGCCACAGTCAACGGTAATCAAAAGACCCGCATGCAGAGCCAGGGCGCGTTCCACACTCGACTCACTGAGACCATAGCCATCGACCAGCCGGTCCGGAATCAGCGGTTCACAAGCAATGCCATTCTGGCGGAAAAACCGGACCAGCAATGCGGTAGCCGTCAGACCATCGACATCATAATCACCGTGGATGACAATCGTAAGACTGCTCTCGATGGCAGACTGGATGATCCTGCAAGCGGCTGCCATATCCGGCAGCAAGAAGGGGTCATAAAGATCCTCGAGCCGGGGATGCAGGAATCGCTCGCGCATCAAACCCTCACCCAACTGGCGGTTCTGGAGAATGCGTTCGGGCAAAGGCGCAGATCCCGGCCGTTCATCCAGGATCTTCCATTCTTTCTGGATCAGCATGACTGGGCCCTCCTTGCTCTCCTTCATAGCCTGAATAGTTCCAGTATAACAAAAGAGACTCGATATCGCGTGATACCAAGTCCCCATTTGGTTAACGTGGCAGAACTTCAAACGAGCAGACGTTTGACAATCGTGTTGACTAATTGACCATCTGCTTTGCCTTTGATGTCTGGCATGAGCACTTTCATGACAGCACCCATATCGCGGGCGGAATGAGCATCAGCCTTGGCGATGGCAGCCCGGACCAGTGCTTCGATCTCGGCTTCACCGAGCTGGGCTGGCAGATACGCTTCGATCAAGGCCATCTCGGCTCGGTTTTTCTCCAGGATGTCGGTACGGTTAGATCTGGCCAGTTCCTGGACCGTCTCCGCGCGTTTCTTGTGCTCCTTGGCCAAGATTTCAAACACACCGGATTCATCCAAAGTAACCTGCTGGTCTTTTTCGACTTGCAGAATAGCAGCCCGGAGAATCTGCAGCAGGTCTTTGCGCAGGGTGTCCCTGGCTTTCATGGCTTCTTTAAGGTCTTCCAGTAATTTTTCCTTGATATTCATCAGTGTTTAACGTTTCCTTTTTCTGGCTGCTTCGGATTTTTTCTTGCGGCGGATACTCGGTTTCTCATAATGCTCACGTTTGCGGACCTCGGACAAAACGCCGGAGCGTGCGCAAGAGCGCTTGAATCGCCGCAGAGCGCTATCAAGGGTTTCGTTTTCTTTCACTCGAATTTCAGACATCTTGGTTTCACCCCCTCAACAGCGTCTTTCTGGGGTCGTGGTGACGGCAGGCGCTGCTAGCCCCTTCAGACAAAATGCAGCAGAAGCATTATAAGCGCTGGCAGAGACGTTCGTCAATGAAACGGGAGTCCGGCAAAGCCCCTTTGGGGCGACCCTTCAGACGATTTTATCGCCCAGGACCTTGCCTCCAAGCATATGGAAATGAACATGTTCGATGGTCTGGCCTGCGTCCGGGCCGCAGTTGTTGATCAGGCGGTACCCATTCTGACGAATCCCCACCAGGTCTGCGACCTTGGGGATGGCCTGCAAGACCTGGCCCAGGATCATCTCGCCGTCTGCGTGGCTGGCGAGCGTGTCAATATCTGCAACGTGCTTTTTAGGCACAATCAGGACATGGACCGGGGCCTGGGGATGCACGTCAGGGAACGCGACCACCGCTTCATCTTCGTAGATCAGCTGGGTCGGGATTTCGCCATTGGCCAGTTTGCAGAAAATACAATCAGACATGATCAGCCCTCCCGGGGTTCCTTTGCTACTTTCTCAGAATCCTAATTGCTTGTGCGCCATGTCCGCTGCTGCAGCCAAGGCTTTGTCGATGGCAAGGACATCTTTGCCCCCAGCCTGGGCCATGTCGGGTCTGCCTCCGCCACCACCGCCGGTGATCCTGGCTGCTTCGCGGACCAGATTGCCAGCATGAGCACCTGCCTTGACGGCTTCGGGGCTGGCCATGGCAACGAGGGCAACTTTTCCCTCCTGGCTGCTGGCCAGGACGATGACAGCCGGGGCGATTTTGGCGCGCAGACGATCGGCGGCCTGGCGCAGCTGGTCGGCATCGGGTGCATCCAGTCGAGCTGCAAGAATCCTGAATGAACCAGCCTCAGTCGCCTGGGCAGCGAGGGCATCGGCTGCATCCGCTGTCCGGCGCGCCTGTTCGGCTTCGATCTGTTTTTCAAGTTCCCGTGTCCGGTTCAAAAGGACTTCAACCCGGTGGGGAACTTCATTGGCTGGTGCCTTGAGCATCTGACCCAGCTTGACCATGAGGTCATCCTGCTCACGCACCCAGGCCAGGGCAGCCTGGCCGGTGATGCCCTCGATCCGGCGTACGCCTGCCGCGACACCGCTTTCCGAGACCAGACGGAAAAGGCAGGCTTCAGAGGATTGCTTCAGGTGCGTGCCACCGCACAGCTCCTGGCTGAAATTACCTACACGGACAACACGGACCTGGTCCCCATATTTTTCATCAAACAAAGCCATGGCACCTGACTTGCGTGCCTCATCCAGTGCCATCACCTCGGTCTTTACCGCAAGATTCTCCAGGATGACACCATTGACGATTTGCTCAACCTGGGCTTTCTCCGCTGCGCTCATAGGCTGGAAATGGTTAAAGTCAAAGCGCAGACGATCCGCAGAAACAGCTGACCCCGCCTGGGCGACATGGTCACCGAGGACCTCGCGCAAAGCCTTGTGCAGGATGTGAGTGGTGGTGTGGTTACGGGCTGTCGAAAGGCGGGTAGTGCGATCCACCGCTAGCGTAACCGATTCCCGGAGCGCCAGACTGCCTGATTCAACGATGGCACTGTGCAGATAAATGCCTTCTGCGGTCTTGGTCGTGTCGAGAACGCGCGCGGTCCCATGGGGGCCGGTTATCTGACCGATGTCGCCAGTCTGGCCACCGGAAGCGCCATAGAATGGGGTACGGTCAGTGATCAGGGTGATTTTCTGGTTTTCCACGGCCAGATCTGAAAGGCCGAGGGTTTCACTGGCCTCGTCAGTCACCAGGATGGCTTTGATCACACCCTCATCTGCCAAGGTGTCGTAGCCGGTGAACAAGGTCGCCACTGTGCGATCCACGCCTTCTGGCAAACTGCCCTGGCCCCAGGCGGAACCGGCCTTCTCCCGCAAAGCTTTGCGGGCCATGTCTTTTTGCCGGTTCATTTCAGCATGGAAGCCCTCTTCGTCGAGCTCGAGGCCTTGTTCCGCAGCGATTTCCCGGGTCAGGTCGAGCGGGAAACCATAGGTATCGTGGAGCTTGAAGACGTCCTCACCTG
>DIFN01000056.1 GCA_002419145.1 Mageeibacillus sp. UBA5747 | reverse complement strand
TCATAGATATATTTCACACCTCCGACGCGGCCTTGGTTGCTGATCACGATGAACAGCACGGTCTGGCTGCCTTTTTTGCCTTCGTCAAACTCGCCGCTGACCTCCAGAGTCGCCGATTCAATCGCCTTCTTACCGTCGATGATATCGGCCCGGCAGACGGTCTCGCCATCGGCTGATATGAGCAGGTCTTTACCTGTGTTACCGAAGACAGTTGTGACATTGCCCCAGTAAGCCCAGGCTGCAACCCCGGTGAAATTGGTTCCGTTCCCGCCTGATTCAACCGGTGTGAGGCGGTTAAATGCATCAATCTGAGTTCTCAAGGTCACCCGGATGGTGTCTCCTGGCAAAAACGCCTCATCCGTACTGGATCGTTCCCAACTGCCACCGGTGGCGATCGTCTCAGCCAGATAGGTTTTTTTGATACCATCATAGACTTTGCGTTCAAACTCACAAGCAACGGATCCTGCTGCATTTTCGGCTGAATATTCAAACGTGTAGAGTCGATGATCTTTGTCATCGCCGGATTCGTAGGTCGAAGGGACCACTTCGATCGTATCAACCAACTCCCAGATGCCTCCTTCAACAGGTATGGGTGCAGGCAAAGGTTCAGGCTGAGCGACAGGCACGTCAAAACCGAAATTGTTTAGCAGACGGATAAGATCGTTGCGAGTCAGGTCTAACGTCTGGAAATGATCAGTGTTTTGCTTCCAGTCATCAAACTGGTTCAAGACATCCTCGGCCGATGTGTTAACCAGTCGGTTGATCAGTTCCTCTTTCTGGTCACCGACCAGTTCTGTGAGGTCCTCCTGAATCAACATCCGAATGTTTTTGATTTGGCCGTCAGCCAAATTAGATCTTTCTGTGATCAGTTCTGACAAACGGCTGATCATTTCGGAATAGGCGAAATCTGGATTGACCCAGCTCAAACCACGTAAAATGTCCTGGGCAGTCCCAATTTTGTCGATCAATGCTTCCCGTGCAGCACCAGATCCGGCAGATTCAGCCATGAAGGCCAATTCCTGCCTGAACTGTTCAATTTCTTCTGATGGAGCGTCAGTGTTATCCATTTCTATCTGGTACATCTGGAGAATGCGATCACCGAAATCCGGATCGCCCGATGAGTCGATCCGCGCCTTAATGACTTCTAGAACCTCTGGCAAATCTGGAGCCAGCAGGATTTCAGTCAAAAGCATATCAGCCATCGCTTGCTGATTTCGATACACACTGGCGTTGTCTTCCAGTTCAGCAAGTATTCGGAGGGAGATATAGATCGCTGACTGATCTGCCAGCTTTGACTCTGCGTGTACTTGGGGTGAAATCGCATCAGCCAGCCAGGCAAAGGGCGATTGGCTGGCTGCTGCTGGTGTATTTTCCGCTGGCTCAATGAGGACAATAGGTATTCGATCCGCTTGGAGAAGGGTCTTATAATCTTGGATGGCGCCGGAAAATTCATCAGCTTCTGCGGGCGAAAACTGCTGAATTTTTCCTGCCAACTGTTCCAACTGGTATTCTCCCATATAATAATCCGCAGAAAGCAAATACGCATGGATCCGGGCAGCTGTCTGGTGACTGTCGAGCAACTTGTGATAAGCAGGAGAGAGGGAATCTTGAACCCATGTGCCACTGGTTTGTTCCAGGATATCGGCTAAAGCTGGATTGACATGTTGCAGCAAAAAATAAATGACTTCCGTTACGCCCATCAGCCAGGACACATACATTTCCTCCTGCTGAACCATGGCAACAGTTGTTTCAAATTGATTTTGCTCCAAGGCTGCCAGCGTCAAAGCATTATTGGAGCGATGTGTCTGGTCATACATCAGTTGAGCTTCCCAGGCTTGCAGCGCGACCCGGTTTGCCAAAATACCTGATACAATCTCCTGGCCAGCCACTTCATGCCCTGGAGCGATCTGATCAAGGTGTTCCAGTAGCATCTGTTCATAGGGAACCAGAATGGATCTGATCCGGATGGCGTCGTCGGCCAGTTGCTGGATGGCACCTGAAAATTGGTTGACCGTTTGAATGCGGGCTTTTGCATAGTCAGATCCGTAGGAGGGGCTGTCAAGGGTGTAAAAAAGACCTCCGGCTAGACTGCCCAGCAGGTTTTGTTCGAACTGTCCATCGCCAGATTGCGATTCAGTGGGGCTTGTCTCCTGGGCTGGAGCGATGATGCTGGATACAGCAGGACTGCCAGACTGCTGCTTTGTGCCACAGCCACCGATCAGCATGATGATCACAAGCAACAAAGTGGACAGACATTTCCAAGGTTTCACCACTTTAGATCCCTCCCTTTCCATGCAGGACGCCGAGGGTGTTGATTTCCTTCAGCAGTGCGTAACCCTCCTGGGACAGCTTGTGCAATTTGTCTGGATCTGATTCGGTGCGCTTGTTCTCGACCATCGATTCCGGGGAGATGATCTGCTCTTCTAACAGGGCGGCCAGCACCCCACATGAGAAATAAGTCCGGCAGAAATAAGTCCGGCCTACGCCGCCTTCCAGAACCAATCTCAGTTTCATGGTTTCATGCAACCTTTTCCGGTCAGCCTTCCTGCTCGGACACTCCCTGACCTTCTGGGTCGACGATGATATAGGCGGCCTTGCCGTCGAGCATGATTTCATACCATTGGTTGCCGTACCGCGTCTGCTCACCGGTCACCATCTTTTGGATGGTGTATTGTTCTCCAGCAGTCGCAGTTTTAAGAGATGCTTCTCCCACCCCCGGAATGGGACGGATGTTGTAGCGCTGTCCTTCTTTTATGGTCAGGACCTGGACGGGTGTGGCAGAAGTGGCTGTGGTCACTTGGATGATGGTGGTGGGTGCGGTTTCGATACTGGCTTCACGATCACCAGCGACCAGG
>DIFN01000021.1 GCA_002419145.1 Mageeibacillus sp. UBA5747 | reverse complement strand
CCCGATTCAATGGCCTCGATAAATACTTTTTCAAGGTAGGGGGAAAACAGGTCAGCTGCCGCCGGATCGATTTTCTGATTCCAGGCATTGCCATTCCAATCTTTGTAGGTCGGCTTCAACTCATTGTGGACATAGTCCAGGAATTTTTCGGATTGAACGCCCTTGACACTGAAAATCTGGGAGGCAAACATCAGTTCGTCTTTTGGTGCTTTGTGGTAAGGCGCCCCGGCCAGAGCCACGATGTCGGCATCGCCGGTGCAATCGATGATGCGTTTGGCCAGGATGGCTTGCCGTCCCGACTTGCTTTCGGTAACGACTCCCTTGATGACCCCATCTTCCACAATCGTTGCCACCGCATAACAGTGCAGGATCGGACGGACATTGGCTTTTGAGAGCATCTGGTCAACGACGTAACGGAACAAATGGGCATCGATAGCCTGGCTGTCAGATTGGCATTCCTTGACTGCAGCACCCATGGACAAGGCTGTTGCTTCGATTTCCTTCAGTAATCCACCAGCTTCGATGGTCCCCTCGTGCCGGTACCAGGCGATCGCTTCGATCCCGACTTGCGTCAGAACACCACCAAAGCAACCATAACGTTCGAGAAGAATCGTGTCCACGCCCAGCCGGGCACTGGCGATCGCAGCAGAGAATCCAGCAGGTCCGCCGCCAACCACCAGGACGTCTGTCTCGGCGAGAATCGGGATTTCTTTCTGGGGCTCAACATATTTTGTTTTCAAATGGACATCCCCTTTTCCTTTATGCTTGACCGTGCCGCCTGGCTTGCCCGAGAAAGATGAGGACCACTTGCTAAGCAATTTCATATAATGAAATTAAATTTCATTTTTATCCTTATGCTAGCATTGCTCACCGGGGCTGTCAATATCATCAATAGAAAAAATGTGCGGTTTGAATCTTTGTTCAAATTGTACAATACAGAAGGGGAGGGTGTGCTTGTCCATCCACGACAAGAGAATGGACAAGCACCGGAACTACCGAACAATTATACCGTTCGGCAGGGTCAATTATTCCATTCCTTAATGTGTTCGATATCAGGCCCCATGGAACAGTGAGCTTGTTTATCGCAAATCACATCAATGACATAAGGCTTGGTGGCTGCCTTGGCTCTTTTGAATGCAGCTGCAAGATCGTCCGGGTTGAACACCCGTTCGCCTTCACATCCAAAGCCTTCGGCAACCTTGACGAAATCAATTTGTTCCATGTTTTCTGGCATGGCAACGCCATATTCGTAACCAAAGCCAAAAACTTGGTTTTGACGAATCAATCCCAGATAAGCATTGTTGATGACACACACGATCAGAGGAATCTGATTGGCAGCGGCTGTTCCCAGTTCCTGGATGTGGAACTGGAAGCCAAAATCTCCCATGACAGCGACTGCCTTGTTTTTGCAATTCTCAGACTTCATGGCACCGATCGCCGCGGGGATGTCGTAGCCAAGGCAACCGGCACCGCCTGAAACAAGATATCTTTTTGGCTTGTTGATGTCCTGCATTTGCCCAGACCAGATCTGGGTAATGCCACAGCCTGTGGTAAACAAGGTATCGTCATCGAACGCCTTGTTTAGTTCGCCAAAAACACGATGGGGATTGATCGGGATACTGTCATGATCCATTTTTCTTGCCAATTGCTGGCGCAACTCAGGAATGGCGGCGACACGGTCCGAGCCTTTTTGTGGCCCCGCTGCCTTGGCTGCTGCAATCATTTGCCCGATGGCATCCTTGGCATCGGCGACAATACCCAAGTCGGGCGTGAAGATTTTGCCGATCTCACTTCGTTCCACATTGATATGGATGAAGCGTTTGCCCTTGGTATACACTGCAATATTTCCGGTATGCCGGTCAGTAAAACGGTTGCCAATTGCCAGGACGACATCGGATTCCGAGAACATTGTGTTACCCATCGGCGAACCACACTGGATACCAGGGATTCCCGCAAACAGTGGATGATCTGAAGGAATCCCACCCTTGCCCATGTAGGTTGTACAGACCGGGATATTCATGATTTCAGCGAATTCGATCAAGTCCTGTGTCGCATGGGCTAAAACGACACCACCACCCATCAGGATTATGGGATTTTTAGCCTCTGAAAGCAGATTCATGGCCGCCTTGATTGCACTGGGAGAAGCCTTGGGCAAATTTACCGCAACCGGAACATAAGCGTCTGGATCGAAATCGACTTCTACGGTCTGCATATCCAGCGGAATATCGACCAGCACAACACCTGGCTTGCCTTCTTTGGCAATTCTCAAGCAATTGACAAATTCTTCCACGGCTGTTTTCGGATTGGTCAGGCAAACAGTGTGCTTGGCGACGGGCTTTGCGATAGCCGCCATGTCGACACACTGAAATGCATCTTTTCCCATCTGGGAACGAACGGCCTGGCCGGTGATTGCCAGTAATGGGATGGAATCAATATTGGAGGAATAGATCCCCGTCACAAAATTGGTTGCACCTGGGCCGGAGGTGCACAGGGCAACGGCCATTCTCCCGCTCGCCCGGTAATAGCCGCTGGCAGCATGGATGGCTGCTTCTTCATGCCGGTGCGTCATGTGATGAATCAGATCCTTTTTTTTCTCCATCTGTGAATACAGAGCGTTGATGCTTGCCCCAGGTATCCCGAATGCATCTGTGATGCCCTCCTTGATCATGATTTCAACAATGGCTTCAGATAGATTCATGGCGATCTCCTTTTCATAATTTTTATTGTTCCACCCATGCAGGTCAGGAAGCGATTCCCTGGGCCTGCTTTGCGGATGCCTGTCCAGCTTTGACCCCGGTTTGATTCATCTAGCCAGACTATAATAGATCAGGAAATAAATTTCAATAGCTGAAATCAAATTTCATAAATATAATTTTTATCGAGAATTGCCAAACGCTACCTGGCAGAAAAAATGGTTCTATTGACAGTTTAGACAAGCAATGCTAGCATCAAAAACAAATTGAAATTAGATTTCAATAAATGAAATACATCAAAGACGCTCAATTGACAGCTGCACATGCGACTGCCAGGAAGCACCAGAGTTTGATACTTTAGGAGGCAACCCGAATGAATGATTCCATTCACAAGTACATGAAAGTAGGGATTGTGCATTTTATGGCCTTTCCCGCCACCATCAGAGGTGAGGGACCGATCCGGGAAACGGTTGACCGGATCGCCAGAGACGACTATTTTGATGCCATCGAGATCACATGGATCAAAGATGAATCTGTCCGGAAAGCCGTCAGGAAAAGCATCGAGACAGCTGGACTCGCGGTCAGTTATGGGGCACAGCCCCGTCTTTTGACGACAGGTCTGAACATCAATGACTTGGATGAAACCAGGCGCAGGGAAGCCATCGACACCTTGAAACAAGGAATCGATGAGGCTTATGAACTTAATTGCACGGGTTTTGCTTTTCTGAGTGGGAGATATGAGGAGTCAACCAAAGACAAAGCCTATGAAGCATTGGTCCAGTCGATCCACGAACTGTGTGATTACTCCCAATCCAAAGGGTCGATGCCCGTGATCCTGGAAATCTTTGATTATGACATTGACAAAAAATCATTGATCGGTCCGACCTCACTCGCCCTGAAATTGGCGGAGGACATCTGCCAGACCCACTCCAATTTTGGTCTGATGGTGGACTTGAGTCATATCCCCATGTACTACGAGGCCATCGAATCAGCCATCCTGCCGATTCAAAAACATATCCGGCATGTACACATTGGGAATACTGTGATCTGCGACAAAAATTGTGAGGCCTATGGCGACATGCATCCAAGATTTGGTTTTCCCAACAGCGAAAATGGCATTCCCGAAATCGCCAGCTACCTGCGTTGCCTGCTCGATGCCGGGATTCTCAACTCGAACAACCCACCGTTTGTCAGTTTCGAAGTGAAACCCTGGGGGGATGAAGATCCGGAACTGATCATAAGCAATGCAAAGCGCGCACTGAACAGAGCCTGGGCTCTCGTCTGATGGACAGGAGGTAGATTATGAAAATTGTCATTCTCGATGGTTATACTTTAAACCCTGGGGATTTGAGCTGGAAGGGCTTCTCAGAACTTGGAGAAATCCAGGTGTATGACCGAACAGCTCCCGAGGATATCGTGAGCAGGATTGGCGATGCGGAAATTGTTTATACCAATAAAACCCCATTGACCCGTGAAACCATCGAACAAGCTCCGAACCTCCGATATATTGGGGTGCTGGCGACAGGATATAACATTGTCGATGTGGCTGCTGCACGGAACAAGGGAATCCCTGTAACGAACATTCCAACATATGGAACGAGCGCGGTTGCCCAGTATGTGTTTGCCCTGTTGATGGAGGTCTGCCATCATGTCGGTCACCACAGTGAAGCCGTTAAAAACGGGCGATGGAGTGCGATTTCAGATTTTTGCTTTTGGGATTATCCCCTCATTGAACTGGAAGGGAAAACACTCGGCATCATCGGATTCGGCAGGATCGGCCAGGCAACGGCTAAAATTGCCCATGGCTTTGGCATGAATGTGCTGGCTTATGATGAATACCCATCTGAATCCGGCCAAAAGTATGGTCAATACGTAACCTTGGATGAGCTCTTTGCGCAGAGTGACTTCATTAGCTTACATTGTCCGCTCTTTCCAGCAACTCAGGGCATGATCCGCAAAGAGAACATTCAGAAAATGAAACGGGGTGTAATTCTGATCAATACATCCCGAGGCCCGTTAGTTGTGGAACAGGATCTGAAAGAAGCTTTGGTTTCTGGCCAGATTGCTTACGCTGCTGTTGACGTAGTATCTTCAGAACCGATCCAGCCAGACAATCCATTGTTATCTGCACCCAATATCCTGATTACACCGCACATTGCCTGGGCACCCAAGGAATCCCGCCAGAGGCTGATGAATATTGCCGTTGAAAATCTGAACGGTTTCCTCCAGGGGGCAGCTCCAAATGTCGTCAACCAATAGTCAGGGAAACGGAACCGATGTCGCCCGGGTCTTGACCTGAAGTGTCAGTTGAAAACGGCCAAAAACGGTCAAGTGAATTTTTAGAATCCATCATCAGATTAGTTAATCGTTTGGTTTCGCACAATGATACATTTATGAATCGTCATCATTGAATTTGAAATCGATTTTCAAATATTATAGAATGATTAAAAATTCAAATGCGTTCAGGAGCGAATCGTGCGAGAAAGATTAACCTCAACCAATCAGTCCATAGAAAAGGCCTTGAATCTGATTGAAATTCTTGCCCAGCAAAAAGGATTCATGCGGTT
>DIFN01000012.1 GCA_002419145.1 Mageeibacillus sp. UBA5747 | reverse complement strand
TGCCGTTTAATCGAAGAAATTTGCCCAATCAGAGAGTACAAACAGAAGAATTCGTATTAATCAGTGGTTCCTTAGGTAAAAATAGTCGGGCCTTGAAAGCCTTCTCCTGATGGCCTTTGAGACCTGTCACATTGCTAAGTCGGAAACTCCCGCTAGGAATTTAAGTTGTTTAGGGGATCATTTCTGGCCGTAGTAGGCGTTGGCTCCGTGCTTCCTCAGGAAATGCTTATCGAGCAGGGTAGCGGGCATGAAGCTGGTCGATTGACCGGCGGCCAGGGATTCGGTCAGGAAGGCCATCTTGGCCAGGTTTTCGAGCACAACGGCGTTGTGGACGGCGTCTTTAGCATCTTTGCCCCACGTAAAGGGGCCGTGGTTTCGGACCAGGACGGCTGGCACATGGTCGGGCTCGCACGCGGCAAAGGTCTCGACGATAACACGGCCGGTTTCCAACTCATAGGCCCCGCTGATTTCCGCATCGGTCATGGCCCGGGTGCAGGGGATTTCGCCGTGGAAATAATCCGAGTGCGTCGTGCCATAGGCAGGGATGCCACGGCCAGCCTGAGCAAAGACGGTGGCCCAGGTGGAGTGCGTATGCACCACACCGCCGATGTTCAGGAAATGGCGGTACAGCTCGAGATGGGTCGGTGTGTCGGACGATGGTTTCAGGCGGCCTTCCACCACAGTGCCGTCCAGTGAAACGACAACCATGTCATCAGCCGTCATGTCATCATATTCGACCCCGGACGGCTTGATCACGACGAGGCCGCTGGCACGGTCGATGGCCGAGACATTGCCCCAGGTGAAAGTGATCAGTTCATACTTGGGCAGGAGCAGGTTGGCCGCAAAGACAGTCTGTTTCAGAGATTCGAGCATGAATCCAAGCCCCTTTCCTTACAGGATCGAGCGGAACGGCACGTTCGGTTCGTCTGTGAAGGCATCTTCAAAGCCACGGCGATAGTGGTATTGGATCTTGTCTTTATCCTGCGGATAGGTGAACATGCCGCCAACGTCCCAGATGAAGGGCTTGAACTCATACTGAAGCACATGCTTCTTGTAGTTGTACAGCATCAGGATTTCCAGCGGATCAGCCTTGAAATTGGTCCAGACATCGTAGTGGAACGGGATGACGACCTTGGTGTTCAGGGCTTCAGCCATGCGCAGGATGTCGATCGAGGTCATCTTGTCTTGGTTACCGACCGGGTTTTCACCATAGGAGCCGAGCGCAACGTCGATCTGGTGGTCTTTGCCATGCTTGGCATAGTAGACTGAATAGTGGGAGTCACCGCTGTGATAGATGTTGCCAGCCGGCGTCTTGATCAGGTAATTGACAGCCTTCTCATCCATATTGGTTGGGCAGACGCCGCGGATGTCCTCGTCGGCTGTGACAAGGCAAGTGCGGTCGAATGAATCGAGAGCCACGATCTCGGTATCTTTGACCTTGATCACATCACCCGGTTTGACGACGCGGCAGCGCTCGGCCGGCACGCCATAGCTCAGCCAGCGGTTGACACTTTCCTGTGGACCAATGAACGGCACGTCAGCAGCACAGTTTTTCATCACGGCTGCGGCGAAGAATGGGTCGATGTGGTCGTTGTGGTAATGGGTTGAGAGGACGGCATCAATGGTGGTGACGGAGAACGGATCGTAAACGATCGGCGCGGCGCGCAGGTTCGGCTGGGTCAGGCGACCGCCGGTCATGTTGCGCATCTGGTGGAATTTCTCCATCTCCTTGGTCTTCTTGGAACGCTTGCCAGTGCCAAACCACAGGTCGATCGCAATGTTGGTGTTATTTTCGGTCTTGACCCAGATACCGGTACAACCGATCCACCACATCTTGAAGCTGCCGGGCTCGACGACTTCAGCGTCAATTTCTTCGTTCAGCCAGGTGCCCCATTCGGGGAATGCACCCAGGATCCATTTTTCGCGGTTCAGTTCATCAATTTTGCTCATAGTGACTCCTATTGGTGGTACTTTAATTGGAAAAGGGGTTATCAAGGATGATAAATGACTCACTCCGATGACTGGTTCTTGAAAAAAGGGCGCAGGAATGCGGCATTGCCCTGCAACACAGCCTGCCAGTCGGATTCGCCGACATGCCAGAATTCAGCTGTGAAGCGATGAACACCCATGTCTTGAAGCTTAGGCACCAGCATTTTGAAATCCGTGTGGCCGGTGCCATAGTGGATCTCCCGGTAATGGCCGGGAATGGTTTCTTTCAAATGGGCCGCACAAATGTGGCCGCGGCCAGTGTCCAGGTCGTCTGATACGGACCAGCCATAGATCAATGAAGCGTTGGTAAGGTTGCCGATATCCGGATAGACCTGTAGATACGGTGAATCGATCACGTCGACATAGGCCATGGCCTTGCCAACGGTGTCCATGAACGGTGTCTCCATGGTTTCAAATCCAAGGATGATCCCTTCCCTGCTGGCCAGATCGGCACAGTGCTGAAGGCCTTCGACAAACCAGGCGCGGGTCTGTTCGGTAGACGGATCGTAATAGGTGTCATAGCCTGCAAGCTGGATGATCCGGATGCCCAGGTCAGCGGCCAGGCCGACCGCTTTGGCCATGATTGCCAGACTTTCACGGCGTGTGGCTTCATCAGGGCTGCCCAGAGGATATTTACGGTGACCGGACAGACACATGGTCTCGATCCGGATGCCGGCTATATCCATCTCTTGGCGCAGTTGGCGCCGTTCCTGCGCCTGCCAGTCCAAGCGTGCCAGTTTTTCTGCAGTCTCATCGATGCTGATTTCGATAAAATCGTAGCCAGCAGCACGGGCTGCATCCAATTTGGCCGGCCAGGTCAGTTGGTTAGGCATGGCCTTTTCGTAAAGGCCCAGTTTGACCGGGACCTTGGTGGCCGACTGAATGGGCGCGGACATGTCACTCACCTAGGCCGGAGTCGATCGCTTCGACGAGGGCCGTTATGGCTTGTTCTTCGTCTGCTCCGTCGCAGGACAAATCAATGGACTGGCCACATTTGGCGCCAGCACTCATGACCATCAAAATTGATTTGGCATTAAAGGTCTTGCTGTCTTTAGCAAATGTGATATGGCTCTTGTATTGGCTGGCAACTTGGACGAAATTCTTGGCGGGACGGGCATGCAGGCCGAGCGGATTTTTGATGGTGACAGACTGTGTGATCATGAAAATCTCCAATATTGATATGATATAAAAATTTTTATGTAATGTGCGAATGGCATTTCTTGTCAGGAATTGCCAGCATTCTTTTTCCGGTTGAGTGATTTTTGAATCAGACTGGTAATCAGTCCAATCGCGATAGCCGTGAGGATGAGGAGGGGCTGGAAGCGAAACTCCAAGTCTCGGACGGTCATCTGGTACAGGATCTGGACCAAGATCAGGGCTACATAAGCCCGGATGGAATGGATGAGTACGCCGAACATGTCGCTCAGGCCTTGTTAACGATCTGGTCGATCACCTTGGCTTCCATTTCCTTTTCATCAAGCAGGTTCTTCAGGCCGATGATGGTGACACCTTTTTCGGCTGCTGCGGAGAAATTATTCTTGAGCGCTTCGGAGCAGAAGACGACATTGTACTGGCTGGCCAGAGATTTGGCTTCGCTGATACTGGAATGGTGGATTTCCACCGGGATATTCAGTTTCTTGAAGACTTTTTCGATTTTCATCTTGATGATCTGGCTGGAACCCATGCCACTGCCACAGGCTGCGATAACTTTCAACATAATCTATACCTTCTTTCTTGGGGGGGCAGGCGGTCGGCCTTGAGGAGGCGTACGGGTCCACCTGCTCCCCGAGTTGCTGCTTGACTCTAGAATGAATGTTTCAATTCGAGCAAATCAGGCCACGTCGTGGGCCTTGGCATTTTCAAAGTCTTCAGCAACTTTGAAATAGTTTTCACGGCGGTATTTGCCTTTGTAGTACTGCAGCTGCGGGATCGCCAGCATCAGGATTATGGAGAGGGCGACACCAACATAGGTGAAGTTTTTGATCACAAAACCTATAGCCGGCCAGAGGGTATCCCAGTCAAAGTTACCGTGCCAGCCTCCGTATTGGCCGAGCTGGAAGTAAGCTGCGGCGAAAGCGCCACCGAGGACCTGGATGATACCGGACAGGAACGGGATCAGCATGGCTGCCCGGAGACCGCCTTTCTTGTTGGCAAAGACAGCAAAGGTTGCATTGTCAAAGAAGACCGGGACAAAACCAGTGATGATCAGGACCGGGCTTTTGAAAACAATCAGGCCCATGATGGCGATGAACTGGCCGATGGCACCAAAGAGGAAGCCTATGGTGATCGCATTGGGGTGACCAAAGCCAAAGGTGGCGGCGCAGTCAACGGCCGGCAGGGAGCCAGGCAGGAGTTTCTGCGAGATACCTTGGAAAGATTCGTGCAATTCGGAAACGAACATGCGGACACCAAGCTGGAGGATGCTAACGTAGACAGCGAAGAAGAGGGATTTTTCCAAGATGTAGAAAATGAAGTTTTGGGAAGCTGCAAACCCTGTCTTATCGAGTTCGCGCATGTAGGGTTCGCCGAGGATGGTCATGATGATACCGAAGAAGAAGGTCATCAAGATGGATGTGGCGACGACGTTCTCATTAAAGATCGACAGGAATCCAGGGAGCTTCAAATCTTCGATCTTCTTGCCTTGTTTGCCCCGGCTCATGCGGGTGGCCAGCTTGTCTGTCAGCCAGATACCGAACATCTGTTGGTGGCCGACGGCGAAACCTCCGCCTTCGGTCAGCTCCTGGGTGCTCTCAACCGAAAGGTTGGAAAAGACAGCCCAGTAGGTTCCGAGCAGTAGGCCGAGCATGATCAGGGTCGGGACCTGCTGCAGATTCGGAAAGGCGAAAAGGACCAGCCAGAGGGCTGTTGACGACTGCTGTACCATGATGTGACCGGTGATGAACACCGTGCGGACTTTGGATATCTTGCGCAGGGCAACCAGTACCAGGTTCCAGATGAAAGCCAGGAGCAGGACCTGCATCATCATGGCAAAGGATTTCCCAGCAGCCTCAACGGCCTTCTGGGCAGCTGCCTGACCGAAATAAGGATCGATGACAGCAGCGTTCAATTGGAAACGTCCGTTCAAACCAGCCAGGATCGGGCGGAAATTGGTAACTAGTCCGCCGGCGGCGACATTAAGGATCATGTAGCCGACTGTTGCTTTGATGAAACCAGCCAAGGCTTCATAAAACGGCTTTTTCAGTAGCAGGTAACCAAGTAGGACGATGAAGCCGACGAAAAACGCAGGCTTGGTCAGGATGTTGTTCTGGAAGAACGCCCAGATACCGAGCAGGACTTGGGTAACGGAATCCATCAAATATGTACCTCCTTGTGGTGAGTGAGGATTATTCAAGATGATCCGTCAGCTGTACCGGATCATCGCTGAATCAAGATAGATGAGCAGCAGGTGATATAGGTCAGGGTAAGGTTGCGAGATCATCAGGGCCAGTTGCAGCCAGCATCACGGTGACTTGATCCGGGTCGGAAACAGCTTCAACCATGGCCTGAAGATTTTTCAGGTGATCATCGTTATTGATTGAAGCCAGGACAAAAAACAGGCGGGCATCCTGCTCCGGATCTTCACTGAAATGGACCGGCTGGGCCGTGCGCATGAAACTGATGGATGTCTCATTGACGCCAAGCCCTTGCTGGGCATGTGGGATACAGATATCCGGGGCAATTACGATGTAAGGGCCATATTCGTTCACATTGCGTATGATGGCTGCAACATATTCTGGCGTAATGGCGCCTTGTGCGAGTAGAGGCTGGCACGACGCCTCGACCGCTTCCTGCCAAGTCGCAAAACCTTCATGAAAACAAAAGCGGTTTTTTTCGATCAATTCCTTGAACATGGCCAACTCCTTGAAAATTTCGTAAACGTTAATTAAAATGACAATTTATACGATCTAAATGTTCTTATAATTTAATTTTACGGTGCTTATGTTTCTCATATTACACGTGCTCTTAGCATTTTCAATAATTACTTTCATATATTTTAGAAGATTTACGCATTGTTGTAGACTAGGCTACATATTATGTTTTCTTTGCACATATAATATTCATAAAAATCTGATTATGATAGATATGATTGAAGTATTAACAAATTATAGGATTGATTTTCGCTTCAAAATGCAATAAAATGGTATTTAAGATCGATTGATCATTTATCAACAAACAAAAGTCAGTCAGAGGAACATGAAAAACAGTAAAGCCAGTGTCAGGAAACGCCAGCAGATCATTCTCCAGAAGCTGAACGAGCAGTTGCACGTGGCAAGTGATGATCTGTCGGCCGAGCTAGGAGTCTCGAACTTGACCATCCGTCGCGATCTGCAGGAATTGGCCGACCAGGGATTCGTCCGTCTAGTACGCGGCGGTGCCAATCTGGTCAACGGCACGTGGCACGAGGATCCTGCGACTGACACAAAGCCCTGCACTCAGGCCTGTAAAGAAGAGATTGCCAGGCACGCCACCAGTTTCATACAGAATGGCGACACCATTTTGATCAATTCCAGTACAACCGCAGTCCAGATCTTGCGCTACATTAAGGATAAGGAAGTCATCGTGGTCACGAACAATGGACTCGCAATCTCGATGGACCTTGCCCCAGGCATCGAATTGATCTTCACTGGCGGCGAAGTCCACGAAAGCAAAAAGTCGATGGTCGGCGAAATTGCTTTGCGTAATCTTTCCCGTATCAAGGCGAGCAAGGCTTTTATCGGTATCAGCGGCATCAGCGCACATGGCGGCATTTTTACCAGCGTCCTGCAGGAAACTGCGATCAATGAATTGATGATCCGGCGAGCCGCTCAGACCATCATCTTGGCTGATGGTTCAAAAATTGGCCAGCAGAACAATTTCCAAATTGGTTCTGCCAGAGACGCAGCCATTCTAGTCACTGATGATACAGCAGATCCCTCAGCCGTTTTCCAATTACAGGAATTGGGTGTCCAGATTGAACAAGTCAAACGGAACCCATCCCAGCAGACATCAGGCAAATTCATTCAACCAGCAGGGCCTCGCCATGAAAAGCAGTAGAAGTGTCATCCAGAAACGTCAAGACAAGATCATGAATCATCTGGCTCAATATCAGACGGCCGAAGTTGTGGCCTTGGCTAACTGGCTGGGCATCTCTGAAATCACTGTCCGGCGCGATCTAGACCAGATGTCTCGTAAAGGTCTGGTCGAACGGTTTTTCGGCGGCGCCCGTCTGGTCAACCAGGCAGAGGTCAGGCAGCCTCTGGAATCTGTAGCTAGCGATCTAGATCTGAAAAAAAATGAAATTGTTCGGGTTGCGGCCCAGATGATTGAGGACAAGGACGTCGTCTTCATCAATTCCAGTTCGACTGCCATGCGCATCGTGCCATATCTCATCAATAAATCGGTCGTCATTGTGACCAACAATGCCAAGATGATCTATTTGCCCCACGATCGTAGGATAGAGGTCATCTTGACCGGTGGCGAAGTCTATGGCAATAAGAAATCCCTGATTGGCGAATTTGCCCTCAACACCTTATCCAAAATCAAAGCTACCAAGTGTGTGATTGGCGTTTCTGGCATCAGCGTCAAAGGCGGCATCAGCACCGAAGTTCTGCCAGAGACTGCGATCAACCAGATGATGCTCAAGCGCTGTAATGGCGATAAAATCGTCGTCACAGACGGCAGCAAGATCGGCCGAGAACGGAACTTCCACAGTGGGAATCTCAACGATATCACCCACCTGATCACAGATGATTCAGCCGACCCAGCCGAACTCGAGTGGTTCAGGGCCAAAGGCTTGAAGATTACCCTTGTCCCCTCCCACCCACCTATCTGATTTGTCATCCATCCGTCTCCCTGAAAAACCATCACACCCTGCTTTGCCATACTGTAAAACCAATTGAAACCCGGAGGCCCCATGCAATTCGAAAAGAAATTCCTGACTGAACTCAACCGCTGCTACGCAACCGGCCAAATCGAATGCAACGGCGAGCGACTAGCCCTGCTTGCCACCGAAGGTGAAGGTGTCTGCCTGGCCTATGCTGCACCCGATTTCGACAAGCAGCGCATCGTCTGGTCCGCACCAGGTGGCACCATGAGCTTTGCCCCTCTGTCCGGCACCAACGGCGAATTTCTCTCCAACCAGAAATTTTTCCGCATGTTCCAATGGGAAGAAGCCACCATTGTCTGGGTCCGTCCCCAGGCCGACGGGACTTTTGCCGTCAAGGAACTGTTCACCCTACCCTACATCCACCGCTTCGATGTACTGACAGCAGCCGATGGCCACCAGTATTTCATCGGCTGCACCCTAGCCACCAAGAAGGAGTCGAAGGAAGACTGGTCTTCACCCGGAAAAATCTACGTCGCCGAACTGCCATCTGAGCTGAACGAACCCATTAACCTGACTGTACTCAAGGATGGACTGACCCAGAACCACGGCTACTCACGAGTCACATGGAATGGTCGCGAAGCCTCCATGGTCGGTGCCCGCGAAGGTGCCTTCATCGTCACACCTCCCACCACCGCCGGTCAGGACTGGACAATCGAGCAGATCATGGACTGGCCCGTCAGCGATCTCGCTGCCATCGACCTCGACGGCGACGGCGAGCTGGAAATCGCCACCATAGAAGCCTTCCACGGCCGATATTACCGCATCTACAAGCTCAAGGACGGCCGCTACGAACTTATTTATGAACATCCGGAAGTCAGTGAATTCTACCACGTCGTCGTTTCTGCCACCCTGCGCGGAAAGTCCGCTTTCATCGGCGGCTGTCGGCGCGGCAAGATGCAGCTGTTCTGCGTGACTGTTGCCAGCGGCACTGGTGGAGTCGATGCCGGTGCCTTGGCACTTGAGACATTCCTGATCGACGAAGGCGTCGGACCCAGCAACGTCTCCGTGATCAACGAACCAGACCGCGACATCATCGTCTCCGCCAACCGCGAAAAAGGTGAAGCCGCCCTGTATTTTGTGACGGAGTGATTGGCTAGTACAACGTTCTTGAATTAAGGAACCACTGATTAATACGAATTCTTCTGTTTGTACTCTCTGATTGGGCAAATTTCTTCGAGCAAACGGCAAATAGTGCCGCTCCAGAGAGCCATTTTTATTGGTTTTGTGCCCTTTCCTACAGCTTTTACCGCAGAATGGGCAGACTTATCCCATTTGTGGCCGCAATGTTCGCCCTGCACGAGCACAGGCATATAGATTCGAACTTGCAAACAGGATATGAAGTCGGTTCAGGTTCTTCTGGATGCCTCGGTAGATTGTCTTTCGAAATCCATATTGCACTTTGACAAAACGAAATGGGTGCTCCACTTTGCTGCGAACAGCCGATTTTTGCCGCTCAATTGCCTTTTCCCACGCTTGCCCGTTATTTGAAAACTTTCGGTATGTCTTCCCGGGACGGCGATTGATCCGATAGTCGATCCTGGACAGATGAGCATCCGAAGCAATGTCGTGGACATTGGCTGGCGTGGCCGTTACCTTGGTCACATAGCCTGTGCCAGCATCGACACCCACATGTGCTTTCATGCCAAATCGCCACTCGTTGCCCTGCCAGTTGCTTATCGCAAAAGGCTGAGAACAAGCAACAGCATTGAGCGGTTAAATGAAGAACTGCGCCGCCGTGAACGCGTGATACGGATATTCCCCAACGATGACAG
>DIFN01000037.1 GCA_002419145.1 Mageeibacillus sp. UBA5747 | reverse complement strand
AATCAGTCGCTGCATTGGATTGGACCTCGTTACAGGCCAGGATCGCTTTGCGCAGGATTTCCGGCTCGTATTTGCGAGTGACATTCAGGATCTGCTGAAGCTGGTCCCGGATGTACCGGCCGCGTGTTTTGCGGATCCGCTGTAGGAACTGCTCAACCGGCGCTGTCTGGCCCAGCGTCTGGTAGATTTCCTGGAGCAAATGATCAATCTTTTCCGAGTGGTTGCGCGCATGGTTGGTGTTCCTGACCATCTCACCTGGAATCAACGCCAGGCGGTGGGAATCAATCAGAAGGTCATCCAGATTATAGATCAGGAGTTGTCCATCCTCCTCCTTGACCTTGACGTGTGTGTAATTCGTGTAGGTCCCGATCGGAACCGTGTATCGGCTGGATCCATAGCGGATGGTGTTGTTTTTTTTGACCGGAGTTGTTACCATTTCGGTGCAAGGCTCGAGACTTGCGAGCGAGATCACCGGCTTGAGGTGGAGTTTTTCGGACTTGAAGACCTCGGCCGGTATCTTTTTGGTTTCAGAGTGGACTTTGCCGTTGCCCGTTCGTTTCAGCCAGGCATCGGAGTCCTGCGACCATTGCTCCAGACTGACAAATGTCCGATTCCGGGCGAAGTTGTATTTGACGTATTTGACACCCGATTCCACCATGCCTTTACTTTCGGGATCCGATTTGCGACAAACATAAACATTTAATTTATGCCTGTTCTTGCAGCGTTCAAACTCTTGAGTAAAGATGATGTCACCATAGTTTTCATCGACAACCATCAGGCGGTCCTGGTCAATGACCAGCTGTTCCGGGCGGCCGCCGATAGCCTGAAAGCAGCTTTCAAGACTGCGGACCAGATCAATGCTGGTGAAATGCCGCGTCTGCCAGACAAGATACTTGTAGCGGAAGTTGTCAAGATAGTTGTCGCAAATTCTCAGATTTTTCTTTTGGCTTGTTGAGCCAAACTTCAGGTTCAAGCGACCAGGATCGTGTGCCCTTTTTCCAGCGCAGAGGATTCCTTGCTCGGGCATCGGTGTAGACTTTGCGTCGGTGCTCAAGGATTGTGTCAGCAAGCCCTGCATGGTGCTGACCTGGTGTCAGGAACTGAATACCACTGTGGCGATGCTCATGCCGGTACCAGCGAACAAACTTCAGGCACCAGGAGCGCGCATCTTCCAGGGTAGCAAACCCTTTGACTGGATATTCCGGCCGGTATTTGCAGGTCTTGAAGATGGATTCGGAATATGGATTATCATTGCTGACTCGTGGCCTGCTGCGCGACGGCGTCACCCCCAACTCGTACAAGGTCGCTAACATGGTTGCACCCTTCATAGGACTTCCATTATCGGAGTGCAAGATCAAAGGTTCCTGATGATTGTTCAGTCCTTGTGCCAGCACAGCCTTACGGATCAGATGACTGGCATGGTCGGATGTTTCTTCCTCCCAGACTTCCCAGCCGATGATGTCGCGGGTGTAGATGTCTAAGATCAAATAGAGATAATAGTAGAGGCCTTTGATTGGGCCATTGAGGTAGGTAATGTCCCAAGACCAAATCTGGTTTTTCTCAGTCGCACAGTGACTGGTCCTGGGTCTGCCTTCGGGGCGGCGGGCACGACCGCGATGATTCTGTTCACCCGCTTCCCGCATGACCCGGTAGAAGCTGGATTCCGAGGCGATGTAGGTGCCTTGGTCAGCTAGCGCGGGAACGATCTGACTGGGTGGTTTGCTAGCATACTCCGGTTGATTGATGGTCTTCAGGATCTGCTGCTTCTCCTCTTGGGTAAGCTTGTGTTTGGGCTCAGGTCGCACTGCAAGCGGACGCCGGTCTTCACCGACGTTCTCAGGATGCTTCCATCGCTGATAGGTTCTCGTGGTGAGGCCAATTACCTCGCAAGCCTTGGATTGGCGGGCTCCGGCGGCAACGGCTTCATCAACCAGTGAGATAATCATGGCGCGATCTGAGGCACTGGTCAGTCTTCCTCGTCCGAGGCTCCCCAGATCGCTTCGGCTTTTTTTCGGAGCACCAGCAGGGCAGCGGTTTCTGCCAAAGCGGCTTCTTTGCGCTGCAGTTCCTTTTTGACCTGACGCAGCTCTTTCTGGGTCGCTTTGTCCTGCTGCATGATCTCAGAGATTCGGCCAGGGATATCGGAGTTGGCGTTTTCGCAGTTCTCCTGCCATTTGTGGACCTGCTCAGGATACAGCCCTTTTTGGCGACAATACTCTGATAGCTCGGCTTCGTTGAGCTTGATGGTTTCCATCACGATCAGGAACTTGTCATGGCTGCTCCACTGGTCGGCTGGCTCGTCGTTGGCCGGTGCCGGATGCCCGTTGGCTCGCAACTCCTGGCGCCATTTCTTGAGTGTGGTTTCTGGAATACCCAGCATCTGCTCGATCTGGCTGATTGACTTGTTCTCAGGCGGCAACATCATCCGTATTGCTGTTTCTTTGACTTTCCTCGGGTAGGCCATTGTCGTTCTCCGTTCTCTTGTTGCTCTCAGGATAAATCCTGCAACGGTCTACGACAACTATTATGACGTATAGGGGTAGCGTGAATGGGCCAGGATGAAAACAACAAAGTACAGTTTGATCCGCCGGGTTCCAGCGCGGTTGGCGTTGAAAAAGCCAAAGTCAGCCTGCATTTGCACGCCGGGCGGCAACTCCGGGATAGAGCCATACTCTCGGTCGGCTTTATGACGTGGCAGGTCATAGGATTTGCGTAGTTTGGCCACAAAGTCCCGCACCGTGCGCTCTTTGTAGCGTTCCTGGTAGTGCTCATCCAGCCAGTCCTGGATCTGGGCAGCGCTGATATCCTCGTGCTCTTCTAACCATTTCAGGATGATATCCTTGCGGTTGTTCAGCCCACTGGTATACTGCTTTGTCCGTTGAACTTCATAATCCTCGGCGGTCATATCCCAATAGTGGTCCACCGTCCGCCAGTTCAACTCAAGCTGCCGCGCCACGGCATCCCGGCTGAAACCTTGCTGCTTCTTCTGCTGAATCTTGGAATACATCTGAAAATCCTCCATTTCTTGTGCCTCCCTGAGGTGTTGGATGCTTCTGAGAATAACATCCAGACCAAAGAAAAAGACCTCGGCAACTCTGTATTTTCATTGCCGAAATCTCTGCACTTGTCCTGCCGAATTTTCTGTATTTTTACTGCCGTTTATTGTGTACTTGTCCTGCCGTTTTTTCTGTACTTTACGATGCCGCTACCATAAGCAGATCGAGGTCGCCAATCGCTTGGATCAAATGAATAAACCAGATAGTCCAATTGAATAATTACAAAAGGACCTGTAGTACGCTTTTAGTACGGTCACCAAAAAGCAAACCCTGAAACCAAGTTATATCAATGGTCTCAGGGTTTTTAACTGCTATTCCCACTCGATAACCGCCATACGCATCATCGTCCCGGATGGCGTCGATCCCTGAAAACGAAAAAGACACGTCATCATCAATCGCAATGCTGCAGATTTCCTTTCAGGATGAATTTATCCTGATACTTCGATATTGAAAGCCTTTCCAGGAACCGTTCAAACATGTAGTTTTGCAGCACTACTTGAGCGGACATATCTTTCTTCCTGGCCAAGTTTCTGATCTTTGCTTTCAAACTCATGGCTTTTCCGCTCATAGCAGCACCTCCAGGTAACTTTTAAGGACCGCTTCGATTTTTAGTTTCCTAGCATAATCCATGAGTAGCGAATGATCCGCAGATTTCAGTTTTACAAATCGTTTCAAGGCATCATTTAGGATCTGAATGTCAATTCGGCTTCGGCTTCTGATCAAATCACAGATGGTTCTTTCAACATTGTAGGTCCTGATCGGATTGCCATGAGAGCTTTTTACTGTTTCTACACCCAACTCATGAAACTCCTTTTTGATGTAGTAGATTTTGAATCGATCAGCCACTGATCCAACCACTTTGTAACCGCTCGGCACTGAGGCTGTATACTCGAATGGCGTCCGATCCGAAAGACCATGCAAATAGAGCGCTGTTTCATGAGAATATATCAACTTCGGATACTTCGCTTGCATGGAAAACATTTCATCTTCAATGGAATTCGTTGACACATAAACGCCACGATCAACTCTTTCCAGTTTTCCTTCAGCAACCATCATCTGGAGATAGACTCTTGGAATCTCATAGGCATCGAGGTCAGCGCTTAAAACTGTACCGTGCTGTTTTTTAATGAGTTCTTCAAGTTTTTCAGCGTAATTCAAGACCATCACCCCTTTACAAATATACTTATATTATATGCAGTTTAAGTATATTTGTAAATATAAAAATTGGTGCATGCACTTATTGCCAAGGCTTACTGCTTTTTTTTGTATGCACAGCAGAACCGTTTCTGATTTTTATCATATTGCTATCGCGAAAAATTGATCCACACAAGAAAAAGAGATATCCCTCAAACTGAGGAATACCGCGGTTTTCTTTTGGCGTGAGAGAACACTCTCCACTAATAAAAAAAGCCGCTCTATGCGGCTTTTTTTATTGGCGGAGAGAGTGGGATTTGAACCCACGGTACGATCACTCGTACGCCGCATTTCGAGTGCGGTGCCTTCGGCCACTCAGCCATCTCTCCAGACAACAGCAGGATTATAGCGGAAGCAGTAGATCAAGTCAATTATTTGCCGAAAAAGGGACGCCGTCCCATTTTTGACTGCAGGGCATAGTCGAGCAGGACGCCGGCTTGTTTCATGGCCTCGGGATCGAACAAGAGCTGGATGATGCCGGTGAGATCACCCTGCTGGATGGCGCTTTCCATGCGGCGGTGGGCGATGGCGGGGCTTGCGGGGCTGAGGGAATGATCGGGGTTGGCCAGACCGCCGGGGTGGGGGTTGGGTTCGCTGCCAAAGTAAAGCAGGGCTTGGTCGGGGTAGCGATTATCGTCGGCGATGACGAACGCGTCGAAGTAGATCAGGAGGGTCTGCTCGTCCCAGGCTTCGACGCGCCGGATCCGGCTGGCATAACGCAGATAGAAGTGGGCTTTTTCTGGCTGGGCGAGGCAATGGCTGCCGATTTTGGCCCGTATGATCCAGCTGGCAAAGGCTTTGCGTTCGCGCGTGCCCAGGATCTGCCAGACAGGGGCAGCACTGCCCGGCTCGCCGCAGGTCCGGTAGAAAACGACATGGGCGCGCTGCAAGACGGTATCAGGCAGGCTTTCCAGCTCGAGAAAATGGTGCATGATCCGGGCGCGGTTTTCCGCGCTGGCTGTTTGGAAGATGGATTCCAGATGATCGATCGCTTCACCAAACAAAGGCGCCGTGCCGGTGAGAAAGGCTTCGGACAGGACACTGCGGCCAAATGGCCAGGCAGGATCGATCGCACAGCTGGCCATGACCTCCAGGAGACTGGACTGCTTCTGGGCGAGATTTGCAATCAGGCGCCAGCTGGTTGAAGGTCCATGGATTTCGACAAACGACGTGATCAAAGGCAGGTGTGCATGGACGGGGGGTTTGCTGCTGGCTTGCTTGATTTGAAGAATCCCGCACAGGACCGTTAAAGCTTTGCTGAGCAGAGGGTGGGGGAAATGTTGCTGCCATAGGACCCAGGCTTTGGGGTAGAGAGAGGGGCAGGCGCGTTCGCGCAAGATGATGAGCAGGCGGTCGATGGTTTTGGCAGGCAACTCAGCCGCTGCAGGCAAGGCCAGGGCGGGGAAAATCAGTTGGATAGCCCGGGCTGGCAGATGTTTGGCCAGGTTGATGGTTTCCGCAGTCGTTCGGGTTTCCTGCACCAGTTCGAGCAAATGGCTGATTTCATCCGGCTGGTCGCTTGCGATCGCTTCAACAGGTCTGGGGAAGCGGGCCGCAATTTTCATGCGGCTTTGCGCCAGGTGGCCTGGCTTGAGCTGGAAACGCCGGTTGTCGCCAGGGCTGATGCGAGCTGGTCCACTCATCGGAACGTGGCGTTCTGGCGCAGGACGGCCGGCAAAGCTTCGACAGCGTCGCGGATTTCAGCGGTCGCATAGGCCAGCCGTTCAACGATATCCGCCAGTCCCTGGTCCATTTGGTCCATGGTCCGGGTCACATAGTCCTCGGACTCTGCGGCAAACTGAGTCAGACTGGCCTTGAGGGTCTCGTCGAGTGAGATCAGCTGCTGGACCATCTGCTGCTGGTGTAAAGTCAAATCGTGCGTCCGGGCCAGTGCTTCGCTGGACCGTTGCAAGGTCGAATTGAGCACTTTCTGGTCGGCCTCGAGCTGGTTTCTAGTTTCAATGAGTGTCTGGGCCAGCGTCGCTTCGTGATCGGTATATGCCGCACCGAGGCGGGTGGCTGTGTCGGACAAACGGGCGATTTGCGAATCGAGCGAGGAGAGGTTGGTCTGGAACTGGGATCGAGCACTGACCAGTTCGTCGAGTGCTGCCCGGATGTCTTTTTGCTGGGTCAGCATCTCCTGACGCACCGTCTCCATGGCGCGGATGGAAAAATCGGTGTAGTTCTTGATGTCGGACATGGTTCCGGCCAGCTGGGAGAGTTCGCGGTTGACAGGACCGAGGTGGGCGGTGATGTCGGCAGCCAGTGCATTGGAAAAGCGACCGGCTAGCTCGGCCATGCCTTGTTCCTGACGCTCGATCAAGGTTTTGGACAAGTTTTCCTGCAAGGTGGTGGCATCCCGCAGGGCAGGCGCGACGGTTTCGAATAGAACTTGTTCGACGCTGCGCCGGATGCCATTGGCCATGTCACTTTCGGCCAGTCGGGATGCCGTGGCGTTAAATGCGTCGAGTGACTGGACCATCTGATGATCGTAATGGAAAAAGGACTCGATCAGCTGGGCGATCCCGGTCTGCTGCCCGAAAACGGGCACCCGCTGGCCGATGACTTGGCACAGCTCTGCAAGATCCTGGCGGAGCAGGGCTTCGGTTGCCAAGGACTGGATCGCCAGCAGAGCGGCTATGACAATACCCGTCAAGGCAGGTACCCAGGGCAGGATCGAGGCCAGTTCAAGATCGGTGATCGGCAATTGGAATCGCAGGATCAGCGCGATCAGGGCAGCTGTCAAGCCGATGCTGAGCAGGGTGATGGCTGGCTGTACTTTCAAGGCTGACAGGCGTGTGCCGGAGACTAGTTTTTCCAATGCCAGCTCACGGCTGGGATCGGGCAGCCAGCGCTGCTGGTACAAAACATCCTGGTCCTGTTGCAGCCGTTCAAAAGCTCGCTGCAAGGCTGGATGTTCTGTCTGGGCGAACAAGGCTGCCACAACAGGGATCTGGTCCAGGCCATAGGTCGGAATGGCCTGCACTCTGGCGGCCAGGTTGGAAAACAGCTGGTGATACTGGCGCTTAGTCTGATGATTGATGACCGCATAAGCAACCCCGGCCAAAACCAGCACCAGGGGGACGAAAAAGGCGATCATCGCGTGCAGGATGGGCAGATCCATCGCACCCAGGCGAATCGTTGGCAAAGCAGCAAGCACCATCATGGTTTCCTCCGGCGGATTGTGTCTAAAAAACATCGCGGGTGATGATTCAGGATACCCTGGCACTCGATCAGGGATTCAGGGGCTTGAGATCGTCAGGGATGAACAGCCCGTCTTTGCGGATCAGCTCGTCATCGAACCAGATCTCACCACCTCCGAAATCCGGCCGCTGGATGCAGACCAGATCCCAATGGACAGTCGATTCGTTGCCGTTCGGCGCTTCGTCGTAGCAGGCACCGGGGGTGAAATGGAAGGAACCGGCGATTTTTTCATCAAATAATGTATTGCAAAAGGGATTCTGGATCAAGGGATTGAAGGCGAGGGAGAATTCGCCGATGTAGCGCGCCCCTGGATCGGAGTCGAGGATCTGGTTCAATTTGTCGGTCTGCTCGCCGGCGGTGGCCCGGACAATGCGGCCCTTTTCAAATTCGAAGTGGATATTGGAGAAGGTGGTGCCCCAATAGATGGATGGGGCGTTGAACGTGATGAATCCTTCGACGGAATCGCGCACCGGGGCGGTAAAACACTCCCCGTCGGGGATGTTGTATTCGCCACAGCAGGGGATGGCAGGAATGTCCTTGACTGAAAACCGCAAATCGGTGCCAGGTCCCTTGATGTGGACACGATCGGCCTGCTTCATGCGTCCGGCCAGAGGCTGGACGTCGCGCTGCATTTTGGAATAATCCACGCAGGAGACAGCCAGGACAAAATCAAAATAGTCATCGAAGGAAAGACCTGCGCGCTGGGCCTGGGCCGGAGTCGGATATTCAAACAAGACCCAGCGGCGATGGTTGATGACCAGGTCACGGAAGGGCTTGACACACCGGGCATCCAGTCGTCGCACCTCTGGGTCGACGGCAGATAGCTCCTGATCGTTGCTATAGGACCGGATCACGATCTCTCCCATCAAGGTGTCGAATTTATCGATATTCCAGGCCGCTTTACGCTTGAGGAACGCTTCCGATGTTCCGTCGTCCGTCGGCCGGATCAGGCCCAGCTGCAGGCGGCTGATTTCCTGGTTTGTGAAATCGACGTGGGCAAAGGCGTGCTTGTCTCTGGCCTTTTTCAAAAGGGCTTTGACAAGAGGCAGCGCTTGAATGTCGGCAGTGATATTGAAGGCATCGCCCGGCTTGACATTCAGGGAGTGGCTGAGCATCAGGCTGGCCAAGGTGTCGAAACGTGGATCGTGCATGCGAGAGACCTCCGCAAATAATCTCCATTATAACAAAAACCAGGCAGAATCGCCCGGCTTTGGATTGTGTTGGATTGTATTGGCTTAAGTCTCAGGAGGTGGCGTTGGACAGTCGACAAATGGCTGGCTGTGTCAGGTCAGGCCCTGAGAATGGCCAGAGCGGCAGCGAGGGAATCCGGATCCTCGACATTGGCAATCGTGATACCGGGAAGAATTTTCTTGACCAGACCGGACAGGACCTTACCCGGTCCGAATTCGATGAAGGTAGTAGTTCCGGCAGCGGCCAAGGCCTCCACTTCGCGTGTCCAGAGGACGGCGTTGCAGAGGTGGTCAGCCAGGTAGTCCGGCCAGTCGATTCCGGCCGGGACGGCTGCGCCTGTGCGGTTGGAGTAAAGCGCCCCCTCGGGCGGGTTGAAATCGAGCGTTTTGGCATAAGTGGCAAGCCCAGGGGCGGCGTCAGACATGAAACGGGTGTGGAAGGCGCCATTGACGTTGAGCTTGAGGGCGCGTTTGGCACCGGCTGCCTTGAGGGCATCGGCTGCTGCGGCTGTTTCGACTTCAGCACCAGCGATCACCAGCTGGCCTGGGCAATTGTAATTGACCGGATAGACCTGGCCGGCAAATTCCGGCTGGGCCAGGATCGCTTCAACTTTGACATCGTCAAGGCCGAGGATGGCATACATCGAGCCAGGATTGGCCTCGGCGGCTAGTTGCATCAGGCGGGATCGTTCTTCAACCAGGCGGAGCACCGCAGCGGTATCCAGTACGCCGGCCGCACTTAAGGCGCTGTATTCACCGAGCGAAAACCCGGCAAAAGCCAGATCCTTCCCAGGCGTGCCTGCTTCGCGGAAAGCTGCAAAAGCGGCCAGGCTCAGAGTGACAATGGCCAGCTGGGCAAAACGGGTCTGGCTCAGCTGGCTTTCATCGAGGTTCAGAAGGTCAATCCCGGCCACCTCGGCAGCGTCAGCGTAGATTTTGCGGGCGGCGGCACTGCTGGCGGCCAGCTTTTGGCCCATGCCGACAGACTGCGAACCTTGTCCGGCGAAAATGCATGCGATCATACGGTACTCTCCTTGTGGTAAACTTGACAGAGCAGGGGTGCGTGCCTAAAATAGCACTATATTTTGGTTATCAAAATATTTGATAGACGAATGAAGACCATTTAACCATAACGGATTCGCTCCTTGAAATCAAGTTTGGAGGCATGAGATGTTTGACTTGAAAATCATCGGCACGGGAAGTTTCATCCCGGAAACCGTCGTTACCAACCAGATGATGACCGAGATCGTCGAGACCAGTGATGAGTGGATCACTTCTCGCACTGGCATATCTGAGCGCCGCCTGTCCTCAGGTGAACCGACCTGGTACATGGGTGCCCAGGCTGCCAAAAAGGCTCTGGAGGCATCTGGACTTGACCCGCTCGACATCGACATGATCGTGGTCACCACCATTACACCCGATTATTATACACCTTCGACATCCTGCATCATCCAGGACGAGATCGGTGCCAAAAAGGCCTTCTGCTTTGACATGAATGCTGCCTGCACCGGATTTGTCTATGCCTTGGACATGGCTGGCCGCTATCTGTCGACACCTGGCATCAACAACATCTTGATCGTGTCATCGGAAAACATCAGCAAGATCGTTGACTATTCCGACCGATCCACGTGTGTCCTGTTTGGCGATGGTGCCAGTGCAGCCATTGTCAGCCATGCCCAGCCGGGTGACTCAAGCTGTCTTTTGTCGACGGTGCTCGGCGCTGAAGGCGACGGCGGCAAAGTCCTGGTCAGTGCTGCTCTCGAGCTCAAGCATCCCTTTGTGCCGGAAGACAAGGTCTGGCCGGACCGTTTCAATCACACGGCAGGCCGTTTCA
>DIFN01000088.1 GCA_002419145.1 Mageeibacillus sp. UBA5747 | reverse complement strand
TTGTTGTCGAACTGCTGGCGCAGGATGTCGAGGCACTGGATGATGCTGATGCCGGAGTTGAGCATGGTGTAGAACTGGCGGCAGAAGACGGCGACGTCTTTCGTGCCGATCTTGCCGGACAGGGCAGCGAAGCTGACTTCCTGGACTTCACGCTTCTGCTCGACGGAGATCGGGCGCCAGGATTTTTCGCGCAACATGTTGAGGACTTCGGCCCGGTCCTTGGCATTGAGCTTGCCTGAGACGGCTTCGCCGTTGGCGCCGATGGCCCGGTAATTGAACACTGCCATGAGGGATGACCTCCTTCCTGCTTGCTGTCGTTGGTCTTAGATGGCGAGGTATTTCTGGAGCATCGTCTTGTCGAGGGCGACGCGATAAGCTTCTTCGGTCGTGATCATGCCGTTCTTGACCATCTCGGACAGGGCCTGGTCGAGGGACTTCATGCCGAGGCGCGAGCTGGTCTGGATGATCGAACCGAGCTGGTTCGTTTTCTCATCACGGATCATGTTTCGCACGGCCGGGGTGGCGATCATGATCTCTTGCACGGCATGCATCTGCGATCCGTCCGGGGTCGGCAGCAGGAGCTGAGAGATGACTCCCTCGAGGACGGAGGAGAGCTGGATGCGCACCTGCTGCTGCTGGTGGGGCGGGAAAACGTCGATCACACGGTCGATTGTCGCCTCGGCACCGGTTGTGTGCAGCGTCGACATGACGAGGTGGCCGGTTTC
This sequence comes from Mageeibacillus sp. UBA5747, assembly GCA_002419145.1. GTDB lineage: Bacteria > Bacillota > Clostridia > Saccharofermentanales > UBA5734 > UBA5734. Next base: position 4,082 of record DIFN01000088.1, on the reverse strand, counting down.
AGCCGCCGTGATCGCGGTCGCGATCGTCTCGAGGTCGCGCATTTCACCGACCAGAATGACGTCCGGGTCTTCGCGCAAGGCAGCACGCAGGCCAGAGGCGAAGGAACTCGTATCACTGCCGACCTCGCGCTGGTTGATCATGCTGTTGCCGTGCTTGTGCAGGTACTCGATCGGCTCTTCCAGCGTGATGACGTGGCAATTGCGGAACGTATTGATGTGGTTGACCATCGCGGCCAGGGTGGTCGATTTGCCGCTGCCGGTCGGGCCGGTGACCAAGATCAGGCCACGTGATTTCTCGGCCAGGGACTTCATGACCTCAGGGAAGCCGAGATCATCGAGGGTCGGGATCTTCACCATGATGACGCGGAAAGCGACACCGTAGCTGCCGCGCTGCTTGTAGGCATTGACACGGAAGCGGGAGAGGCCGGGGATGGTATAGGAAAAGTCGATCTCGCCGACATCCTCGAGGCGGGCGAATTGCTCCTCGGACAGGATGCTGCGCACAATCTTCTCGGTGTCTTCCGGTTTCAGGACCTCGTCATTGTAGGGGTGGAGGATGGTGTTGGTGCGGATCATCGCGGGCAGGCCAACGGTGATGTGCAGGTCAGAGCTGATGGTTTCGACGGTCTTGGCGAGGGCTTCATGCAGGATCATGTGTCTTTCCTCCTGGCGCTGTTCTGCGGGCAAAGCAGCTGGCCTTACTCGACGCTGTAGGTGACCTTCAAGAGTTCTTCGATGGTCGAGACCCCTTTGAGCACCAGTTCGGTGCTGTTTTCGCGCAGGGTGGTCGTGCCCTGGCGGATGGTGACATTGCGGATATGGTCGATGCTGGCCCGTTTGTCGATCAGCTCACGGATCTGGCTGTTGACTGGCATGATCTCATGGATCGCCACCCGGCCGCGGTAACCTGTGTAGTTGCACGAACTGCAACCGGCGCCGCGGTAGAGCGTCTGCGGCTCGCGGATCTTGAGAACATCCATCTCGAGGCGGTCGGGCGTGTAGGGCGTCTTACAATTGCTGCAGATGCGGCGCATCAGGCGCTGGGCCGTGATGCCGACGACCGAGGACGAGACGAGGTAGGGCTCGACGCCCATGTCGATCAGGCGGGTCAGGGTCGAAGCGGTATCGTTCGTATGGACGGTAGCGAGGACGAGATGGCCGGTGATGGCGGCACGGACGGCGATCTGGGCCGTCTCGGCGTCACGGATCTCACCGATCATGATGATGTCCGGATCCTGGCGCAGGATCGAGCGCAAGCCATTGGCGAAGGTCAGGCCAGCCTTGACATTGACCTGCACCTGATTGATGCCCTCGAGCCGGTACTCGACCGGATCCTCGACCGTGATGATGTTGCGGTTGATCTTGTTCAGTTCCCGCAGGACCGCGTACAGGGTCGTGGTCTTGCCACTGCCGGTCGGGCCGGTGACGAGAATGATGCCATTGCTGCTCTTGATGATCTTGTTGAACAGCGTGATGTTGGTCTCATTAAAGCCGAGCTGGGCTTTCGAAAGCAACATGTCGCTGCGGCCGAGGATGCGCATGACGACCTTCTCGCCGAAGACCGTCGGCAGGACCGAGATGCGCAGGTCGATGTCCTTGCCCTCGACCGTCAGTTCGATGCGGCCATCCTGGGGCAGGCGTTTCTCGGCGATGTCGAGCCGGCTCATGATCTTGATGCGGGTGACGACGGCTGGATGGGCGGCCTTGGGCGATTTCATGATCTCCTGTAGCTCGCCATCGACACGGAAGCGGATCCGCATGGTGGTGTCGTACGGTTCGATGTGGATGTCACTGGCCCGGGCGCGCACGGCATGGGCAATGACGGAATTGACCAGGCGGACGACCGGGGCATTATTGATCTCGGAGAGCTGGTCGGCATCCTGCTCGGTGATCTGCTCGAAGTTGAAATCCTTGCGGATGTCCTCGACCGCCTTCTCGGCGCCTTCGCGGCTGTAGTAGCGGTCGATCATGGCGGTGAGTTCAGCCGGGACTGCGATGACTGGCTTGATCGCCATGCCGGTGAAGAGGCGCACGTCATCGATGGCCTGGATATTGAGCGGGTCGGCCATGGCCAGGATCAGCTGGTCATTCTCGCGGCCAATCGGCAGGACCAGATGGCGGCGGGCCATGGCTTCATTGATCAGGAGGGTGGCATCGTTGTCGATCTCATAGGACCCCAGTTCAACCAGGGGGACCTGGAGCTGGAATTCGAGGACTTCGAGGATCTTCCGCTCCGTGACCAGGCCTAATTCGATCAGGGTTTCGCCGAGTTTTTTTCCGGAAGCGCGCTGGGAAACCAGAGCATCATTCAACTGGTCTGCAGTGATGAGCCCTGCCTCGATGAGTAATTCGCCCAGTGATTTGCGCTCGTTGGTTAACATCATTTCCCTCTGTCAAATGTCAATTTTGTAAGCATATATTGGAAAATTTGTCATTTGCTCGTTATTTTAGTTATACCATACATGATTGGACCGTACAATTGAAATTTCATTTTTGCCAGGTTACAAATTCACTTTTTGCTGCATTTATCAAAATAGTGATGCGATGATTTTAAGTATTGTGCGGATGGCAAAAGATCCTGGGTCCACCCAGGCAGATGTCAAGTTTTATGTTGTGAAATTTTTGTACGATCTGCTCCATCGGTGGAGCATGAACAGAACGGTCCGGGCTGGATTCAACCCGGGAAGTGGGTGTCGAGATCGGCCAGTTGCTCGTCGGTCAGGCGGACAGCGCGGTCGAGAGAGGGCAGCTCGAGCAGAGAGCGGGACATGAACTCGACAACCTCGAGGCGGTCATACGCCTTGGCGATCGTTTCGCCAGTCACGATGACACCATCGTTCTCGAGCAGGATGGCCGGGGTCTGCGGTCCGAAAAGCGAGGCGGTCCGCTGCGGTTCGGTGTAATTGAAGCCGTAGCGAGCGCGCGGCATATTGTGCAAGAGAATGTACGGTTCAGGCAAAGATCGCACGTCGATCTCGAGGTCAGTCAGGGTGAACGCCATCAGGTAGGGTGGCTGGGCGTTGATGATCGACTGGACCTTGGGATTCCTGTGGTAGATCATCTCATGGATGAAGACAGCCCGGCTGGGGGTCTTCCCTGCTTCTTTGAGACCGCGGCGGACAAGGACAAAATCCTCAGCTCCAACATCGAGGCGATCGCGGCCATAGGGCGAGATCAGGAAGGAACCATCGGAGAGACGGGCGGAGGCCGTGCCGGTATTGGCGGCAAAGAGCTTCTGGTCGACGGCACGCTGCATCATGCGGGCCAGCTCGCGGCGCAGGTCGAGTTCCTCGGGTGAACGGGGGCGCGGGGTCAGCTCGGTCATGCGGGTGTGCTCGCGCGTCCGGGCCAGGTCGATCTCTTCCTCAGTCAGTGAGCGCGGATGGCCGAGTCGACGGGCATGGAGCTCGATCCGGGCTGCCAGCTCGAGGGTCTCGAAAATCGAGTAGGCTTTCTGCATGTTTTCGGCGGCAACGACGACGCCATGATTCTCCATGATCACGGCATTGACGCCCTTCTTGAACTCGGCGGCCAGGATGTCACCGAGCTCCTCACTGCCCATGCGGGCATAGGGGGCGAGGGCAATCGGGCCACAGACGATGCGGGTGACGGGCATCAGGCGGACATCCGGCAGCTCGCGCATCAGGGCAAACGAAACGAGCGCCGGCGAATGGGCGTGCAAGATGGCACGGATGTTGTTCCTGGATTTATAGATCGCCTGGTGGAAAGGTAATTCGCTCGAAGGAGCGACGCGCGAACTGGCCGGGCCCTGGTCGGTGATCTGGACCATGTCACCGCGGGTAAGAATCCCCTTGTCCAGGGCGGTCGGGGTGATCCAGATATGGCCATTGGCATCGAGGATCGATAAGTTGCCACCGGATGCCGTGGTCAGGCGGTTGGCATAGATCCGGGTCATGAACGCGACCAGCTGGTCAGCGGGGTGCATGATTTCCAGGCGCATCGTATTTTCCCCCAAAGCCGAATCTTGACTTACTACCAGCATACCACACGGGTCAATCGCACCAAAAGATGCCACAGCTATTTCCAGCGAGATTTTTTAGGGAACCGCTGATTAATTCTCA
>DIFN01000087.1 GCA_002419145.1 Mageeibacillus sp. UBA5747 | reverse complement strand
GCGACGCCATAGCTGCCGCGCTGCTTGTAGGCATTGACACGGAAGCGGGAGAGGCCTGGGATTTGGTAGGAAAAATCGATCTCGCCGACATCCTCGAGGCGGGCAAACTGCTCCTCGGACAAGATGCTGCGGACAATCATCTCGGTGTCTTCCGGTTTCAAAACCTCGTCGTTGTAGGGATGCAGGACAGTATTGGTGCGGATCATCGCGGGCAGGCCAACGGTGATGTGCAGGTCAGAGCTGATGGTTTCGACGGTCTTGGCAAGGGCTTCATGCAGGTTCATGTGTCTGTCCTCCCGGCGGCTGGCCTTTAAAGCAAAGCAGCTGGCCTTACTCGACGCTGTAGGTGACCTTGAGCAGTTCTTCGATGGTCGAGACCCCTTTGAGCACCAGTTCGGTGCTGTTGTCGCGCAGGGTGGTCGTGCCCTGGCGGATCGAGACATTGCGGATGTGGTCGATGCTGGCTCGTTTGTCGATCAGCTCGCGGATCTGGGCATTGACCGGCATGATCTCATGGATCGCCACCCGGCCGCGGTAACCGGTGTAATTGCACGAGCTGCAGCCAGCGCCGCGGTAGAGGGTCTGGGGTTCGCGGATCTTCAGAACGTCCATCTCCGCTCGATCCGGGGTATAGGCGGTCTTGCAGTTGCTGCAGATGCGGCGCATCAGGCGCTGGGCTGTGATGCCGACGACCGAGGACGAGACGAGGTAGGGCTCGACGCCCATGTCGATCAGGCGGGTCAGGGTCGAGGCGGTGTCATTGGTATGGACAGTGGCCAGGACGAGGTGGCCGGTGATGGCGGCGCGGACAGCAATCTGGGCGGTCTCGGCGTCGCGGATCTCACCGATCATGATGATGTCTGGATCCTGGCGCAAGATCGAGCGCAAGCCATTGGCAAAGGTCAGGCCGGCCTTGACGTTGACCTGGACCTGGTTGATGCCTTCGAGCCGGTACTCGACCGGATCCTCGACGGTGATGATGTTGCGGTTGATCTTGTTGAGCTCTCTCAGGACCGCATAGAGGGTCGTCGTCTTGCCGCTGCCAGTCGGACCGGTGACCAGGATGATGCCATTGCTGCTTTTGATGATCTTATTGAACAACGTGATGTTGGTCTCGTTGAAACCGAGCTGGGCTTTCGAGAGCAGCATGTCGCTGCGGCCGAGGATGCGCATGACGACCTTTTCGCCATGGACCGTCGGCAGGATCGAGATGCGCAGGTCGATGTCCTTGCCCTCAACGGTCATTTCGATGCGACCGTCCTGGGGCAGGCGTTTCTCGGCAATGTCGAGCCGGCTCATGATCTTGATGCGGGTAACGACGGCCGGATGGGCGGCCTTAGACGATTTCATGATCTCCTGCAGCTCACCGTCGACCCGGAACCGGATCCGCATGGTGGCTTCGAAAGGCTCGATGTGGATGTCACTGGCCCGGGCACGCACGGCGTGGGCGATGACGGAATTAACCAGACGGACGACGGGGGCATTGTTGATCTCGGAGAGCTGGTCGGCGTCTTGTTCAGTGATCTGCTCGAAATTGAAATCCTTGCGTATATCCTCGACGGCCTTCTCAGCACCCTCGCGACTGTAGTAGCGGTCGATCATGGCGGTGAGTTCAGCAGGTACAGCAAAGACCGGTTTGATCGCCATACCGGTGAACAGGCGCACGTCGTCGATGGCCTGGATATTGAGTGGGTCGGCCATGGCCAGGATCAGCTGGTCGTTCTCACGATTGATCGGCAAGACCTGGTAACGGCGAGCCATCGCTTCATTGATCAGGAGCGTGGCATCCGTGTCGATCTCATAGTTGCCGAGGGAAACCAGGGGGACCTGGAGCTGGAATTCCAAGACTTCGAGGATCTTCCGCTCAGTGACCACACCTAATTCAACCAAGATTTCGCCAAGCTTTTTCCCGGAAGTGCGCTGAGCAACAAGCGCATCATTCAACTGGTCCGCAGTGATGAGCCCTGCTTCGATGAGTAATTCGCCCAGTGACTTGCGCTCGTTGGTTAGCATCTTATTCCTCTCGCAGGTTATCGACTGTCGGCTCCATCCAGCAGTTTCCGGAAAATCTGATCAAATGGGTCGATCTGAGGCCTTTTGGTCTATTCAGCCTGAAAAATGTCATTTCCACATGCGATAGATGGAATATTTTATATTTACTTGTTCTTTTAGTTATATCATACATGATTGGCGCATACAATTGAAATTTCATTTTTGCCAGGTTACAACTTCGCTTTTCGTTTGACTTATCAAAATAGTGATGTAATGATTTTAAGGATAGTGAGGATATCTCCGGCTGGCTTCAGCCCGGGAAATGGATATCCAGATCGGCCAGCTGGTCGTCGGTCAGGCGGACGACGCGGTCGAGTGAGGGCAGCTCAAGCAGAGAGCGGGACATGAACTCGACCACCTCGAGGCGGTCATAAGCCTTGGCGATCGTTTCGCCCGTCACAATAACGCCATCATTCTCGAGCAGGATGGCCGGGGTCTGCGGTCCGAAAAGTGAAGCTGTCCGCTGCGGCTCGCTGTAATTGAATCCGTAACTGGCGCGTGGCATCGTGTGCAGGAGAACGTACGGTTCCGGCAGGGAGCGGACGTCGATCTCGAGGTCAGTCAGGGTGAAAGCCATCAGGTAGGGGGGCTGGGCATTGATGATCGACTGGACCTTGGGATTTCTGTGGTAGATCATCTCATGGATGAAGACCGCCCGGCTGGGGGTCTTCCCTGCTTCTTTGAGGCCACGGCGGACGAGGACAAAATCTTCAGCCCCGATGTCCAGGCGATCGCGGCCGAAGGGCGAAATCAGGAAGGAGCCATCCGCGAGGCGGGCTGAAGCAGTGCCGGTATTGGCGGCGAATAATTTCTGGTCGACGGCGCGCTGCATCATGCGAGCCAGCTCGCGGCGCAGGTCAAGCTCCTCCGGCGAGCGCGGCCGCGGGCTCAGCTCGGTCATGCGGGTGTGTTCGCGGGTCCGGGCCAGGTCGATCTCTTCCTCGGTCAACGAACGTGGATGGCCGAGGCGGCGCGCGTGGAGCTCGATGCGGGCAGCCAGCTCCAGGGTCTCGAAAATCGAGTAAGCCTTCTGCATGTTCTCGGCAGCAACGACGACGCCATGGTTTTCCATGATCACGGCATTGACACCCTTTCTGAACTCCGAGGCCAGGATGTCACCGAGCTCCTCGCTGCCCATCCGGGCATAGGGGGCCAGGGAGATCGAGCCACAGACGATGCGGGTGACCGGCATCAGGTGGATATCCGGTAGCTCGCGCATCAAGGCAAACGAAACGAGGGCCGGCGAATGGGCGTGCAGGATGGCGCGGATGTTGTTTCTGGATTTGTAGATCGCCTGGTGGAAGGGCAGCTCGCTCGAAGGGAGCACGCGGGTATCGACTGGCCCCTGGTCCGTGATCTGGACCATGTCGCCCCGCATCAGGATCCCCTTATCCAGGGCAGTCGGGGTGATCCAGATGTGGCCATTGGCATCGAGAATGGATAAATTGCCACCAGATGCGGTGGTCAGGCGGTTGGCGTAGATCCGGGTCATAAACGCGACCAGCTGGTCAGCGGGGTGCATGATTTCCAGACGCATCTTTTTCTCCCCCAAGCTGAATCTTTAGTTACTATCAGCATACCACACCGGTCAATCGCATCAAAAGGTGCCGCGGCTATTTCCCGTGAGTTTTTTTAGGAATCAAATCGAATCATCCTGCCACCTTTCAGCGGTGTTGTGTGATTTTATCACAGTAGCCGCAAACGCTTACAGGTACACTCAATTCGAACGTTCCGTAATCGTTTGTGGCCGTTGGTCCACAAGCAACACCAGCAAGAAAGTTTGAGGTATCCCAGATGAAAGTTTTAATTGTCGGCGGTGTGGCCGGCGGTGCATCAGCTGCAGCCCGACTGCGTCGTAATGATGAGAAGGCCGAGATCATTCTGTTTGAAAAAGGTGAATACATTTCCTACGCCAACTGTGGCCTGCCTTATTATGTCGGCGATGTCATCAAGACCAAAGACAAATTGCTGGTCCAGACTCCGGAAGCCATGCGCCAGCGCTTCAATATGGACGTGCGCATCTTCTCCGAAGTCACCAAGATTGACCGCGCGGCTAAAACCGTCACAGTCAAAAATCACCAGACCGGTGCGACCTATACCGAATCGTATGACAAGCTGATCCTGTCCCCCGGCGCCGAACCGAAGCGCCCCCCGATGGAGGGCATCGACCTGCCCGGCGTCTACACCCTGCGCACCGTGCCCGATACGCTCAAGATCCGCGAGTTTGTCGACACCAGACATCCCAAACGCGCCGTTGTCATCGGTGGTGGTTTTATCGGTGTCGAGATGGCCGAGAACCTGATGGAACGCGCTGTCGACGTCACCCTGGTCGAATTCACCGACCAGGTCGTAGCCTCGATCGATCCGGACATGGCTGCATTCCTGCACCAGCACATGCGCCAGAAAGGCCTGCGCCTCCTCTTTCATACCGGTGCGATGTCTTTCCACGCCCATCCAGCCGGCGATCTGACGGTCAAGCTGACCAATGGCAAAGAGATCGACACAGACCTGGTCATCTTCTCAATCGGCATCGCGCCGGACAGCCGCCTGGCCAAGGACGCCGGCCTCGAGCTCGGCATTGCCGGCAGCATCAAGGTCGACCAATACCTGACCACCTCAGATCCGGACATCCTGGCAGTCGGTGACGCGATCGAGATCGAGCATTTCGTCAGCCACGCTCCCTCCCTGGTCCCGCTCGCGGGGCCGGCCAACAAGCAAGGCCGCATCGCTGCCGATAATGCCTGTGGCCAGAAGGTCCCCTTTGAAGGGGTCCAGGGCAGTGCTGTTCTCAAGGTTTTTGACATGACGGCAGCTTCGACCGGTCTCAACGAAAAGCAATTGAAGCGCGACCAGACCCCCTATGAAAAGGTCTACATCCATCCACTGAACCATGCTGGCTACTATCCGGGCGGCAC
>DIFN01000040.1 GCA_002419145.1 Mageeibacillus sp. UBA5747 | reverse complement strand
AGTCCGGGGGCCATCCTTGATTGTCCACGGCACCCAATTCCAAGTCATTGCACGCAACGGCCAGTTACCCCCGGCCGAAAAACGCGGTTACAAAGATACCGTTTTTGTCGGCGTTGGTGAAGATGTCCACATCCGCATCCACTTCAATCAACCAAGCCTTTACATGTATCACTGTCATATTCTCGAGCACGAAGAAAACGGCATGATGGGGCAAGTCAAAGTGGCGTGAATTGGGAGAGAAAATTTCAAGAATCCGAGCCCGAAATCAATGGGCACTAAGACCAATAGGCTTATTTTTGTGTTATTGATTCTATAAACTTTTCATTTTATACACTTTGTAGTATCCTTAACACAGAGGTGATGTTATGCAGGAACTAGTCTCCAAGCTGAAAAATCGCGACTTGTATCTCAATCAATTGATTGCTTTCAGAGACACTGAACCAGTCAAAGTAATCACAGGCATCCGTCGCTGCGGTAAGTCCAGCTTATTGAAATTGATGGCTAATCACTTGAGGCTGACAGGTATTTCGGAAGACCGAATCATAGAAATGAATTTTGAATCAATGACCTATCGCGGATATGATGCAATCACACTCTATCATAACATCAAGCAAAGGATTCCTGAAGGGAAAAAAGTCTATCTCTTCCTCGATGAAATCCAGCACGTTTCCGAATGGCAAGACGCTGTCAATTCGTTTCGAGTTGATTTTCCATGTGATATCTATCTAACCGGATCCAATGCATACCTGCTTTCATCTGAACTAGCGACTTATCTTGCTGGCCGAATGATCGAGATCAAAATGTATCCACTCTCATTCCGGGAATTCATTGAGTTTCATGGGTTCTCCATCAAAGAATCCAAAAGTTCCATCGGTGAAAGTCGTAAGCGCATCTTTGATGCCAATAACGAACCCTTTGAACCTCAAGAATTTTTTGAAGCCTATCTCAAATTCGGTGGGATGCCCGGAATCGGGGATGTGGGCTTTGTCCAGGACAAAGCCTTGATTCTGCTCGAGGGTATTTATTCCACTGTTGTGGTCCGGGATATTCTGGAACGCGAAAAACGTAAGGATGAACGCCAGATCACCAACCCTGACCTGCTGCGAAAGATCATTTTATTTCTGGCTGATAACATCGGCAACAGCACCTCCATGACATCGATCGGCAATACCCTTGTCCATGAGGGACTGCTGGACGAAGGGCCCCGCAAGTCCAAACCAGCCGTCCAAACCATCCAGTCCTATGTCCATGCATTGCTAGATTCCTATGTCTTTTATGAAATTAAACGATTTGACATCAAGGGCAAAGAACAGTTGCGCACATTGGGCAAATACTACATTGTCGATACGGGTCTTCGCAATTTTCTGCTCGGGTTTCGCGGTGATGATACGGGTCATGTCCTGGAAAACATCGTTTACTTTGAATTGCTGCGCCGAGGCTATGATGTAGCAGTCGGCAAAGTCCTTGAAAAAGAAATCGATTTCATTGCCACAAAGGCATCTGAAAAGAAGTATATACAAGTGACGGAATCCATGCGTTCTCCTGAGACAAGAGAACGCGAACTTGCCCCGCTACGTATGGTGCACGATAGTTTCACTAAAATAGTCATCACGATGGATCGTGATGTTGAACAAACCTCAGACGGCATCCAGATCATCAAACTCTTGGATTTTCTGATGGCGGATTATGAGTGAGATACCAGGCACTCACGCCTTCAAAAGCATTTCCCGATAATCGCGCGGTGTCATGTCGGTGTATTTCTTGAAAGTCATCGTGAAGTATTGCGGTTCATTGTAGCCCACGGCATAGGCGATTTCGGTGATTTTTTTCTTAGGATCAGACAGCAGTTCGATCGCCTTCTGGATCCGCACTTCATTGAGCAGATCAGAGAATCCCTTCCCTGTCTCATTGGAAATGATCGAGCTGAGGTAGGTGGGCGACAAATAGACTTGCCGGGCGATGTCGTTCAGGGTGATGCTGTTCTGGTAATTGCTCTGGATATGACTCAAAATCCGGTTCATCAAGGTTTGGCGGCCCAGCGACTTAATTGAGCGATAATCCGCCAGGTCCATGATCAGACCATTGAATACATCGTTGAGTTCATCCAGCGATTCACAGCTGACAATTTTCCGGAAGCTAGCATATTTATCGAATAAAAGGCTGATTTGACGCATGTCATCTTTCAAAACACGCTTGATGATGAGTATGATCGCAGTGATGGAGACACTTTTAATCAGATCAATCTGGTCTCCAAGATGCTGGATGGTCTCATTGAAAAGCTGGTTGCAATCCCTGCTCAAGGTGCTGTTGTCTTGCCTGTCCAGCCATTCAACAACCTGGTCGCAGATATGGTTGATGGTCTTGAAATCCTGACTGGTTTTTTCATGGACATCCGTGTCATCTGAAACAAAGAAATTAATACTGCCATTACCGGAAAAGAATTTACGGCCGAGCGCTCTCAGGCTTTCGACATAGGCTTCATGGAGCTGATCCAGGCGGTCATGAACCAGACTGACCCCCAAGGAGAGGGACGCCCGGAAAGCATCCGTGGTCCGGGTCAGGATCTGGTTGAGAAACTGGCGCAAGGAGTCGCTGTTCGCATGTTGTGTATCACTTTTCACGACCATGGCCAGATTCTGGTCATCGACCCTTGTCAAGGTAACTGCTTGTCCAGTAATCAACGTTTCAAGATAGGTCTGCAAGTTTTGCTGCCGGACAAGGTCGCCCATTTCATAGTCAAAGCGGAAAACAACGACCTGGAACCGGTCCAGACTGTCGAGAAAACTTTTGACCTGTGGGACGAGCTCAGTTGACTTGAAGATCTTGCCAGTCAGGAGATAGCGCAAAACCTGCTCACGCTGGTTGAGGATGCGCTTGTTTTCCTGCTGGCTGTAGATTTTATCAATCAGCTTGTTGATCGCATCCAATAATTCTGAATAGACAACCGGTTTGGTCAGGAAACAGGACGCACCCAGATTGATGGCGTCTCTGGCATAATCGAAATTGCGGTGTCCAGTCAAGATGATGAACTGGGTTTCCGGGTATTGTTCGCGCACATAACGCAGAAAAGTCAAACCATCCACGCCGGGCATGACGATATCCGATATGATGATGTCCGGCTGGTTTTTCATGCACATGGCCAGAGCACTGATGCCTGAATCAGCTGCATCGATCAATTCGCAGCCCATCTCATGCCACGGGAAAGCTTTGGCCAGGCTATTTCGGATACCAGCCTCGTCTTCAACGATGAGTATCTTGATCATGGATGTCCTTTCCCTCAGTTTTCAACAAAGGGATGCGTAGTGTGACGCAGGTCCCCGTCGTTAGATTGCTGGTGATCGTCAAACCATACCCATTCCCATACAGCAAGTGGATCCGCTGTTGAATGTTCGCCAATGCGATACCATGCCGTCCCATGGATTCCGTCTCATTGTCCACGGCATCCAGATTCAATGCTTCTTTCAGCACATTGCTGCGCATGCCAACCCCATCATCCACGACTTGGATGACCATGTCTTCATTGTCCTGGAACACTTCAAGGGAGACTTGGCCCGACGATGTCTTTGGTGCCAGACCATGTGTGATGGCATTTTCCAGGATAGGCTGGATCACGAGCTTGGGAATCTGATAGCTTAAAATCTCCTCAGGAACATGGATCTGAACCGCGATCTTGTCGACGTATTTTGAACGAATAATTTTGACATAGTGTTCAATATACTGCAGTTCCTCAGCCAATGTAAACGTCTGGTCGCCATCAGCATAGAGTTCTGTCTCCAACATGTAGCTCAGACTATGGATCATGTCGCAGACCTGGTCTGCTTCATATTCGTGGGCTTTCCAGCTGATCATCTGCAGGGTGTTGAACAAAAAATGCGGATTGATCTTGGCCAGGAGATTGCGCAGCTGGGCTTCCTTTTCAGCGAGGCGAATTCTGTAGACGGTATTGATCAGATTGTTCAGCTTTGCCGTCATCTCATTGAATCCGCGGTTGAACAGGCTGACCTCCCGGATCGATGAGCGCGTTTCAAGGCTCGTCAACAGATGGCCTTGCTGCGCCTGGTTCATGGCCCTGACCAGGCTGCCGATCGGTCTGCTGACCCGCTGCGCGATCATGAGTGCAAGGAAAATACCAATAGCCGCAATCACGGCAGCAAAGGCATAGAGAAAGCCGACCAGCTTGTTCAGGTTGGCAAATAAGATGTCTTTGTCTATCAGGACGATGGTGGTCCATTTCTCATAAGGGAAAGAAGCCGCAACATCTTCCAGGCGGCTGAATATGATCAGCTGACTGGGACTGCTGATGGTCCCGGACTGCTTGTTCTGGATCAGGTCGGCATATTCTGCTGTCGTCCCGAGGGCTTTTTTATCGTTGGCGCCCATTACCCGAGCCTGTTCATCGGCAATGTACATTTTGTCGATGCTAATGGTGTTGAAAGCATTGAACTTGTCGAGCAGGAAATCGACAGACATGCGGATGACAAGCAAAGCTTCTGTTTCGTACGTTGCAGGATTATAAATCAGGCGGGAAATATCAATGCTATCGGCATCTGGATTGTAGCCGATCCAGTTCAGCTCCATCGGATAGACCAGGGCTTGGGTCATGTAGTCACTCTGGAAAGGCTGGCTCAGACGAGTCGGCTTGCTGCCATAGGAGTAGACAGCGCCAGATGATTTGACATAGAGGTCGATGTTCTGGACATAATACTGGTCCAGTGAGCGGGGAGACAAGTAGTCAGACATCAATTGACTGAAGCCAAAATTCAAGACTGAATCAGGCGCATCAGATTCGACAAGCAGCTGAAAAGCTGGTTCTTCAATCAGCTGGTCAATTTTGGCATCAAAATCGCGTAAGGCATAGGCAATGCCCGTGCTGGTCTGCACGGCAATATCCTGTGAATAATTCTCTGCCTGGTCGGCGTAGATGGATTCATAGAGATTTTTCGGAACGACCAGCAAAGCCAGTGTCATCAAAACAACAACACCAGAAATGAACAGGACCATGTAGTTTTTCAAGCTTAGCGTCAGTTTCAATTTCAATTAAAATCCCATTATACGCTTCTTTATCCTCTTGCCATTGCATGAATCGGCAAGCACTTTCCTTATAACACGGCTGACACTCACTGTCCAGAATGGATAGAACAGGCGTTAAACATCCTGTTCATTTTGGATAGTATGCATATATTTTATATAATTTTATCATTCCCCTTGGATCGTAACAAATTATAAGTGAAAAACCTGATGATAATTGATTTACTTAAGGTTCATAAAATCTTAACATCTAGTTGTCACAAGGTTGGATTTGGAGTGAACATGACCATAAAGTGGTACTTGCTTGTCAGGTCAATCATCATTTTACTGGTGATCAGTGTTTTGCTGGCAGGTTGCCAGTACAGTCAGGTCGTACCATCCGGTTCCAACATAAAACCTGCGAGTGGGATAAGCCAGACTTCTGAAAAGCCAGTTGAGATCAATGTCGCCTGGCAGTACATCAAGGACAGTCAGCAGCAAGTTTGGTTCAAATACATTTTTGAACCATTTTCCACCAAACACCCTGAAGTGAAGGTCAACTTCCGGACCTACCCAGACTGGCAGACATCGGTCCGAATCCAGATTGAAGCTGGTGCAGGGCCAGATATGTTCTACATGGACAGTTTTGACGTACCTTACTACGCGACCCGCAATCAGATTTTGAACCTTGAAAACTATCGCAAACAGTATAACCTGGACCAGGTCATGTATGACTGGGCCATCCGGGCGACTCTGTTCAACGGGCAAATGTATGCATTACCTCAATCCGTGGAAGCAACGGCCCTGACCTATAACAAAACCTTGCTCAATCGTCTGGGACATGATGTGCCCAGGACACGGGAAGAATACGTTGACGTGTGTGAGTCCGCTCTGGATGCCAATCTGATTCCGGTTGCTTTTGGGTACCAGGGCGTCAACATCCTATTGAACTGGTATGTCGAACACTATTTGACGACCTATTGCGGCGCAGATGTCATCCGTGAAATGCTGCAGGGTTCGCGAAAGTTCAATGATCCAGAAATCAGGGGCGCATTTGAACTCATGAAAGCCGACTGGGATGCTGGATACATTGGCGGACGGCGCAGCGCAGCAACTCCCCTCAACGAAGCCCGGGAACAATTCACCAGCCAGCAGGCTGTGATGAATTTCGAAGGCGCTTGGCTGACCTTGGTTGATACAGCACCTGGCACGTGGACATTCGACTGGGGTCAGACCATCTGGCCCTCCATGCGCGAAGGAGTGCCACCCGCATCAGCCATCTCACTGGGCGAAGCCATTGGCATCTCCTCCACCTCCAGGAATGCCGACCTCTGTGTCGAGATGATGATGGACTACTACCTGGACGAGAAAGTTGCCGCCCAAGTGGTCGCCTCTGGATTTTCCACTCCAGCCCGGCCGATTGACCCCTCCCTCTTTCCAGCGGACATGCCGGTCGACATCAAAAAGGCTCTCGACGCCCAGACCTACAACATCAATCAGCCAGGAACAGGTTACGCACCCTGGGGATTTTTCCCAACCAGGCTGAATGAATACATTTTGAACAACTTCGAAAAGCTGCTTTACAACCAGATGAGTCTTGACAGCTTCATGGCTGGTGGCCAGCCCATAATCGAACAGGATTTTGCAGAAGGTTTTGTCTTCGCCGGTTAAACGGCCAGGCACATAATAAATAGAAAGAACAGGAAACGGCGATGGAAAGTGAATATTTTCTCCGTGTCAAGAATGTCAGCAAGACATTCCCCAGTGTTAAAGCGCTCGATAACGTCTCCTTCAGTGTCAAAAAAGGTGAAGTCCATGCTTTAATTGGTGAAAATGGCGCTGGCAAATCTACATTGATCAAGATTCTGGCTGGTGTTTATGAGCCTGATCCTGGCGCCCACATCGAAATCGAAGGCGAAGTCATCGGCAAGCTGAACCCCATCACATCTGTTCGTCATGGTATTTCGATCATCTTCCAGGATTTTTCGCTGTTTGCCAATTTGACAGTAACCGAAAACATTGCGATCAGCAGCTCCCTCCAGCAGGGCAGCACCTTGGTTGACTGGAAAAACATGCGGCAAGTCGCTCGCAAAGCCATCGAATACCTCGGTGTGGATATCCCACTGGACAGCCGGCTTGGCAATCTGTCCATCGCCAAGCAACAGCTGGTCGCGATCGCCCGATCCCTGGCCAGCAACGCCAAAATGATCATCATGGACGAGCCGACATCAGCCCTCTCCAAAGGCGAGGTCGACTTACTGTTCAAAATCATCCGGAATTTGCAGGCAGATGGTATTTCCGTCGTTTTTGTCAGCCATAAGCTGGAAGAGCTTTTTGAGGTCTGTGAAACTTTTACGATCCTCCGCGATGGCAAATACATAGGCCAATACCCGGCCAAGGAAATGGATTACAGCAAGTTGATCGCTTTGATGGTTGGGCGATCGGTCGAATACGACCGGCTCGAGGCTAAGGCGATCGGCGACACAATCCTCGAAGTCCAGAACCTGACCAAAGCTGGAAATTTCAAGGAGATCACTTTCCAGCTCCACAAAGGAGAGATCCTGGGAATCACTGGACTGGTGGGATCCGGGCGAACCGAGATGGTCCACGCATTGTTTGGCTTGAACAAACCAGACAGCGGCACGATCCTGCTCAATGGCAGTCCGGTTGATTTTTCAGCCCCCAGCGACGCCGTGGCAGCCGGAATCGCATTTGTGCCAGAAAACCGTGCGCTCGAAGGACTGGTCCTACGTCAGAACTTGCGCGACAACATCACGCTGGCGGTGCTCAACCATTTTACAAACTCACTCAAATTGATCGACAGGAAACGCCTGTCTGACGAAGCCGATCAATGGATCAAGGAGATCAATGTCCGTCCAGCAGTCCCGGAAATGCTCGCAGGCCAGTTCTCTGGCGGCAACGCGCAGCGGATTGTCATCGGCAAATGGCTGGCCACCCATCCGAAAATCCTGATCATCGACGAGCCAACCAACGGCATCGATGTCGGGGCCAAGGCAGAAATCCATCGCCTCATGCGTCAATTGGCAGATGATGGCATGGCTGTGATCATGATCTCATCCGAGCTGCCCGAAGTGCTCGCGGTCAGCGACCGGGTCCTGGTCATGCGCCGCGGCCGGATCAATGGTGAATTCACAGGCAGCCAGATCAATTCTGAAGCCATCATGAACAAGGCCTTCCTTGCTGACAACAAGGTCGGTTAAGGATCAAAACATGAGGAGAATCATCGAATGAAAGAATGGATGAAAACGAAGGAGTTCATGATCCTGACGATCGTGATGACTGTTTTCCTGATCATTTCAATCGGGAACCCCGCCGCATTCCTGACCACTGGCAATATCTTCGACATCGTCAAATCCAACCTGGTCCTGGCCATTGCAGCCATGGGCATGCTGCCCATCATTCTGACGGGTGGTATTGATGTTTCTGTCGGTGCCTTGATGGGTGTCGCTTCCGTCATGTCTGCCTATTTCATGATCAATGTGTCTGACAACATTGCCCTGGGCTTTTTGGCAGGCGCGCTGACAGGCATTTTGCTGGGTGCAGTCAATGGTGCTTTTATCGCCTTTATGAAAATGCCACCGATCGTCGCGACACTGGGTACTTTGTCCATTTACCAGGGTCTGATGAACTTCATCACCAACGGCAACTGGATCACCAATGTTCCTGTTGGTTTCGTCGAATTCGGTAAAAAATACTTGTTCAACCTGATCCCTGTCCAGTTCATCTTCCTGGTCGCCATGGTTGTGCTCACCTGGTGGCTCCTGAAATACACCCATTGGGGTCGCGGTGTCTTTGCCATCGGCGGCAACATCACCTCAGCAGAGCGGATTGGCTTTAATGTCAAGCGCCTCCAGTTCATGCTCTACATGTTCATCGGATTCGCCAGTGGCATTGCAGGGGTTGTTCGGACCAGCATTTTCGGTCAGGTAGATCCAAAAGTCTTCACTGGATTTGAGCTCAAAGTCATTGGTGCTGTCGTTGTCGGCGGTGCCAGCACCTCCGGTGGATATGGCAGTGTCTTGGGAACCTTGCTGGGTGTTGTCCTGATGGGACTGCTCGAAAACGGCATGATTCTGCTCAAGATTCCTACGTTCTGGCAAAAGATCTTTATCGGCACAGTCATCCTGTTCGCCGTCACAGCGGACATCCTCCGCGCCAAAAGAGCTGAAGCAAAACGCATCAAAGTTGATGTGGCCTAAGAGGAGGTGCCAAGATGGTAAAGACTAAGAAAAATCAAGCTTCCGTTGTCAAGGCAGTCTCGCCCTTGCAAAATCCCCTGTTTAAATCCATTCGAGATAATTCCAAAGAATTCACCCTGATCATTGTTCTGGTCGTCATCGCCTTACTGCTGACCATCCTGACCAAAGGAAAATTCCTCAGTTCAGCCAACCTCGTTTCCATGGCCTTCCAACTGCCTGAGTTCGGTTTCATCGCACTCGGCATGATGGTCGTCGTTCTGACAGGCGGTATCAACCTTTCAGTTGTCAACACGGCTGCCATGTCATCCATTTTTGGTGCCTTGACCATTTCCAGGATCTTTAACCAGGGCGAAGGCAATGCCACCTTAGCTCTGATCGCAGGTGTGGCTGCCATCGCAGCTGTCGCTTTGCTGGGCGGGACACTCAATGGCTTGGCTGTCGCCCATTTCGGCGTCGCCCCGATGCTGGTCACGATCTCGACCATGATGATTTTTGAAGGGGTCGGTTTGCTGTTTACCAAAGGTGGCGCAATATCTGGATTCCCGTCCAATTACATGTGGATCGGAGCCGGGAAACTCTTCGGCATTCCCTTCCCCATGGTTCTCTTCATCCTCGCTGTCATTGTCTATGTGATCTTGCTCGAACATACAGTCTGGGGCCGGCAGGTCTATATGGTCGGCTGCAACCCCACAGCGACCTACTTCTCAGGGGTCAACAACCGCTCGGTCCTGATGCGAGTCTACCTATTATCAGCCGGTTGTGGCATCTTTGCCGCACTTCTGATTTCCTCACGCTACAATTCCGCCAAAGTCGATTACGGTTCGTCCTATCTGATGAAATCGATCGTAGCCACCGTCCTCGGTGGGACAGATATCAATGGTGGCTACGGCAAAGTCATTGGTACGGTCACAGCCGTATTGATTATCCAGGCCATCTCTTCGGGTCTGAACTTGCTCAATGTCAATCGCTTCCTGACCGACGTCATCATGGGCGGCCTGCTATTGGTTGTCCTGGCGATCAACTTCGCCAGCATGGTCATCTCGGCCAGACGCAGCAAACAGCAAGCTGCAGCCAAGGCCGCCTGAAAAGCCCGTCCTATCCTGATTCAGATCCCGTTTCCCTGATATCATGCGCGCACCTGCGTGCTGATAAAATAAAAGGAGGAAGACCCATGTTCAAAAAAGCAATCTCAGTCATGCTCGTCCTCGTGATGGTCACCCTGGTTGGCTGCTCCGCGGCTACCACGACGGCCACCACCGCGGCTCCCGCAGCTACCACTGCAGCAGCTGCCGAACCAACCGCAGCCCCGGCTGGCGGCAGCGAAGCCTACACCATCGTTGTCATGCCCAAGCTGATCGGCATTCCTTACTTCAACCGTTCCCAGACCGGTGCCGAGCAGGCTGGCAAAGACCTCGGCGTCAACGTCATCTACAACGGGCCTTCCGTTGGTGACGCAGCCCAGCAAGTCCAGATGATCGAAGACTACATCACCCAGGGTGTTGACGCCATCTGCGTTGCCCCGAATGATGCTGCTGCCCTGACCCCTGTCCTACAGAAGGCCAAAGACGCCGGCATCAAAGTCCTCGACTGGGATACGCCTGCTGAAAAATCTGTTGTTGAACTGTCTGTCCACCAGATTGACGACACCGAACTGGCCCAGGTCTACTATGACCAGCTCGTCGAAATCGCTGGAACCGATTCTGGCAACTATGCCATCATCACCGGTGGCCTGTCTGCTGCCAACCTCAACACCTGGATCGATATCGGCGCCGAATACGCCAAAACCAAATACCCGAACCTCAAGCTGGTCACCGAGAAAATCGGCTCTGACGAATCAGCCGACATCGCCTATCAGAAAGCTCTCGACCTGATCAAGACCTATCCGGACCTGATCGGTATCCTCGGCTATTCCACCCCAGCCCCGCTTGGCATTGCCAAGGCTGTCCAGGAAAAGGGTATGCAGGACAAGATCGCTGTCATCGGCACCGCGATGCCGACTGACTCCAAACCCTACCTGCAGGACGGCTCCCTCGATGCTTCCCTGCTCTGGGATCCGGCCACCCTCGGCTACCTGACCGTTTACCTGGCCAAGGCCGTCCTCGATGGCACCCCTGTCACCGATGGCATGGACGTTCCGAATGTTGGCAAAATCGTTGTCAGCGGCAAAGACGTTGTCATGGGTCCTCCGGCCGTCTTCACCAAGGAAAATGTTGACAACTATCCTTTCTAAGACACACTTGACCCCGATCTGACGCAAACCGATTGTCATGATCATGGGCTCCCACTAAACGTCACACTTTAGTGGGAGCCTTTTCCCTTATC
Organism: Mageeibacillus sp. UBA5747; assembly: GCA_002419145.1. Classification (GTDB taxonomy): domain Bacteria; phylum Bacillota; class Clostridia; order Saccharofermentanales; family UBA5734; genus UBA5734. The sequence goes on along the minus strand of DIFN01000040.1, from coordinate 2,700 downwards.
CCAACCAATCTTTTGCAGCAAACAGGAGGCAAAGCGGATGAATTACTATTTGGGGCTCGATAATGGCGGCACGCTTGTCAAGGCCGTCCTGTTTGATCAAAATGGTCAGGTGATCACGCGTGCGTCAGAGAAATTGACCATGCTGACGCCAGCACCTGGCTTCACCGAACGTGATATGGATGAGTTATGGGCAGCCAACATCAGGGTCATGCGGGCAGCCGTCGAAAAAGCTGGCCCAGCGGTCGCTGCCCAGATCAAAAGCGTGGCCTGCTCCGGCCACGGCAAGGGCCTGTACCTCTGGGGCAAAGACCAGCGCCCAGCCTACAACGGAATCGTCTCAACCGATGCCCGGGCCGTCGATTATGCCGATCGGTTCAATGCGGACGGAACGTTCGAAAAGACTTTTGCGACCAATTACCAGCGCATTCTGGCCAGCCAGCCTGTTTCGATTCTCCGCTGGCTCAAAGACCATGAACCGAACGTGCTTGCCAACACCCAGTGGATTTTTGAGTGCAAGGACTACATCCGTTTCCGCCTGACCGGTGAGGCTTACGCTGAGATCACGGATTATTCCGGCTCGAACCTTCTCAATCTCAAGGAGCGTTGTTTCGACCAGGACCTGATGGAAACCTTTGGTCTGGGCGATTTGTACTCTGCCCTGCCCCCGCTCAAGCATTCGACGGATGTCTGTGGATTTATCACACAGGCAGTCGCGGCCCAGACAGGACTTCCCGCCGGAATCCCGGTGGCCGGCGGCATGTTTGACATCGATGCCTGTGCCATCGCCATGGATATCCTCAGTGATGACAAATTCTGCGTCATCGCAGGGACCTGGAGCATCAATGGCTTCATTTCCCATCAGCCCGTCACTGATCACAGCGTCATGATGAATTCCATCTATGCCCTGCCTGACTACTATTTTATCGAAGAAAGCAGCCCGACCTCTGCTGGTAACCATGAATGGTTCATCGAGCGTTTCATGGCTGAAGAAAAGCTACTGGCCGAACGGAGCGGCATCAGTGTCTATCGTCTGACCGACGACATGGCTGCCACAGTCGCACCCGAAGACCACGACATCATCTTCCTGCCCTACCTGTATGGATCCAATTACAACCCCCGGGCCAAAGCCAGCCTGATCGGTCTGGACAGCTCCCACACCCGGTCCCAGATCATCCGGGCTGTGATGGAAGGCATCTGCCTCGGGCATCGGGTCCATCTGGAAAAGCTACTGGACCATAAAAAACCCAGCGTCATTCGTCTGGCCGGCGGCGCGGCAAACTCGCCCTTCTGGGTCCAATTGTTTGCCGACATCTTCCAGCTGCCAGTTGAGACCTTGGAATCCAACGAATTGGGCGCTCTGGGCTGTGCCATGGCTGCCAGTGTGGCAGACGGGCAATACCAGGATCTGGCAGCAGCCAGTCGCGCCATGGTCCGGGTCAGTCAACGCTACGAACCACAATCAGACTTAGCTGGCATTTATGACCGCAAATACAAACGCTTCAGGCAATTCTCTGAACAGCTTGATGCATTATGGGAATAAAATCACAACCGAAAATAAGGAGGCATTGATGAAACACGGAATCTACTACGCCTATTGGGAAAAGCAATGGCAGGCCGACTACATCCCTTACATCGAGAAAGCGGCCCAACTCGGCTTTGATATTCTAGAAATTGCCGCCAGCCCTCTGCCCTTCTATTCGGAACAGCAAATGAAGGACATCAAGGCTTGTTCCGCAGCCAATGGCATCACCCTGACCTGCGGCCACGGTCCCAGTCCAAACCAGAACCTGGCCTCGGCCGACCCGGCCGTCCGCGCCCATGCCAAGTCCTTCTTCACCGACCTGCTCTCACGCCTGGAAAAAATGGACATCCATGTCATTGGCGGCGGCATTTATTCCTACTGGCCGGTCGATTACATCAAGCCGATCGACAAGCCCGGTGACTGGGCCCGCAGTGTCGCTGGTGTCGCCGAAATGGCCAAAGTCGCTGATGCCTGTGGCGTGGACTATTGCCTGGAAGTACTCAACCGTTTTGAAGGCTATCTCCTCAACACCGCCGAGGAAGCCGTCCAGTTTGTCCAGGAAGTCAACCACCCGCGGGTCAAGATCATGCTCGACACCTTCCACATGAACATCGAAGAAGACAGCATCGGTGGTGCCATCCGCAAGGCCGGCCAGCACCTCGGCCATTTCCATACCGGCGAATGCAACCGCCGTGTACCCGGTCGCGGCCGCACCCCCTGGCGCGAAATCGGCGAAGCCCTGCGTGACATCCATTATCAGGGCGCCATCGTCATGGAACCCTTTGTCCGCATGGGCGGCCAAGTCGGCTCCGACATCAAGATCTGGCGCGAAATGAACCCCGGTGCCGATGACGCCCAGCTCGACCTCGATGCCAAGAACGCAGTGGCTTTCCAACGCTATATGCTGGATTAACTGTTTTTCTGACTTTTTCATCCTTCACTCAAGAATTGAGAGACCGAGCTATTACGCTCGATCCCTGAATATTTTTATATTTTGCGTAATTTTAAGGGAACCACTAGTCAAGTCCTAAAATTTGGTGTAAATTGCCATTCGGCATCTGCATGATTCAGGTGACAACACGCAGGTGGGCGGCTCGTTCTGCTAACGCTTGCTTTCTAGCTACATCTCTCTCTTCGAAGTAGTGGTCCATTGTAAAATATTTCTTGCCGGTCATCCA
>DIFN01000046.1:33998-42826 GCA_002419145.1 Mageeibacillus sp. UBA5747 | reverse complement strand
CGACAAAGGCAGCAGCCTCATAAAGTCGTGAATGATAGGCCCACTGGTCGACCACCCGCAGAGGTCGCTCCAGGTCACCGAGACCGGCGACGCTGTCCTCGGTCAGGACGGCCAGGCCCAGGGTGTTAATCATCTGGGGGATGCCGTGATGGATCTCTGGATCCACATGATACGGACGTCCTGACAGGACGATGCCTTTACAATTATGTTCCTCAAGGAATTTTAGAGTTTCCTGGCCTTTAGCCCGGATATCTGCCTTGGCCCGGTCCAGTTCGGCAAACCCATGGGCCAGGGCGGACTTGACTTCCTGTCTGCTGACGTTCCATTCCGCAAAGACATCAGTCAGGCGTTGCACGAGCTTGTCCTTGTGATGCAGGGACAGAAAGGGATTGATCAGTCGGACATTGTTTTCCGCAATTTTCTCAACATTGGTCCGGATGACTTCCGGATAGCTGACAACAATCGGGCAATTAAAGTGGTTATTGGCCTCGGTGTATTCAAGCTGTTCATAAGTGATGTCAGGATAGAAGATCAGGTGGATCCCCTTCTCAATCAGGTCAGTCACATGGCCATGAGCCAGTTTGGCCGGATAGCAGACACTTTCCGAAGGAATGGAATCCATGCCTTTTTCAAACAGCTTGTGGTTGGAGCGTCCTGACAGGACAACCCGAAAGCCCAGTTCGGTGAGGAAAGTGTGCCAGAGCGGGTAATTTTCAAACAGATTGAGGGTACGCGGAATGCCAATCACACCGCGGGGGGCTTTGTCCAGAGGCAGTGGTGCATAGCCAAAGATCCGTTTGTATTTGTAGTCGAACAGGTTCGGCAAGACGACCTTGTGGATCTCCTCTCCTGCTCCGCGTTCGCAGCGATTGCCTGACACATACCGCTCCCCATTGGAAAAACGCGAAATCGTCAACTGGCAGAGGTTGGTACACAATTCGCAATGGGTCAGCTCGGTCTGGACATCGAAAGCCGCCAGTTCCTTGGCCGCCATCAGGCTTGTGGTCTGGTCGGCATAGTGCTCGCGTGCAATCAGGGCTGCACCATAGGCGCCCATCAGGCCGGCGATGTTGGGCCGGATCACTTCACGGCCGGCGACCTGTTCAAAACAGCGCAAAATGGCGTCGTTGAGGAAAGTGCCACCCTGGACGACCACTTTCTGCCCAAGCTGGGACGGGTCCTTGATCTTGATCACCTTGTAGAGGGCATTGCGCACGACCGAGTAGGACAGGCCGGCGGATATATCACCAACACTGGCCCCTTCTTTCTGTGCTTGTTTGACACGAGAATTCATAAACACGGTGCAACGGGTGCCCAGATCGACCGGGTTTTTTGCCTCGAGCGCCTCGAGCGAGAACGTATGGGCATCCATGTGCAGCGTTTCTGCAAAGGACTGGACAAAGGAACCGCACCCGGATGAGCAGGCTTCGTTGACCATGATGCTGTCGATGACGCCATCGCGGACCTGCATGCACTTCATGTCCTGACCGCCGATGTCAATGATGAAATCGACCCCAGGCAGGAAATGTTCAGCTGCGCGATAGTGAGCCATGGTCTCGATTTCGCCTTCGTCAACTCCGAGGGCCGCCTTGATCAGGTTTTCGCCATAACCGGTGACACAGGAGCGGGCGATCCGCGCCGTACGGGGCAACTGCGCGTAAAGTTTTTGCAGGATCGTGATGGCGCTTTTGACCGGGTCCCCTTTGTTGCTGGCGTAATAGGTGAAAATCAGGTCACCCTCGCCGTCGATCAGCACCGCTTTAGTGGTGGTGCTGCCGGCATCGAGGCCAAAGAAACAATCTCCCGACGCCTGGGTGATGTCCTTGAGCTCAGCTGAGGCCTGTTCGTGCCGCTTCTGGAAGGCCAGCTTTTCTTCCGGACTGGCAAACAGCGGTTTCATGCGGGAAATTTCCGGTTCGAGGCGGCTGGCCGTGGCAAAACGGTCACGAATGGCCTGGATCGGCTCCGGATCACCTTCGGCCAGCAGAGCCGCACCCATGGCCACATACAGCTGAGCTTTGTCCGGGGTGGTGAATTTCGTGACCTCTTTGTGCAGGGAACGCTCAAAGGCCTTGCGCAGCTCGGGCAGGAAATGCAGCGGCCCACCCAGGAACACGACATGGCCACGGATCGGCCGCCCGCAGGCCAGGCCGGCAATGGTCTGATTGACAACCGCCTGCAGGACAGAGGCCGCAAGGTCTTCTTTGGCTGCGCCATCGTTGATCAGAGGCTGCAAGTCACTCTTGGCAAACACACCACAGCGCGAAGCGATCGGATACAGCTGCTGGTAATTGGCCGCCAGCTGATTCAGCCCCGTCGCATCGGTCTGGAGCAGCGTGGCCATCTGGTCGATGAAGGCACCTGTGCCACCGGCACAGGACCCATTCATCCGCTGCTCGGGGCTCGGCTTGAGATAGGTGATCTTGGCATCCTCCCCACCGAGCTCGATGATGACATCGGCCGATGGATCAAAGACCCGGATGGTCTCAGTCTCGGCAATGACCTCCTGCACAAAGGGCAGGCCCAGCCATTTGGCCACACTGACCCCGCCGGATCCGGTCACACTGACCTGGACCTGAGCCGTTGGATACGTCTCGGTCAGCTCGGCAAATACCCGCTCCAGCTCACCGGCTATGTCGGCATGATGGCGCCTGTAGCGCGAAAAAATCGTCCGGTAACCCTCAAGCAGAACCACTTTGAGCGTTGTAGAACCTATATCGATCCCAAGTTTCAATTGTTGACTGAAATTCATTTAAATACCTGTCCATACGTATCGGTCAGCGACCAAGTTGACATGAAATAGAACTCTAAAGGCAGATTTTATCACAAAAGCATCCGTCCAACCACATGGCTGGCTACCAACTGCAGTCTGGGGACTGAGCTTGGTTCATGTGCAAAGGATGTTTCAGGATGGTCTGGAAGGGGCAGCAGGTGATCACTTCGAGACTAACCAGGCGGGTTGTGAAGGGCTTGAAAGAATCGATCAGCACATCATAGGCGCGGGGCAGCTCCAAAGGATCCATGTCCAGGACCAGTGTGCAGTGCGGCGTCCACTCCGGTTCCAGATAGAGTGGTGAAAAATCCCGGCACAGCGGTCTCAAGACCTGATGGATCTGGCGGTGCAGGGATAATAACTCTCCGTTCACGGCCGGAACCAGATGCAAGACTCCCTGCAAGCCTGGGAAAATGCCCAAACTGGAAAAGCGGACCTCGACGGTTGAGACCCTTTGAGCTAAATCGGCAAGACCTGCTTCAACTTGGGCGAAGGCATTGGTGGAAAACTCCGACAAAGTAATATGCGGGGCCAAGCCAAAACTTTCATACAGGTCGTTGACACCATGGTCAGCCAGCCTGCGCATCCAGTGCCGGACCATGAAGTCCCCGGTCGGTTCAAAGCCTGCGATCAATGCGTAATCCATTTTATAATCATAACAAACAGAAGGCCCAAGGTCACCTCAATCAGGTAAAACCCATAAAAAAACCCAGCCGAAAAGTCGGCCAGGTTCCTTTGTTCCAGTCTGTGGGAAGTGTTCTCTGCTTAGTTCTCAGTGGTTTCACCGAAAAGATTGAGCCGGAACAGATAAGACTCATCTTCCGGGTCGTCACAGTAGATCTTGGCATCAACAATGCGGCCACCTTCGATCAGGTTGATGACACCAGCGAGCTGGCTCAGTTTGCTTTTCAAATTAAAGCGGTCATTTTCGGCTGTGACCAGCATGACATTGCCTTTGCAATTGTCGAGGGCCTGCAGAAATTTCTTAACATCGATGTTGTTCATGCTGAATGAACGTCCCATTTTGTATCCTCCTTATGAAGCACATAGGTTAATATTCAGATAGATGCGAACGATGCCAGCACAATCCAACAACCGTCCACGAGATTCATTATAAACCGAAGGCGTTTGGAATCAATTGACGAATCCATCAAATCAATGAGTGTATTTCCGTGATTTCATGCAAACCTGCCTATTTCAAGGCTCGATCTGGCCGAGGAAATCGTATCCGGCCTCGGAGATCGCCTCAGCAGCTTCGTCCATATTGAAATAAGCTTCTTCGATTTCCAGGGTGGCCCGTCCGCTGGACAGATCAACAGATACAGCCGTTACTCCGGCAAGTTCCTGTAGAGCCTTTGTGACATGGTCCACGCAGTGCTGGCAGCTCATGCCGCCAATTTTCAAGATCAGTGGGTTCATGAATCATTCCTCCTCATCAGTTGCTTGAATGATGTTGTCTGGTTATGAATTCTAGATTAGCAGATCCGGAAAGTAAGAAAAAGGACCGTCGTTACGACAGTCCTTTCGCAAAGCTGGAGCCGCTGGTGGGAATCGGACCCACGACCTATTCATTACGAGTGAATTGCTCTACCCCTGAGCCACAGCGGCAATTGCCTTGTCTATTCTATCATGAATCACTTTTCTGTCAAGCAAGCAGGTGGCCGGTGTGTGGGTGATCAGGTTCAGGCCAGGCGGTTAAGATGGACGGCACTCCTCAGCGCCTCATGCTTAATTTTTTCTTCATCCAGAGTTTTGAGTTCGTGCTTATACATCAGCCACTGCCCATCGACCATCAGGGATTCAACCGCTGATCCTTCGCTCGAGTAGACCAGTGCAGCGTTCGGTTCGCCCAAGGGCCACAGGCTGGGCCGGTCGGCATCCAGGATTTGCAGATCCGCTGCATACCCAGCTGCGATGCAGCCGGAACTTGCAAAGCCGAGCCCTTGCTGGGCTGTGAGGGTGGCCATGCGGATGAGTTCGTCGGCAGGGAGAATGGACGCATCCCCCGAAGTGCCCTTGGCCAGCAAGGATGCCAGTTTCATTTCCTGGTACAGGCTCAGATTGTTGTTACTCGCAGCCCCATCTGTTCCCAGACCTACTTTGGCACCGGCTTCAAGCAGGGCTTTGATGTTGGCGATACCACTGCCCAGCTTGAGGTTGCTGGTCGGACAATGGGCAACCAGGATGCCAGGTCCGGCCAGAATGGACCGTTCCTGGTCATCGAGATGGACACAATGTGCAGCTACGGTCGGGGTCTGGAAAAACCCAAACTCAGCCAGCTGGACAGCGGGACGCTGACCGTAGGCGGCCAGACATTCGCTGACCTCGCGGGCCGTCTCGCCAATATGGACTTGGACGAAGCATTGCTGATCCGCCGCCATCTGGGCCAGTTCACGGTACATGTACGGTTCATAGAGGTAGATCGAATGAACCAGCAGGGCGGGTACGATTCTGCCATCGCCTGCAAAACGGCAGAGCTGGATAAAACGCTCCACTTCACCCGTCTGGACATGGGTCTTGCCATCGGGGCCCTCCGTCTTGCCGTCGAAGCAGACATTCAGGCGCATGCCCGCCTCAATGGCGGCTTCCACCACGGCTTCGCTGTAATAGTACATGTCAGCTGCCGTCCCCGTGCCAGCCCGGATCATTTCAGCCATTCCCAACGCCGTGCCATTCTTGACGTGTTCGGGGGTCAGGTGTTTTTCCCGTGGGAAAATCAAATCGAAGAGCCAGGTGTGGAGATTGGCGTCGTCTGCCTGGTTACGCATCAGGGTCATCGGAATATGGCCATGGGCATTGGCCATCGCTGGCCAAAGAATCTTGCGCTGGCCGGCATAGGTCTCATACTGACTGCCGACACGTTCGACCAGACGCTGGCGGGCTGCGTCTTCATAAGGACCGGCATAGAGGATCTCGCCCTCGGCTACGGCGACAAAGGCGTTGGCAAGTGAGAGGACCGGGCCATCCGGCAAAGGTGTGACAAGCTGGATATGGGCGAAAAGCACAGCCGATTTCATGGCATCCTCCTGAAGGCAGCATTTCAGATCTGTGCAAATGGAGCCAGATCCGCAGGTTTGTGGGCTGTCATTCCGTTTCCGAAAGGTCCCAAGTGGCCAGGTAATGGGCCTGCTGGGGTGTCAGGATATCAATCGAACGCTTTTTATGTTCGAGCAGCAGGGCAGCCACCCGGTCATCGATCTCTGCCGGCAGGTGATAGACCCCGGGCTGCAAATCACGGCCATGTTCAGCCAGATAGAGGACTGATAAGGCTTGGAGGGCAAAGCTCATGTCCATGATTTCCACCGGGTGACCGTCGCCGCCAGCCAGATTGACCAGGCGACCTTCGGCCAGGACATTCAAGCACCGTCCATCGGCCTGGACATAGGATTGGACACCCGGACGAGCCTGTTGGATGGACACGGACTGAGCTTTCAGCTGTTCCAGATTGATCTCGACATCGAAATGGCCCGCATTGCACAGGATGGCACCGTTTTTCATCTGCGGGAAGTGGCGGTCCGTGATGACGTCGCGGCACCCGGTGACCGTGCAGAAGACGTCGCCCACAGGCGCGGCTGCGTCCATGCTCATGACATCGTAGCCCTCCATCAGGGCTTCACAAGCCTTGACCGGATCAATCTCGGTCACCACAACCCGGGCACCGAGGCCTGCTGCCCGCAAAGCCACCCCTTTGCCGCACATGCCAAATCCATTGACCACGACTGTCTTGCCGGCCACGACCAGATTGGTCAGGCTCATGATCGCCGTCCAAACCGACTGGCCGGTGCCATACCGGTTGTCAAACAGATGCTTGCAGCGGGCGTCGTTAACAGCGATGGCCGGGTACAGCAGCTTGCCTTCCCTTTCCAGGATCCGGAGCCGCTTGACCCCGGTCGTGGTCTCCTCACTGCCGCCGATCAGCTCAGTGGTCAGGTGTTTTTCCGAGGTGTGGAGCAGAAGGGCAAAATCCCCGCCATCATCGATCACGAGATGGGGCCGGATCGCCAGGGCCTGGCGCAGATTGCGGGTGTAGGTCTGGCTGTCGGCCCCATGAATGCAGTACACGTCCATCCCCTCTTCGGCCAGTGCGGCAGCGACATCATCCTGTGTTGATAGCGGATTGCAACCGGTCAGGCTGACCGTCGCACCACCCAGGGCCAGGGTTTTGGCTAGCCAGGCTGTTTTAGCTTCGACATGGACACTGACGGCGATACGCAAGCCAGACAAGGGTCTGGTCCGGGCAAATTCTGCGCCGATGCTGCCGAGCACAGGCATGTTAGCAGCAGCCCAGGCGATCTTCTGACGGCCGGAAGGGGCCAGGCCCAAATCTTTGATTTCGTATGGCATGTCTGTCTCCTGTGCAAAATGTGAATGATCGTTGGGCTGGCAGGAAATCGTTATAACCGGTTGAGAATTTCTGAGAGCAGGGCGATCATGCGGTCGCTGGCCATGAGACCAACCTCGAGGACCTCGCTGTGGTTCAAAGGCTGACCGGAAAGTCCAGCCGCCAGATTGGTGATGCAGGACAGGCCTAACACGTCCATCGAGCAATGGCGCGCCACGATGGCCTCCGGTACAGTCGACATACCGGCGGCCGAAGCTCCCAGCTGGCGCAGGAGCCGGATTTCGGCCGGCGTTTCGAACTGAGGACCCTTGCAGAAGCTGTAAACACCCTGGTGCAGGGGCTGACCCAGATCCTTGGCCACGGTTTGTGTCAGGCTGATCAGCTTTTTGCTGTAAACCTCGGTCTGGTCGATAAACCGTTCACCGAAGCTGTCGAGATTCATGCCTCGCAGGGGTGATTCCATGAACAAGCTGATGTGGTCTGTGATCTGCATCAGGTCGCCAGGAGCCATCCCTTCCCCCATACCGCCGGCAGCATTGGTCAGGATCACGGTCTTGACTCCGAGCGCAGCCATGACCCGGATCGGAAAGGTCACTTCACTCATGGCATGGCCTTCGTAATAATGGAAGCGGCCTTGCATGACGGCGATTCGCTTGCTGCCCCACTGGCCGAGATGCAATTTGCCGGCGTGTCCCGGCACAGTGGCCTGAGGGAAACCAGGAATCGTTTCATAGTCTAGTACCGTGGCAGACTGGACTCGATCCGCTAGGCCGCCCAGTCCGGAACCCAGCACCAGAAGGCAATCGATCGGACCGGGGGCTGTTGCGGCAATGAACGAAGCAGCTGTTTTGATGCGGGCCAGGTAGTCATCGCGTGTGTTCTGTAAGGCAGACATGTCGCCCTCCTTTGGAGCTGTTTCCAGTCAGTTCTGGTCAGCAGGTGCGGCCAGGGTGGTTAAATTTCGTTTTTGCCATGGCAGTTCTTGTATTTCTTGCCGCTGCCACACGGGCAGGGGTCGTTACGTCCGACCTTGGTTTCATCGCGCCGTTGTGGCACAGCCGGGGCTGACGGGGGCGTCTGGGCCCGGGGGGCCGCCGGATGGCTGGCTCTGGCCGCTGGTTGGCTGGCTCTGGCCGCTGGTTGGCTGGCGCCAGCAGGGACATCCGGAGCGGCTTCATCCCCGGCATAGCCGCTGCCGCCATGGCCTTCAGTGAGGTTTTTGGCAACCGCATGCCGTTTCTGGATGTTTTCAACATTAAACCGGGCTCGCATCATCAGGCGAACCGAGTCTTCCTGGATCGCACGCGTCATGGCCTCGTACAAGGCGAAGCCTTCCTTTTTGTACTCGATGACGGGGTCATGCTGAGCATAGCCGCGCATGCCGATGCTGTCCCGAAGATCATCCATCTGATCGATGTGGTCCATCCAGTGGCTGTCGACGGTGCGTAGCAAGATCACGCGTTCGGCCTCGCGCATCAATTCCGGAGATCCGATGTCATTCACCCGGGATTCAAAGCGGGCCAGGGCATCGGCGACCAGTTCTTCGGTCAGTTCCTCAGCATCCAGACCCTGCTGGGCCAGGCCCGTCTTGGCATGAGACAGCTTCTGCAAGGCAGGCAGGTCGCCACAGATATCCAGGATCTTGGCTTTGATACCGGCAATGTCCCATGCGCTGGAATTGGGCTGGCCAGCACAAAAATCGAGCATAATCTC
>DIFN01000046.1:15329-33811 GCA_002419145.1 Mageeibacillus sp. UBA5747 | reverse complement strand
TCGACCCCGAGCGCGGCAAAGACTGTGGTCATCCGTTCACCGCCAAACAGACGCATCAGGTCGTCCTCGAGCGAAAGGTAGAATTTGCTTTTGCCCGGGTCACCCTGACGACCGGAACGGCCGCGCAGCTGGTTATCTATACGTCGCGACTCATGGCGTTCCGTGCCCAGGATGTAGAGGCCACCCGCGGCAATAACCGCGTCACGTTCGCGTGATGTCTGGCTTTTAAATTGTTCGAGAAGTCGGGAGAATTGCTCGCGGGCTGACAGGATCAGCGGATCGTTCGTTTCATTATGGGCGGTGGAAGCATCGATCAAGGTCTCGTCCAAGCCGTTTTTGCGCAGTTCCTGCCTGGCCATGAACTCCGGGTTGCCACCCAGGAGGATGTCCGTACCACGTCCAGCCATGTTGGTAGCAATCGTGACAGCGCCAAGCCGGCCAGCCTGGGCCACAATCTCGGCTTCGCGCTCATGCTGCTTGGCATTGAGGACATTGTGCGGAATGCCATTACGCTTGAAGAGACTGGAAATAGACTCGGACTTGTCAACGGAAATGGTGCCAATCAGAATCGGCTGGCCTTTTTCATGGGCAGCCAGAACCTCTCGCAGCAGGGCCGTGTATTTGCCATTCTGAGTTTTGAACACCGCATCCGCCTGGTCGATGCGGATCATCGGGCGGTTGGTCGGGATGCACACGACATCGAGGTTGTAGATTGCCCGAAATTCATTTTCCTCGGTCAGGGCTGTACCGGTCATGCCGGACAGTTTCTTGTACATACGGAAATAATTCTGGAAGGTGATGGTGGCCAGCGTCTTGTTCTCATTGGCTATTTTGACACCTTCTTTGGCTTCGATGGCCTGGTGCAAGCCATTGCTGTAACGCCGGCCGAACATCAGGCGTCCGGTGAAATCATCGACGATAATGACCTCACCATCTTTCACGACATAGTCCTGGTCGCGGTGCATGATGCCATAGGCGCGCAAGGCATTGTTAACATGGTGGTTGATCTCATAATTTTCCTGGTCAGAGAGATTCTCGATCGCAAAAAAGCGCTCAGCCTTTTGGATGCCACGAGCCGTCAGGACAGCCGTTTTGGCTTTTTCGTCGACGATGTAGTCAACCTCGCTGCCAATCTCTTCGAGATCCTGCTTGTCGTCGGATTCCTTGATGATCCGGGCCTTGAAGCCCTTGACCAGGTGGTTGGCCCGTTCATACAAGTCGGACGACTCGTCCCCCAGGCCGGAAATGATCAAAGGCGTACGGGCTTCGTCGATCAGGATGCTGTCGACTTCGTCCACGATGGCAAAATTGAGCTCGCGCTGGACGCATTGTTCCTTGTAGGTGACCATGTTGTCACGCAGGTAGTCAAAGCCGAATTCGTTATTGGTGCCGTAGGTGATATCTGCGTGATAGGCGTCCCGGCGCTGTTCATTGTCGAGGCCGTGGACGATCAGGCCGACCGACAGGCCCAGGTAGCGGTAGACTTTGCCCATCCATTCGCTGTCACGCTTGGCCAGGTAGTCGTTGACCGTGACAACATGGACTCCATGGCCGGTCAGGGCATTGAGGTAGACGGGCAAGGTCGCGACCAGCGTCTTGCCTTCACCGGTTTTCATCTCAGCGATCCGGCCCTGGTGGAGGACAATACCACCCAGGATCTGGACCGGGTAATGTTTCATCTCCAGAACCCGGTAGGATGCTTCGCGCACGGTGGCGAACGCTTCCGGCAGAATGTCGTCGAGGCTTTCACCGGCATCAAGACGGGCCTTAAGACGGGCTGTCTGGCCTTTCAGTTCATCCTCAGACAGGGTGGCCATCTGACTTTCGAACTTTTCGACGGCTTCAACCAGCGGTTTGATCCGCTTGATTTCGCGGTCGGAATGGCTGCCAAACAATTTATCAATGAATCCCATGGATCAGGTTCCTTTCACTTCAGGGTCTGTTTCAATCCGGTCCAGGACCAGCTTGTAGCCATCGGCGCCATATTCCAGGCAGCGGTTGACCCGGCTGATCGTCGCGGTACTGACACCGGTCGCATCACAAATTTCGGTGTATTTTTTCTTGTGGCGCAGCATGCGGGCGACCTGGAGGCGCTGGGCCAGAGATTTGATCTCCGAAATGGTGCAGATATCCTCAAAGAAGCGGTCGCATTCGGATTCATCCTTCAGACTCAAGATCGCCTGATACAGGAAGTGCGTGTCCGAATCTTGGAGTTTATGCTTCATCTGGACCACCTCGCGGCAGGGTTGCTGCTGTATTTCTTAAAGTACGTTCAAATGATACCGCAACCTATTTGAAGATACAAGGCAACCTTCCGGCGGCTATCCCGATGACTCCGGAGCCATTGAGCCCGTTGTTTTCCCGCTTTCGCCATACCGTTCGACCTCCAGATTGATTCCCATGGCCCGGGCTTTCTGGTCCAGTTCAGACAAGACCTCCACCAGAAAGTCCTGTGAGCTGTTGTCAGGAATGACCAGGAGCAACCGGCGAGATGTGATCTGGGACGCTTCGATGTCGATCCGCACCTCCTGGCGGGAATAATGTGCGCCGGTAAAAGAAGCCAGCAGGTTCAGGTTCCTGACCACCGCTTGTGTCACTTCCCCCTTGTCCTGATAAGTCGGAGCTGTCATATCAATGCTATGGATGGCCGTCGCTGCCCCATTTTGCCAGATCGCAATCACCGGAAAATCAGGGGGCAGATTGGCCTCGAACTGTTCCCGGATAGCCAGGCCGCGGGAAAAATTGTCGAGGTCCCAGACGTTGGTTTCCGATTCCTCTGCCCGGGATCGCTCCTGATCAGCTGGACGCCCAGGCCATAAAGGGATCACTGAGCGAATGGTTGTCCGGAACGAAAGGCCCGCCCTGGGATTATCTTGGGTCAAAATCAGCCAAGCCAGGTGCTTGTCTTTTTCCCAGATGATCTCAAGCTGCACGGCTGCGATCCGGTGATCCGACACACCCTCTTGCCTGAGCCAGTGTCTGATTCTGGCCCGGGCAAAGTCCTTAAGGCCGACTGTTGTTGTAGCGGATGCCCATTCCGCGAGTTCAGCAGAAAAGTCTGGTTCGAGAGACGGCAGCAGGTCCTTAAGGCCGGCTTTGTCCAGGACCAGACTGGAAAGACTGTCTGTCAGCCAATCCTGGCCTAAATCCGCCACAGGCAAGACCAGGGCAATTTCGGCTGCCGCTCGATCAGCTGCCCGCGTCAGATGGATCTTTTCCTGTTCATTGAGCAAGCCGTGCAGGAACAAGGCCATCAAAAACAGGACCGGAGGCAAGGCGAGGGCAGCTTCGAGCGCGATGCTGCCTTTTTTTATCCGCACAGGGCTTCTATTCTCTGGCATAGGCCAGATCCAGGGTGATTCCTGAGCGGTTTAGTCCGGAACCTGCTGATGGCTTTACTTCCAGCCTGATAGCAGCAGCATAATCCTGGGGAAAGGTCTGCTGGATGCAATGACCAATCCGCTCCAGCAGGGTGTCTGTCGGCAAGACCAGCAGCATCAGGCGCAAATGATCGGCATAGGTCACTCTGAGTGGCTGATCCAGCAAGGAAGGGGGAATCAGGCGAATGTCCTGGCCTCTTAGCAGATCGTCAACGTCGTCATGGCCCCGCAGAATCGCCTGACTGAGGGCCAATAAATAGGCGATGCCATCAGGCTCGAGCAGAATGCCGGTTGTGGCTGCCAAAACAGCTGCTAGAGCTGCGGCTTTGCTGCGCAACACGGTCATTGCACCTGAATCGGCCACAATGGCAGCCAGGTGAATCAGGCTGCGGGTGGCAATCAGGTCCGTTTTCACCTGGCGCCGGGCTGCGTCTGGCTCCCTGGTACCGGTGATGATGCGCTCGATTTCTGCCGGTCGGGTCTGAGCCAGTTCCTGAAGGTCAAGGCCGCGGACCGTATGCAGCGGCTCACGGGTGCCATCTTCCAGGCGCACCGTGACCGCAGTTGTCAGATAAGCCAGGCAGTATTCGGCCAGACCGGCTTTTTGCGTCAGAGGGGCTTTGGGGCCTGACGAAAGATCATCCAGCCAGCCAGATAAACCGGACAACCAGTCCGAACTGTCTGGCAGGGCGGCAAGGATGGATGACTGGCCGGAAAGGTCGCCCAGCCAGTCAAGCGCCTGGTCCAGAATCTCGAGCTTGTCTTCCTCCGTGACGCTCTCCAGACTTTGCTGAATCAGATCCTCTAGATAGCTGGCCAGACCCTCTGGCATCTGGCTCAGCAGATCCTTGGGAAGGGCATCCGCAGGAAAAATGGAGGCCCGAATCCCCTGCCCAGGATTGAAAAATTCAGGGCTGAGGGACTTGCCAAGTTCTGCCTGGTCCAGCCAGAGGATGGGCAGGCGCAGCTTCATGGTGCGGGCAATCTGCTGTTCCAGCACATCCGGGTCGAGCAAAGCCGCTGCCACAGACAATTCAGCCGGCACCGCCGCATAGCGGACTGGAACTGTTTTCTGAAACACAGACGTCTCAAGGCTGGCCACCGGCACTCCAAAAACGCCGAATTGCTGGTACAAGTCCGGATCATAGCCCGCAAGGCTGGCCACGAGCTGCTGATGCACGGCTCGGACCAGACCAGCTTCGTCATTCAAGCGGCGCGCAATCGCAAGTCCCGTGGTAAATACCAGCAGCAGAGGTACGATGATGACGATAAGGAGCAAACTGAGCGCGCCGCGCTGGCGCCGCGATCGTACACGCATCCCTCTCACCTCTCACCGTTCCAAGAGTCCAATGACATCCTCGGCCAGGGCGATCCAGGCAACCACCTGCTGTGGACTGGTCAGCAGGGCTGTTCTGTCGCCGGCAGGGATCTGGTAAAGATGTTCCAGTGTCAGCTGTTGCTGCTGTTCGCTGACAAACTGCCGCGCGGTCTGCTCATGCGCCTGCAATACGGGCACTATCAAGCCGGTCGTCGTAGCAAGGCTGACCAGGACTACTGGGATCACCAGCGCTGCTTGTAAGATATGGGCCATAAAAACACCCCCTGGTGCCAAGCGTACCAGAGGGTGTGATTTTGATGGATGTCTATTGAGCGACAAAGGTAGACAAGATGCGACAAGGCACACGGGGCCAAAGGCTCAAAACCGGCTCTGTCAGCCGTTTTTGACCTGTCTTCAGTGGGTGAGGACTTTCGACAGAAATTCTTTGGTGCGCGGATTCTGCGGATTTTCGAATATGTCTTTCGGCACGCCTTCCTCAGCGATTTGGCCGTCATCCATGAAGAAAACCCGGCTGGCGACCCGGCGGGCAAAGCCCATCTCGTGGGTCACCACCACCATGGTCATGCCTTCCTCAGCCAGTTCCTGCATGACATCGAGCACTTCACCGATCATTTCCGGGTCGAGGGCTGAGGTCGGTTCATCAAAGAGCATGATTTCCGGATTCATTGCCAGAGCGCGGGCGATGGCGATGCGCTGTTTCTGGCCACCAGACAATTTGATCGGGTAGACATCAGCCTTTTCCCTGAGGCCAACTCGGTCTAGCAGGGCGTATGCTTTGTCTATGGCCTGCTGCGGTGTCATCAGGCCGAGGGTCGTCGGGGCCAGCGTGATGTTTTCCAGGACAGTCAGATGTGGGAACAAATTGAAATGTTGAAAAACCATGCCCATTTTGGCCCGGACTTTATTCAGATCCACGCCGGGCGCGGTGATTTCCTCGCCATCGACGATGATCGTGCCGGATGTCGGCAAGTCCAGCATGTTCAGGCAGCGCAGAAAGGTGCTCTTGCCTGAGCCGGAAGGGCCAATCACGGCGATCTTCTCCCCTACGCTGATGGTGGCACAGATGTCCTTGAGGACCTTGACCTCGCCATAATCCTTATAGAGATTCTTAACGGTTATCACTGCGGCGAAGTCTCCTTTCCAGACGACCTACCAGATGCGTCATGCCGACGACCAAGGTCAGGTAAATCAGGGCAACGGCCAAAAGCGGCAAAAACGGATCGTAGGTTTTGGCGCGAATCATGTCACCAGAACGGGTCAGGTCGGCCACTGCGATGAACGCGGCAACTGAGGTTTCCTTGAGCAGGGCGATCAGTTCATTGAACAGAGCTGGCAGAATGTTCTTGAAAGCTTGCGGCAAAATGATTTTTTTCATCGTCGTGCCATAAGGCAGGCCCAGAGTCCTTCCTGCCTCCATCTGGCCACGGTCGACCGCCAGGATGCCGGCCCGAATGATTTCGGCAACATAGGCGCCACTATTGATCGAAAAGGCCAGAATCGCAACAAAGATCTTGTCAATGTTGACCGAGGAGAAGATCCCGTAATAGATGATCATCAGCTGGACAACTGCAGGTGTGCCTCGGATCACCGTCAGGTAGATATTGGTGAAGCGGGTCAGGAAGAAAATATATTTGCCATTGCTCTCGAGCACTTTGATCAGAGCCAAGCACAGGCCGATGATCGTGCCGGCGATGACAGAAAACACCGTGATCTGGAGCGTGACAAAAAGGCCATTGACCAGGAGCATGTAGCGGTCGGCTTTGATGAAATCGTTATAGAAATTGGTCTGTAACGTCATAAGCAGCGGCGACTGGATCCCTAGCTGGTCCTGAAAGGCAACCAAGAGGGCAATGGCCGTCACCAGAGCAAAGCTCAGAAGTGCCAGGTACGTACCCCAGCGTTTATATTTGATCTGGTCCAATGACATGGTGCACCGCCTCCTGATCTGAAAAAAGAGACCGGTCCGGTTTGATCTGACCCGGACCGGCCTGTTGAGTCGTGCTGCGAATTACTGGGCTTTGCGGACAACAACCACCTGGGAGGCGTCAAAGTAGGTTTCTGAGAAATCAACATTGACTTTGCGCTCGTCGGTCACGGTCATGCCGGCGGCGATGGCTTGGATTTTTCCGCCATTGAGAGCCGGAATCAGACCGTCAAAGTCCATGTTTTCGACCACGAGCTCCTTGTCGAGCTTCTTGGCCACAGCAGCCATGATGTCGACATCAACACCGACGACCTGGTTTTTGTCATCGAGGTATTCAAACGGCGGGAATCCAGCGCTGGTTCCCATGATCAGTTTGCCGCCGGCCGCACCGACATTGAGGTCCGGCAGACTGCCACCTTCCCCTGCATGAGCAGCAACCGACGCTTCAAGTGCGCCGTTGGCTTTCATTTCTTGAAGGACTTCATTGATTTTGGCCAGCAGGTCGGCATTGCCCTTGTCAACGGCAATCGCGTATTCTTCCGCATCAAAGCCAACATCGACGATCTCGAGGTCGGTATTCTGCTTGGTGAAAACTTCAGCCGTGAACTGGTCCATGATGACGGCGTCAACTTTCTTCTGCTTCAGGGACTGGATAGCATCGACAAAGAGTTTAAAGGATTCGACGGACTTGGCTTTGATTTGTTCGTTAGCGATGGTGTCGCCGGTCGTCCCAAGCTGGGTGCCGATCACTTTGCCATCGAGATCGGCCTTGGTGGCGATTTTGACCTCAGCAGAGGCACAGGCAACCATCGAGAAGGCCAGGGTCAGAACAAGAACGAGAGCCGCTAAACGTGTGACAGGTTTCATGTCATGATCTCCATTCATTCCATTTCAAGGGTCATTGGTCTATTCAAACGTATTTTATACAGCAATCTTTATATTTATGCAATACAAATCATTCCCGCAGCTGGGCAGCGAAATCGGCATCCAGTTTCTTGAGGATTTTTTTGACTGCCGGGATGATTTCGTCATCGCTGAGGGTTTTTTCAGCGGACCTGAACACCAGGCTGAATGCAATCGACTTCTTCCCTTCCGGCACTTGCTTACCACTGTAGACGTCAAACAGGCGGACTGATTCCAGGTTTTTACCGCCGGATGCCAGGATGGATTCCTGCAGATCAGCCACTAGGATGTCGCTGTCAACGAGCAGGGCAAGGTCGCGGGTCACAGCCGGGAATTTAGGCAGCGGCTGGTAAACCCGTTTGTCGCTGCGGTGCGAAAGTATGACGTCAGATAGCAGATCCAGCAGTACGGTGCCGGTCGGAGCAGCAAAGAGCTCGGCCACGTCGGGATGGACGACGCCAATCGTACCGGCGATATCCTTTCCAATCCGGATCTGGGCACTCTGACCGGGATGGAGCCAGGGCGTGTCCTCGGCCCGCTGGAACGTCACATGGATCATCCCTAAATGGAGGAACAGCTCTTCGACCACGCCTTTCATGGCCAGGAAATTGGCCGCGCCCTGATCCTTCTGGGCTTCATCAAACAAAACTGCCGCGAGGTGGAGCTTTTCGTCCGGCAGCTCGGTCATCGGCAGTTGCCTGGGCTGATAGGTGTAGGCCAGCTCGAACAGACGGCCTTCGGCGACGGAACGGTTCCAATTGGTCGAGGCCATTTCAAGCAGGCTGGGCACCATGGAGGGGCGCATGATCGAATAATCTTCGCCGAGTGGATTTCTGATCGTGACCACCTGGCGCAGCGGATGGCTTGCGGGCAACCGAAGTTTGTCCAGCTCGCGCGGGCTTTCGAAAGAATAGGTGCAGGCTTCAAAAAATCCCTGGCCGATCATCAGATCCTTGATTTTTTCGAGTGCTTTCTGGCTGGGTGTGCGGCCGCCGAGGGTGGTCTGCTTGCCCGACAGCAAAGTTGGCTTGATCTTGTTATATCCATAGATACGGGCGATTTCCTCAGACAGGTCTGCCTCGCTTTCGAGATCAGGCCGGAAGCTGGGCACCTGGACGCTGAGATCTCCGGCCACTTCGGTCACAATGCAGCCCAGGCGGGTCAGAATTGTGTTCATCTCCTCTGCGCTCAGTGATGTGCCCAGGAATTCGTTGACCAATTGAGGCCGGCACAGCAAGGTCACGGCTTCCGGATGGTACGGCCAGACATCGATCCGACCCTTGAGTACCTCGCCGCAGCCAAGCTGCTCGATCAGCTCACAGGCGCGGTCAATCGCGCGGCTGGCATTGTACACGTCGAGCCCCTTTTCAAACCGGGACGAGGCATCGGTGCGAAGGCCGACCAACTTGGCGGCCCGGCGCACTGCCTGGGGATTGAAGGTTGCTGATTCGAGCAGAATCGTGGTTGTCGCGGCCGTAATTTCGGAATTTTCTGCCCCCATGACCCCGGCCAGAGCCACTGCCCGGTCACGGTCAGCGATGACAAGCATCTGATCATCGAGCGTCCGGTCGATGCTGTCCAGCGTGCGTAGCACTTCGCCCGGGGCAGCCCGGCGCACGATGATCGAGCGGCCCGCAACCTGGTCGAGGTCAAAGGCATGCATCGGCTGGCCCAGCTCGAGCATGACATAGTTCGTGATGTCGACGATGTTATTGATCGGCCGAATGCCGGCACAGCGCAGCCGGCGGCGCAGCCAGTCAGGTGAGGGTGCGACACGGACGTTTTCCACCACCCGGCCGACATAACGGTAGCACAGGTCCGGAGCCGCGATCTCAATACTGGCCAGGTCCTGAGACTGGCGCAGACTGGTGGCCTGGACTTGCGGCCGGACCTCGGAAAATGGCAGGTCAAATGTCACGGCTGTTTCGCGGGCCAGCCCTTCAACCGCAAAGCAGTCGACGCGGTTGGATGTGATTTCAAATTCGATCACGGTGTCACGGATGTCCAAAGCGTCCAAAATATCCTGGCCCAGCGGGGTCGAGTCCGGCAGGATAAAAATCCCGTGCACCGCTCCGGATGGGAAATCGGCGCCGGTCAGGCCGAGCTCTTCGATCGAGCACATCATGCCCTGAGACAACTCGCCGCGCAGTTTGCCTGCCTTGATCTTGAGGCCTTTGGCCAGGGTCGAACCATCGAGGGCGACCGGAATCACCGCGCCCTCGTACACATTGGTCGCTGCTGTGATGATCTGCAGCGACTCGGAACCGATGTCCACCTGGCAGATCTGCAATTTGTCAGCGCCCGGATGGCGCTCGATTTTCGTGATCCTACCGGTCACTACCCGGGTGATTTCGGCAAAAAGTTCCTCGACGCCCTCTACTTTCGAACCGGACAGGGTCAGGCCCTCCGTAAGCGTTTTGAGCGGCAGATCCACTGGGGTGTATTGCTTGAGCCATTCAATGGATACTTTCATAGCAGGTTTCTTTCCTCCCCGATTATCGGAACTGGCGCAGGAAGCGCAGGTCATTTTCATAGAAATTGCGGATGTCG
Organism: Mageeibacillus sp. UBA5747; assembly: GCA_002419145.1. Classification (GTDB taxonomy): domain Bacteria; phylum Bacillota; class Clostridia; order Saccharofermentanales; family UBA5734; genus UBA5734. The sequence continues at coordinate 23,715 of DIFN01000046.1, read as the reverse complement.
TCGATGCCATAGCGGCCCATCGCGGTCCGTTCGACGCCGATGCCAAAGGCAAAGCCACTGTAGATGTCCGGGTCAATGCCGCAGTTTCTCAGGACACCGGGATGGACCATGCCGGCGCCGAGTACCTCGATCCAACCTTCGCCTTTGCAGGTCCTGCAACCGGTGCCGCCACAGCTCCAGCAGGTGATATCGACTTCACAGCTTGGTTCCGTGAACGGGAAATGATGCGGCCGCAAGCGGATTTTCGTTTTTTCGCCAAAGAGCTGACGGGCAAACAATTGCAGCGAACCGACCAGATCGCCCATGGTGACGCCGTGGTCGACCACGAGGCCTTCGATCTGGTGGAAGATCGGCGAATGGGTCGCGTCGAGAGCATCGGAGCGGTAGACCTTGCCTGGACAGACGATCTTGATTGGCGGTTGTTGTTCTTTCATGACCCGGATCTGGACCGGTGACGTCTGGGTGCGCAGAACCATCTTGTCGGTGATGTAGAACGTGTCCTGCGTGTCGCGCGCCGGATGGCCCTCGGGGATCCGCAGCAGTTCGAAATTGTATTCATCAAGCTCGACTTCCGGCCCTTCGGCGATTGCAAAGCCCAAGCCGACGAAGACATCGCAGATTTCGTCAATGACCTTGGTCAGGGGGTGACGTGTCCCCTGGGCCAGGCGCTGGCCGGGAAGCGTCACGTCGATCCGGTCAAGCTCCAGGCGCTGCGCGCGTTCATTGGCCTTGACCATCTGCAAAAGGTTCTCAAGGCTTGATTCCATGTGCTCGCGCACCTGGTTGGCCAGCTGGCCGACAGCGGGGCGTTCATCCGCAGACAATTGACCCATGCTGCGCAGAATTGCTGTCAGCTCGCCTTTTTTGCCGAGGAACTGGACCCGCAGCTGCTCCACCGCCTGGCTCGAATGTCCTTGGACCCTTGCGATCGACTCATCAAATGAATGGCGCAGGCGAGCAAGTTCTTGTTTCAAATCAGACATGAATGACCTCCTGGGCACACCCTCAGGGTGCCGTAAAATAAAAAAATCCGCCCCTGCAACGGGACGGAATAACCGCGGTACCACCCGAATTCCACGGCCAGTCTCTGTCGCATCTGGCCGATGGCACTCTCTCATCGCAGGTAACGGAGCGACCCGGCAACCCCTACCAGATGGCGTCAAGGCCAGTCGTTCAGGGCAGCTGCTCCCGAGTGAACTTCAGCGGTTCCGGGGTCGGGCCAGCTTTCAGCCTGAGGCTGTGCCCTCTCTTGGGACCAGGATGGAATCGTCCGCCTACTCTCTCGATCATTGCGTTTGGCCTATGATACCACCAGCCTTGAAAAAATGCAAAGCTACTTGAAGCGGGCTTTGCCGGTCAGAAAGGGGTTGTCCCGCATCTCAGCGCGCAAGGTGGTCGCCGGTCCGTGTCCGGGCAGGACTGGCAGGTCTTGGCCATGGATTTCCGAGATCCGGACCAGCCGGTCCAACGATGTCATCAGCTGTGCAGCCTGGCCACCCGGCAAATCAACACGCCCCACTGTGCCGGCAAACAAAGTGTCACCGGTCAGCAAAGCCTGAGCTTGCTGGTCAACAAGGACCAGGATGCAGATGCCTCCTGGTGTATGGCCCGGCGTGTGAATCACCAGTAGGCTCGTCTTGCTGTCCAGCTGGATCACCTGCTGGTCATGGAGCAAAATCTCGGCCGGATAGTGCTCGGCTGCGGTACCATAATAAGCTGAGCCGTTGAGTCTGGCATCGGTCAGGTAGCCGGCTTCATCGCCATGGATGCCCAGCTTGACTGGATCCAGAGCCCGCCAGTCGTCACAGCGGCCAATATGGTCATAATGGCCGTGCGTGGCTAAAATCAAGCCCAGGCGCGAAGCCCCCTCAGGTCGGTTCTTTGGGTCCAGGATCGGATCGACCAGACAAGAGACTGTTCCGGTATCCAACCAGTAAGCATTGGTTTGCAAGGGGCCGTCCGGAATCTGGTGAATGACAAGCCCGGGCCGATTGATGATTTTCATAAGACCTCCTCGGAGCGCCGGCTCCGGCTCGATTTTGTCTCGGCACTGTCCAGCAGAATCGTGACCGGACCGTCGTTCTGCAGGCAAACCTGCATGTCAGCAGCAAACCGGCCTGTCGCCACCGGCAAGCCTTGGGCTCGCAGTGCGGCGCAAAATGCCTCGTACAAAGAATTGGCCAGATCTGGCCTGGCCGCCTGGTCAAAACCGGGGCGGTTGCCGCGCCGAGTATCCGCATACAGGGTAAACTGGGATACCACAAGGACCGCACCGCCACTGTCTGTCACGGAACGGTTCATCTTGCCGTTTTCATCTGCAAAAATGCGCAGATGGCTGACCTTACCGGCCAGCCATGCGACGTCGTCAGGATTGTCGTTGTGGGTGACCCCCAGGAAAATCAGCAGTCCGGGGCCGATCAAAGCCGTCCGTTCACCTTCGATCTCGACCGAAGCAGATTGGACACGCTGTAGCAAAGCTCGCATCGATCAGCGGACCAGTTCGCGCCAGTCCAGATCGCCGCGGTCGATGGCCAGAACCAGGATCTCAGCGGTCGCGATGTTGGTCGCAAAAGGGATGGCGTGCTTGTCACACTCGCGCAGGAGTGCATTAGGTGCGTCGTAGCTGCTCCGGAGCGGGTCGCGCAGGTAAATGACCGCGTCGATTTCGTTATACATGACTCGGCTGGCCAGCTGGTCAAAGCTGCTGGCGATCTCAGTCGACAGAGCCTCGACCTCGAGCCGGGTCGCATCCCGGATCAGACGCGCAGTGTTGAAAAGAGAAAACATCTGGTGACGGCCCAGAATCTGGCTGTAGGCGATGCAGAAATTGACAAGTAATTCGTTTTTCGGATTATCGGCCAACAGGACGATGTTCACGGTTGGTTCCCCCATCTATGTCTGAATGTTGAACATAACCCAAACATTGCATAATTTGTGGTTATATTTTATCGATCATTCACAGTGGATACAAGGGTAAAATATGAACGGGTCGTAAATACTTAAGGGGTGGTCTCAATCCCAAAGTAGGCCGCGAGCAAATCCTTGGCAATACCGCTCGTGTTCGACCCCCAGGCGCCACGCTCGACAATCTGGGCGATGGCAACTTCCGGATGGTCAGCTGGCGCATAGGCAATGAGCAATCCATTGGATGATGAGAAGTCCTCAAAGCCCGTTTCCGCCGTGCCAGTCTTGGCGGCGACCGGAACCGGGAAGTCCTTAAAAATGCGGGCGGTGCCTTCTGCATCCGTCGTGACGGCCACCATGGCTTCCCGGACTGCTGTCAGTGTTGCCGGTGAGATCCCAAGGTCGACTGGGACCTGGTCCGATGAGTCCTTGATCAGGACACCATCAGAGGTTGTGATCGAATCGATCACATGGGGCGTCACTTTCTGGCCCGTCGCCAAAGCAGCCGCATAGGTAGCCAGTTGGATGATTGTGTAGCTGTTGTCAAACTGGCCGATTGCCGTCTGGCAGGTGTCGGCCGGATACCAGATCTGGTCAGCCGGATTGCTGCGCAAAAGCTGCTTGGTTTCCCGGCCAGACCGATAACCGCGCGCTTCCCCAGGCAGATCGATGCCGGTCAGCTCACCCAGGCCCAGGATCCCAGCCCACTGGTCGATCGCATCGATCCCAGCCAAAAGTCCAAGATGATAGAAATACATGTTGCAGGACGTGGCCATACCCCGGCTCAATGTCAGGTCGCCGTGGCCACCATGCGGGTACTCCAGGCAGCGCCAGGTCCAGTTGGCAAAGCTCTCCGTTCCAACACAGCGGATCGTGTTGGAAAATGGCGTGATGGCCCCCGATTCCAGAGCCGCAACAGCTGTTGCCGGCTTAAAGGTCGAGCCCGGAGCATAGATCTCCTGAATCGCCCGGTTGAGCATCGGTTTTTCCACATTGTCCGTCAGATATGTCTCGACCCGGTCGGCTGCAGCCTCGTCGGTCAGCTGGAGGATGAAATCGTTGGGATCATAATAGGGGTAGCTGGCCATGGCCAGGACCCCACCCGTCCGCACATCGAGCATGACGACTGCCCCGGCGTTGGCATCGCCAAAATTCTGGGCTGTCTTGTTGGCACGAATATCGGCAATGGTCCGGGCCAGCGACTCCTGGGCGACTTTTTGCAGGGGCATGTCCAAGGTCAGACGGACATCATAGCCTGGAACGGGATCCTTGCCGATCGATTCCGAGAAAAAGGTCCCATCTTCATTGGCAACCGACCAGATGTTATACGGTTTGACGCCATCACGGCCGGAAAGATAGCGTTCCGCAATCCACTCAATCCCGGCCTGGCCAACCATGGCGTCCGGGGCATAGCCCAAGGGCTTGAGTTCTTCGTACTGGCTTGAGGAAATCCGGCCGGTATAGCCTATGACATGGCTGGCCAGGCTGGCTTCCGACGCATAAGCCCGGGTGGAATCCTGTCCGATCACCACGCCGCGGAAGCGGAAATTTTGTTCATTGATCAGACTGATCACATCCTGGCTGATGTTTCTGGCGATCTCCAGCGGTGTCCCGTTGGTGAACAGCCAGTTGTTCTGCATCAGGGTATAGCGCAGCTTCATGATCGAATAAGCCTGTTCATCACTGAACCGGCGTGGCTGGTCTGGGTCTTCGATTCTAAAGCGGTTGTAGAGGAAATAGTTAAACAACTCCCTGGCCGTGCTTTTGACCAGATCATTGGTATAATCCGCTACCTGGCTGTCGGTTGGCTCTTTCAGGCCAAGTAAATACTGATCCGTCTGCCAGAACGAGATGGCCTCCCAGTCCCGGGCGAAAAACGGACCTTGTTCCGGCGAAAAATCCAAGTATGAAGACAGCTTGCTCGACCATTCGATCTGGTGGCTGTCCAGGACTTGCGAAAGATCAAGCAGCATGGCATTCAAGGCGTCGTTGTCAAGTCCGGCATAGGTCAGGTACAGGACAGAAACGGGCTTGGAGTAGGCCAGGGGGATGCCGTTGATGTCCAGGATGTCGCCCCGTGGGGCATGGATGGTCATCTGGCGCGAAATGCCACTGGACTCGGCAATACCAGCCACAGAGGAGGCATTGAGCTGCAAGGCTGCCGTGTTGTAGAAGATCAGAGCCCCAGCCAGGATAAAGACAATCGCCAGCACCATGTAGCGACTGGTCAAGGCCTGATAGACTTTGGAGCTGAGGCGGTCTGGTGAATCGCCATGGATCCGCTCCGCTTTGGCACGCTTGTCAAACGTGAAATAACTTTCGTTTTTCAGATCAGGCGCCATTTGCCCTCTCCTGTCGATCCATCGTCAAGATCTTCACCCAGAACCCGTGGGTCGTAGGGACCTTTGTAACGCAAAAGCAGCAAGGTTGGCACCCCGAACGCCACATTGGCCAGGCCCTGGAGTGGCATTGTCACAACCAGGCGGGTCATCAGCTGACTAAAAGACGGCACCTGGTCGGGCAGCATCGGGAAAAACCAGCTCAGTAAGGCCAAAGCCAGTTCATAGAGCAAGGTGATCAGGAAAATCTGGACCAGGCCCATCCACGTCTTGCGCCGGAAAAAATCTCGCAACAAGTAATGGGCAGCCAGTCCAGCATACATCAGTAGCAGCATGCCCAGGCCAAGGGTCCGGCCGGCCAGCATGTCGCGCAGGAAACCGGCGGCCAGTCCGAGGAACATGCCATCGATCCAGCCAAACAGGTAGCCAGTTAGAATCGAAAGGATCAGAGTCAGGTCAGGCCGAACCTTCAGGAAAGTGAGCTCTGGCAGAACTGTCACCTGGAGGATGGCAAAAGCCAGGACATAGACCGCATCGATCAGGATGGCACGGGCCAGCGGCTGTTGCGTACGCATGCTATTGGCCTTTCATGACAAAGACGACCGACACATTTTGCATGTCGACCGACGGTCTAAGGACAGCCTGGCGATTTTGCACCGACAAGGACTCACGGATCTCAATGATCTCGCCGATTTCAATGCCCGGCGGAAAAATCCCACCCAAGCCACTGGTCACCAGGACGTCGCCCACGTGCAGGCTCGCAGTCATCGGGATCTGGTCGACCATGCACAAGCCTTGGTCTTTGAGATCATAATCACCACGTACCCTAAGCAAGTCACCGTTGACGGAGTCGATCTTGCCGCTGACTGAAAAGCCCTCGTGAATGACGGGTAGGATTTTGGCGGAGGTTGCATCGGTAGACAGGACCCGGCCAACCAGGCGGGACTGGGCATCGACCACTGCAAACGATTCGGTCTGCCCGACAATAAGACCGTCCGTGATCCCGATGTCAATCCGGAACACATCAAACCAGTCGCCGATTTCGCGGGACATCAGGCGGCCACCGATGATTTCATAGCGGTCGTATTTATCCTTGAGCTTGAGGGCAGACTTAAGCTCCTCATACTGGCGTCCAGCCTCTTCAAGTTGCGTCACCTGGTTGCGCAAAGTGGCGTTTTCGAGCAAGAGTGCCTCATTTTCGCGCCGGATCTGGGCGCCTTCAAAAACGGCGGCAGAACCGGTGCGAATCAGATCCGTCACAGTAAGGACACTTTTCTGGACCGGTTCGAGGATGACGGAAAACGGGCTGCTGAGCTGGTTTATAAAATTGCCCGGAAAAGATGACACAATGACCAGAACGATCAGGCTGATCGTCACAATGACAATGAAGTAAAGCGGGTTGCGGCTGTTTCTGGGCATCCAGTATCCTCAAATTTGGTGTTGTGCGGTGCAAATTTCTGGACCATGATAGCGCAAATCGGCGTCCGTATCAAATCAGACCCAGCTGGCGCATGCTCACAGACCCGCCCTGGGCGATGACAATGTGGTCGATAATCCTTACGCCCATCATTTTGCCCATCTCCATGAAGCGCAAAGTGGCATCGATGTCTTCCTTACTCGGCGTGCTGTCCCCGCTGGGATGGTTGTGAGCCAGAATCAGGGCTGCGGCATTGGATTTGACGGCATCACGGAACAAGTCACGCGGATGGATGATCGCAGCATTGAGTGAACCTGCCGAAATCGAGCTGACTCGGATGATCCGGTTGCGGATATCGAGCAAAATGGCTCGGAATTCCTCGCGCGGCAGGAAGCGCATCTCACTTTCCAAAGCTTGGATCGCATCTTCGGGTACACGGACAGTCAGACGGCTCGCTGGATGGCCCTGACTTTGCAGGCGATTGCCGAGCTCGAGCGCGGCTTTGATCTGGGCAGCCCGGACCGGGCCGATCCCGGGCACTGCCTTCAGCTCTTCGATGTTTTTGTCGAGCAAAACCCTAAGTCCGCTGGCTGCATGTTCCGCTCCTCCCTCCCCGGCTAGCAGCCGCTGGCAGACAGACAGGGCGGATTCCTGGACTGTGCCGCTGCGGATGATCACGGCCAGAAGTTCAGCGTCGGACAAGGCGCTGCCGCCCAGACGGCTGAGTTTTTCCGTTGGCCGGTCTGAAACAGGGATTGATTTCATGGTCAGGCGTTTGGATTGGGACATTTCATGCTCCCCCTTTGCGCAGTGCCAGGGACAGCCGATCACCAGGGCAAGAGATGAAATGAATCCGAAACGAAGGAAACTGCCGCCCTTGCTTGTTCCAAAAGGACCAGCAAACGGTGGATTGGCAATCCGACAACATTGTAATAGCAGCCTTGGATGGATTGAACCAGGACGCTGCCGTAGCCCTGGATCCCATAAGCCCCTGCTTTGTCAAATGGTTCACCGGTCTGGATATACCAATCCATCTGAGCCGGGGTCAGCTCGGAAAAGGTGACCTGAGTCTGCTCCGTAGCAGAAAGCTGCTGCAGGGAGCCATTGATTTCGACCCGGATGCACAGTCCGGTCAGGACCATGTGGTCACGGCCGGACAAGCTTAGCAGCATGCGCCTCGCATCAGCCTCGTCCACTGGTTTACCTAAGATCTGGTCACCTAGCACGACGATTGTATCGGCTGTCACCAGCACGGTGCCGCCAGATTCTTGCTGGTTTTCCGCTGTCTGGTCAGTCGCCTGGACCTTGACCCGGCTCTGCACCAGGGCGGCCATCTTGGCTTCGGCCAAATCGCGGGCGATCCGGGCTGCCCAGATCGAACTCAGACCAAGGCGTGATCCGGGATGCTGGCAAAGCCAGCCCTCAATCAGGGACGCTTCATCCAGATCGACCGGGCTCACCACGATCGTCTCCGCCGGCACCAGCCGGGCAAGCAGCTCGTAACGTCTGGGCGAGGCAGATCCCAGAATAAAAAGTGGCATCTGGGACGGCATCAGAACTCTGCCGACCCCGTCGTGCGGGGAAAAGGGATGACATCGCGGATGTTGGCAATGCCGGTCAGATACATGATCAGACGTTCAAAGCCAAGGCCGAACCCGGCGTGACGAGCGGAGCCAAAGCGGCGCAGATCGAGGTACCAGTTGTAATCCTCGGCAGCCATGCCCAG
>DIFN01000046.1:13634-15217 GCA_002419145.1 Mageeibacillus sp. UBA5747 | reverse complement strand
ATCTGCTTGGGGTAATCGATGACAAAGATCGGCTTTTGGAAAACCGTCTCTGTCAGGTAGCGCTCATGCTCGGTCTGCAGGTCGCAGCCCCAGCTGACCGGGTACTCAAACTGGATGGGTGCCTGTTCGAGCAGGTCGATCGCTTCAGTGTAGGTGACGACGCCAAATTCATGGTCGATGACATTGTGCAAGCGGTCCAAAAGGCCCTTGTCGACAAAATCATTGAAAAAGGCCATTTCCTCCGGACATTCAGCGATCACTTGGCGGATGATGAATTTGATCAGATCTTCTGCCAGCGCCATGTCATCATTCAAATCCGCAAAGGCAATCTCGGGTTCAATCATCCAGAACTCAGCTGCATGCTTGACCGTATTGGACTTCTCCGCCCGGAACGTTGGGCCAAAGGTGTAGACGCTTTTGAAGGCCATGGCAAAGGTTTCGGCAGAGAGCTGGCCACTGACCGTCAGGCTTGTTTTCTTGCCGAAGAAATCCTTACCGAAATCAATCGTCCCATCATCGAATCGTGGTGGTTGGCCGATATCCAGGGTCGTGACCGAAAACATCTGTCCGGCGCCTTCGGCGTCACTGCCTGTAATGATCGGTGTATGGACATAGATAAAACCTCGCTCATTAAAGAAACGGTGGATGGCGAAAGCTGCCACCGAACGAACCCGGAACACTGCCGACAGCAGATTGGTCCGCGGGCGCAGATGAGCGATGGTGCGCAGGAATTCCGGTGAATGGCGCTTAGGCTGGAGCGGGTAGTCCGGAGGGCACTCGCCTTCGATCTCGATCGTTTCGGCCTGCAGTTCAAAGGGCTGCCTGGCGCCCGGGGTCAGATTCAATTGACCGGTTACGATCAGGGCCGCACCGTTGCCGGTCCGGGCGATCTGGTCATAATGAGCCAGTTTATCCCGGGTGAACACAACCTGGAGGGGCAGAAAAAAAGTTCCGTCATTGAGACTGATAAAACCAAATTGCTTTTGGTCGCGGATTGTACGCACCCAGCCTGAAACAGTCACAGTCTGGCCGGCGTAATCAGCTCTGTTGCGATAAAGCTGGCGTACCGACGCGTTCATGGGTTTTTCCCACAGCAGGCCTTGTACTTTTTGCCGCTGCCACAGGGGCAGGGGTCATTGCGGCCGACCTTCTCGTGGCGGACAATCTTGGATTGGCGATAGGTTTTGGCTAACTCATTGCGCCGCTCGCTGCTGAGGACATTGTCCCAGCTCGCGAGTGAATAGAGCCAGTCAGCCTTGACCTCATGCATCTTCCAGTACAATTTCTCAAAATCGATCTTAAGGGTCAGTTCGGTATCGTCTTCGACTGTTTCCAGATCCAGTTCTTCCTGGAGGCAGGACTTTATGCCATCGAGAAAGCCCAGATAGACCACCATATCCTGGCCAAAGCCGAGGGCTCGAGCCATTTCTGCTGCCTTACCTTGGACGGTGTCCTGGCCGGCTGTGAAAATCTGGTCATACGCGTTTTTTTCCAGATTGTAGTAACGCTCAACAAAAGCCTGGTATTCGGTCGGATTGGTGCTGTCATCGATCTGCGACAGCCACTGGGCATGGTAGCTCATG
>DIFN01000046.1:0-13595 GCA_002419145.1 Mageeibacillus sp. UBA5747 | reverse complement strand
CGATAAAACAGGTCACAACCGGTCAGCAATTGCGTGCAAAAAGCCTTCGGTGTCGACGACGGTGACGGTGTCGAGGTTGACCAGACTTCTCAGGTCGCCGGTGACAATGCCTTCTTCGATCAGCTGGAGCGAGACTTTTTCCACCTGGTCAGCAAAGGCCATCAGGTCCGGTAGTGCATCGAGCTCGCCGCGCTTTTTCAGAGCCCCGGTCCAGGCAAACAGGGTCGCCATCGGGTTGGTCGAAGTCTTCTCCCCTTTGAGGTAGCGGTAATAGTGGCGGGTGACGGTACCATGGGCCGCTTCGTATTCGTACTGGCCATTGGGCGAAACGAGGACAGACGTCATCATGGCCAGGCTGCCACAGGCGGAGGCGATCATGTCAGACATGACATCGCCGTCGTAATTCTTGCAAGCCCAGAGAAAACCACCTTCGGAACGCATGACGCGGGCGACAACGTCGTCGATCAGGGTGTAGAAATACTCAATCCCGGCAGCTTTGAACATGGCGTCAAATTCAGCAGCGTAGATTTCCTGGAAAATGTCCTTGAAGCGGTGATCGTAGGTCTTGGAAATGGTGTCTTTGGTGGCAAACCAGAGGTCCTGCTTGAGGTCGAGGGCGTAGTTAAAGCAGGAACGGGCGAAGCTTCCGATCGAATCATCAAGGTTATGCATGCCCAGAACGACACCGGCGCCTTTAAAGTCGTGGATCAGCTGTTTTTTCGTCGAGCCATCCGGCATCGTCAGCAGCAGTTCGGCCTTGCAAGGGCCGTCGACCTTCATCTCGGAGTCGCGGTAGACATCGCCATAGGCATGACGGGCGATGGTAATCGGTTTACGCCAGCTGGCGACGAAGGGCTGGATGCAATCAACCAGAATCGGAGCCCGAAAAACCGTGCCATCCAGGATGGCCCGGATCGTACCGTTCGGGCTTTTCCACATTTGCTTGAGTTTGTATTCATCCACCCGCTGGGCATTGGGGGTGATGGTGGCACATTTGACAGCAACGCCAAGCTCGAGGGTGCGTTTGGCTGAGTCGATCGTCACCTGGTCATCGGTCTGGTCGCGGTATTCAAGGCCAAGGTCGTAATATTCGGTCTTGAGGTCTACAAACGGTTCCAGGACGATCTGCTTGATCTGTTTCCAGATGATGCGGGTCATCTCATCGCCGTCCATCTCAACGAGCGGTGTTTTCATGGCAATCTTGGTCATAGGCACCTCCGCGGCCAGCCTCTATCGGCTATAAAATACGGCCCTCATTATACGGAACACAAGAATCCAGAGTCAATCGATCTGGTTACGAAACAACCCGTTTCGCAAACGATTATTCTGCTGTTTTTGAATGTTTTCGGACCAGATCAGGCGGATTTGGCCGCGGTTGCTGCGGTCACCAAAAGCATTTCCAGAGCAATCCGTTCAGGCAGCTGGCCGGTTTTGACAGCCAGATCCGTTTCAAAGCACAGACCATAAATCTGCTCCATCCGCTCGATCGAGAGCTGTTTTGCCTGCTGCAGGAGCCGGTTAGCCACAAAAGGCATGACCTTGAGCTCGCGCACCAGGGCATCGGAGCGACCGAGGTCCTTGGCACAGATCAACTGGCGAAAATGGCGCGCCAGCATGAAGGAAATCAGCTGCACCGGCTCTTTCTGACCCAAAAGCAAGTCCAGCAGCTCCAAGGCCCGGGATGTTTGACCGCGGGAAATCGCATCGGTCATGTCAAAAATATTACCGCGCAGATCAGGCAAGGATAGCTGCGCGACCAGAGCGCGGTCGATGTGTGTGAGACCAGCGTAAGAAAGATACAGAAAAATCTTGTTCATTTCCTGCCACAGGACCTGCATGCTGTTATCGCAACGGTCCACCAGGCTTTCAGCCGCCAGGGCCTCAATCGCAAAACCGCGCTGGCGGGCTTCGGCTTCGACCCACCGACGCAGAAGCGCGGGCTGTTCCTGACCGATCTCTGCAAGCACACCTTTTTTCTCGATGACCTGGATCAGGGCTTTCTGGCGCCGGTCGACCTTGTCCTCGACGAAAACAAGGCAAGCCGAATCCGGAATCTGCTCTAGCAGCTGGATCAGTTCCTGTTGGCGACCTTTGGCAGCCTTGGCGTCCGGTTCAGGGTTGTCCGACTCTGGCTCAGCAGCGGCCTCCGACTTCTTCTCAGCGGTTGAAAAATAGCCGCTGCCGCGGACCACAATTAATTTCGAGCGGGACAGGAAGGGTGGTGTCATCAATTCGGACTTCAGGCGATCCAGCGACAATCGGCTGGCCGTAGTGCCACTGAAGGCCACCGAATCAAAGGGTTCCGCGCCCGGAGCCAGGATCAGTCCCCGGATGCTTGAGATTAGCTTGTCGATCAGGAATGACTCCTCACCATAGAGAACATACAGCGCGCGGTTTTCACCCCTGCGCAGTTCTGCCTTCAGTTCCTTGTACCCGACGCGGGTCGTATCCGTCGCTTTAGCCATGGTCTTCCTTTCGATAGGTCTGTGCGAACAGTCTGTCCTGATGCAGCTCGATCAAGATGGCGCCTTGTCTGTCGGTGCGCACATACGGGATTTTGTTTTCTTCCAGCCGCTCCAGCAACTCAGGTGCCGGATGGCCGTATGTATTAGGTCCGACACTGATGATTGCCAGATCCGGCTGCACCTGGTCGAGAAATGTGACCAGAGTGGTTGACCGCGATCCGTGGTGAGCGACTTTCAAGATCTCATTATCGACGATCCGGGGATCGGTTAGCAAGGCTTGTTCGACCACTGGTGTGGAATCTGACATGAGCAGCAGGGAATGGCCGTTCAAATCAAGGCGAAAGTTCAACGCCCACTCATTAAGATCATCGGACGGTGGGGTCAAGGAGGACAGATCGTCGGCTGACAGAACCTGGAGCTGGTCCGACTGGTTTAAAATCAGAGTTTGATGCTCACTCAAAGTCGCCCAAGGGATCCCAAGTTTGTCTGCCTGTGCGACCAGATTGTTAGTCAAGTTGTCCTGTCCTCCTGTTGTAAGAATGGCATGAGCCTCCAATTTCGCGACCAGCAAAAGCTTTACCCGGCCAGTTCGCAGCAATTCTCCTGCGCCTCCGGCGTGATCGAGGTGGCCATGGGTCAAAATCAAGGCATCGAGCTGGCGGATCCCCAGGGCATCGAGAGCTGGCAGCAGCACTTGCCAGCCGGTCCCAGGCTTGCCGGTATCGATCAGGATATTCTGGCCCCTGCGGGAACGGATCAGAGTGGCATCACCCTGGCCGACACTGAAGAACCAGACCTGATCTGAAACCATGAAGGCCGATTTGACCGCAAAAAGGACCAGGCCGAGAGCCAGAAAGCTCGCCCCCAGGCGATTGAGCAGCAAAACCTTCTGCCGGCTCAGGCGAATCACACCTTGCACAAGCAGCGTCAAAAGGCCTGACACCAGAAGCACATTCAACCACGCCACTGGCCAGCGCCCCCAATGGACTCTGGCAAAAAAACCGGCTACTTCAGCCAGGGTGTCGAGGGCCAGCGCCACCGCCCGCCCCGGGACAGCAAAGAACAGGGCCAGCACGGGACCGCTGTCAACCAATACCCCTGGAAGCAGATTCACTCCAGCGAGCACGACCGCCACCCCTGCCCCTGCCAGCACAATCAGCAAGCTCACGACAGTCAGCCATTCTACCAGTAGCAAGGCTGGCACATTGGCGATCAGACCGACCAAGGTCAGTTGGTGCGATAAAATCGCTGCAACTGGCAGGACGAGAATCTGGACCGCCAGATTGGTGCCGGCAAAGTCTAGCCACGCAGTCGGAACCTGTGGCCAGCGAGCAGCCAGACGACGCGATATTGCGGGACCTCCAGCTAACAGGCCGATCGTGGCCAGCGCACTGAGCCAGAAACTAAAACTCAAAAGAGCAAATGGTTGGACCAGTCCGAACACCAGCACCGCCAGGCCGAGGGCATTCAAAGGATCTGACCGGCGATGGAACAGCCGGCCTATCAGAAGCAGCGCCGAGACGACAAGCGCCCGACTGACACTGACTTGCCACCCCGTCAGAAAACCGAACAGGATCAAGGCCAGCAACAATATGCTCTGGCGCCAGAGCCGCCGGATCTTCAGCCGGCGCACCAGCGAGGTCAAAGGAGTCAGCCAGAAGGCAATATTCGCACCTGACACCGCCGTCAGATGCGACAACCCAGCCTGGCGAAAATCATAGACCAGAGCCTTGTCCATACCTTCGCTGGACCCGATCAGAAGCCCGGACAGCAAGGCCGATCGTTCCAGCCCCACCATCTGGACGAGCGCGGTTTCCAAGATCTGGCGCAGTGCGATCGCCCCACGCGCCAGCACAGGCACCCGCCCTGGTTCTATTACCACCACCTCCCCACGGGCGGTGTCGATCTCCTGCACAATGCCCTGGCGCCAGAGCCAGTCCCTGCGGTCAAATCCACCCGGATTGGCGGCCCCGGCAGGCCGTGCGAGATAGCCGGTCACCTCCAGACGCGCTTTGGGCACAAGGTCCATGCCAGATCCGGAAAGTGCCAGGCGCACCCCCCGAGGTCCTGAAACCACAGCAGTCACCCAATCCGATCCTGCCTGGTCGCCGCTGATGATTCGCTCCACCATCACCTCGCCGGACCACCACCCAGAAGGATGATCGCTCCGGAATTGCTCAGCGAGCCCATATGGCCAACCCAGGCGCAAACCACTGAAGGCAAAGCACCCAATGAGGAGCCAGAGGCGCATTTTGGTATTCGAATGCCAAGAAGAAGCATGGCCCGCGCGCCGCCGGTTTCGGCGCAGCAAACCCACAATCACGGCCAATACAGCCACAAACCAGACCAGCCGTCCGCCCGAACCAGTCGCCAGCAGTCCGCCCGCCAGCACAGCCAAAGCCTGGGGCAAGGCCGGTCGGCGCCACAGTTGAGCCCAGCGGATATCTGTTTCAGAACGAATCCATTGCCACAGCTCCCCCATTGCCTCACCTGGCCATAATCGCCAGTCGCCCCGGGCAGGCTGAGGTCTGAAAATCCAATCTCGTTTCATCCCCTTCCCCCTTTTGAGTCAGATACAGCCGCCAGCAATACGGTCCGGCAGCTCTCAGTCTGCAGGATCACCCCGCGGGATCCCAGCCCTGTTTGAACGACAAAAATCGCGTATCCTCGACAAGGCCTTGGCCAAACCCCGTTCGCGCCAAGTTTTGCGCCGTTTGGCCAACGACAGAGGCCCGAAAATCAGTTATAAACCCGAGGAAATTTCCCCTGTTCATCCCCAGCCAAATTCGCTACAATGGCTCTATGCATGCGAAAATTAAAACATTCAGCATTCTTCTTGTTTTTGCCATCCTGCTGCTGACAGGGCTTTTGAGTTACCAGGATTACGGTTTGTCCACCGATGAAGAAGCGTGCCATTATCGTGCTATGGTCACAGCCAACTATGTTGCCGAAACGGTTGGCCTTAAGGCCACTTTCCCTCAAGACATCCCAGCCATGGCAGAATATTCGGACCGGGACCATGGTGTCCTGTTTGATCTGGCCGCGTATGGTCTGGAAAGACTGCTCGGCCTCGAGGATTCACGGCAAATCTTCATTTTCAAGCATCTCCTGACTTATCTCGTTTTCTTTATCGGGCTGATCGCCTTTTACCAGCTGGTCTCCCGCCGGTTGCGGGACTGGCGCTGGGGTTTGCTGGGTGCGGTGATGCTGTTTTTATCGCCGCGCCTGTTCGCTGATGCCTTTTACAATGCCAAGGATTTGGTTTTCATGGTGACCTATCTGATTGCCATGAACACGGCCAGCGCCCTGTTTGAAAAGCCCACACTGGGACGCACGCTGGTGCATGGTCTGGCCACGGCTGCGGCCATTGCCACCCGCGTCATGGGCATTGTCCTGATCCCGGCAACGGTCTTTTTTCTCCTCTTGCCGCAGCAAAGACTCTCCATCACACCAGAGTCCGGGGCCAGACGGATGCGCCGAATCGTCACGTATCTGGCAGTCAGCCTGGCCCTGACCATTCTTTTCTGGCCGATGCTCTGGAGTAATCCCCTCCAGAATTTTGCCGCAGCCTTCCAGAGCCTGTCCCGTTTTGACCGCTGGTCCAAGGAAGTCCTGCTGATGGGCCGATTCTTCATGTCGACTGATTTGCCCTGGTACTTCTCCCTGGTCTGGATCACCCTCACGACCCCCCTTTTGTATCTGGGGCTATTCCTGGTCGGTCTGGCCGATTGTTTCCACCGGGTGCTCATCCGGCAAAAACTGCGTTTCTGGCAACACTCAGAGACTCTCGCAGACACTTTTTTTCAGGCGCTGTTCTGGGGCCCGCTGATCAGTGTCGTGATCTTCAACTCCGTCCTGTATGATGGCTGGCGCCAGCTCTACTTCGTCTATCCAGCGTTTCTGATCATCGCCCTGACCGGGCTACACACACTCAGCCAGCTGATAAAAGGCAAAAGGCGCATCTGGACCTATTTGCTCGCCGCGATCATCACGATCAGTCTGAGTTCCACGGCTATCTGGATGGTCCGGGCTCATCCCCTGCAGAATGTCTATTTCAACAGCCTGGCCCACAGCAACTGGCGCAGCCAATACGACCTTGACTACTGGGGACTGGCGAACCGGGCCGCCCTGGAAACCATTGTTGCAGCTGATCCCAGTGAACGAATCCTGATCTCAGAAATCAGTGCCGCCAGTGTTTCGGAGAGTTTTCGCATCCTGGAGCCACAGGACAGAGCCCGCCTGAGCCTGATTCCCTACGAGGCCATTGCCAGCACGGCCGCAGCCGCCCCGCACCAGCCGATTTATGTCTTCAACAATTACAAGCGGCTAAAAGACCCAGACATCCTGGACCGGGACCCAGCTTACATCCGTTTCTATGAAAAAAAGGTCGCCGGCGAAACCATTCTGACCGTTTATCAATGGGTCGGACCCAGCAACGAGGTTAAATAAATGAAGGCAATTTCAGTGGTTGTGCCCTTGTACAATGAGCAAGACAATATTATTGCGTTACACCAGGAGATCGTCAAAGCCCTGAGCGGCCACTGCGAGTTCGAGATCATCTTTGTCGATGATGGCAGCACAGACCACACAGCCCAGGTAGCCCGCACTCTGAAGCCCCTGAAATACATCCGGCTGAGGCGGAATTACGGCCAGACATCGGCCATGGACGCAGGTATCAAAGCTGCTCGTTACCCCTACATTGCCACCCTGGACGGCGACCTGCAAAACGACCCGGTGGACATCCTTAGACTGTTAGACTATCTGGAAGAAAATGACCTGGATATCGTTTCCGGCTGGCGGAAAAAGCGGCACGACAGCCTGGCGAAAAAATTCGTCTCGCGCGGCGCCAATGTCCTGCGCAGCATTCTGGTCAAGGACAACATCCATGACAGTGGCTGCACCTTGAAACTCTACAAAAGAGAGTGTTTTGCAACCATCACCCTCTACGGCGAAATGCACCGCTTTATCCCGGCGATTTTGCAGATCAAGGGCTTTAAAGTGGGGGAATTGGAAGTCAATCATCGGCCGCGCCAGCACGGGGTGACCAAATACAACTGGAAACGGACGGTCAAGGGATTTTTGGACATGATTTCGGTCTGGTTCTGGAATAAATACGCCGTCCGACCCCTCCATTTATTGGGCGGATTCGGTCTCATCTCACTCGGGCTGGGATTTGGCTTTGGCCTCTGGACGATCTTGCTCGCCATCCAGGGCATGGATTTATCTAACAGTATGCAGCCCTACATGTCGCTGTTTTTCATCGGCCTGGGCTTTTTATTCCTGATGATCGGCCTGATTGCCGACATGATGACCAAGATCTACTATGGACTCAAGATTGAAACACCCTACACCATTCACCAAGTCCTCGATTTCGAAGAGGCACCGGTTGACCAGGCCGCAAAATCAGGGGGACAGATATGAATCCTGCGATGAATTCTGAATCGAAGCAGACTGTGCTGCAGTGGATCCAGGCGTTTTATCTCCAGCACAAACAAGAACTTATGAGCTATCTGGTCTTCGGTCTGCTGACAACCGTCATCAATGTCGGGGTTTTCAATCTGCTCTTTGTGCTGGACGTGAAGTATCAGCTCGCCAATCTCGCCGCATTGATCCTGGCCAAGCTCTTTGCTTATTTCACCAACAAGCATTTTGTCTTTAAAACCAAGACCCGCCAGGGATACGAGTCGCTCCGAGAATTCATCCGGTTCGTCTTCGCCCGAGGTTTCACTGGTCTGGTCGACTATTTCGGCTTGATCTTCCTGGTCGAGGTTATGGTCCTAAGTCCTGTGTACAGCAAATACGGACTGCAAATTGTGGTGATTGTCCTGAACTATATCCTGGGCAAAAAGCTCGTTTTCACCAGCAAGTAACCCCAGTAAGTAACTCCGCTCAGTCAACACGCGCTGCAGTTTCACCGACGACAGCGGCCACCAGATCGCGTAGCTCGCCCAGCCCGGTCCGGTTCAGGGCGGAGAAGGCGATCAAATTGACATCCTCCTCGAGATCCAGCAATTTCGTCATGACCTGGATGTGCTGGCTGATCTGCTGGCGCGACAGCTTGTCGCACTTGGTCAGGATCACACGGTAAGGCACTTCATTGGCCTCGAGCCAGGCGATCATCTGGACATCGAGGCTGGAAGGCTCATGGCGGATGTCAAGCAAATGCAAAACCAGAGCGATTGGCCGCTCGCCGGTCAGATACGTGTCAACCAGTGAGGAGAAGTCCTGTTTTTTATGGTGGCCGGTCTTGGTAAAACCATAGCCGGGCAGATCGGTCAGGTAGAGTTTGTCTTCGACCTTAAAATAGACCACCAGCTTTGTCTTGCCTGGTGTCGAACTGACCCGGGCGAGCTGTTTCTGACCCGCGATCGTATTGATCAGGGACGATTTGCCGACATTGGAACGGCCGGAGAGAACGACCTCCGGCAGGCCATCCATCGGGCACTGGCCGAGATTGGCTGCAACACCAACGAAGCGTGTTTTGCGAAAATTGAGTGGCATGATAACTCCAATCGGTAAAAAACTAGTTTTTCGGCCTTTTTCATCGCTGTAATTTTCCGACCTGCACAACAGGGCGTTAGTTCCCGTGGCAAGTAAAATCGATTATAATAATTGCATCCAATGATGTAAACGTGCTGGAGGCGTCTTGATGACCGTGCCGAAATCGGCTGACGACCGTAATTACTATATCTATCACCAGTATGGCGACAATCCGATGCATCCGATTGGCCCGATCGGCCTGATCATGCACAACGTTGACCCCGAACTGGCAGACTCCGTCAATTATTTCCTGCGAAACCGCCGGACCATCTATGTCGGACGCCACCCGGAGTTAGCCCAAAACCCCGGCTTCATGCGCTCCGACTATCGCATCCCTGTCGCCACGCCGCGCTTTACCTCTGGCGAGGGCAAAGCCATAATCCAGCAGTCGGTCCGTGGCCATGACCTGTTCATCATCACTGACGTGATGAACTACGCCGCCACCTACCCCTGGCGCCACAAAGCCAACGAAATGACACCGGATGAACATTTCCAGGACCTGGTCCGCATCATCCTCGCCGTCAGTGGCAAAGCCCGCCGGATCAATGTCATCATGCCCTACCTCTACGAAGGGCGCCAGGACCGTAGAAACAGCCGCGAATCGCTCGACTGCGCCCACATCCTCAAGCAGCTCTTTGCGATGGGCATCACCAATCTCCTGACATTTGAAGCCCACGATAGCCGTGTTGACAATGCCGTCCCCGGCCATGGCTTTGAGAATCTCTCCACTGCCTACCAGCTGATCGAAGCCATGCTCCACCGCGTGCCCGACTTGCACCTCGATGGGGATCATTTCATGGTCGTCTCCCCGGACGAAAACACCATCAGCCGCTCCATCTAC
Organism: Mageeibacillus sp. UBA5747; assembly: GCA_002419145.1. Lineage (GTDB taxonomy): Bacteria > Bacillota > Clostridia > Saccharofermentanales > UBA5734 > UBA5734. The sequence goes on along the minus strand of DIFN01000046.1, from coordinate 3,749 downwards.
TACGCCTCGATGCTCGAGGTCCCGCTCGGCATTTTCTATCGCCAGATTGACTATTCCAAGCCGGTCGAAGGTGGCTACCAGACCGTCGGACTGCGCTTTTTGGGCGAAGACGTCGCCGGCCGCGACATTCTCCTGATCGACGACATGATCGTGACTGGCAACTCGATGATCCGCACCGCCCGCGACCTCAAAGCCCGCGGCGCCAGGCGGATTTTTTGTGCTTCAGCCTTTGCCCAGTTCACCGATGGCCTCGAGGCCATGAACCATGCCCATGCCCAGGGTCTGATCGACAAGGTCTTTGCCACCAACCTGATCTACCGCAGCGAAGAGCTGCGCAACGCTCCCTGGTTTGTCGACGTCAATGTCTCGCGTTTTATCGCACTCCTGATTGATGCGATCAACCACGATGCTTCCCTCTCGCGCCTGATGAGCCCGACCGTGAAAATTTCCAAGCTGCTGGATTTCTATAAACGCAGAATAACCCCCAAGGATGAAAGGCAGGACACCTGATGCTGCAGCCCCGCGATACAGACGATTTCAGCTACAATATTTACAACCAGTACGGCAACAACATGATGACCCCAGTCGGGCCGGTCGGCATCATCGCCTTGACCGGCAGCGCGGTCTTTGCCGACAGCGTCAATTACTACCTCGGCCGCCGGCGCACCGAATACCTGGAACAAGTACCCGACCTGGGCGCGACGAACCCCGGCTTCATCCGTCATGATTACCGCATCCCGATCAGCACCCTGCGCTTCTCCTCCGGCGAAGGCAAAGCGGTCATCGGCCACACCGTCCGCGGCCACGACCTGTTCATCCTGGTCGATGTCATGAACTTTTCCTGCACCTACAAAATGCACGGCCTGATCAACCACATGAGCCCGGACGACCATTACCAGGATTTGAAGCGCACCATCCTGGCGATCAGCGGCAAAGCCCGCCGCATCAATGTGATCATGCCCTTCCTCTATGAGAGCCGTCAGCACAAGCGCAATTCGCGCGAATCACTCGACTGCGCCTACATGCTCGAGGAGCTCTACAGCCTCGGCGTCGAGAACATCATCACCTTCGATGCCCACGACGACCGCGTCGCCAACGCCATCCCGACCAGCGGTTTTGAGAGCATCCCCTCGGCCTACCAGATCATCAAGTCCCTGGTCAACACGACCCCCGATCTGCGCATCTGCGGCGACACCATGATGGTGGTCAGCCCGGACGAAGGCGGCATCTCGCGCGCCATGTACTACGCCTCGATGCTTGGTGTACCGCTCGGCACCTTCTACAAGCGCCGCGACTACACTCAGGTCGTCAATGGCCGAAACCCAATCGTCGCCCACGAATTTCTCGGCGATACCGTCGAAGGCATGGACATCATCATTGTCGACGACATGATCTCTTCCGGCGATTCGATGCTAGATATCGCCCGCGAACTGAAATCCCGTAAAGCCAACCGGATTTTCTGTGCCACGACCTTCGGCCTCTTTACAGACGGCCTCGAGCATTTCAATCAGGCCTATGAGCAAGGATTGATCACCAAAGTCTTTGCCACCAACCTGGTCTACCGCCGGCCGGATCTTTTGGCCGCGCCCTGGTTCCAGGACGTCAACATGGCCAAGTTCACCGCCCTGCTGATCGACGCGATCAACCACGACGCTTCCCTGTCCAAGCTCCTCGACCCGACTGAAAAGATCCGCAACCTCCTCGACACCGTGCCCTACTGCGACATCCCCTGAGCTGGCAATCGTATGTTTTTTGGCCGCAAGCAGCCGGAAAGAAAAAACCTGGTGGTCTACACCGCTATTTTCGGCGGCTACGACCAGCTCCAGGAGCCCCTCACGCGCAGTGTAAACTGTGATTACATCTGTTTCACCGACGATCCAAACCTGCGGTCTGATTTCTGGACCGTCAAGCTGATTCAGGAAGACAAGCTCTCACCTGCCCGCCTCTCGCGCCGACCCAAGATCTTGCCCCACCTCTACCTGCTGGACTATGACGCCAGCCTCTACATCGACGGCAACCTGTTGCTGATCGGCGATGTCAACACCTATGTTGAGACCTATGCCCGGACCAGCCCGATGCTCTGTGTCAAGCACGGCGAGCGCGACTGCGTCTACCAGGAATACCAGGCCTGCCGCGAGAGCCAGCGTGATGACCTCACCGTCATGCAAAACCAGATCGAACGCTACCAGCGCGAAGGCATGCCCCCCGACCTCGGCCTGATCGTCGGCAGCTTCATCTACCGCCGCCATCATGACCCGGCTGTCATCCGCGTCATGGACCGCTGGTGGGACGAATTCACCTCGGGCAGCCAGCGTGACCAACTCAGCTTCACCTATAGCTGCTGGAAAGAACGATTCCACTACGACTTGTATTACGCCAACAATTGGAGCAATGATTATTTCCTCTGGCTCCCCCACCGGATCTCTGGTAACACGATCAATCTCCCATATCATCGCGAGCGGCTGGTCGGCCCGAAAGCACGCCGCTCAGCCATTGAAAAAGCCGCCGCTCAGCGGACGATCGCTGACCGGGCCCGGATGCCAGCCAAATTCTACATCGACTTCGGCCAGGGCCTTGCGGAGAGCAACGTCATCTACATCGCACCCGACATGGATGGCAGAATGGCCACCTATCGCTTGGCTATTCCACAAGGAACCAAGGCCATCCGCTTCGATCCGATCGAAGGCTCGCAAGTGGCGATCCGGGATCTGACCGTCACGCTCGATGAGCAAGCACTGGACATCCTGCCCGCTAATGGCCAGCGCAAAGACGGCATCGACTGGTTTGAAACCACCGATCCGCAGTATAAGATTGCTGTGTCCGATATGGGGAAAGTGCTGGAGATCGCGCTGGAGATGCAGGTTAAATAACCACGGCACTTGCCGCAATCCGTATCACCCTGCGTGTGCAGCTGACGCCATAACCTGCTTAATCTTGGTCGGGTCACCCCAAATTGCCGGTGAATCATACGGCCGATCCGGAAAAGCGCCATAGGCCAGCTCAATCTCGTAGCCATTGGCCGAGATGTATTCCTCAACTTTGTCTTTTAAACGCACCGGCTGACCTGAGCAGCATTCGATGATACCCTTAACCGCTGTCTGCTGGACCACAGCGGCGATTTGCTGCGCCAGTTCATCAATGGTCTGGAAATCGTACTGGTTGAGGCCGCTGGTAAACGGAAATATCCGATCACCGCGGGCTGCTGCTTCGGCCAGTTTTGTGAATACCGAATGGTTCTTCAGATCGTCCCCGTAGAGGTAATACGCGCGCAGCCACTGCAACGTGATGCCATATTCTTTGGCCAGCAGCATGCACGCCTGGCGCAGGGTGTTTTTGCCAATGCCGTAGTAAGACGATGGATTGCAGGGCGTCTGCTCCGAGATCATGCCTTCGTGATAGCCGACCTCGTGCATTGAGCCCATTACGGCCAGTTGCTTGAGGCCACCGGCCAGCAGTGTGCGAAGGAACGTAAAATGCTGTGGGATCGACTGGATATGGTATTCGCTGCGGTGATTGAACCCATCGCGCCAGGCGAGATGGATGCAGACATCCGGCGAGTTGAGACGTGTAAACAAATCCGGGTCACCACTGAAAATATCGACAGCAAAAAACTCGGCTCGGGAATCGATGCCTGTATTGGCCAGATCGACCGCGATGACCTGGTTGTCTGGCTGCTCCAGCAAATGTGCGACCACATGTTGTCCGATATAGCCGTTCGCGCCCGTGACCAGGATTTTGGTTTGCGCCAT
>DIFN01000019.1:0-47500 GCA_002419145.1 Mageeibacillus sp. UBA5747 | reverse complement strand
CTCTCGATATTTTGCTATGCTAATAAAAATATTTGACATTCAAAGTATCGTTGGGGACGGTTGCTGGATGCAAGTCGTGGCGAATTGATCAGTCGAGTGGGAGGAACCTGACATGCAAACGGTGATGGGCAAAACTTATTATCAAGTCCCTCGTTTCGAGACTCTGCGCGATCTGATCCACTACAGTGTGGAACAGTACGGTGATACACCAGCCTATCGCTATCATGACAAACCCGGCGGCCCGGATGTGGTCCGGACCTACCGTGAGTTTGGCCAGGCGATTGATGAAATGGGCACGGGCTTGATGGCCATGGGCTTTGCGGGTGAGCATCTGGTAGTGGTTGGTGAAAACAGCTACGAATGGGCCATCGCCAACACGGCGATTATCAATGGCGTCGGGATCACGGTGCCGCTGGACAAGCAACTTCCGGTTTCCGAAGTTATCAACTTGACGATCCGCGGCCAGGCAGTTGCTTTTATTTACCATCCCAAGCATCATGAAATCGCCAAAGCGGTCGCGAAAGCGGTACCGCAAATGCGGAGCATGATCTGCATGAAAGCGGATGTGATCGAGCCGGACCTAGTCCAGTCAGATAATCGTTTCACCGACATGGAACAGGTCCGGGCCACTGGTCGCGCAGCTCTGGCTGCGGGGGATCGTTCGTTTGTCGATGCCGTGATTGTTCCGGAAAAGATGTCCTCACTTTTGTTCACATCCGGCACGACAGCCATGTCCAAGGGCGTCATGCTCTGCCATCACAACATCACACATAACGTTTTCGCAGTCATGTCGACGATTAAAATCAAGGCGGGGCAAAGGGCTTTGTCAGTCCTTCCTCTGCATCATACCTTTGAAAACACAGTGGGCATGTACGTGATGCTCGGCTATGGGATCAACATCTGCTTCACGGATGGCTTGCGCTACCTTGTCGACAACATGAAGGAATGGAAAATCAACATCATCCTGGCTGTGCCGCTCTTGTTTGAAAACATCCACCACGCGGTGCAGAAAAAACTTGTCAAGTCCGGTAAGCTGGCCTTGGTCAACAAATTGCGCGTGGTTGCCCGGCTCTTGCGCAAAGCGGGGATCGATATCCGCAAAAAAACGTTCCACCAGATCCATGAGGGCGTGGGTGGCGAGTTATCGCTGTGCATCAGCGGTGCCGCTGCCATCGACAAGGAAATCACAGCCTTTTTCAACGACATCGGGATTGATTTCTGGGCAGGCTATGGTTTAACGGAGACATCGCCGGTCATTTCCTGCAACAACTATTTTGTCAATGTCTATGGCAGTGTCGGCAACCCGTTGGCTACGATCGAGGTTGCCATTGATGCGGATAGCGATGAGCCTGGTACCATTGGAGAGATCCTTGCCAGAAGCCCCAGCAATATGATCGGTTACTACGAAAATCCGGAAGCCACAGCTGAGGTTCTGACCGCAGATGGATGGGTCCGGACCGGAGATATTGGTTATCTCGACAAGCAGGGCTGCATTTTCATTACAGGCCGGAAAAAGTCGATGATTGTCCTGCCCAATGGGAAAAAAGCGTTCCCGGAAGAAATTGAGTTTGTTGTCAACCGGATCCCTGGCGTCAAGGAGTCGATCGTCTGGGGGCATGAGCTTAACCGAGATACTGTGGACATCTGTGCCAAGATCATGGTCAGCGACGAATTGCTGCCCGAAGGCCTGGCTGGCGATGCGGAAAAAATCAGCACCTATCTGACCGAACAACTCAAACTCGTAAATAAGGATATGCCCGTCTACAAAGCGGTTCGCAATTTTGTCTGGACGACTGAAGAATTGATCAAGACCACCACTCTCAAGGTCAAACGGTCTGAGGAAAGCGAAAAAATCAACGCCTGGCTCGAGCAAAACCAGACCACGATGCGTGCCATGACCGGCCAGCGCATGAACTGAGAACAAAAACGATCCATGTTTTAAAAAAAGAGACTGTGGCCCCGCTTTGGCAGCAATTCCTTTTGTCCCAGAGACAGCTGTGCACGCACAGCTGTCTCTGGTTACCAATTTACCAACCTTGGCTTCCAATCAAGTCAGCCAGATCCTGGGCCATCTGCGCCCGGCTGACCCCAAATCCGCCAGGCATGTTTTTGCTCGCCGTTATCGCCTGAGCCAGAATGGCTGAGCGGAAGGGCAGATTCAGCAGAGAATGCTCCATATGGGCGATCCAGTCACTGTCCAGCGCATCGGAATAGAAACGGATGGTGCTGATATGGCCCTGTTCGACTTTGAACCCCAGCCGGATATGGCCCCAGCCCAGATGCTCGTCTAATTCCGCGTCGAAGCGCAACGTTTCACCGAACCGCCAGTCCCAGGAGGCAAATTTTTCTTCGAGATTTTGCAACAGTAAGTTCTGGCGAAAATCGAGATCCGATGCCTTCAGGACATCGGCAGGCTGTTGGGTGGAGGCTTTAATAATCCCCGTGGTCCCCGATCCAGTTTGGGTCTCCAGAAAAACCTCCTCCAGCCGGTCCATCCAGTAGGCGACATCCAGGTCGGGCCGGAAGGCGTTGAGGTTGGTGACCCTTGACCGGACAGAAGCGACGCCGCGGGCTTGCATTTTGGCCGGAGCAACCGTAAGGTAGCGGCCAACTCGTTCAAAAGCCGAAGATATCAGCAATGTGCCATGGTGCAAGCCGACGCCGCGATCGATCCGGAAGGCATTACCGGAAAATTTCAGTCCATCAGCCAGGATATCGTTACGTCCGGAACGTTCGGCAGGGACACCTGCCCGGCGGACGGTGTCGACGATCATCTGGAAATTGCGTCCAATATCAAAATCAGCCTGAGGCATCAAAAACGAAAAATTGAGGTTGCCCAGATCGTGGAAAACCGCACCGCCGCCCGTCGTCCGCCGGGCCAGACGCCCGCCTTCGGCTTCGAGCAGTTCAGTTTTGCACTCGGCCCAAGCATTTTGGTTGCGTCCGATCACGACGGTGTTTTCGTTTTGCCACAGATAGAGAATCGCCTGCAGGGTGTCTTTCTGGACGCCAGCCATTTGCTGCAGCAGAAAATCCTCCAGGGCGAGGTTGAAAAAGGGGTTGTGAGACTGGCTTTTGACGATCAGGATGCTCATGGTTTCATAATCCTCCGCAAGTTTCGTATGATATAATGCTACCAGCAAAATGACGGAGGGCAAACCCATCAAACTCGAAGGCAAGTTATTTCGTGGCAATCTGATGCTGCGTTCACAGGAAGTCGAGTTCCATAATCCAGACCTGACATTTACCAGGAACTTGGAGAAATGCCTGGTGGATCTTTGCCATGGGCTGGAAGTGCCGATCCCGCTCTGGCTGGAGAAAAACACCCGCGAGTTTGCCCGCTTTCACCAAACCTTGTTTTTTGACGGCCAGTTTACCGAGCCGATTGCATTTGACCGCTTCCAGATCCGCTGGATTGAATGAGAGGAACGCATATGGCAACTGACACAGAGTTGACCTTACCCTTTGATTTGACATCCGAGACTTTCACGGTCAAAGATCACTACACCATCACAGAACTGTGTACGATCATGGCGTTTTTGCGCAGTGAAAATGGCTGTCCCTGGGACAAGGCTCAGACCCATGATTCGATCAAGAAGAACTTGCTCGAAGAAGCGTATGAGACGATCGACGCTATCGAAAGCGGCGATCCTGCCCAGATGGCTGACGAACTGGGGGATGTCCTGATGCAGGTTGTCTTCCATGCTCAGATGGCCAGTGAGCAGAATGCATTTGACTTTGACACGGTGGTTTCCAATATTTGCCGCAAACTGGTCTCGCGCCATACGCATTTGTTTGGCCAGGATCAGGCAGATACACCTGAAGCGGTGCTCGACACCTGGGAGAAGAACAAGCTCAAGGAAAAAGGCTTCGAAAGCCAGTCCCAGGTCCTGGTCGACGTGCCACGTTCGCTGCCGGCCCTGCAGCGCGCTTTCAAAGTTCAGCAGAAAGCAGCTCAGGTTGGCTTTGACTGGGACAATTCGGACGGGCCGAAGGCAAAAATCCTCGAGGAACTGGATGAGATCCAAGAGATCCTTGCAAAAACCCGGGCCCTGTTAGAGCAAGATCAGATCACGACTGAGCAGGCTGGTCGGGCGGTCACGGCCGAAGTCGGTGACTTGTTGTTTGCCGTTGTCAATTATGCCCGCCATCTCAAATCCCAGCCGGAAATCGCCCTGACCCAGACGACGGACAAGTTCATCCGCCGCTTCACGGAGATGGAGATCCTGGCTGAAGAAGATGGCAAGGACCTGGATGAGTTGTCCCTGGAAGAGCTCGATGCCTTGTGGGAGGCAGCTAAGGCCGGGGAAAAGGAGCCTGTGTCATGAGACTCGATAAATATCTCAAAGTAGCCCGCGTGATCAAACGCCGGACCATCGCCAACGAGGTCAGCGCCGCTGGTCGAGTCAGTGTCAATGGCAAAACGGCCAAGCCGAGCACGGACATCAAACCGGGCGACATCATTGAAATCGCCTTTGGCTCTGGATTGAGCCGGATCCGAGTCCTGGCAGTCAAGGAAACCGTTCGTAAAAATGAAGCCGGTGAGTTGTTTGAGATTCTCGAGGCTGGCGACGCTCTGAAAGAGTAACCAGAACGTAAGATAACCACATTGCCGGATTGACACGTTAAAAGGTACAATAAGCTATATCATTTTGCGGAAAGGACTGTGCATATGGCTCGATCCACGGGATACCCGCACCCTCATCGTCATCCTGTGCACCATGTGGCCGGACACCAGCTGGTTGTCCGCATCATGTTGGGCCTGTTGTTTGTCTTGGCCGTCGCTTCTGCCGTCGCCATCTATTTCCAACAGGAAGACCAATTTGCCCGCATGACCGCCCGCAGAACTGAACTTTTGCAAGCTCAGGCAATCGCTGAGCACCGCCACGAGGATCTTCTGGCACTGAAGAACCAGGTCGACTCAGATGCCTACATTGAACGGATCGCCCGCGAGAAGCTAGGCATGGTCCGGCCCAATGAAATCTTGTTCGATGATCCTTGAGCATCCGACCATTCCAGATAAACCAGATAAAATAGAACATGGAACATGAACCAGGAGACAGTAACTGATTGGAAGATGAGTGACTGTCTTTTTTATTGATTTTTTCTGAATGCTTTCGAATCTTTTCTTGAACGAGTGTGTCCAGAGTGTTAACATGGTAGCAAGATTGAATGGCGCGCGGGCTTTTGGTGAACAATGGTCGACGCGCCATCATCGTCATTGAACTCAAGGAGGAAGCACCATGAACAAAAGACTGATCACAATCATGAGCCTGTTGCTTGCCCTGGTCTTGCTGGCCACCGCCTGCGGAGGCCAAGCTACCACCGCTGCCACGCCAACAGCTCCTGGTGAGACCACTGCTGCAACCACTGCCCCTCTTAAAGACCTCCCTACACTCAAGCTGATCTATAACACCAGCACTGGCCACCAGGTCATCGCCGAAGCCGTCCAGGCCATGTGGAAAGAATCCCTCGGCCTCGACGTCACCTTGGAGAACTCTGAATGGGCCGTCTTCCAGGAAACCCGTAACAGCGGGAATTACCAGATTGCCCGCCATGGCTGGCTGGGTGACTACACCGATCCGATGACCTTCCTCGACATGTGGGTTTCGGAGAGCGGCCAGAACGACGCTGACTGGAAAAATCCTGCGTTCGACCAGTTGATCGCCACTGCGAAATCTTCCAATGATCCAGCTGTCCGCATGCAGGCCATGCATGACGCTGAGAAGATCCTGATGGAAGATATGCCGGTTATCCCGATCTACTACTACACCAATGTCTGGCTCGACAATGGCAAGGTCAAGAACTACGTTCATGACGCCCTGCTCGGCCACATGATGTTCACTTGGGCCACCAAAGACGGCGGCGAGCCGATCTACTACCACCTCGGTGCCACACCGGCTACCTTGGACCCGCAGCTGAACAATGCCACCGACGGTGCAGTCACCATCCAGCACCTGTTCGTCGGCCTGACTATGAAAAATGAGAAGAATGAGATCGTCCCTGGTGTTGCCGAGAAGTGGGACATCAGCGAAGATGGCCTCGTCTGGACCTTCCACCTGCGTGATGACGCCGTCTGGACTGATGGCAAGCCTGTCACGGCTGACGATTTCATTTATGCCTGGAAACGGGCCCTCGACCCGGCCACTGGTTCTGAGTACGCCTACCAGGTCTACTATGTCAAGAACGCTGCCAAGATTAACGCGGGCGAAGTCCCGGTGGAAGAACTTGGCGTCAAGGCCATTGATGACAAGACCCTCGAAGTCACGCTCGAGGCAGCAACCCCCTATTTTACTCAGCTAACTGCTTTCCCGACCCTCTTCCCGGTTCGTGAAGACGTCGTTTCCAAGAATCCGGACGCCTGGGCCAATGACCCGGCTACCCTGATCTCGAACGGCCCATACAAACTGACCAAGTTCGAAATCAAGAATGAAATTGTCATGGAAAAGAACGACAAGTACTTTGATGCGGCTAGCCTGCCTGGCACTAAGCTCATCTTCAAACTGACCGACGATGACGCAGCAGCCCTGTCGGCTTTCAAGACCGGAGAGCTTGATATCGCCGAATCCTTCCCAGCCGAAGAAACAGATGCGATGAAAGCGACCGGCCAGTACAATGTCGAGCCGATCATCGGCACCTATTTCTTTAGTGTCGAAGTCCAGCCGCGTGAAGGCAACCCGGAGATCCTCCAGGATCCGAAATTCCGGAAAGCCCTCGCTCTGTCCATCGACCGCGACTATGTCATCGAAGTGGCCCAGAACAATGCCCTGCCAGCTTATGCGTTCGTTCCGAACGGCATGGCAGACGCAGACGGCGGCGATTTCCGTGAAAACGGTGGCAACTACTTTGGCAGTGGCGACTATGCCACTGACGTAGCCGAAGCCAAAGCGCTGATCAATGAAATCGGCTACAAGACCCCGTAAGAGCTTCTGAACCAGCCAGCCGCTTATGTACCGGCAGACTCCATGCAGATTCAGAGAAAACCATATCGGGGACCGCTTCAGCAGAGGCGGTCCCTTTTCAAGTTGCGCCACGCATGGTGCTTCACTAACGACGTGCGCATGACGCACTGAGGAAATGCCAGACCAACATCACGGAAGGCTACAAATATGGAATGTGCGAGGACAGCCCAGAGGGCGTATGACAAGGAGGATCACTGGCTCACCCAGAGGATGCCGGCAAACTTGAACAGACCATTCGAGAGATCATCGATGATGGGCAGCACACGGAATTCAATCATGACATCAATCGATTCCGGCATAGGGGCGGATCCTATCGATATCTGGTATGGAATACCCGTCTTTATCAGGACCTATTAACGGATGAAGAAAAAAGAGAGGTCCAAAAACATCCATCGATTGGGTCCAATATCAGGTACAATCAAGCTATACCTTCTTTTGAAGAGCCAAAGACAGGAGATCACCACATGGAATCCGAAATGAGAGCGGAACCCATTAACACGTTGGAATGGCAGGATGGCTTGCTGGTATTGCTCGACCAGACATTGCTGCCTCGTGAAATCGTCTATCGGGTGCTGAACACTGCCAAACAAGTCCATGATGCCATTCGCGACATGATTGTACGCGGAGCACCAGCCATCGGTGTCGCAGCTGCCTACGGCATGGTCCTGGCAGCCCGCCAGGCGCCTTCCAGCAACTTCCATTCATTCCTTGCTGCTGTGGAGAAAGAAGGCGCCATGCTGGCTCAGGCGCGACCGACAGCGGTCAATCTCAGCTGGGCAATCGACCGGATGTTGGCCAAGGCTCGATCACGAAGCGACCTGCCAGTCGACCAGATCCTGACCGTACTCGAACAAGAGGCAATCGCGATCCATCAGGAAGACATCGCCATAAACCGGGCAATCGGTTCCAACCTGCTCTCATTGGTCCAAGCAGGCGATACGATTCTGACCCACTGCAATGCGGGTGCTCTAGCCACAGCAGGCTACGGCACTGCCCTGTCAGTGTTTTACGTCGCCCAGGAACAGGGCATCGAGCTCAAAGCCTTTGTCGATGAAACCCGGCCCCGATTGCAAGGTGCCCGCCTGACCGCCTTTGAACTGGTTCAGGCAGGGATCGATGCGACCTTGATCAGCGACAATATGGCTGCTGTCGTCATGGCTCAGAGAAAGATCCAGGCGGTCATTGTCGGATGCGACCGGATTGCCGCCAATGGCGACACTGCCAATAAGATTGGCACCTTTGGCCTTTCGATCCTGGCCCGCCATTTCCAGATTCCGTTTTACATCGCAGCCCCGACACCGACCATCGACTGGGGCTGTCCAACCGGCCAGGACATCCCGATTGAGGAACGCAGTGGCGCAGAAATCACCGTGATCCATGGCGAGCGGATCGCCCCGGCCGGGGTGAAAACCTATAACCCGAGCTTTGACGTTACGCCGGCGGAAAACATCACCGCGATCGTGACCGAACGCGGCGTTATTCGGCCACCTTTCGCTGAAAACCTGGCCATAATCCGGGAACCTTGAAGGCCCCGCCCCGTCCAAAGGACAGGAAAATGAGCCAGCGATCAGTTGAAAGAGGCAGGTGAGACGTGTGAAAAGCTATCAACAGGTCAATTTATTTGCGTTCCTTCTGCTCTGTCTTGGGCTGGCGACCCTGTTGGTAACAGGTTGCGGGACTATGACATCACCCGCCACGACAACCAGTCCGGTGGCCTCATCTAGACTGACGAACCAGACGACGTCATCTGTTCCATCCGACACAGAACCTAAGACATCAAACACATCTGATGCACTGAGTTATTGTAACTTTGAATTCGGCTTTGAGTTTTTTCTGCCCGATACCTGGCAGAATTACACCATTGTCCAGGATCAATGGCGAGGTTATGCACTCGAAGGCCCACACAGTGGGGAAGTGACGGAACAGGGGCCTTTGCTTTTGATTCGTCATCCGCTCTGGAGCGAAACGAAACCCTACCAAGACATACCTGTCATGGTGTTTACACTAGATCAGTGGGATCAAATCGACCAGGAAACGTTGAGTGTCAGTGCTGCCCCGATCCCCCCACAGGAGTTTGGCCGCAATGATGCCTATGTGTTTACCCTGCCGGCAAGATACAATTTTGCCTATCTGGAAGGAACAAAAGAGGTCGAAAAGATCCTGGCTGAAAAGCCTTTGCAACCGTTCCCGGTGCACTCTAGTTCTTGCTATCATCACCATTGACGGCAAAACAGGCAACAAAGTGTCCTGGCTTGGTTTCGATCATCGGCGGGCGTTTTTCTTTACAAATCGGCATGGCTTTCGGGCAGCGTGTCACAAACGGGCAGCCATCTGGCGGATCAATCGGCGTGGGGACGTCACCTTCGAGGATGATCCGCTTACGCCGGGAGGTTTCGTCAGGATCCGGCACAGGGATGGCCGACAGAAGAGCCTGGGTGTAGGGATGAAGTGGATCATCATAGAGCGTGCGGCTCTCCGCCAGTTCGACCAGATGTCCCAAGTACATGACCCCAATGCGGTGCGAGATGTGCTGAACCATCGACAGGTCGTGGGCAATGAACAGGTATGTCAGGCCTTTGTCCTTCTGCAGGTCTTCGAGCAGGTTGATGACCTGCGCCTGGATTGAGACGTCGAGGGCTGAGATCGGCTCGTCGCAGATGATCAGTTCAGGCTCCAGGGCCAAGGCGCGGGCGATACCGATGCGCTGGCGCTGGCCACCGGAGAATTCGTGCGGGAAACGGTTGGCGTGTTCCTTGGTCAAACCAACGCTTTCCAGCAGGTCATAGATTTTTTGCTGCCGCTGCGGCCCGACGGCAATTTTGTGAATGTCGAGTGGCTCGCCGACGATGTCGCCGACCGTCATGCGCGGGTTGAGCGAGGCATAGGGATCCTGGAAGATAACCTGCATCTTGCGACGGAAAGGTCGCAACTGCTTCTGGTTAAGATGGGAAATTTCTGTGCCGCCGATCTTGATCTGGCCGGCAGTAGGCTTGTACAGACGAGCGATTGTGCGGCCGATCGTGGTCTTGCCACAGCCAGATTCTCCGACCAGACCGAAGGTTTCACCTTTGAAAATCTGGAATGAAACATCATCAACTGCTTTGAGTTTGCCTGTGCGGCCTAAGCCACGGCTAACATTGAAATATTTCTTGAGGTTCTGGACTTCAAGCAAGACTTCGCGCTTGTCCGTGCCTGTGCTATCTTGTGCATTCATACCTGACCCTCCAGTTTGGCTTGTTGCGTCTTGGCAGCAAACAGTGGAGCAGCAATTGCCCCAGCCTGGGCATGGTTGAGCCAGCAGGCCGAACGATGCTCATGTCCCTGCCCCGCTTTGATCAGCGGTGGCTGCTGTTGCTGGCAAATCGTCATAACATGGGGGCAGCGTTCCGCGAAGGCACAACCAACCGGTGGTTTCAAAAGATCCGGGGGCTGGCCGTCAATCGGTATCAGGCGTTCCTTGCCCTCGACAGTGATCTTGGGGATCGAATTGAGAAGGCCCCAGGTGTAAGGGTGGCGCGGCTCATAGAAAATATCGCGCGTCTTGCCTTCCTCGACAATTTTACCGGCATACATGACCCGGATGCTGTCGCACAGGTTGGCTACGACGCCGAGATCATGGGTAATCAAGATGATCGAACTGTTGATCTTATTTCTAAGGTCACTCATCAGCTCGAGGATCTGAGCCTGAATGGTGACGTCGAGAGCCGTCGTCGGTTCATCGGCAATCAGTAAGTCCGGATCGCAGGCCAGGGACATCGCGATCATGACACGCTGACGCATGCCACCGGAAAATTCGAAGGGATACTGGTCGAGCCGGCTCTCCGGGCTGGGGATACCGACCAGGTTGAGCAATTCGATCGCCCGATTGCGGGCATCTTCCCGGGAAATGTTCTGATGCAGGTGCAACACTTCTGTGATCTGGCTGCCGATCTTTTTAACTGGGTTGAGCGAGGTCATCGGATCCTGAAATATCATCGCGATTTTGTTGCCGCGGATTTTGCGCAGGTCCTTGTCGGCCATCTTGGCCAGGTCCTGGCCGTTGAAAAGAATCTCGCCGCCAACGATTTTGCCAGGATTGGCGACCAGACCCATGATCGACATCGACATGACACTTTTGCCACAGCCGGATTCGCCGACGATGCCGACGGCTTCGCCTCGCTCGACAGTCAGATCGACACCGCGCACGGCCTGAACCGGTCCGACATGGGTGAAAAAGGTAGTTTCAAGCTGGCGAATATCCAATAAGATTTCGGCTGCTGGTTTGTTTGAATCCATCGGTTTGCCGTTCACGTGCGCTGCCTCACTTTCTCATCCGCGGATCAAGCGCGTCACGCAAGCCATCACCCATGATATTGAAGGCCAGGACGGTTACCGAAATGGCCAAAGCTGGGAAAAACAGGAGGTAAGGATAGCTGGCCAGTCCTTTGTAAGCGTCACTGGCCAGAGAACCCCAGCTGGCCATCGGGGCCGAAACGCCAATGCCGATAAAGCTGAGGAATGATTCAGTAAAAATGGCACCAGGGATCGACATCGAGACCGTGACGATGATCTGACCGATGGTATTGGGAACAAGATGGCGCATAATGATCCGCCAGCCGGAAGCGCCCATCGAGCGCGCGGCCAGGACGTATTCGTTATTTTTGATCGAAAGGATCTGGCCGCGGACCATCCGGGCCATGCCGACCCAGTAGACTGAACCGAGCACGACGTAGATCAGGATCAGTTCTGGACCGAGGTATTTCAGGTGGCGCAGAAACGTGGTCTCAAAGGCAGCCTTGATAGAGTCCTGAAAGACGACTTTGAGCAAGATGACGTACAAGATCAAGGGAATGCTGTAGAGGATGTCGACGATGCGCATCATGAAGTTGTCGACGCTGCCACCGATGTAGCCGGAAATACCGCCGTAGATGACGCCGATGGTCAGGTTGATGATGCTGGCGACAATGCCGATTGACAAGGAAATACGCGCGCCGTAGACGGTGCGGATGAAGAGGTCGCGGCCGAGTTTGTCGGTACCAAAAAGATGCTGCAGGTTGGGCGCCAGATTGCGGGCTGTCCGGATCTGCTGGTCATAGGTGTAGGGATAAAAGAATGGGATAATGATAGCGCCCAGAATGATGACCAGGATGACCGCCGCAGCGACGAGGGCAGGCTTGTGGCGGCGGAAACGGCGCCAGGCATCCTGCCAGTAAGTGACACTAGGCCGGACAATGCCGGCACTGATCCGTTCGCTTTCCTGGATGGGAGTAAACAGGTCTTGATTGAGTTCCATCGCTTCAAGCCTCCTTGATATTGCCAATCTTGATCCGGGGGTCGATAAAACCATAGATGATATCGACCACGAAGTTCAAGATGATCAGGATGGCGGCGTAGAAAATGGTGGAGCCCATGATCATGGTGTAGTCACGGTTACCAATGCTGTCAACATACTGGTAGCCGATGCCCGGAATGGTGAACATTTTTTCGATGACAAAGCTGCCAGTCACGAGGGCGGCAATCGTCGGGCCGAGGTAGGTGACAACCGGCAGGATGGCGTTTTTCAGAGCGTGCTCCATGATGACCCGCATCTCGGACAGCCCTTTGGCCCGGGCGGTACGGATGTAGTCCTGGCCGATGACATCAAGCATGCTCGACCGCATCAGGCGCGTGATGAACGACATCGAATAACCAGACAGGGCGATAATAGGCAGAACATACTGCGAAATGGATAACCAACCCGTCGCATCAGTGGTCCAGATGACCGGAAACCAGCCAAGCTTGACACAGAAGATATAGATCAAAACAGAAGCGAGCACAAAACCTGGCACGGTGACACCGAGCGTGGCCAGGAACATGAAGGAGTAATCCTGCCACTTGTTCTGTTTAAGTGCAGAGATGATCCCCATCGGGACACTGAAGATCACCGTGACCAGAACAGCAAGGATACCGATCTTGGCTGTGATCGGGAAACCCGCACCAATCAGCTCATTGACGGTGCGGCCGCGGAATTTGAACGAAGGGCCGAAATCGCCGTGGAGGAGGTCACCCATATAGTCGGTGTACTGTTTGAACAAGGGATCATCGAGATGGTATTTCTCGTTCAGGGCGGCAATGATCGCTGGCTCAAGCGGTTTCTCGCGGGTGAAAGGGCCACCGGGGATTGCATGCATCAGGAAAAACGTGATCGTCGAAATCGCGAAGAGCGTCAGGATCATCGCGATCGCCCGCTGCAGAATGTATCTCGTCATGGGCTTTCGTCTCCTTATAGAAAAAATGTCAAAAAAAGGGCCGTCTTGCAACGACCGTGTTTTGTGAAATTATAGCATAAAAACTGATTGAAAACGCACCACTACAAGATTTTAAGTGAAAAATATTACGATTTTAACGTGGCTGTTGGCGGTGACGAGCGTTTGCTCAGATCTCGCGCCGCCCTTCCATGGCCCGGGCCAGGGTGACTTCATCGGCATACTCCAGGTCACCACCCATTGGGATGCCATGGGCAATCCGGGTCGTGCGGATATTGGCTGGTTTTAAAAGCCGGGCGATGTAAAGGGCTGTTGCTTCCCCTTCGACAGTGGGGTTGGTGGCCAGGATGACTTCCGTGATGGTTTCATCGGAGCGCAGGCGGGCTAAAAGCTCGCGCAGGCGAATCTGCTCCGGCCCGATGTTTTGCAGGGGCGAAATGACCCCGTGCAAGACGTGATAGAGGCCTTTATATTCACGGATACGTTCCATGGCGGCTACATCGCGCGGATTTTCCACCACGCAGATGACCGTACGGTCGCGTCCGGGCGAGGCACAAATATCACAGGGGTCCTGGTCGGTCAGATTGCAGCAAACAGAACACAACCGGGTCGTACGCCTGGCTTCGAGAATCGCTTCGGCTAAGGCCTCCACTCGATCCTGGGGCTGAGCCAGCAAATGAAAAGCCAGGCGTTGGGCAGATTTACTGCCAATGCCTGGTAATTTACCTAGTTCAGCGATCAGGCGGGCGATCGTAGGTGAATAACGGGCCATCTGGTGGTTTAGAAGGGCATCCGAGCGCCGCCGGTTACTTTGGCCATCTTCTGCTCGGATAGTTCTTCCATTTTGCGCAGGGCTTCATTGACGGCGACCATGACCAGGTCCTGAAGCATCTCGACATCTTCAGGATCGACGGCCGCCGGATCTATCACCAGGCTTTGCACCTGCTTCTGGCCGTTGACCGTGACTTTGACGACACCGCCGCCTGCAGTCGCATCTACCATAAGGGTTGCGATTTCTTCCTGGGCTTTTTCCATTTCGCGCTGCATGCGCTGGGCTTGCTGCATGAGCTGGTTCATGTTACCCATGCCACCACCCATGCCGCCGGGAAATCCACCGCGAGGTCCTTTTGCCATTGTCTTCAATCCTCCATGGTCATTGGAATGCCGAATGTCTCGGCTGAATGCTGTAATTTACTGATCCATTCCGGTGGGGTATCCCCTAAGGGTTGCCCCTCTGCCTGGCCTGGGTTTTCCGGATTGGCTTGTCCTTCCAGGATCACGTCGACTGCAAACACCTGTCCGGTCAAGCCCTGCAGAATGTCGCGCAGAATCTTGAGGGCGCTGGCCGAACGGAATTCATCATAATGCACTTGGTCTTTTCTGGCAAACTCGAGCTGCAAAGTGGTTGCATCTGTTAACTGGACCTTGGCGGCCCGGCCAAACAAGAACAGGGTCATTTGCCCGTTGTCTCCAAGCTTGCCCAAGACCTGCTGCCAAAGCTCGGCAGCATCAAAGCCTGGTGCCGGCGCTGCGCCAGCTTCCTGGCTGGACGGTGAGGCTGACACTTCGTCGCCGAAAGGCGGGTACTCGTCAGTTTCCGGCGGCTGGGACTGCGCAGGTTCGATCACAGCGGTTGGCGCCGGCTTTTCTGCCGATATCGGCTCTGACTTTGTTGCCACCGGTGTGACTGGTTCAGCAGGACGGCTGACCGCTTGTGACGCTGAAACCGCGGGTGCCACTTTTACAGGGTGTGTTTGCCTCAAATCCCTGGCCACTGGCGGCGTCGTGTCACCGGTCGTCGTTTCACTGACCAGGCGCAGCAGGCCAACTTCCAAGATTGTGCGGGTGTCAGATGCCCAGCGCAGGTCGCCAGACAGGCTGGAAAGCCCCTTGATCCAGGCCATCAGCTGGTTCTGGGAGGCGATCTGGGCCAGACGGTTCATCTGGGCCAGGCCATCAGCCGTCGTTTGGATCAGGCGTTCCGGATGGTCCGAGACTTGGCAGACCAGGAGATTGCGAAACAACTGGGCCAGATCGGGAATCAGGCGGGCCATGTCCCGGCCAGCCATCACCAGTTTGTCGACCAGATCGAGAGTTGCCGCTGCAGCACCACCGATCAGAGCATCGGCCAGTTCCAGCAAGGCGTCGTCTTTCGTCAGACCAGCCAAAGCCAGAATATCATCCCTGGAAATGGTCCCCTGGCAGCTCATGCGTGCCTGATCTAAAAGGCTGATCGCATCGCGCAGCGCTCCGTCAGAAAAAGAGGCGATGGTTCCCAGACCGCTGGCATCAATGGTGATCCCGTCAGCTGTGGCAATCTCGCGCAGCCGGGCAGTGATGCTCTCGACTGGGATGCGGCGAAAATCATAGCGCTGGCAGCGAGACAGAATCGTCGCCGGAATACGGTGCGGCTCGGTGGTCGCCAGAATAAAAACGGCGTGAGCCGGAGGTTCTTCCAGCGTTTTGAGCAGGGCATTGAAGGCCCCGGGTGTGAGCATGTGGACTTCGTCAATGATGTAGACCTTGTATCTGGCTTTGGATGGCATGAAGTTGACTTCGTCGGTGATGCGCCGGATGTTGTCGACACTGTTATTGGAAGCGGCGTCCATCTCCACCACATCGAGCAGGGAACCGTCGAGAACGCCGCGGCAGATCTCGCACTGGTTGCAGGGGTTGCCGTCCTGAGGATTGAGACAATTGATGGCTCGCGAAAAAATCTTGGCCAGGGTGGTCTTGCCGGTGCCGCGGGTGCCGCTGAAAAGATAGGCGTGGGCGATCTGGCGGCTGATCACCGCCTGGCGCAGGGCAAAAACCGCGTGTTTCTGCTCAACAACCTCATCAAAGGTACGGGGGCGCCATTCACGATAGAGGGCCAGATAGGACATGCACGGACCTCCGGGGAAATAAATTCGCCATGCCTGACCTGCAGCCGTCGCAGGCTTTGCTGTAACACATGCGGTTGACCGCTTACCGCTGCTTCCTTCCGGACCTGACGGGGTTCACGGGCCACATCGCACAGGACCAGCGATCGGCTGCAGATCAGACACGGCGCGTGCTGATGCCCTGATATTGTACCATAGAAAGCTGCAATGATGCTACAATAAACCAGAGCAGGGGGGAAAGACCTATGACAACAGCACAAAAGGGTAAAAAGCGTTTACGGCAAAGAGGCTATATTCCGCCGGCCAAAGACCTGCTCCAGCTGATTCTCGGTTCTTTGATCTCTGCCATGGCGGTCAATGTCTTCTACGTGCCGATCCGCCTGACCATGGGCGGGGTCACCGGCATCGCCACGATCGTGTACCAGCTGGCTCTTCCAAATGTCCATCTCCCCCTGGGCTTTTTGGTCATCCTGCTCAATGTGCCTATCTTTGCCCTCGGATTTACCAAGATTAGTCGTTCCTTTGCCTGGCGCAGCCTGATTGGGACTCTGGTCTATTCGGTGGTCATAGATCTGACCGCCCCGACCATGGCCCCCTGGTTTGAGTCCTACATCAACCGACCTTTGATCAATGGTCATCCAGATCCACTGCTCTATTGTGTTTTTGGTGGCGTTTTGTTTGGCATCGGGGCTGGCCTGATCTTCCGCTCCGGTTTCACCACCGGCGGCACGGATATCCTGGCTTTTGTCATCAAACGCAAGCATCCGGGTTTCAGCACCGGCCAGTTCCTGATGATTCTCGACGCCACGATAGTCCTGGCATCGGTCGTATTCTACCGCAATTCTACAGAGCCCAGCGTCCTTTTGGCCATGTATTCCTTTATCGCCATGTTCCTGACCTCCAAGGCGGTGGATATTCTGCTCGAAGGCTTTGACTACACCCGCACAGCGCTCATCGTGTCCGATAAATCTACGGAAATTGCTTCCCGGATCTTGCATGAAATAAGCCGCGGCGTGACCTCGCTCGCCGGCCGCGGCATGTACACCGGACATGCCAAGGACGTCCTGATGTGCGTTTTATCCAGTAAACAGGTCCCTGAACTCAAGGCCATCGTCGAAGAGATCGACCAGTCAGCCTTCATGATTGTCTTTGAAGCACGCGAAGTTGTCGGCGAAGGCTTTGGGGCCGGCCATGAGATTGAATAAAAGGATCTGATTTTCAGGGTTTTAGTGTGTTCGCGTCAAAGCAGGGGGTGGCTGCACCAGGGACAAAATCTGAAGCCCGCTTCCGGATCGATCGGCCTGCCACACGAAGGACAGATGTTCGTCCGTTTGGCAAGGACTCGCCAGCCATCACCGTCTCGTTCCAGCAAGGCCCCACAGCAAAAGGCCTGAGCTGTTTCCCGGACATGCCAGCGAAAGACCGGAATGAAAAAGATGTGGAAATAGTCATACTCTTTCCGCAACTTGAAATGGGTGTAAGCCCCGCAAGCCGGGCAGGTGACGTTGTTTTCCGTGCCCAGATCCTTGCTGGCGTGATCGATGCCAAAGATCCCGATGAAGAACATTTTAATTTACCTTTACAGTTTAAAGCAGTGCTTCGATATGAGGCGCCAGTTCCAGGCCGGTGATAGTGGGATTGGGCTGACGACCTTGCCATTGACGCTCCAAGGGCACTTTGCCCTGATAATCGCCCAGCGAGATATCCAGTTGTTTCTGGTCACGGACAGTGAAAACATGCAGATTCATGTGAGTATGCCCCATTGCTTTTGCGTGCTGCGCTTTATGTTACCAAGCCTCATTCAGATCAGGATTTTGGTCGAGAGCTGAATGCAATATGGTTTCTGGCAAAAGGACTGTAAAAGAAGACCCCTTGCCAGGTTCGCTGTTCACTTCGATTCTGGCCCCGCAGAGATCGAGGATCCGTTTCACCAGAGCCAGGCCGAGGCCATTGCCCTTGACCGCGTGTGTGGTGTCGCCTTGGTAGAATTTTTCGAAAATCCTGGCTCGGGTCTGCTCGTCCATGCCGATGCCAGTATCGGAAATGGTCACAATGCCAGACTGGGTGTTGCGGATCTGTATCTGTCCACCGGGGGGCGTGAATTTGATGGCATTACCGATCAGGTTGAGCCAGACCTGGCGCAGCAGCTCGTCGTTGGCAAAGCATTCGACCGGTTCGAGCTCGACATCGACCTGGAGCTGCTTGTTGTGCCATTGGGATTCTAAGAGCAGGATGCAGCGGCGAATCTGCTCATCCAGCAAGAAGGTGGTCTGACCAGTCATTGTGGATTGGTTTTCCAGGCGGGACAGGGCGAGGACAGTGCTCGAAAGCTGGACCAGACGGTCGGATTCGTCAATGATGATATCGAGGTACTCGGCTTGTTCGGACGCGTTGAGGGTACCGGTGCGCAGGAGCTTGGCAAAACCTTTGATGGAAACAATCGGGGTGCGAAATTCATGGGAAAAATTGTTGATGAAATCCTTGCGCAAGGCCTCGACACTGCCTAGCTCCTCGGCCATGGTGTTGAAATCATCGATCAGCTCGTTGAGTTCAGGGACCGGACAGGGGCTGACCCGGATGGCAAAGTTGCCGCTGGCCACCTCGCGCATGGCCCTTTTAAGTTTGCGGATCGGCCGCAGGGGCACATGGCCGAGCATAGCCACCAGTGATGTGCCAATGACGACACTGAAGGTCAGCAGCATCAATAGACCGCTCAACAATCCGCCATGGCCCTCGCCTCGGAATGAAACCAGGTCAAAATGAATCAGAGCACCTGCAACCAGGCCTATCAGCAGGACTGTCACAACCAGGATGCCAAACACAAAAAGAGTCAGGGCCAAGACCAGGGAGGGCACCTTTTTCCCGTTGGAAATGCGTCTTTGCTGAACGCCGGCGACTTTCTTTTGGAGCAACCTGACCTTCATAGATGCTTGATGGCTTTGTAGCCCAGACCGCGTACGGTGATGATTTCAAAATCCGGCCAGTCGCCAAACCGTTCGCGCAGGCGGTTGATGTGGACATTGACGGTCCGGTCATCCGTCTCGGAATCCATGCCCCAGATTTCATCCATCAGCTGCAGTCGGGTGAAGATGACATCCGGATACGATAGCAGTTTAAACAACAGGTAGAACTCCTTCTGGGGCAGGGTCTGGCTCTGGCCATCCCGGCTGACCGACAGGGAATCGTAGTCTAGGGTCACCGCTCCGACCGTGAGACGGCGTTCGCTCACAATCCTGGCCCGGCGGAGCAAAGCGCGGATCCGAAGAATCATCTCCTCATCATCGACCGGCTTGACCATGTAATCATCTGTGCCGACCAGAAATCCCTGCCGTTTATCCTCTGGCATCTGACGGGCTGTCAGCATCAGGACAGGCAAGGTCGAACCGCTGGCACGCAGCTGGCTGGTCAGTTTCAATCCATCTAAATTTGGCATCATGATGTCAGCAATCAACAGGTCAACCGGATAATGGTCCAGCAGATCCAAGGCGGCCTGGCCATCTTCCGCCAGAATCGGATTGAAGCCATTGGCCTTGAGAACGGCTGCCAGCCATTTCCGGGTATTGGTGTCATCCTCGGCAACCAGAATGTTGAACATGTTCACGGGCCTTTCTTTGTTTCGAGTGTTTCTGATTTATATCCATTATTGCGGTAAACTTAATAGTCAAAAGCGTAAGCCTGAATGATCAACTCAAGATCAACTTGCACGGTTGGTCTGGCACAGGCGAGGGGTTGAATCAAAATGAGCGACCTGTTTATCTCGAGTTTACCAAAGTCTGGCACGCTTAAGATCCACAAGTCAACAGCAGTAAATTGGAGGAGTCATTTGTGAGCAGATTTACACTTTTTCTGGGTAGACACCGCACGGGTCTGGTTATTTTGGTCGTTGTGGCGCTTGTAGCCGGGATTGGCAGCGCTGTCTTCCTCACCCAGCAGGGCAGAGGGACTGCGGCAATACCGGAAACCAATGTCACGACGCTGAAACAACAAGACCTCGATCGTGTGATCACGACCAAAGGTGTGGTCCAGAGCACCGACACACACACAGTTTATACCCCGCTCGCCTACAAAGTCACTGAAATTGCCGTTGAGGTTGGCGACCGAGTTGCTTCTGGCGATTTTCTGGCCCAGCTGGATACGCGCGACATCGCACAAAGCATTGCGGATCTGGAAGACTCCCTCGGCACCACGTCCAGTCTGCACAGTGCCCAGATCAGCCAGGCCCAGCGCAACCTGGCCAATGCCAAGGATCAGCTATCGCTCGATACCAAGACCTATCAGGATGCCATCGACGAGGCTGCCAAGGATATCGAGCGATTGAAGCATGAGGCTGATGACAAAGCCAGCGGCAGTGCCGGACCGGCGGCCGATGCGGCAGTGGCGTCCAACACCAGAGTGATCAATGCCAAAGCGGTCGTGACTGCAGCCCAGACTGCCGTGACAAGTAAAAAAGCGACGATCAATGGCTTGGAGCAGGATATTGCCTTGGTTGAAGCGATGATTGCGAAGATCGAAGCCAAACAAGCTGAAATTGACGCAGCTAAAAAACCATCAGCGTTGTTGGACCAACTGAATGTTGAAATGACAGCACTCAAAGCAGAGGCCACCGCCCTGCTGAATGCTATGAATTCGAAATACATGCTAAGCTCTGCTACGCTCAGTCCCCTGCTTAGTTCTCTCGAATCCAAACTTTCTGGTGCAGAATCCGAACTGGTAGCCCTTGAATCGGCCCTTGACCAGGCAGAGGATGACTACGACAACATCTATGAAGACGTCGAGGACGATATCTGGGAAGACGAATTCAACGAAGCATACGACGATGTCTACGACACCTATGCCACCGCTTTCGTTACCAAGTACAATCTCTACGACCAGGCGGTCAAGAACCTGGAAAACATCCAGCGCAGCAACAATCTGACCATTCAGTCCCGGAACGATGCTTTGACCAACACGAAACTGTCCGATAGCACAACATCGATCGAAAGCCAGCTGACCACGGCCAGGAACAACCTGGAGGACGCCACGATCACAGCCCCAGTCAGCGGCACGATCACGGAAGTCCTGGCAACGCTTGGCGTACGTGCGAATGGAGCCATGTTCGTGATCCAAAACACCGAATCCCTCGAGCTGTCAACCACTGTGGCCGAGTATGACATCCCCCTGATCAAGACAGGTCAAGCGGTCCAGTTCACGACCGATGCGACCGGCTCCGACATCCTCAGTGGCACCATCGACCGCATTTCACCGACCGCGATCAACACCGATGGGGACTTCACCGTGACGGTCCGGATCGACCAGCCGGATGAACGCCTCCGGATTGGCATGAATGCAAAACTGACAATTGTCTTGGAAAGCCGCCCGGCCACTTTTGCGGTGCCCTATGACGCCATCACGACCGATGCAACCGGCCAGACCATTGTGATTGCTGTGCGCGAAGATGGTGTGACGCGCTATGAAGTGCCGGTGACAGTCGGTATGGAAACCGATTATTTTGTCGAAATCAGCGGGCCGGAGGTCCAGCCGGGCCTTATTGTCCTCAATGATCCTGAAGGCAAAAACGTCGTCGATTCCAGCATGCCTGCCGGTCCCTTTGGAGGCTGAAATGGCATCTGACAACATGATCGAACTTGCACAAGTGCGCAAAAGTTATTTTATTGGCCACCCCAACGAGTTCGAAGTTCTGCATGGGATTGACCTTGACATCCGGCGTGGTGAGTTTGTCGCCATTGTCGGAGCCTCAGGATCAGGCAAGTCAACCTTGATGAACATCATTGGCGTGCTCGACCGGCCGACCAGCGGCACTTATTCGCTGGATGGTGTGGCGATTGAAACCCTGCATGACCGCGAATTATCCCGCATTCGCAACCGCAAGATCGGTTTCATTTTCCAAAATTTCAACCTGATCGCCCGTTCCACAGCGATCCACAATGTCGAATTGCCCATGCTTTATGCCGGAATTTCCCGCCATGAGCGTCATGAACGGGCCAAGGAGCTGATGGCTATGGTCGAAATGACCGACCGGGCCCGCCATCAGCCAAACGAATTGTCTGGCGGCCAGAAGCAGCGTGTCGCCATCGCCCGCGCCATGGCTAATGACCCGGCGATCCTTTTAGCCGACGAACCGACGGGCAACCTGGATACAGCCACCGAACGGATGGTCATGGATGTTTTCCACCGTCTGCACGAGGAACAAGGCAAAACCATCGTCCTGATTACGCATAGTCCGGACCTGGCAAAAGAGACGGACAGAGTGGTCACCTTGCGGGACGGCCAGATCATTGAAGATAAAAAGAGGGAGGGCTACGCATGAATCTCTGGGAAAACATCCATCTGGCGATCAGCAGCCTGATGGCCAACAAAATGCGCGCCCTCCTGACCATGCTGGGCGTCATCATTGGCATCGGATCCGTCATCGGGATCCTGACTGTTGGCGATTCCCTCAGCGGCAGCATCAGCGATGACATCCAGTCCCTTGGAGCACGCAATATTGCGGTCACCATCCAGGCCAGGGAGAGTGACCTCAACAGGGCTCCCGCATTTGTCCAAGCTATGCGCACGGGTGGCAAGGTTGCAGCTGACAAAGACCTGATCAAAAACGAAATGCTCGAAAATCTCAAAGCTGCCTTTCCAGACAACATTGAAGCCATCAGCCTGACCGAAACGGTCGGAATCGGCAAAGCCCGGGATGGCCGGCGCTATGCCAATCTGACACTGACTGGTGTCAATGCTGATTTCACGGTAGCCAATGAATTGACTATTCTGGGTGGCCATTTTCTGACGGTGGAAGAGACCCAGTCTTTCAAAAAAGTGGCTGTCGTTTCCGACAAATTGGTGGACAATCTGTTTGACAAGCAAAATCCACTGGGTCAGACGATCGATGTGGAAATTGAAGGCATAGCCGATCGCTACACCATTGTCGGCGTTTATCAACATGAGGTGTCGTCCCTCAATCCCAGCATGGAAGCGGATGTCGACATCAACACCTCAGTTTACATTCCGCTGAACACCGCCTTGCACCGCACCGGTTCGGTTGGCTATCAGATGCTGACCCTTGTCACGACCAGTGATACAGATGCTGTTGCGTTTGCACCTGTGGCTGAAGCTTTTTTCAAATTCTATTATGACAAGAACCCTGACTATACTGTGCGGGCCTTCAGCCTGGAGAGCATGGCGGATACCATCAATGATGTACTGGGTACGATCACCATTGCCATTTCCCTGATCGCAGCCATCTCTTTGCTCGTGGGCGGGATTGGAGTCATGAACATCATGCTGGTTTCGATCACTGAACGCACCCGCGAGATCGGCACCCGTAAAGCACTGGGAGCTCCCAATAGTTCGATCCGGATCCAGTTTATCGTCGAATCCATGATCATTTGCCTGATTGGCGGGGCAATCGGGATTGTGCTGGGTCTTGTGCTCGGCTCAGTTGGCGCCTATTTCCTGGCATCCCCAGCCCGAACTTCGATCGGCAATATCTCCCTGGCGGTCGGATTCTCGATGGCCATCGGTATCTTCTTTGGCTATTACCCCGCCAACAAAGCAGCCAAGCTCGATCCGATCGAGGCTTTGCGCTACGAATGATCCACACAGGAGATGATTTTTGGGGCTGACTGTGCATGGGTCAAGAAACTGCCAGTTAGAACTGGCTCTGGTATCTCATGGACATTGGCCGGAAACAGCTGAGAAAAAAGGCCGCCTTTAGGGGCGGCCTTTTTGGAGGCGTTACTGGCAGTTTTCCAAGTACAGTTTGGATCAGACGCAGCCTTGGGCTTTCATGGCTTCGGCAACCTTCAGGAAGCCAGCGATGTTGGCACCAGCCATGTAGTTGCCGGGCATACCGTACTCGATTGCGGCAGATTCGCAGGACTTGAAGATGCTGACCATGATGTTCTTAAGCTTGGCGTCGACCTCTTCGAAGGTCCAAGACATACGGGCCGAGTTCTGAGACATTTCCAGACCGGAGGTGGCAACACCGCCAGCGTTGGCGGCTTTGGCCGGACCATAGAGGACTTTGTTGGCCAGGTAGACCTCGATGGCTTCTGGTGTAGAAGGCATGTTGGCACCCTCAGCGACGCAAAAACAGCCGTTCTTGACCAGCATTTCGGCGCTGGCCTTGTCGATTTCATTCTGGGTCGCGCTGGGCAGGGCAATGTCGCAGGGGATTTCCCAGATATTGTTCGATCCTTCGACATACTTGGCTTCCGGATGGTACTTGACGTACTCGCGGATGCGCTTGCGCTCGACTTCCTTGAGCTTTTTGACCAAAGCCAGATCGATACCGCGTTCATCGTAGATGTAACCGTCGCTGTCAGACAGGGTGACGACTTTGGCGCCCAGTTCGGTAGCCTTTTGGGTGGCGTAGATGGCGACATTGCCGGAACCGGAGATCGAAACAATCTTGTCCTGGAAGCTCATACCATTGGCTTTGAGCATTTCTTCGGTGAAGTAGCACAGGCCGTAGCCGGTGGCTTCGGTGCGGGCAAGAGAACCGCCAAAGGTCAGGCCCTTGCCAGTCAGGACGCCAGTGTATTGATTGACAATGCGCTTATACTGGCCGTACATGTAGCCAATTTCGCGCCCGCCTGTGCCGATGTCACCAGCCGGGACGTCGCAGTCCGGGCCAATATGACGGTACAGTTCGGTCATGAAGCTCTGGCAGAAACGCATGACTTCGCCTTCGCTCTTGCCTTTCGGATCGAAGTCGGAACCGCCTTTGGCACCGCCCATGGGCAAGGTGGTCAGGCTGTTCTTAAGGACTTGCTCGAAGCCGAGGAATTTGATGATGCCAATGTAGACAGAGGGATGTAGGCGCAGGCCACCCTTGTAGGGGCCGATAGCGGAGCTGTACTGGACGCGGAATCCGCGGTTGACTTGGACCTTGCCTTTGTCATCGACCCATGGGACGCGGAAGATGATCTGACGCTCAGGTTCGACCAAGCGGTCGAGAACGCCGGCCTCAACGAGGTCCGGGCGGCGGTCAATGACCGCTTCGAGTGACTCGAAAACCTCGGTCACAGCCTGGATGAATTCCGGCTCAGCCTGGTTTCTTTTTTTGACCGTCTCCAGGAGATCGATCATGTACTGATTTTTTAACGCCATTGTTAAAAACCTCCAACATGAATAATATTTACCTGCTTCGGACCCCTCGTACCCCGAGGTTCCGTTAGGTGCAAAGAAGGAAGAATCAGTTCGGCCACAAGGCCCTCTATTGAGTTGTCATCGCAAGAAATGACAAACGAACTTGCAAATGCAAGTTCGTAATCAATATCTTGCAAATCTTTACTTATCCTATCACTCAGATCTGGAATTGACAATAAAAAGTTCACAGGCAGGGTCAAGAATTGATAAAAAAAACAGTGGAAAACCAGCAGATTTACCACTCCCGGGGTAAAAGACCCCGGGTAGCCAACACACAAACAAAACCCCGGGTCACCACTCCCGGGGTCTTTGTTCGAAGGAGGAGAAAAGGAGGAGATCATGAAGAGGTTTGTTTGCTCTCGTCCAGCAGCATGTTCATACTGCTATGGTCTTAGCATAGCAATGAAATATGAACAAAAAATGTGGTGTTTGTGATCATTTTCCGAGATTTCTGCGAACAAAGCGGAATAGGATTTTTTTGCCGGCACTTTACTTTCCTTTCTGGTTATAATCCTCGAAAAAAGACAGGACCAAAGCCGCGACACATAGGATAATGGCCAGATAGAGCCGGGACCGGCTCTGGGATGTATAGGGGCAGACACCTGCCGGTAACTCACGAGCCAGCCGGAAGGTGCTGATCAGGGTGACCGCACCGATGAAGGCACCCAGAGCAAGCAGGGTGGTGCTGATCCATTTGATGATGGTGCGAGGATCGTGTTTCATAAGCCCGTTCAAATCCCCCTCATATTTAGTCAAAGACAGTCTGCCACTGTGCATTCTGAGCTGCTGCGGCACAGAGGCGGATCTGCGCTTCGGTATTTTTGCCCAGTGACAACTCCGGCAACTGGTCGAGGTCGAAATAGTCACTGGCTTCGGTTTCAGAGTTGGGTTGAAACGACCCGCCTTGGACTGTGCAGAGGACAAACGCCTTGATGATGCCATGGGCATAGGGTGGCGTGTTGTGCCGATTTCGATCCAGAAGAGCCACCAGGCGATCAGCCGTGACCTCCAGCCCGGCCTCTTCCCAGACTTCCTTGACCGTATTTTTGGCGATCGACTGGTCGACATCTACCCAGCCACCGGGCATTGACCAGGTCCCACCGATGCGTTCCTTAACCAGCAGGATCTTGCCATCCTTGAAAATGGCTGCCCGCGTATCCAGCTTGGGTGTCTGAAAGCCGGTTTCGCTGCAGAACACATCACTTACCTGGGATAGATCAAGACCGGTTTTCTCGCTCATGATTTCGGCAGCGATCTCCCGGATGCGCTCAAACCGCTCGCGGTCATAGACATTGGTGGTGTAGGTCAGCCCGATCTGGGCCAAGGCCTGCAATTCGATAGCCCACTGGATGAGTTTATCGTGTTCAAACATAGCGATCAACTCCTGTTTCAAGGTCTTTTTTGAGTTGATTTTACCACAAAGCAGAAGTGGCGCTGCTGTTGCTGGGAGCGGGGTCGGTAACAGCGCGAGGGTGGCCCCGCGCGCGGCTATTGCCGGAAAGGTTCCGGGGGTCGCGCCAAGACTGGGCACCTGGGATGATAACTGCTCAGCCTTGCCATACCAGGACAACCAACCCGGCCTTGCCAGGCACAGACCATCCTGCTAGAATAAAAAAAACAAACATATGTTTGTTTTGAGGGGGGACGATCGTTGTGGCTGACCGCGTCATTTTGCATTCCGATCTCAATAATTTCTACGCTTCGGTCGAGTGCCTCTACAATCCGGCTCTGCGCCGGATCCCCCTGGTTGTGGGGGGTGACCCTGAGCTGCGCCACGGCATCGTCCTGGCCAAGAACTACCCGGCCAAGGCCTGCGGGATTGTGACCGGCGAGGCCTTGTGGCAGGCGAAGCAGAAATGCCCCGACCTCTTGGTGGTCAAGCCTAATTTCCAGCTTTACCTCCATTTTGCCCATCAGGTGCGGGCCATCTATGGGGACTACACCGACCAGATCGAGCCTTTTGGCCTCGATGAAGCCTGGCTGGATGTCAGCGGCACCTGTCATCATGGCCAGACCGGGGAGTGGATCGCCAGCGAGATTCGCCGCCGCATCCGGGAGGAGATCGGCCTGACCGCCTCCGTCGGAGTCAGTTTCAACAAAGTCTTTGCCAAGCTGGGCAGCGACCTCAAGAAGCCAGACGCGACGACGGTGATCAGCCGCGCTAATTTCCGTGAGCGGGTCTGGCCCCTGCCTGCCTCCGATCTGCTCTATGTCGGCCCCGCGACGAAACGCAAGCTCAGCCGCCTCGGGGTGCGGACGATTGGCCAGCTGGCTCAGCTCGAGCCATCCTTCCTGCACGCGTACCTGGGTAAATGGGGCGACGTCCTGTCCAGCTTTGCCAATGGCCAGGACTGCTCGCCAGTTACCGTTTCCGGCTACCAGTCCGTAGTCAAAAGCATTGGCAACAGCACCACGACGCCGCGCGACTTGGAGACGAATGAGGACGTTTCCCTGATTTTATTTGTGCTCAGCGAGAGTGTGGCCAGCCGGCTGCGCCAGCACCAGTTCAAATGCCAGACCGTCCAGATCTATGTCCGGGATGTCGAGCTGGGTAGCTTTGAGCGTCAGGTGCATCTCAACCGCCCGAGCAACTTGTCCTCGGACATCGCTCGCCAGGCTATGGCCCTGTTCACAGAGGCTTGGGACTGGCGGCGTCCCTTGCGCAGCATCGGGGTGCGTGGTTGCGATCTGGTGGATGCAGCCACCGGCACCCAGCTGAGCTTGTTTGAAAACGAGCCATTGCAGCTGCGCCTGCAGCAGTTGGAAGAGGCTCTCGATGAGATCCGTCTGCGTTTTGGCACGGGCAGCGTCCGACGCGCTGTGACTCTCTGTGACAACTTACTGGGGCGGATCAATCCCAAGGACGACCATGTGATCCATCCGGTCGGCTTTTTCAAGGATGGCCCGGTTAGTGAGGTCCGACCGCCGGCCACGTGAGGGGGGTGCTGGATTCGCCGAAGTAACCGATTGAGTCATTAAACTTGAAAATTGATAAAATGTTTACACCTCAGGCTCAACCGCTTATAGTTTAATAGAGATCGCAAACGAAAAACAGCCATTCCCCGACACGCCGCAAGAGCATAGGAGGAAGTCCCGATGAAAATTGCCATCGCCTGTGACCACGCTGGATTCGAACTCAAAGAAGAAGTCAAGCAACTACTTAAGCAACAGGGGCACGAGGTCATCGACTTCGGCACCACGAGCACCGAGGCCTGTGACCTGCCCGACACTGTTTATCCGGCAGCTCTGGCGGTTGCCCGGGGGCAGGCGGAACGGGGAATTTTTATCGACGGTGTCGGCTACGGCAGCGCGATGATTGCCAATCGGATCCTCGGCCTTTCAGCGGCCGTCTGCCAGGACCCTTTCTGTGCCATGCTGGCCCGGGCTCATTCGAATACCAATATCCTCTGCCTGGGGGCCAAAATCATTGGCTCAGCCCTGGCGATCGAGACCATCCGGGTCTGGATGAGCACCGATTTCCTGACCGATGAGAAGTACCAGCGCCGCGTTGGCAAGGTCAATGACATTGCCAACCGCCATCTGAAACCACTTGAATGAAACATAAGGAGCACGCTATGTCACAGGAAAATGAAACAAGCGCCAATCAAAAACCATACGCCATCCTCGACATCGATCCCTGGCTTCAGCCTTACCAAGGCGATATCGAGCTACGGATGAATCGTTACAAGGGCATCCGCCAACAATTGCTCGGAACAGATGGATCCTTTCGCGAGTTCGCCAGCGGCCACCAGTTTTACGGTTTCCATCGCACCGAAAACGGCTGGATTTATCGCGAATGGGCCCCTGCCGCCGAGGCACTCTATCTGACCGGGGATTTCAATGGCTGGGACCGGACATCCCACCCCTTGGAACGGCGCGATGGCTACTGGGTGATCGAATTGCCCGGTGCCGATGCCCTGCCACATCTTTCCCGAGTCAAAGTCCGGGTCAGAAGCTTCGGCATGGAGCGTGACCGCATCCCGCTCTACATCCGCAAAATCGTCCAGGACCCCAATACCAACGATTTCTCCGGCCAGATCTGGGCTCCTCCGGCAGAATTCACCTGGACAGACCAGAATTTCAGAGTCGATCATTCCAGGGCGCCGCTGATCTACGAGGCCCATGTCGGCATGGCCCAGGAGAAATACGGCATCGGCACCTATGTCGAGTTCGCCGACAACATCCTGCCGCGCATCAAGACATTGGGCTACAACACGGTCCAGATCATGGCGATCATGGAGCACCCCTACTACGCATCCTTTGGCTACCATGTCTCCAATTATTTTGCCGCTTCATCCTGGTTTGGCACCCCGGACGATTTGAAATACCTGATCAACAAGGCTCACAGCCTCGGCCTGTCAGTCCTGATGGACATCGTACAGTCCCACGCTGTCAAAAACCTGGCTGAGGGGATCAATGAGTTCGACGGCACGGACTATCAGTTCTTCCACGCAGGAGAGAGGGGTAACCACAGTGCCTGGGATTCGAAGTGCTTTGACTACAGCCGTCATGAGGTGA
Source organism: Mageeibacillus sp. UBA5747 (assembly GCA_002419145.1). GTDB lineage: Bacteria > Bacillota > Clostridia > Saccharofermentanales > UBA5734 > UBA5734. Next base: position 17,776 of record DIFN01000019.1, on the reverse strand, counting down.
TCCACTTCCTGCTGTCTTCGATCAAGTTCTGGCTCGAGGAATTCCATTTTGATGGCTTCCGGTTCGATGGCGTCACGTCGATGATCTACCAGGATCATGGCCTGGGCACAGCGTTTGACAACTATGGCAAATATTTCAGCCTCAATACCGACGTCGATGCCTTGACCTATTTGCAGTTTGCCAATGACCTGATCCGGGAAATCCGGCCAGATGCGATCACGATTTCCGAGGACATGAGCGGCATGCCGGGCATGTGTCTGCCGATTGCCGCCGGCGGAATCGGCTTTGATTACCGCCTGGCCATGGGCATGCCGGATTTTTGGATCCGGACACTCAAAAAAAGCGACGAAGATTGGAATATGAACGAGCTCTGGCATGAGCTGTCGACTGGCCGGCCACAGGAGAAGCGGATCGGCTATGCCGAATCCCATGACCAGGCTCTGGTGGGTGACAAGACCCTGATTTTCCGCATGGCAGACAAGGAAATGTACTGGCACATGAACAAGGGCAGCCAGAACCTCCTGATCGAACGGGCGGTCGCTCTGCACAAGATGATCCGCTGGGTCACGATCTCCCTCGGATCAGAGGGATACCTGAACTTTATGGGCAACGAATTCGGCCACCCTGAGTGGATTGACTTCCCACGCTGGGGCAATGGCTGGAGTTATCACCACTGCCGCCGCCAGTGGAGCCTCGTTGACAATCCTGACCTGCGCTACAAAGACCTGGGTGATTTTGACCAGGCGATGATCCATTTTATGGACCAGAATCGCTTGATGGGCCCTGGCCGGACGCCACACCCACTCTGGATCGATCAGGACCGCAAAGTGATCGCCTATCGCAATGGAGATCATATCTTCATCTTCAACTTCCATCCCACAGAGTCGTATCCCACCTTCGAGCTTCCCGTCCATGAAAACGCCAGCTTCCAGGTCGTCATGGACACCGATGAGTGGCGCTTTGGCGGCCAGGGTCGGATCTACCACGACCCCGTGTACCGGACACAGCCTCTGCCGATGAACCGGGATTACCTGGGCATTCTGATCTACATACCTTGCAGAACTGCCTTGGTCATGAAAAAAGTCGATTGAAACCAATCGACTTGCCCGATCTGTGCTGAATCGATCCGGAATCCTGACCTTACGTCCACGTATGCCAGATTTCCGGTTGAAAACCGATGGTAGCCTCCCGGCCGTTGCGGACAATCGGTGTTCGCAACAGCCGGGCATGGGTTAAGAGCATTTCTACTGCCATGGGTGATACACCGTGGTAGGCCATGTTCAAGGTTTTGTATTCTGGTGCGGCAGTGTCGATCAGAGCTTCGAGTCCGACTGCTTTGGCGAGCGTCTCCAGTTCACCTCGGCTGAGATTTTTTTTGTGGAGATCCACCAGTTGGTATGAGATCTTGCGCTCCTTGAAATACCGTTCAGCTTTTTGCGTGTCAAAATTTCTCTTGCCAGCATAGATCTGGATGTTCATGTCTAAAAACCTGCCTCAGTCATTTGTCTTCAGGGCGCTGGCGCTGTTACTACCGGCTGCGTTGCCTCCGGTGCGGTCGTTTCGCCCGGAATGACAGGTGCTTCAGGGTTGGCAGGATCGATCACCGGTGCGCCGCCTGTATGGATCGGGCAGGGCTGGGTTGGATTCAAGGCCATGCCGGGAACGAAATATTCCGTGTATGGTGCCGGACAGGCAGCTGTGGCCAGCTGGCCAGATTCCGGACAGACAGTCAGGGTCAGAACGTTTTTCTGGGCTGGGAAATCCCGGGCAGGCAAAGTCTGGTGCAGCGACTGCATCAGGGCCTGCCAGATCAGGATGGCGTTGTTCCAGTCTTGCTTGGGGATGGTTGTGCCACCCAGTTGGTTGTCATAGCCATACCAGACAGCTGCGGTGTAGTATGGGGTGTACCCGCAGAACCATTTGTCCCGATTGTCATCGGTTGTGCCGGTTTTGCCGGCTGCCAGAGTATTGGTCGGGCCGCGCCCAGCAGCTGTGCCACCCGGCTGGAACACACCCTGCATCAGGTCGGTCATGACAAATGCTGTCTCCGGTTTGTAGACCTGGGTGAATTCCGGACGATGCTCGAGCAAGACATTGCCATTGGCATCGAGCACCCGGGTATAGGCGTAGGGCTCTGTGTAGAGGCCCTCATTGGCCAAAGTAGCATAGCCGCCGGCCATTTCCAGAGCCGTCATGCCTTGGTTAAAAGCGCCAAGTGCGATCGCGACGTAGTTTTCCGTGCTGCGGTCAATGCCCACAGCTGCGAGATATTTGAGTGATGTTTCACCCTTGAGCATGTACTGCCAGATCTGGGCTGCAACCGTATTGCAGGAGATCTTGATGGCTTGACGCACAGTGAGGTTACCCCGGTAGCCACCGTAGCTGTTCTTGGGATAGGGCATATTCGGTTCATCCGGATTGAGGTAGACCGGGATGTCCGCAATGATGGAAGAGGCTGTGATTTTACCGGTGTCGATGGCTGGACCATAGACGGCAAGCGGCTTGATGCTCGAACCAGGCTGGCGCTGGGATGAGACGGCCCGGTTGAGAATGAAGTTGCCGGTTTTTTCGCCGTAGCCGCCTACAATGGCCTTGATCTGGCCAGGATTGGGATAGTTTTCGATCACAACGGTGCTGGCCTGAGGGGATTCCGGCAGTCGATCCAGGATGGACGGATCCTGCATGAAAAGTGACTGTGTGCTGAAGACTTTTTCGGCTTTGGCTTGGACGGAGCTGTCCACAGTGGTTTCAATCGTCAGACCATGGTTGTAGACTGCTACCGAAGCCACTTCCCGGCTGTAACCGCGTTCCGAAATCAGGTCAGCAATGACTTGCTCGATCACGTAGTCGACAAAATAGGAGTTGACCTGATTGGATGAAACAGCCATTGGCGTTTCGCGAAAAACCAGTTCCTGGTTCAGGGCATCGTCATACTCGGAGTCTGTGATCCAGCCGAGCTCGTGCATTTTGCTCAGGACGATGCGCATGCGGCGCAGGGCATTGCGGCGTCCGGTCTCGGTGAGTGGATTATAGACGGCTGGCAAATTGGGGATGCCGGCCAGAAAGGCACATTCGATCAGGGACAGGTCTTTGGCGTCTTTGTCAAAATAGGCTTTGGCCGCAGACTGGACACCGACGTAGCTGTTGCCCATCGGAACCAGGTTGAGGTAGAGCTCCATGATCTCGTCTTTGCTGCGCTGCTGCTCCAGCTGGATGGCGTTGTACCATTCCTGGATCTTGCGCTGGGCTGAGCGTTGGTCAGCACCGGAAATCATCTTGACCGTCTGCTGGGTAATCGTCGAGCCACCGTGGGTGGCTGAGCCACTGTTGGCCAGAGCACTGACGATGGCACTGCCGATCCGGCGCGGGTCAATGCCAATGTGCTCGTCAAAGCGTTCATCTTCGATGGCTTTGAAAGCCTCGTCGATGTATGTTTTCTTGATCGCAGAGAATGAGACGTACTCCCGGTTGATGTTCTGGCTGCCGGTCAGGATCGCGATGTCGTTGCCTTCGCTATCCTTGATGTGGGTGGTCTCAGTTGTGTTGCTCAGCATGCCGGCAGATATTGGTTCGGCTGTCGTGATGTAACCGACCAGCATGCCGCCGCCGATACCAGCGAGCAGGAAGCCCGTGATGATCAGGCTGATCAAGCCCAGCTCGATGACCCGGCCCAATGCCACGCCAAACGTGCGGGGAATACTCAACATGCCACCGGCATGGGTTGGCTTGCCACGAACCCGCCGGAAGAGCTCCTGACGAACGGGATCGTGGGCAGGAGGCGTTCTGCGGGCTGGGGAATGGGCGCGGGATGAGCTGGATTTGCGGCTAGGCAAGGGCTAGGCCTCCTAAAGTCAGCGGGAAAATCGATGCTGGAAATGAGACCAGATCAGGATTCCAGGATCATGTTCTTGGGATTGAGGGGCTCTCCGTACAATCGGACTTCGAAATGAAGGTGAGATCCGGTCGATGTGCCGGTGTTTCCAACTGTTGCAATCTTGTCACCCTTCTCGACCACATCCCCGACAGAAACATTGAGCTTTTTACAATGCATATAGGTCGTTGTGAATCCGTTGCCGTGGTTGATGGTGACATAATAGCCCTGGGTCCGGCCGTAGGTCGCTTCGATCACTTTGCCTGCTCCGGCAGCCTTGATGGTCGTGCCAGATGGATTGGTCATGTCGACGGCAGGATGGAAATGGTAGTACCGGTAGATAGGATGGTAGCGATAGCCATAACCAGAGAGAGACCCGGGGACAGGCTTGAGTGTAGGCAAATGGGAGAGGCGCTCTGTCAAAAGGCTCTCGTACTCATTCAGGTCAACTCTCCCGGCGAGGTCGCTTTTCTTGAAAGCCAGCAGCTTTTTATTGAGTTCGATCAGATTTTTAGCTTCTGAGGTGTAGCTGGAAACGGAAGCGCTGGAACGGGAAACCATTTTATCGGTCAGATTGGACATCAGGGCATTCAGGATGGAGTCCTGCATACCGTCGATCTCCTGTTGTTGTTCATCGAGCGCGATGGCCAGCTCATCATTGCGGCTTTTCTCAGTGTCGAGTTCTTCCTTGAGGTTGATCTGCTCGACTGTCTGGATCCGGTCCTCTTCGGCCGCCCGGCTGATCTGCATCTGGGCCAGCCCGGCCGCTTCACTAAGCGTATAGGCCTGGTCCAGATCCTTATTACCGGCCAGATAGCCGGCCATGAGCCCGACAATGACAAGGATGCCGGCGACGATCGGCCAGAATGTGGCACGGTGGGCGGCAATCCAGATCTGATGATGCGGAATCACACGAATCGTATGAAGTTTGTCATCCAGATGGGTTTTCTTCATGCGGTTACCTTTCGCAAATTGTGTGAGATCGTGTGAAATGCGGGAAAACTCAGCAAATCGAACCTTATTATAGCTGGATGAATCAAAAAACGCAACAAACGTCACTTGATTTTGACTGTGATAGGCGAATGTTGCTCATTTTGCACAAAACATCTGGGCGAATGGCGGACAGAACAGTATGATGATGGCATGAAGATGTATGCAGATATCCAGATAACGGATCTGAATCAACAAGGTCAGGGCCTGGGCCGCAGGGATGGTCAAGTGATTTTTGTCGATCGCTCCATCCCGGGTGACAAGGTCCGGGTCCGGCACGTTACGGATCATGGTACCTATGCGACAGGCGAACTCGAGCAGATCCTGGAGCCGTCACCGGATCGGATCCAGCCGTTTTGTCCGCTGGCAGACGGGTGTGGCGGCTGTGCCTTGCAGCCGATGCGCTACGATGCTCAGCTCAAACATAAAAGGCAGCAGGTCGTTCAGCTCCTGACGCGATTAGGCCAGGTGGAGAATGCCGATCACAAAGTCGAAGCAACGCTCGGCATGGAGCATCCTTTCCAATACCGATGTAAAATCCAGTTTCCGGTACGCGGTACGCCTGAGAAACCGGAAATCGGCTTTTTTGCCCGCCGTAGCCATGCCGTTGTGGATGGGACAACCTGTGGAGTTGGCCATCCGGCTGGTGACCTGGTGCGGGCATGTGTGCGCGACTATATCCACCAGTACAAGGTCAAACCTTACAACGAAGCTAGCCACCAGGGCTGCCTGCGCCATGTGGTAATCCGGGTGGCCCGTCGCACCGGGCAGGTCCTCGTAGTCCTCGTCAGTCGTACACCGCATCTGCCTGCCACGGCTGAACTGGCTCACCGCCTGGCCGAATCACTCGCCACATTACCGCCCCAGGCGGGGGATTTTTCTGCCGATATACCAGCAGAAAAGCGACTTTATACGCTGGGCAGCCTGGTCTTGAATCACCAGCCGGCAAAGACCAACATGATCCTGGGTCCGCACCAGACCATTCTGGCCGGAGGATCCTGGATTGAGGAAGAACTACTGGGACTGCGCTTCCAGATTTCGCCTCATTCCTTTTTCCAGGTCAATCCTGCCCAGGCTGAGGTTCTTTACACCCAGGCGGTTGCCATGGCCCAGCTTGAACCGGAGGATCTGGCGCTGGATTTGTACTGCGGGACAGGGACCATTGCCTTGGCTCTGGCGCAAAAAGCTGCTTCGGTCATCGGGGTCGAAGCGGTGGCCCCGGCTATCGCTGATGCCAGGACCAATGCCTCCCGGAATGGCTTTTCCAATGTGCGGTTCGAAGTCGCCAAAGCCGAAGACTGGCTGGCAGACTACACAACGGTGGCGACCGTCCAGCCGACTGTCGCCGTGATCGATCCGCCGCGCCGTGGTTGTGATCGGGCTTTGCTGGAGGCCTTGCGCCAAGTGCCGCTGAAACGGCTGGTCTATATCTCCTGTAATCCAGCCACACTGGCCCGGGATATCCAGATTCTCCAGCCTGAATACCAGGTCCGGCGAGTGGTGCCGGTCGACATGTTTCCCTGGACGGACTCGATTGAATGTGTCTGTCTGCTGGACAGGACCTGATCAGCAGAAAAGACACCTGGCAGTTATATTTCAGTTTCATGATAAAAGCCAGGAGCCTGTAGCCAAACAGTCACCCCGCGGCTATAATTGACTCATATTTACCGTCGATGACTATGCCCTTTTGAGATTGCCCGGGTCAGGACTGTCAACTTGGGACCAGACAACGCGATCCAGAAAGTGTGAACCGAAGCAATGAAAAAAAACCAGCTGAATCGTGATTTTCCGGCAGCGCCTGTTGTCCGTTTCTATGATATCGGTCCCAAAATCGACTTTTTCCCCTTGAGGCAACCCTCCTTCACAGACAAGATCAAGCATCAGCTCCCGGCGGCGACTGTTCTGCTGGTCACGGTCAGTTTGGTTTTGCACTGGACGGTGGGCAGTGGGGCTACGATTGTCCCTGCACCCGGTTCTTCTTCAGGCCCCGATTTGAGCCCAAATACGATGTCCCAGCAGGAACAGTCCCGGGAAGCCTGGCTCCTCACAGGACAAGCCCCGGATTTTTATGGATCCGAGGCTTTGAGTCGTGGCCTCAGTGCCCAGGCGCTGCTCGAGGAAAAAGTTGACACAGCCCAGACCATCGAATCCGATGAGACGACCCCTGCAGCTGAACCTGATCCGGCAGAACAGGACCCGGTGCAGACCCCGGCTGCTCCCACACCCGCTCCCACAACTACACCCACCCCTGCACCGACACCCACGCCCACCCCTGCACCGACCCCTACTCCGACCCCTACTCCGGCACCGACACCTACTCCGACCCCTGCTCCGGCACCGACACCTCCGCCGGCACCCGTGAAAAGCTCCAGCGGGCTGAGTTCGGATCAGGAATCAGCTGTGGTAGACCTGTCCCGCTCCCTGATCGGTGTGCCCTATGTCCTGGGCGGCACGACAGCCTCCGGCCTGGACTGCTCTGGCTTCACTCTCTACATCTATGATGAGATTTTTGGCATCAGCTTACCGCATAAGGCCAGCGACCAGGCCCAGACCGGCACGGCTGTCAAATCATCTGAGATCAAGATTGGCGATGTCTTGTGCTTTGACTGGGATGACAATGGCTCAGTCGATCATGTCGGACTCTATGTTGGCGGCGGCCATTATGTGAATGCATCCCGTTCCCGGGGTGAGGTCTGTGAGCTAGTGGCTGATTTCAGCTCTAATCCGATCACCACCATCCGGCGTATCATCCGGTAATTCGGATAGATAAATTCTGCATCTCAGTTTTTGACAACGAAAGGAACCTCCCATGTCACTTGACCAGCAGGGACACGAGTATCAGCGCACAGACGTCCCTGACCCCAGCCCCAGACGTTTTTGGTTTGCCCTCTCCCTCTCGATTTTTGGTGTCCTGATCCTCGGTGGCACGATTTTTGCCATCCTGACGTATCAGGCAGGTGTGCGTGAAGCCATCCGCGTCTCAGAGTCGATTGCCTCCGAAGAATACCGGCAGAAAAAGGCCGCACTGGATACGAATACCTTCTATCCGGGCATTTTTGTCGATGACGTTGATCTTTCCGGACAGACCCTCGACCAGGCCAGGGCACAGTTCCAGGCCAGCCTGAATGAAAAAGCACAAACCGTTGCCCTGACGGTCCGCATAGATGAGCAGGAACTCGTCCTGGATGCTGCTGCGATCGGTTTTGCTGACAATTCGGCTGCTGTGCTTGAACAGGCCTATCAGACCGGTCGCACCAGTGCCCAAACAGATGAGCGTGCCCGGGTTGATGATCTTTTCAACCAAGTTGAGCAGTTGAAAACACAGCCGCTCCATCTGAAAACGACTTTGACCTATGATTCAGCCCGCACGGCTGACGCGATCACTGCTTTTGTCGCAACCCAGCAGGTGACCGCCCAGGCAGCAGCTGCGACCGCTTTTGACCCCGCAACAGGTGTGTTTACAATCAGTGAACGGATTGTTGGCCGCAAGACCGATCCGGTCGAGGTCGTGGCCAAAGTTCTCGCACACTTGCATCAAGGACATTACCAGGCCGTGGTGGCGATTGAATCAGAAAAAGAGATCCTGGGCCTTTCAAAGGCCGAAATAGAGGCCGCACTTGGGCCGCTTGGATCTGCGACCACGTATGCCTACAAGGTTGATCCGCCGCGGGACAATAATTTGAAACTGGCCAGTGACATCATCAACGGCACCTTGATCCAGCCAGGCGATACTTTTTCTTTTAATGAAGTTGTTGGCAGGAGAACGGCCGAACGTGGCTTTATGGAAGCAGGCGTCATCCTCAATGGGGCCCTGGTCAAGGACCTGGGTGGTGGTGTCTGCCAAGTGACAACCACGGTTATGCAGTCTGCCATGATGTCTGATTACAAACTGGTGGAACGAGCCCCTCATTCCTGGCCGAGCAGCTATACGGCAGTTGGACTGGATGCGACCATCGACTGGTTCGGACCTGATTTCAAATTCCAGAACAACACCGACTTTCCCCTCGGAATTGTCGCATCCTATGAAAAACCGAAATTGACGGTCAAAATCTATGGCCGCAAGCTGGCTGATGGCCTGACAATCAGCCTGCGTTCCACCCGCGATGAGACGATTCCGGTTGACCCCCCGATTTACAAGCCAAACCCCAGTCTGGCGCCTGGCCAAGTGGTCGAAATCCGAGAGGGGCGCACTGGCCAGCGGGCAACTGCCTATAAAGTTTATTCCCAAAACGGTGAAATGGTTCGCGAAGAGGTTCTTTTTAAAAGTTATTACCGGCCGATCCAGGGGCTCTATGAGATAGGCCCCACCGTCAAGGTCGCCAATCCACAACCCGCGACATCTGCTGTCGCTGGATTGAGCGACTAACCATCCTGCTGGGCAAGTTCCTGAAACAAGGCTATATCCGCAGCCAGCACATCCATTTCCAGCGCTTCGTTTGCGGTTGCCCAGGCTACCTGGTCATGCGCAGCCAATTGAAGGGGCCCCTCCAGCAGACGGACGCTAAAGCAGGCCAGGATGATCCTGAAACTCTCATAGTCATGCGTCAGCAAGGCAACCATCGGGCCGATCTGGGCGTCCAAGCCCATTTCTTCACAGATCTCCCGGCGCAAAGCATCGCGCGGTGACTCACCCGCTTCGACTTTACCACCCGGCAGTTCCCACTGCCCGTATCCGTGGCCTGCGGTCGTCCGCCGGGCCAGCAGGTAGTGGGTGGTTGCCGCCGCCTGGGGCGATGCAGGGCTCATGGGTATGGTCTGGGCCAGCCATTTATTATCCAAGTCTTTGATCAGGGCACCCACCACCAGGGTCTCACGCCCGGCCAGAAAGTGGCTATCCCGATGATACAGAGAGGTATGTTTCTTGTTCTGGCCATGGTCGTCGCTGCCACAGGTCCGGAGCAAGCCGAGGTAACGGGCAGCGGCGGATATTTCCAGACAGGCTTCCCGACTGGCTTCGCCGTGAAAAGCCTCAACGCCCAGGAGCCCTTTACTTTTGGCATCTTTGAGCTTTTTGACCAGTTTCTCATCCACAATTGGCCGTTCACCGCACCAGTGGTAAACCGCCGGATGCGCCAGTACGGGCACGCCGCCAGCACGGCGGATCTGCCAGACGGCCTCGCTCAGGTTCGGTCTGGGCCTTTCAATGTAGCCAGGCTTGCCAAAACCGAGCACGTGTTCGAAGGCTTCCTGGGTGGAATGCGTATACCCACGTTCTGTTAACAACAAGGCTGCCTGCATCCGGCCCACAACCCCCTGCCCTCTTTTTATGAGGTCAGCAAGGGTTATGGCATAGCCCAGGTTTTGCAGCTGCAAGACCATGGCTTCATTGCGCTTGGCTCGGGCCTGGCGTTGCTCGATCAGGAAATCGTCCAACCGGTGATGCCCGCCGTCCGGGAAATAGCCCAGCACATGCAGTTCGCGACCTTCAGAAACGGAAATTTCCACACCGGGGACGAATGTCGGGCAATAAGGGTCGTCTTTATCCTGGCAGGAGGCCTGAACCAGCTCTGCCATGGGATCCAGACTGTCCAGCAGGTCATGGTCGGTCACGGCAAAGCTGGCCAGCCGATTGGCTTTGACTCGCGCAAAAAGAGCTTCCGGTGTATCGGTTCCGTCCGAAGCCGTTGTGTGCATATGCAGGTCGCAGCCACCAGCCCGCACCAGACGGTCAATCTTCTCTGCAGCAGTTATCTTGCGCAGCCTGGAGCCCTTGCTGATGGATCGAACCTCGTCATATCCTTGCCAATCCAGATCAACAGGCAACCACGCTTCAGTCGGGTGGCCCTCGAGAGGAAGAACCAGTGCCTCATGCACCAAAGGCCAGATCTGCATGATTTCACTGGGCCCAGCCAGCAGAAGATGGATCCTGGAATCATCCTGTACCTGCAAACACTCTGGGCCGATGGCTTCCAGATGCAGCAGTTGAGCCTCCTTTCCTGCAAGCAAACGCCAGGCGTCCAGCGCGGCACGTTGCAGGGCAGCAGCAAAAGGACTTCGAGCCGGAAAAGCGGATGAAATTTGAGTGTCCCAGGCAGGCACATGATTCGTATGATCCTGCCGGCGCCAGATGACTGGAATGATCATGCCAGATCCCTCCATTTCCGTAAATCATAAATAACCGTATTTGCCTGCTCAGGAAATTCGGCTACTCGTTCAAAATGAGCCGCAAAAAAGGACTCGTTAACGCGAAAGTCAGGATGGTTGCGCAGCTCATCGTCAACCAAGAGATAATCGATCTTCTGGTCTTTCAATATCGTGATGATTTCAGGCCAGTCATCTTCTGTACTGGCTAAAAGTGTTTTGACCAATGCGTCCCGGAAAGCCGTGTCGTGACCGGCTGACCAGGCATAGTAGGCATGCCCATAGTAGGCCTGACGTCCGGAATAGAAGAAAGCGTGGTAATGATAGGGCGCCGTCAGGAAAATCGATTGAGGCGGCGTCTGCTCCATGATCCAACTGACCACAGGGGATTCCAGTGGCAGCGTCAGCTTGTTGCGGTTGATGTTGTGGATCAGCCTTATTTCATAGAGACCCGTACCAGTCAGAACAACGACCAGGCCGATGGCCAGGACTTTTGCCGCAACAGAACGGTGTGCCAGGAGCTTGGCCAGTGCGCCTGCTATCGGCACGCTGACAAACAGCAGGGCAATCATCAGATATTTATGGTTGGTCGTGATATCGACCGTGAGGGAGACTGAAAACAAAAACAAGATCAGGACGCCACAAGCTGCCATCATCAGGCGCGCCAGACGGCCAAGGTCTATAGCCGTGACCCATCCGGCCGGTAAAGCCAGCCCGGTGACCAGAAACAGGTAGAGCAAGATCCCGGCCCATGACTTGTCTTGTGCGATGAAACCCCAAAAGAGCTGGATGCTCACAGCCGAGTTTCCACCGCTTGGTCCGGCGAAAAAACGGATCTGGATAAGTGCCGAAGCCAGGGCGAGCAGTCCTACGAACGCCCAGACAAGCCTCCGGTTCAAAAACAACCACCAGGTCAGAAGGATCAGCAAACTGGCTACCAGCACGGAACCATGCCAGAAGGGCAGGCACATGAAGACCAGGCTGGCCACCAGCTGCCGGGCATGCATGGATTTAATCTCAGCCTTAGTCGCAGAGAGCCAGAGGGCGGGGGTGCGCAGGAAAGCGAGCACCGGTGTACGTCTGTGCACGTCGGGTTTTGCCAGGTCTGGCAGCAGCAGGAGAACCAGAAGGATCAAAACGGCCAGCCCTGACAGAAAGTGGCGTTGGTTAATGTAGACATTCAAGGACCAGAGTCCCCAGTCATCATGAGGCGTCGTCCCAATAAAATGATCCGTTTCCCAGAGGGTCCGCGCAACCCGTCCCAGACGAGGTAAAACTGACAAGTCTGCCGCGGCCACCGAATCGATCTGCCATTGCCGGACGATTTCCAGCGGCAGGGCCAGGGAGCTGCGAAAGAAAAACAGGACCGGCGCCAGGATCGCGGCCAGGACTTGGTGCGTGACTGACCGAGCCAGGAGAGCCAGCAAAATCACAACGCTCATGAAAGACAGAATGCTCGGCAGATTGATCGCCCAGTCGATCGGAAGCCCCAGGTAATGGAGATTGCCGCAGAGGAAATAGAACAGGAAATGGTAGTGGATTCCATCCCCAGCAAAGTGCGGGTAGCCGGTGGGCCAGTTCCAGCCGACCGCGAACGAGCGGACCAGAGCAGTGTGGGGGGCAAAGTCGCTAAAAATCGAGTACCCGGCTGCCAGCTGTCCGTTTTCGATTACAAAGGAGTCCCACATCAGGTAACTGCCGAGCGTCAGGCTGGCAGCCACCAGCCCCAGAGTCAAGACCATCCCGGCTGGCCAATTTTGTCTAGACACGATCTGGCGCACGTGAATGGGCCTGCGCCAGCCAGCTCGAGCGGACCGCCAGTGCGGCCAGGTGGCGAAGGTAAGGACCAGGATCAGTTCGGCCAGTACGATCACATTGGCCAGCTGCAGAGGATACGTTTGCCGGAAAATTCGAGCAGACAGGGCAGCCAGAGCATAGGTCATGAGGGTAACCGGCAACAGCCCAGCCCAGAGGCCTGCTGCCCAGAGACCTGCCAGCCGGAGGGCCTTTTCCGGTCCGTTCAGAAATTCAAAAGGCCCGATTGTCCGTTGCAGCAGCAAAGTGCCGGACAGCCAGGCCAGAAGCAGAAAAAGGATGGCAGCCATGCTGGATCAGTCGTGCAAGGCAGGGCTGGGGGAAGGATCTGTCGTGGCACCGACGATATAGCGCGGCCGCCCCTTGACTTCGGTAAAAATCCGGGCGATGTAGATGCCGATCAGCCCCAGGCTGAGCATCAGGCTGCCTCCGATCAGCAGCTGGAGCAGGATGACAGTTGTAAATCCACTGGCGGCATGGCCGGAGAACCAGTTGATCAGCGTCTGGATCGCCAGCAAGACGGACCCGAACAACATCAGGACTCCGAGGATGGAGACGAACTGCAGCGGCATGACCGAGAAACTGGTAATGGCATTGATGCTCAGGCTCATCAGTTTGAAAAGCGACCAGCGGCTGCCACCTATCTGGCGGGTTGCCACTTCAAAAGGGAAGGTGGTGCGCTTGAAACCGAGCCAGGCAGACAGACCACGGAAAAAGGTGTCGTGTTCACCGAGGCGGCGCCACTCCTGGACAACACGGCGATCCAGAAGCTTGAAATCCGAGGCATTACGCAGGTCATAGCCGGAAAACCAGCGGAACAGCCCATAAAAGACCTGGGCGTTTAAACGACTACCAAGACTTTCCTTACCCCGGGTCACTTTGACCCCTTCGACCACCTCAAAGCCAGATTCCCAGAGCCGGATCATGTCCGGAATGTGCTGGGGCGGATGCTGCAAATCGCCATCCATCAGGATCACAGCGTCCCCGGTCGCGGCATCGAGCGCGGCGCAGATAGCAGCCTCTTTGCCAAAGTTGCGGGAGAAGCGGATGCCATGGATCCGGTGATCATCCCGGCTAGCCTGGGAAATCACCTGCCATGTCTGATCGCGTGAACCGTCGTCCACCAGGACCAGCTCAAAATCATAGCCGGTGCTCTCCAGAATCGGGATCACCGTGGCCAAAGTCAGCGGGATTTGCTGCTCTTCATTAAAAAAAGGAATCAGGAGTGAAATTTTCAAGCGGTTTGGACCTCCTGTGAATAGTTGCATTTTGCCACAGTGTGCCAGACAGCGTCAAACTTGAAAACAAGCACACATGGCGGTATGATAGGGTGTACTGTTCAGAGCAAAAGATAATCAGGAGTGTGAGAAATATGGCAATGGTTCTGAAAAAATCTGTCGAGGACATCCAGGTAACCGGCAAACGTGTCATCGTTCGCGTAGACTTCAACGTACCGCTTGACAAAAAGACCGGTGAGATCACGGATGACAAACGCATCCGTGCGGCACTGCCGACCATCCGTTACCTGGTCAAACAGGGCGCCAAGGTCATCCTAGTTTCCCACCTGGGTCGTCCGAAAAGTGGACCGGAAGCCAAATTCTCGATGAAACCAGCCGCAGACCGCCTGGCAGAATTGCTCGGCCAACCGGTGACCCTGGCTGCCGACGTGATTGGCGAAGATGCCAAGGCCAAGGTTGCAGCTCTTCAGGATGGCGCGGTCGTCATGCTGGAAAATGTCCGTTTCCATAAAGAAGAAACCAAGAACACCCCTTCATTTGCCCGCGAACTGGCCTCTCTGGCCGATATTTTTGTCAATGATGCATTTGGCACCGCCCACCGCGCCCACGCCTCGACCGCAGGTCTGGCTAACTACCTGCCGGCTGTCAGCGGCTACTTGATCCAGAAAGAGCTCGACGTCATGGGCGGTTCGCTTGACAATCCGAAACGCCCCTTCGTCGCCATTCTGGGCGGTGCCAAGGTCTCCGACAAAATCGGCGTTATCGAGAACTTGATCGACAAAGTCGACACCCTGATCATCGGTGGCGGCATGGCTTACACATTCTTTGTTGCCCAGGGTCATACCATTGGCAATTCCCTTGTCGAGGCTGACAAGGTCGATATTGCCAGGGCCCTCCTGGAAAAAGCAAAAGCGAAGGGCATCAATTTGCTCCTGCCTGTCGACAATGTCATCGGTACCCATTTCGCGCCTGACTGTGAAGCCAAAGTCATTCCTTCAGACGAAATCCCGGACAGCTGGATGGGCCTCGACATTGGTCCTGAGACGATCAAGGCTTTCACCGGGGCAATCAAAGATGCCGGCACCGTCGTCTGGAATGGCCCGATGGGGGTGTTCGAGTTTGAACGCTTTGCCAATGGCACCCGTGAAGTAGCCAAAGCGATTTCGGAATCCCATGCGATCTCGATCATCGGCGGTGGTGACTCCGCTGCTGCTGTCGAACTCTTGGGCTTTGCTGACAAGGTCACCCACATTTCCACCGGCGGTGGGGCTTCCCTCGAATACCTCGAAGGCAAGGTCCTGCCCGGTGTCGACTGCCTAATGGACAAAAACCCCCGCCGCACCTTTGCTGCCGGCAACTGGAAGATGAACAAAGGCGTCCCGGCCGACGCCGTCAAGCTGATCAATGAGCTCAAGCCCCTGGTGGCCAATGCCGGATCTCAGATTGCCCTCGGCATCCCGTTCACCGCTCTCTCGGCCGCGCTCGAGGCTACCGCCTACAGCAATATCAAAGTCGCCGCCCAGAACTGCCACTTTGAAGATTCCGGCGCGTTCACTGGTGAAATTTCCGCCCGCATGCTGGCTGAAATGGGTGTCCCGTATGTCATCATCGGCCATTCCGAACGGCGCGAGTATTTTGCCGAGACCGACGAAACCGTCAACAAAAAAGTCAAAGCAGCCCTGGCCTGGGGTGTCCGGCCGATCATCTGCTGCGGCGAGTCCCTCGCCCAGCGGGAATCTGGCGAAACGTTCACCCTGATCGAAGGGCAGATCAAAGCAGCTTTCGCCGGTATCCCGGCCGAAAAGACCCACCTGATCACCATCGCCTACGAACCGATCTGGGCCATCGGCACCGGCAAGGTTGCCACCGATGAACAGGCCCAGGAAGTCTGTGCCTTCATCCGTAGCCTTGTGGCCAAGATCTATGACGAGCCAATCGCTGCGGCGATCCGCATCCAGTACGGCGGCTCGGTCAATGCCAAGAATGCAGCTGGCCTCTTTGCCCAGCCGGATATCGATGGCGGCCTTGTCGGCGGTGCCTCACTCAAAGCCGAAGATTTCTCAGTCATCTGCAACGCCGGGGCCTGATTTGGCCGGCTGCGCCTGAATCATCCACCAGGGCCGAGGGTCCTGCCCCATGGCAGGACCCCGGCCTTTTGCATCCAAAAGGAGACCTTGCTATGACGACCCTACCCAAACGCCCCGTCGCCCTGATTATCCTGGACGGTTTTGGCGTCAATACCGAGACCATCGGCAATGCCGTCAAGGCGGCCAAGACACCGAACATTGACCGCTATCTGGCCGCATACCCCAACACTTTGGTCCGCACCAGCGGCATGGATGTTGGTCTGCCGGACGGCCAGATGGGCAATTCCGAGGTTGGGCATACCAATATCGGTGCCGGCCGCATTGTCTACCAGGAACTGACCCGCATCACCAAGTCCATCCGCGATGGCGATTTTTTTACCAACGAAGCGTTGCTTAAAGCGATTGCGAACGCCAAAGCCAAAGACACAGCTCTGCACCTGTTTGGCCTGGTTTCAGACGGTGGCGTCCACAGCCATAACACCCACTTGTATGCTCTGGTCGAGCTGGCCAAACGGCAAGGACTCGAAAAGGTCTTTGTCCATTGCTTCTTTGACGGTCGTGATGTACCGCCGGATTCTGCCAAAGGCTATACCGAAGAACTCCAAGCCAAGCTCAAGGAAATTGGTGTCGGCAAGATTGCCTCGATCATGGGTCGCTATTATGCGATGGACCGCGACAACCGCTGGGAACGCGTCGAGAAGGCTTATCGCGCCATGGTCACCGGCGAAGGCAACCAGGCCACCGATGCGGTCGCTGCAGTTGCAGCATCCTACGCAGCCGGTGTCCTGGACGAATTCGTCATCCCGACCGTCATGACCGAAAATGGCGCACCCGTCGCAACCATCCAGGCCAACGACAGCGTGATTTTCTTCAATTTCCGACCCGACCGGGCCCGGGAAATCACCCGCTGCTTCATGCAGCCGGATTTCTCTGGCTTTGCCTTGCCCAAAGGTCATTTCCCGCTGACCTACGTCACGCTGACCCAGTATGACAAGACCTTTAACGACTATCCCGGGCTGACAGTCGCCTACCATCCGACCAGCCTGACCAATACCTTTGGCGACTACATCTCCCAGAACGGCCTGACCCAGCTGCGCATTGCCGAAACCGAAAAATACGCCCACGTCACCTTCTTTTTCAACGGCGGCGTTGAGAAAGAATTCCCCGGCGAAGATCGCTGCCTGATCCCGTCCCCGAAAGTACCCACCTACGATTTACAGCCAGAAATGAGTGCCTACCTCGTCGCTGAGGAGGCTGTCAAACGGATCCATTCGGGCAAATACGACGTCATCATCCTCAATTTTGCCAACTGCGACATGGTCGGTCATACGGGTGTCTTCGATGCTGCGGTCGCTGCTGTCGAAGCAGTCGATACCTGCACGGGGCAGGTTGTCGATGCGATCCTGGCTCAGGGCGGTATCGCCCTGATCACCGCTGACCATGGCAATGCCGAGCAGATGATCGATCCAGAAACCGGCGGTGCCTTCACCGCACATACCACCTTGCCGGTGCGCCTGATTGTTGTTGGTGATGGCAACATCCAGTTACAGGAGGGCGTCCTGGCGGATCTGGCTCCCACCATGCTCGACCTGATGGAACTGCCCCAGCCTCTGGAAATGACCGGCCACAGCCTGGTTCTCTAAGACAATCCGTGTTCAATGTTACGGAATTGTGCTATAACCTGACTTTTACAG
>DIFN01000007.1:29242-29394 GCA_002419145.1 Mageeibacillus sp. UBA5747 | reverse complement strand
TGAGATCTATGAGCGGAAGATGACGAAGCAGGAGCTGTATGCAGCCATTGCCAAGCTGCCGGATATCCAGGCCAAACGAATCTATGCCTACTACTTTCTGGAGATGACCAAGACTGAGATTGCTCAGGCAGAAGGCGTCAGTGTTATGGCTG
>DIFN01000007.1:18376-29208 GCA_002419145.1 Mageeibacillus sp. UBA5747 | reverse complement strand
AAATGACCTTCAAATCTCATGGCTTATGAGAGGGACTTTTATCTTCTCATAAAATCGATCTTTGACAACTTCATATAGGAGAACCGGATACCTTTGGTGCATGAGCTGCAAGGACAAGCCAGGCAGCAGGTACGCTATGACCTTCGTTTCACGAAGAGAGCGACAAATACCCTTGCTGCTGGTCGATCTTGGCAGATCGGCTGGCCATGACCTTGTGCATCAGATAATGATACTTCCGTATAGTCACAGTCCGAGCGTGATCAAACCGTCGCAGGCAATGAGTACGGCCCGCCATCAGAATGGAGGGAGGTGAAAGTCCTATGAGAGCGTAAGCCCACGCTTGTCCGGTCCATCCAAAGAACCAGAATCAAATACAGCAGCCGCACTGCATTCAGGCATTCTTAATGATGCTTCATCCTACGCGGTGCGGCTGCTTTGATTTTCATGTCAATTTTATTGATGGTTATATTCCACTGCATCGACAACATTGTCGCATGAAACCGAAACGTGATACCCTCACCTTAAGTTCATCATCCCTGCAGAATTAAATAAAACCCCTGCATTCATCCTGGACATATCAAACCGCCGGGGCGCTTTTACCGACGGCTTGGTATATTCAGGAGATCCATCCTGAGAAAGAAAGGAGAAAACGAAAATGACAACCGAAAGAAAATTCACCATCGAACCATCAAGATTTATTCATGCTGAAGAAGTCGCAGAGATTTTAGGTGTGTCGGTATCCTCTGCGTACCGGATCATCAAGCGTCTTAACAATTCTCTTAAGGACCAGGATAAAATCACCGTGGCCGGTAAGATCAGCAGACGCTATTTTGAAGAGAAAGTGATGCTGTAAATTCTAAACACGTAAAGCCACATGACACGAGATTTCATGGTTCAGTGCTTTGCGGCCAGAGAGGGTGATGCTATGCCAACCTATAAAAATGAAGCCACCGGCAGCTGGTATTGTGCCTTTTACTATACCGACTGGTTAGGCAACCGAAAAAAGAAAAAGAAGGAAGGCTTTAAAACCCAAAGAGAAGCCAAGACTTTCGAACGACAATTCATTGAGAAGGCGGAAGCCAGTCCCGACATGTCCTTTGGCACCCTGGTGTCCATCTACATGGAGGATTGTAAGACACGGCTCAAGCCAACCACCTACAGTGGCAAGGAATGCCTCATCAACACAAAGCTGCTGCCTTTTTTCGAAGAGATGCCCATCAACAAAATTGAACCCGCAACGATTCGCAAATGGCAAAATACCTTGATGGAGGATGAGAGCGACTATTCACAAACTTATTTGAAAACCATCCACAACCAGATCTCCGCCATTTTTAACTTTGCCTCCAAGTATTATAAGCTTCAAACCAACCCTGCCAGAGTGTGCGGCAGCATGGGTAAGAAAAATGCAGAGTCCATGTTGTTCTGGACTGTAGAGGAATTCAGAAAATTTCTCCCCTTTGTCTCGGATAAGCCAGTTTCAAAGCTGGCCTTTGAAATCCTGTTTTGGACGGGTATCCGATCGGGTGAATTGTTGGCATTGACCTTGAACGATTTTGACTTTGATGCCAAAACATTGTCTATCACAAAAAACTACGCTCGCCATGAGGGCGAAGATCTGATCATGGAACCCAAGACACCCAAGAGTCGCCGCCTGATCGCAGTGCCAACCTTTCTCTGTGCTCTGGTCCAGAAATACGCCGAGCAGCTTTATGATTACGAACCAAACGAAAGGCTTTTCCCGGTGACCAAATCCTATTTGCACAGTGAGATGACACGAGGGACGAAGAAATCTGGCATCAAACGCATTCGCGTACATGATCTGAGACATTCCCATGCCTCCATGCTGATTGAGGAAGGTTTTTCAGCCCTCCTGATCTCAGAAAGACTAGGACACGAAAGCATAGAAACAACGCTTCAGACCTATTCCCACCTTTATCCCAATAAGCAGATCGAGGTCGCCAATCGCTTGGATCAAATGAATAAACCAGATAGTCCAATTGAATAATTACAAAAGGACCTGTAGTACGCTTTTAGTACGGTCACCAAAAAGCAAACCCTGAAACCAAGTTATATCAATGGTCTCAGGGTTTTTAACTGTTATTCCCACTCGATCGTGGCCGGGGGTTTACTGGTGACGTCGTAGACGATGCGGTTGATGTGGCGGACTTCGTTGACGATGCGCCGGGAGATGAGATCAAGGACGTCGTAGGGGATGCGGTACCAGTCGGCGGTCATGAAGTCGGTGGTGGTGACGCCGCGGAGGGCGAGGGTGTAGTCGTAGGTACGCTCATCGCCCATGACGCCGACGGAGCGGATGTTGGTCAGGACGGCGAAGTACTGGTGGACGTCACGGTCGAGGCCGGCTTTGGCGATTTCTTCGCGGAAAATCGCGTCTGCTTCCTGAAGTATTTCGATTTTGTCCGGGGTGATCTCGCCCATGATGCGGATGGCCAGGCCTGGGCCGGGGAAAGGCTGGCGCCAGACGAGGTCGGCGGGGATGCCGAGCTCGAGGCCGGCTTTGCGGACCTCGTCCTTAAACAGGTCGCGCAGCGGTTCGATCAGCGCTTCGAAGGAGATGACATCCGGCAGGCCACCAACATTGTGGTGGCTCTTGATCACGGCGGCATCACCCACACCGCTTTCGATGACGTCCGGGTAGATCGTGCCCTGGACCAGGAAATCGACTTTGCCGATTTTCTTGCCTTCTTCTTCAAAGACGCGGATGAATTCCTCGCCAATGATTTTGCGCTTGCGTTCGGGATCGGAAACACCGGCGAGCTTGCCGAGGAAGCGGTCTTGGGCATTGACGCGAATCAGATTCATGTCGAACTGCTGCTTGAAAATCCGCTCGACCGAGTCACCTTCATCTTTGCGGAGCAGGCCATGGTCGACGAAGACGCAGGTCAGGTTGTGGCCGACTGCTTTGTGGATCATGACAGCAGCAACGGATGAATCGACGCCGCCGGAGAGGGCACAGAGAACTTTGCGGTCCCCGATCTGGGCTTTGATTTTGGCAATCGAATCCTGGACAAACGTCGACATCTGCCAGTCGCCGGTACAGCCACAGACTTCGTAGAGGAAATTGTGCAGCATCCGGCCGCCCTCGGGGGTATGGAGGACCTCCGGATGGAATTGGACAGCGTAGTAGTTGCGGGTGGTGTCTTCCATGGCCGCGACCGGGCAGGTTTCGGTCTCCGCGCTGCGGACAAATCCAGCGGGCATGGTCCCAATGTGGTCGGTGTGGCTCATCCAGCAGGAGGTTTCTGAGGGAACATCCTTGAACAAGGGGCTGGCAGCATGGGTCAGGACGAGATCGCGCTTGCCGTATTCGCGATGGTCAGGGGTGACAACCTGTCCGCCGAGCATCTGGGCCATCAGCTGGGCGCCATAGCAGATGCCGAGCACCGGTACGCCAAGCTCAAAGACTTCCGGATTACAGCGCGGAGCGTTTTCGGATCTGACGCTGGAGGGGCCTCCGGTGAAGATAATGCCCTTGTAATTGCCAGCCCGGATGCGGTCCATCGCGACGCTGTAGGGCAGGACTTCGCAGTAGACGTTGTTTTCGCGCACGCGGCGGGCGATCAGCTGGTTGTATTGACCGCCGAAATCAAGGACGAGGATGGCTTCGTGGTGCATGGGGGCTCCTTAGCGGTAGATGATTTCTTCGCGACGTGGGCCATTGGAGACGTATTTGATCGGGAAGCCGAGTTCTTTTTCGATGAACAGGACATAGTCTTGCGCTTCCCGGGGCAGCTGGTCAAACTCGGTGATGCCGCGGATCGGCACTTTCCAGCCCTTGAGGGTCTTTAGGACTGGCTTAGCCCGGTGTAGCCTGGTGGTGGCTGGGAAGGCCTGGGTGATCTGGCCATCGATTTCGTAGCCGACGCAGACTGGGATCTCGTCGAGGTAGGAGAGGCAGTCGATCGCAGTAAAGGCGACCGCAGTTGCACCCTGGACCTGGCAGCCATAGCGGGTAGCGACACAATCAAACCAGCCCATGCGACGCGGACGTCCGGTGGTGGCGCCATATTCGCCGGCGTCGCCGCCGCGCTGGCGCATCTCGTGAGCTTCATCGCCGAAGATTTCGCTGACAAAGGCACCGGCACCGACGGCACTGGAGTAGGCCTTGGTGACGACGACGATTTCTTTGATTTCATAGGGGGGGATCCCAGCGCCGACGGACCCATAGCCAGCCAGCGTCGAGGAAGAGGTTGTCATCGGATAGATGCCGAAGTCCGGATCTTTGAGGGCACCGAGCTGACCTTCGAGCAGGATTTTCTTGCCTTCAGCGAGCGCTTTCTGCAGGTATTCGACCGTGTCGGTCACATAAGGGTCGATGGCGGTGCGCCATTCGATCATCTGGGTGAACAGCTCGTCGACGGAGAGTTCAGGCTTGTTGTAAAGGTGTTTGAAAAGGAGGTTTTTGACGGACAGGACCTGCTCGAGCTTGTCGCGCAGGTAGGCTTCGTCATACAGCTCGCTGACTTGGAAGCCGATCTTGGCATATTTGTCCGAGTAGAACGGGGCAATGCCGGACTTAGTCGATCCAAACTGACGGTCGCTGAGGCGTTCCTCCTCATACTGGTCTAAAAGGATGTGGTAGGGCATGACGATCTGGCAGCGGTCCGAAATCAGTAGGTTCGGCCCCGGGACACCGCCTTCGCGGATATGCTTGATTTCCTTGATCAAGGACGGAATATTGAGGGCGACGCCATTGGCGATGATGTTGACGGTGTGGGTATTGAACACACCGGACGGCAGCAGGTGCAAGGCAAATTTGCCATAGTGGTTGATGATGGTGTGCCCGGCATTGGCACCGCCCTGGTAGCGAATGACGACATCGGCGTCACCGGCAAACATGTCAGTGATTTTGCCCTTGCCTTCGTCGCCCCAGTTGCCGCCTACAATCGCTTTGACCATGATACAGTCCTCCTCGGAGATCTAACCAAAAATACAAAAGACGTCCCAAGTAGTGTCGAGGGACGTCTTGCCCCGCCTATTATAGTATGGGGCAGCAAAAAGTGTCAATTCAGCCTTTGATAATGGCAACTCCGTTGCTGGTGCCAATCCGGTCGGCACCGGCATCGATCATCGCCCGAGCTGTGGCAGCATCGCGAATGCCTCCAGATGCCTTGACCAGGGCCTGGCCAGCGACAGCTGAATTCATCAGGGCGACATCGGCGAGGGTGGCTCCGCCGGTAGAAAAGCCGGTCGAGGTTTTGACAAAGGCTGCTCCTGCAGCCACACTGACCTCACAGGCGCGCAGTTTCTCGTCGTCGGTCAGCAGGCAGGTCTCAAGGATGACTTTAACCTTGGCCGGTCGGGCTGCCTCGACAACGGCAGTGATGTCATCCTGGACAAATTCCCAGCGGCCGTCCTTGATGGCACCGATATTGACCACCATGTCGATCTCCTGAGCCCCGTCGCGCACCGCTTGCTGGGTTTCGAAAACCTTGGCAGGTGTTGACATCGCGCCGAGCGGGAAGCCAATGACGACACAGGTCAGCACGTCACTGCCAGCCAGTGCCTCGGAGACCAGACGCGCATGGCAGGAATTGACGCAGACCGAGGCAAAGCCAAATTCGCGTGCTTCGGCGCAGAGGGTGCGCACCATGTCCTGGGTGGCGTCAGGTTTGAGAATGGTGTGATCGATGTAAGGAGCGAGATTCATGGTAGTCCTCCTTCTTCACTTGGATTCAGGTGTCACCTGTTTACAGATGTCACGTTCTTTCAGGTCTGGCAGCGGTTATCTGGGGTACGTAGTTTCATTATACCAGCGATCTCAGAAGAAACTCGTAACTTCAGAAGAGGGTGCGGATCCGTTCGATGGCGGCAGCAGTATTTTCAGCTGAGCCAAAGGCTGTCAGGCGAAAATAGCCTTCACCAGCAGGGCCGAAACCGCTGCCAGGGGTGCCGACGACGCCAGCTTTGTTCAAGAGCAGATCGAAAAACTCCCAGGACGAGAGGTTTTGCGGGGTCTTGAGCCAAATATAGGGGGCGTTTTGGCCGCCAAAGACCGACCAGCCCATCGCGAGCAAGCCTTCGCGGATGACGCGGGCATTGTTCTGGTAGTAGGCGATGGTTTCGTGGATTTCTTTCTGGCCTTGTTCGCTGTAGACAGCTTCACCGGCCCTCTGGGTCAGGTAACTGGCGCCGTTGAATTTGGTGGATTGGCGGCGGGCCCAGAGGCTGTTGAGGGTGACGCCAGCGATGCGCAGTTCCTTGGGCACAACGGTAAAGCCGAGGCGGATACCTGTGAAACCGGCTGTTTTGGAGAAGCTGCAAAACTCGATGGCACATTCGCGGGCGCCTTCGATTTCGTAGATGCTGTGCGGCAGATCTTCGGTGATATAGGATTCATAGGCGGCATCGTAGAAAATGACGCTGCCGTTGCGGCGGGCATAATCCACCCAGTCGTGCAGATCGATGGCGCTGATCGTGGAGCCGGTCGGATTGTTGGGGAAACACAGGTAGATCAGCTCGGGGGCTGGCACATGAGGGCCGGGAATTTCCGGAATGAAACTGTTCTCCTGGCTGCAAGGCAGGTACAAGATCCGGTCCCAGTGGCCACTGCTCTGGTAGTGCCCGGCTCGGCCGGCCATCGCATTGGTGTCGACATAGACGGGGTAGACCGGGTCGCAGACAGCAACCGTGCTGTCGGCGGCAAAAATGTCGCCGATGTTGCCAGTGTCGCTTTTGGCGCCGTCGGATACGAAAATCTCGTCGGTGTCAATCTTCACACCCAGACGGCCGTAATGGACGTCAGCAATTTTCTGGCGCAGGAAATCGTAGCCAAGCTCGGGTCCGTAACCGCGGAAAGTCGCAGCGTCTGCCTGCTCCGCGACCGCCTGGTGCAGAGCAGTGATGACGCTAGGTGCCAGCGGCCGGGTGACATCACCGATGCCAAGGCGGATGATCGAACGGTCCGGGTTGGCCGTTGTAAAGGCACTGACACGCCGGGCAATATCCGAGAACAGGTAGCTGCCGGGCAGGCGGGTGTAGTTTTCATTGATTCTGGCCATGGAGTGCTCCTTGACTGGTATTTCAGGTCTTTTACAGGTTGACGGTGCCGTCAAAAACAAATTCAGCGGGTCCGGTCATGAAGATATCGCCACTGGCTTCATCCCATTCGATTTCCAGGGTTCCGCCGGTCAGTTCCAATCTGGCTTTACGGTCTGCTCGCCCCGTCACAACAGCAGCGGCGAGGGTCGCGCAGGCGCCGGTGCCACAGGCGAGGGTTTCTCCAGAGCCACGTTCCCAGACGCGCATACGCAAGGTCTGGCGGTCGATGACCTCGCAAAACTCGGTGTTGACGCGGTCGGGGAAGATCGGCAGGTGTTCGAAAGCCGGACCGATGCGAGTGAGGTCGAGGTCTTTGACACCGGTGGTGAAGATAACCGTGTGCGGGTTGCCCATGGAGACCGATGTCAGCTGGTAGGTCTGCCCGTCAACTGTGACCGGAGCTTCAATCATCTGCTCGCCGGCGAAGTGGACCGGGATCTGCTCAGGCGCAAAAACAGGTGCGCCCATGTTGACGGTAACCGTGGCCACCTGGCGATTGTCATCGAGGTGGAGCTCCAGGGTCTTGACGCCGCTCAGGGTCTCAATCTCCAGGGTGGTCTTGTCGGTGAGGCGGCGGTCATGGACGTATTTCGCGACACAACGGATGGCATTGCCGCACATTTGACCGCGCGAGCCGTCGGCATTGTACATGTCCATGAAAAAATCGGCCGTCCGGGACGGCTTGATCAGGACGATGCCATCTCCACCGATGCCAAAATGGCGGTCTGACAGGCGGATGGCCAGGCTTTGTGGATCTGCGACCGGCTGGGCAATCGCATTGATGTAGATATAGTCATTGCCTGCACCATGCATTTTGGTGAAGACGAGGATATTCTTACCAATCATGGTTTAAAAGGTGCCTCCTTGCAACTTTTTGATATGCTACTTGCAAATCTATTGTAACAGGCGCTTAGCCAGTTCGACAATCCGGATCCCGGATTCCATGCTGCGTTTCTGCAGAAATCGGTGTGCTTCCGGTTCGGTCATGTGTTTGCGTTGCATCAGGAAGGACTTGGCGCGCTCGATGATCTGCTGCTCATCTGTGCTGCGGTTCACTGTTGTCTTGTCCAAGCCTGGAGAACTGACCTGGGGCTGGCTGTAGCTCAACGCCTCAGTCGGCTGGAGCAGAATCTGCGGTGGCCGGTGGTCGAGCAATCCACTGGCCGCATCGAGGACGTCCTGGCCGGAAAAGGGCTGAACCAGGGTGTAGATCCCCTCACCATAAACCTGGCTGATCTGGCGGGCATTGACCAAGACCAGCATATCGCAGGTTGGATCGAGCAGGCGACGGATTTCGTTGGCTGACAGGTCATGGAGACGGAAGGGGCTGATGATGACGCAGCCTTCGTCACACTGGGCCACTTGCTGCAGGACTTGGGCACCGCTGGTGGCAATCCCCAGGACTGGGAGGCCACGGCTGTGCAGCAGGCTATGCAATTTGCCGGCCGTGTCATGGTCGGGATGGGCAATGATCAGGCTGCGCATAAAGCGGCACCCCCTTTCGTCAAGAAATCAGGCCGGATCTGAGGGGGCAGCCTTCAATACTGGCGCAAGTACTGGTCAATCTCCCACTGGGTGACCACTTTGCGATAGTCACCCCATTCTTTGCGTTTGGAAGCGATGTATTTCTCCATCACGTGTTCGCCGAGAACTTCATGCAAAAGCACGTCCTTTTCCAGTTCATCGAGCGCTTCCTGCAGACTCATGGGCAGGTCCATAATTTTGCGGGCGGCTCGTTCCTCGGCGTTCATGGCAAAGAAATTGGTGTTGAGTGAGGGACCTGGGTCGAGCTGGCGCCGGATGCCATCGAGGCCGGCGGCCAGACAGGCAGCAAACAGCAAATAGGGGTTGCTGGCCGGGTCGGGGCTTCTGAGTTCGATGCGGGTGTTTTCGCCCCGAATGGCCGGGATTCGGATCAGCGGGCTTCTGTTGTGCAATGACCAGGAGATGGTGCAGGGGGCTTCAAACCCAGGCACGAAGCGTTTATAGGAATTGACCAGCGGGTTGGCAATCGCGGTGATGCCTCGCATGTGTTCCAGGAGCCCGCCTATGAAAAAGCGGGCAATTGGGGACAGTCCTTCCGGATCTGAAGGATCATTGAACACGTTGACACCATCCTGGAACAAAGACAGATTGGTGTGCAGGCCAGATCCGCTGACTTTGGCGATTGGCTTGGGCATGAACGTGGCGTGCATGCCATAGCGGCGGGCGATGGTTTTGACGGCTTGTTTGAAAGTCATCAGGCGATCTGCCGCAGCGACCGCTTCGTCAAAGCGGAAGTCGATTTCATGCTGGCCGGGTGCAACCTCATGATGCGAGGCTTCGACTTCAAAGCCCATATCTTCCAGGGCCAGGACGATTTCGCGCCGGACGTCTTCTCCTTGGCCGAGCGGCTCCAGGTCGAAATAAGATCCGGTGTCGTTGGTCTGGGTGGTGGGATTGCCCTGGTCATCGGTGTTGAACAGAAAAAATTCACATTCCGGCCCCACGTTGAAAATGTAACCCATCTCTTCGGCCTGCCGGACGACTTGACGGAGGATCTGGCGCGGGTCGCCGGCAAAGGTTTTGCCTTCGAGTGTTTTGAGATCACAGACCAGCCGGGCTACTTTGCCTTGCTGCGGCCGCCAGGGGAAAATCAGGAACGAGTCCAGATCTGGCTCAAGATACATGTCTGATTCCTCGACCCGGGTGAACCCTTCGATCGCCGATCCATCAAACATGCAGATGCCATCCAGGGCTTTGTCCAGCTGGCTCGAGCTGATCGAAACGTTTTTCATGGTGCCAAAAATATCAGTAAACTGAAGTCGGATGAATCGGACATCCTGCTCCTTGACGATGCGGATGATGTCCTCACGGGTGTATAGGCTCATGGCAGCTACCTCCTTGGTGGGTACAAAATGGGGATGACCCGTGGTCCGGGCCGGCGTGCAAATCGCTGTTCTGGCTATAAAACAAAAAAGCGCCCCCGACAGACGGGATGGTCTGCCGGATGAGCGCCATTGCTCATTTCAAACAAACGCTATTGTAGCTGCGAACGATGAGTCCTGTCAAGAATCTTCACCTCAGCAATTGCAATTTATAAGATATCTTCTTGCATTTTCGCTCATTTGATTATCAAGCGGCGGGAGGCCTTTCACTTCAGGATAACGTCTTTTCAAGGCGGTTTCAATGAGATAATCGGCCATATCTGGATTCTTTGGCAGAAAAGACCCATGGGAGTATGTGCAATATGTATTTTTGTAAATTGCACCTTCAGTCTGGTCATCGCCATTGTTGCCGCCACCTTTGCGGACCTTGGCCAGTGGCCGGACTAAAGGCCCCAGATAGGTGCGGCCAGAATGGTTTTCAAACCCTACCAGCACCGGATCGCAGCCCAGATCAGACAACCAGGCGGCTTCGTAGATCGTGTTGCCAATCAGGCGGTCTGGGCGGCCGATGGTCCAAATGTCGATTGCGCCGAGGCCGTCGATCCGGTGGCCATCTTGTTCCTCATAGTAGCGTCCCATCAGCTGATAGCCGCCGCAGATGCACAGGAAAACCAGGTCATCTTCCACGGCAGCCCGGATCGCCGCTCCTTTTTGCTCGATCAGGTCTTCGTAGAGGAGGTTCTGTTCATAATCCTGGCCACCGCCCATGAAAACCAAGTCATAATCGCTGGCCGCAAAAGAATCCCCCAGACTGATGGGTGTGATGGTGCAGGCGATCCCGCGCCACAGGCAGCGCTGCTTGAGTGTGATCAGGTTGCCGCGGTCACCGTAAAGGTTGAGCAG
>DIFN01000007.1:0-18334 GCA_002419145.1 Mageeibacillus sp. UBA5747 | reverse complement strand
AATTCGCGCAAGTGGTAGCGCTTGGCAAGGCTAGCCCTCAGGTCGAGCATCGCCGTGTAATTGGGCAGGACATAAAGACAAGTCCCTGGTGGGCAAAGGGCCAACTGGTGGTCAAATAAAGCCAGGGCGTCTGAGTTGACCAAGAGCTCACTGGCTGGTTTGCCGGCATAATACAGGCGCAGAGCCAAGTCAGCCGCCCGGATTCCGGAAACACCCAACGGGCCGGGCAGGAGATGGGTTTCAAAATCGACATCCCAGATCCAGGAGACATCCCGGCCATCCGGGTCATTGGCGTTTAACAGCAGCATGGCGGCGCCAAAATCGCTGGCTTGCCTGACGTGATCGAGCGCCCGGTCCATGCCGACCGGGTTTTTGACCAGAATCAGGCATACCTCGCGCTCACCCACCTGGAAGCGTTCCATCCGGCCAAAGGCGGCGCGAGCCTGGCCCAGCGCCGCGGCAGCCGGGGCAAAGACCTGGCCGCCAGCAATCGCAGCCAGCAAGGCGGCAGCGGCATTGTAGCCATTGTGCAGCCCAGGGATCGCCAACTCAGCACGGATCGTTTCACCGTGGTATTGGAAAAGCAAGGTCTGGTACTCGCTGTTTTCGCCGGAGGTTGCCTGCTGTTCCCGAGGAAGCGGCGCAGCCGGGGCAAAAGACAGGTCGGGTTGGGGGCGGGAAAAGCCGCAGCCCGGACAGGAAAATCGACCCAGATGACCATAGGCGTGGGCCTGGTACTGGTAGCGCGTGCCACAGAAGGTGCAATAGGCCGATTCCGTGACGGCACCAGATGGACCAGCCTGCATGGCTGCCTCATCCAGGCCGAAATAGACACACGAGTCTTCACGGCCCCGGGCCAGGGAGGCGCACAGGGAGTCATCGGCGCACAGGACCACCTTGGCTGAGCTGTCAGAAAGACCTTTGGCGATCAGGTCCCGGGTATGGGCCAGCTCACCGTAGCGATCCAACTGATCACGGAAAAAGTTGGTCACCACACAGACACTCGGTCCGAGTGAGACTGCCAGTTTGGCAAAAAAGGCTTCGTCGATTTCAAAGACGATCGCCAGGTCGTTTTCGCCTGCCGTTTTCTGGCGCAACAGGGGTAAGTGGTCGAGCAGGGTGGTGGTCAGGCCGGAATCCAGGTTGGCACCGGACGGATTGGTGATCACTGGGGTGCCAAGGGACTCCAGGATCGAGCACAAGATCCGCACGGTGGTGGTTTTGCCATTGGTACCGGTGACCAGATAGACGGTCCGGCCAGCAGTCAGGCGTTTCAAGAGCTGCGGATCTATCCTGAGGGCGGCTTTGCCCGGCAGGGCGGTCGCGCCACGGCCCAGGCGGCGCAAGGTATATGTCAACGTGCGGCCCGTCTGGATGGCCAGATGGGCACGTGCGCGTTCAAGCAGGGTCAGGCGGGACCGGAACAGGCCAGCCATGGTCAGCTCAGCTGCGGGCCGAGCCGCGCACCTGGTCGATCCGGGCCAGAAATTCATCGAAAAGGTATTCCGAGTCCTGGGGGCCTGGGGCACCTTCCGGATGGTACTGGACGGTAGCGACCGGGTATTTTGTGTAGCGCAGGCCCTCGTTGGAACCATCGTTGACATGGATATGGCTGATGGTGGCGATGGACGGATCGACGGTTTCGTCGATGACGACGTAGCCGTGGTTCTGCGAAGTGATGTAGACTCGGTCAGCCGCAAGGTCCTTGACCGGGTGGTTGATGCCGCGGTGGCCGTATTTGAGCTTTCTTGTCCTGGCACCAGTGGCCAGGGCAACCAGCTGATGACCCAGGCAGATACCGAAGACCACGATGCCGGATTCGTACAGAGCGCGGATATTGGGCAGGATCGGGTCGCAGTCGACCGGATCTCCAGGGCCATTGGACAGCATAATGCCGTCCGGCTGTTCAGCCAGGATGGTTGCCGCCGGGGTATCCCAGGGGTAGACCGTGACATCGCAGCCGCGTTGGGTCAAGTTCCAGACGATGTTCTGCTTGAGACCAAAGTCCAGCATTGCAATGCGGTATCGGGCTTTGATTTTAGAGTCGACTTCGAAGGGAATCTCATGAAGGGCATCACTGGGCCGAGCCATGCCAGGTTCGCGGTTGATCCGGCCAAAGGATCCAGCCGGGTAGGTCTTGACTGTTTTTCGGCTGACCCGGGCGACAGGGCAGTGATTGGTGTAGGCGTGAATGCGCTGAAGGCACTCCGCCAGATCGTAGTCTTCGCCAGCGGTAATCATCCCATTCATGGTACCCTTTTCCCGCAAGGTCAGCGTCAGGGTCCTGGTGTCGATGCCGCTGATCGCCGGAATGTCGTGCCGGGCCAGGTAGTCGTTGAGGTCTTCCGCATCCCGGGCATCACCGATGATGTGGGTCAGGTCACGGACGATCAAAGCATCCGCCCAGGGCCGGTCAGATTCACTCTGCTCGGTGAAAACGCCGTAATTGCCAATGATCGGCGAGGACATCACAATCCCCTGGCCGGCATAGGAGGCATCTGTCAGCAATTCGAGATACCCTGTCAGGCCGGTGTTGAATACCATCTCGCAGATCACTTCCCGTGGCGAGCCAAACCGCTCACCCGAGAAAATACTGCCGTCTTCGAGGATCAGATATGCCTTTTTCATAGAGACCTCCTTATATGAAAAAAAGACGACTTCGCCCGAATCGAGCCAAATCGTCCTATGCGTTCAGGCGACCTATTCTAGCATGGAAAGATCTGGCTTCGCAATGCCCCTCAGTAGTCGATTCCTTCGCGGGCCAAGATGCCCCGCTCGTAGGGGTGGGCGACACACTGGACATCGGAGACGTAGTCAGCCAGGGCAAGGAAACGCTGATCCGGATCGCGGCCGGTGAGAACGACTTCGAGGCCTGCTGGCTTGTTGACCAGAAAGGTGTACACCTCGTCGCTGTCGAGCAACCCGGTTGCCAGGGCGCCGAAGGTCTCGTCCAGAACGAGGAGGTCGATCTCGCCAGCCTGGGCGGCGGCGACAGCGGCAGCGAAGAATGATTCGTGCATCTGGCGGGTGCGGATTTTGTCGTCCTCTTCCATCTGATTGGTGAATTTCATGTCAGCCTGACCAGAGAGGACACGGACATGGTCCAGCTGGCGCAGGATGCCGATTTCGCCGGACAAGCCATTTTTCAGGAACTGGACAAACAGGACGCGCAGGCCGTGGGCATGAGCCCGGACAGTCAGGCCGACCGCGGCGGTTGTCTTACCTTTGCCATTGCCGGTATAGATGTGGATCAGGCCGGTTTGGGGCGTTGCCAGATGTTTGGTCATCTGGTGGGCCAGTGGCGTGGCAGCGGCAACGGACGTTAGCACTTCCGGGGTCGGGTAGATTGACTTGCTTTCAGGTGGCATGGTCGGTTCCTTTCGGCTCGTTCCTGATCAGGAGCAGCCTGTGGTCGTACCGCAGTCGAGGCAGACCTTGCAGGTGCCGTTCCGGACCATGCGGGTGCTGGAACAGGTGGGGCAAGTCGAGCCGTCATAAAGCTTTTCGCCGAAACGAGCGGCATCATGGGCACTTTCGTGGACATAGGCTTCACTTGTCACTTCAGTTGAACCATCAGCCAAGGGCTCGTCCTGGATACCGGTGGAATATTCTGGTTCGCGCAGATTCGGGAATTGTGGGTTCTGATCGTCGTTTCCTTCATCATCGTCCTCTTCTGATTCCCTGGTTTCCAGTACGGGTAAGGACATGGCGCCGGTGATGGTCGTCGTGACGGCCGCTGCACCAGGAGTCGCAGCGAGCGCACCCTCCGGTTTAACTTGGCAGCGGGAATAATCACCGATTTCGATGTCGATGATCTTGCTGATCAGATCGGAAATCGAGGTGCAGTATTTGATGTAGGGATGGCGTGTGACAAATCCATAGGGCTCGTATTTCTGGCCGCGCAGCATTTTGGAAATGTTCTGCGGTGGGATGCGGTACTGGAGCATGACAGAGATCGTCTTCGACAGGGAGTTGAGAAGGCCCATGATCAGGGTGCCTTCGCGGTCTGTTGTAATGTAGATTTCCGTGATCTCGCCATTGGCACTGCGGTTGACGGTGGTGTAGATCTTGACGTCTTCGACTTGAGCTGGGTGGGTGTGACCGGAGCGAATACCGACTGGTTTGTCGCGCCGGAAAGCTAAGTGGTTTGCTGCCTGCTTTTCGAGGCGCTGATTGCGTTCGCGGGTTTTCTCCGCATATTCAAGCAATTGGGCATATTTGAGGTCTTTGAGCTCGACATCCTGGTTACCTGCGTCAAGGCGCAGATTCAATGGCTGGGCAAATTTGGATCCGTCGCGATACAGCGTGATGCCTTTGACACCAAGCTGCCAGGACTTGATCACAACTTCTTTGAAGTCTTCGACCGTGGCTTCCCTGGGCAGGTTGACGGTCTTGGAAATGGCGCCGGAGAGCA
Organism: Mageeibacillus sp. UBA5747; assembly: GCA_002419145.1. Classification (GTDB taxonomy): domain Bacteria; phylum Bacillota; class Clostridia; order Saccharofermentanales; family UBA5734; genus UBA5734. The sequence continues at coordinate 13,920 of DIFN01000007.1, read as the reverse complement.
AGGGGGTGAGGGCGGCGACCATCAGGACATGGCCCATGTATGGGATGTAGCGTTCGCCACTGCCACACTGGTTGGCGGTATCAAAAACGGCGAGGTGTTCGTCCTTGAGGTGGGGTGCGCCTTCGATTTTGCCATCAACGATCATGCCGTCTTCTTCGCGCATGATGTAGTCGATGATGTCGGTGATCTGATCGGGTGTGTAGCCGAGTTTTTTCAGACCAGCGCCAATGCTCGGATTGGCTAGTTTCATGAAACCGCCACCGGACAGTTTCTTGTAGGTGACATGGGAGAAAAACGGCTCGATGCTGGTGGAAGCACAATCCATGGCAAAAGAAATCGTGCCGGTCGGAGCCATGACGGAGACCTGGGCATTGCGGTAGCCAAACTGGGCACCGGCTTTTTCCGCGTTCTGCCAGGACTCGCGCAGGGAGTGGCTGATCTCGGTCAGACCGAGCTTTGCCAGCAGGTCGTGGTCGACTGCAACCGGGGTGTAAGAAAGTGTTTCGAATTCGTCTGCTCGAGCTCCGGCGACCCGGGCGTGGTTTCTTATGACCCGCAGCATGTGCTCACGGTTCAGTTCGTACTTGGCGAACGGTCCGACCATTTCGCTCATCAGGGCGGACATGTAGTAACTGCGGCCAGTCAGGATGCCAACCAGGGCTGCGGCCAAGGCACGCGCTTCTTCTGAGTCATAGGGCAAGCCCATTTCCATCAGGAGCGAGGCCAAGTTGGCCATACCGAGGCCGGTGCTGCGGAAAAGCCACGTTTTGCGGGCTATGTCAGCCGTCGGGAAATGGCCCCAGTGGATCGAGGCTTCGAGCACAAGCTGAACCAAAGTGATCATGTGCTCATAGCCCTTGAGGTCGAATTGCTCGGTCTTGGCATCATAGAAACGCAGGATATTGATCGAAGCCAGGTTGCAGCTGGTGTCATCGAGGAAGGCATATTCGCCGCAGGGATTGGTCGAATTCAGGCGGTTATGCTTAGCCCAGGTCTGGCCATCTTCGCCATTGGGGCAGGTATGCCAGGCGTTGAACGTATCGTCGAACTGAGGGGCTGGGTCGGCGCAGCGCCAGGCGGATTGGTTGAATTTCTGCCAAATGTCAGAAACCTTGATCGCCTTGTCCACACGATTGTCAATGCGGCCTTTGAGCAGCAGTTCGGCATCCGGATCGGCCTCGAGGCCGATGACTTTGCTCATGAAATCATCGGATAAGCGGACAGAGTTGTTGGAGTTCTGGCCGGAGACCGTCTGGTAGGCCTCGCCGTCCATGTCGGCGTCGTAGCCCATCTTGGCCAGGGCGATGACTTTGTCTTCTTCCTTGGCTTTCCAGGTGATAAAAGCCTCGATCTCCGGATGGTCGATGTCGAGGCAGACCATTTTGGCGGCGCGACGGGTCGTTCCACCGGATTTGATAGCGCCTGCATTGCGGTCAAGGCCCTTGAGGAAACTCATCAGGCCGGACGAGGCACCGCCGCCGGAGAGGCGTTCGCCCTCGGCACGAATCGAAGAGAAATTGGTGCCGGTGCCCGAGCCGCCGCGAAAAAGACGGGTCTCGGTGACGTATTCTTCGGAAATGGAATGCGGGCCGAGGAGCTTGTCTTCGATTGAGAGGATAAAGCAGGCGGAGGCCTGAGTGCGGGTATAGTCATCGATGGATTCGACGACCTTGCCTTTAGACTCATCATAATAGAACAGGCCGCTCTTGCCGCCCTGGATGCCATAGGAAAGTTTGAGCCCGGTGTTGAACCACTGCGGAGAATTGGGGGCGTACATCTGGTTGAGGAACGTGTAGACCAGCTCATCGTAGACAATTTTGGCCTGCTCTTCGCTCGTCAGAATGCCTTCGTCCTGCAAGGATGAGACCCAGAAATGGACCAGACGGTGCGCCACCTGGCGCATGCTGGTTTCGCCGCCAGTCGGGGAATCCTGGACGCCTGCTTTGCGGAAATATTTCGAGGCGATGATGTCGCGTGAATTCTGGGAATAGTGGACAGGGAATTCGAGATTTTTCATGTCGGTCAGGATCCGGCCAGACTTGTGGTCCTTGATCAGGACATCGCTGGAGTCCCAGTCAAACAGGTCGTACACGGTCTTTTCCGGGTTCTGTTCGAGCTCCTTGGTAAAGTAACGGACGAGCAATGATGGCAATGTGGGCACGGGCGACCTCCTGGCGTGATGTCTTTATGGATAAATCCAACTGGCAAATCCTGTGAAACTTTTCTCAAAGATAGGAATTGCCAACACTACTAAATGTAGTTTTAACTATATTTAGTAGTTATGGCAGTTATCAAACACTAGATATTGTATAGCGAACCCTGGGAGATGTAAACTACTGATTTTTTCCATTTGCCCCTGTGTTTCAACCGGGAAATGAACCATACCACACTTGCGACAGAGGTGCAAACCTGAGTTTCTTGACACTCACCCCCCTGGCGTTGTAAATTGAGAGTCATACCTTAGAGCCCGAGCACGCGTTCAGACTTATCGTCGGACCTCCGTCGCCTCGGTATCCGTCAACTTCCAGGACTCTCTCCGGGAGCTTAGCGGTCTGGCAATTTCCTTTAAGATGCACCGGATGCAACGCCTTGAAAAAGTCCCCTGAGACCCCCAGGCCAGCCGGTCAAGAGAAGGTTTTGTGGAGTTGATGAATTGATGCAACGCTATTTGTATGGCGGGTCTTTTTCTGACCTGCCCCGTGAAGATTGCGACGTCCTGATTGTCGGTGCCGGTTTGGCCGGTCTGTACACAGCCTTGCAACTGGATCCCTCTTTAAACATCGTTATCCTGAACAAATTCGGCCTCGACCAGAGCAATTCCATGTATGCTCAGGGTGGTATTGCAGTTGCCGTGGCCGAGGATGATTCTCCAGACCTGCATTTTGCGGATTCGATGGCTGCAGGATCCAACCTGTGCAACAAGGATGCCTTGCGCGTGCTGGTTGATGAGGCACCTGAGAACATCCGCATTCTCCAGGGCTGGGGCGTGCCTTTTGATCTCGATGCCAGTGGCCGGCTGGCTGTTGGCCAGGAAGGCGCCCATTCCAGAAAGCGCATCATCCACAGCCATGGCGACGCCACGGGACTGCACATGACCAGCCGTCTGGTCACACTGGTCAAGGCACGGCCCAACATTCGTGTGGATGACAATTGGACGTTGGTCGATCTCGTGGTTGACGATACGGACGCGGTTGCCGGAGTTATTACGCTGAACTCACTGGCTACGGATGAGTTCCGTTTCTATCGCTCCCGTGCCGTTGTATTGGCTACTGGTGGTATCGGGCAACTGTTCCTGCATTCCACCAATGCCCGTCCCGCGACAGGTGATGCCCTGGCGGCCTCGATCCGGGCCGGTGCCGCGACAAGCGACTTAGAATTCATCCAGTTCCACCCGACCGCCCTGCCGGAACCAGATGAAAATGGCCGCTGCTTCCTGATATCCGAAGCGGTTCGTGGAGAGGGGGCGATTCTGCGCTCGATCCATGGCGAGCCTTTCATGGAAAAGGCCCATCCGCAAGGCAATCTAGCCCCGCGCGATGTTGTTTCCCAGGCGATTTTCCGCCAGATGCTCACAGATGATTCCGACCATGTCTTTCTGGATATCACGCATCTGCCAGCCGAGTTCCTGCAGCGCCGTTTTCCGATGATCTATGAAACCTGTCTCCAGCGCGGTCTCGACATGGCCAGAGATTACCTGCCGGTCGCTCCCGTCCAGCATTATTTCATGGGTGGCGTCAACACAGATTTGCAAGCCCGGACATCCTTGAAAAACCTCTACGCCTGCGGCGAAGTTGCGCATACTGGTATTTACGGGGCTAACCGTCTCGCCAGCAACTCCTTGCTGGAGTGCCTGGTTTATGGCCGCAGGGCTGCCCAGGCCATCAACTCAGCTGCCAAATGTGAACTGGCCGACATGGACGCACTGGCTGCACGGTTTGCCCGGACTCAGGCTGTTGATTCAGCGCAGAGGGCAAGCGCGCTCGCCTCATCGCCGATCATCCCCACAACTGAATCAACAGCGGCCGAAGATCGCCAGCAGATCCGTCAGCTGTTGACTCGGTACTGCGGCATCCTGCGCAGCAAAGAAGGCCTGCAGACCGCTCTGCAAGGCCTGGAGGCCATCCACCAGCACCGTGAGTTGGCTACGATCCACAATTTGACTGAATTGGAAGCTGCTCAGATGGCTGTAACTGGAAGAGCCATTGTACAGGCTGCCTTGCGGCGCCGCCATAGCATCGGGGCCCATTTCAGGATAGATGAAAATGAAAGCCGGACCGACTCGGTCCAAGCTGAACCTGCCAGGAGGAACTAACCATGCTGACCCCTTTTTTGATGGATGACATCATTACCCGCGCCTTGACTGAAGACATCGGGACAGGCGACATCACGACCGTGTCCACGATCCCAGCTGACAAGCAGACTGCCGCTGTCCTGGTCGCCAAAGAAGCCGGCATTATTTGTGGCCTGCCCGTTTTTGCCCGAGTTTATGAATTGCTCGACCCCTGTGTCAAAGTTGAGTTTTCAGTCTTTGAGGGGCAGCGAGTGCATAAGGGAGATCGGCTGGCGCGGATCGAAGGCCCCGCCAGGAGTGTGTTGACCGGCGAGCGTGTCGCTCTCAATTTCCTGCAACGTCTGTCAGCGATCGCGACCAAGACAGCCTGGGCCGTCGACCAGGTCGAGGGGACCCATGCCTCCATCTGTGACACCAGAAAAACAACCCCCGGCTTGCGCATTTTCGAGAAGTACGCCGTGCGCACAGGTGGAGGATCCAACCACCGCTTCAATCTGGCGGATGGTATCCTGATCAAGGATAACCACATCCAGGCCGCCGGGGGCATCACCGCGGCCGTCACCATGGCCCGGCGCCAGGCACCCCATACCTTGAAAATCGAAGTCGAAGTCGAAAACCTGGCCCAGGTGGACGAAGCTCTGGCCTGTGGTGCTGATATCATCATGCTTGACAACATGGATCAGCCAGACATCGAAGCGGCCGTCGCTCGCATCGCCGGCAGGGCTCTGGTGGAAATCTCCGGCAACATGGGCGAAAAGAATCTCTCTGCTCTGGCTGCCACAGGCATCGACCTGATCTCGATTGGCGCCCTGACCCACACGGTCAAAGCCCTCGACATCAGCCTGCGATTCGACCTCGCCTGATGCACTCCATGCACCATCATTTTTTCTCCACTTTTTGTTTATTCTGCAAGTAATAACTTTTCTTATTGCAAATCACTTTTTAACAAAAATCAATTGAACCGTGAAAAATACGGTGATATACTGTGAGGACCATCGATTATGGCAACATAACTTGAATGGTCCTTTTTATTTTTGCAAGATCAAAGGCGATCTATTTCATCCCAGCCATTGCGGGATTGTTTGCGATCGCGATGGCTCGAAAACAGGAGGACGATTTATGCAGCATCAAAATCTGGGATTGCCCCAGAGGCAAGGTCTGTATGATCCGCAATTCGAGCATGACGCTTGCGGCATCGGCTTTGTCGTCAACATCAAGGGACACAAGTCCCACTCCATTGTCCGCCAGGCTTTGACAGTCCTTTCAAACCTGGCTCACCGCGGCGGTGCCGGCAGTGAGGACAATACAGGCGACGGCGCCGGTATTTTACTCCAGATCCCGGACAAATTTTTCCGCTCGGTCTGTCCCCAGGTCGGTATTGAACTGCCGCCTGAAGGTCACTATGGCGTCGGCATGGCCTTCCTGCCGCTCGAGCGTAACGAGCGCAAGGCCGTCCAGGCTAAGATCGAAGCCATCGTCCTCGAGGAAGGCCAGACCGTACTCGGTTGGCGCTATCTGCCGGTCAACGAGTCATCCCTCGGCTACACGGCCCGGATCAACCGGCCCCACATCAGCCAGCTGTTTATCGGTGCGGCTGCGGGGACCGACACCCTCACCTTTGAACGTTCCCTGTATGTCATCCGCAAACGCTGTGAAAGACTGGTCGTCGGCAAAGGCGAAGCCGACCGGGATTATTTCTATTTTGCAAGTTTGTCCAGCCGGACCATCGTCTATAAAGGCATGCTGACAGCCGAGCAGGTCGACGCTTTCTACCTCGACCTGGCCAATCTCAATTTCGAGTCAGCCATCGCCCTGGTCCATTCCCGTTACAGCACCAACACGTTCCCGAGTTGGGAACGTGCTCATCCCTACCGCTACCTGATCCACAACGGCGAAATCAACACCTTGCGTGGCAACATCAACCGCATGAATGCCCGCGAACCGGGCCTGTCCAGTGATGTCTACGGTGGCGAACTGAGCCGGATTTTCCCGATTATCAACAGCAATGGTTCCGACTCGGCGATGTTTGACAATACCCTCGAGTTCCTCGTCCTGTCCGGCCGTTCGATCGCCCATGCCGGCATGATGATGGTCCCCGAGCCGTGGCAGAACCACGAGTCCATGAGCGACGCGAAAAAGGCTTTCTACGAATACCATGCCATGATGATGGAACCGTGGGACGGTCCGGCCGCCATGGCTTTCACCGATGGCACCCGTGTGGCCGCCATCCTCGACCGCAATGGCCTGAGGCCCTCCCGCTACTACGTCACCAAGGATGACATGATCATCCTTGCCTCCGAGGCCGGAGTTCTCGACATCCCGCCGGAAAACATCGTAGTCAAGGAGCGCTTGCGCCCCGGCCGCATGCTCCTGATCGACACCGAAGAAGGCCGGATCATTACAGATGAAGAGATCAAGGAAAAAATCGCCGGCGAAAAGCCTTATCGCGAGTGGATCGACGCTCACATGATCACCCTCAAGGATCTGCCGGAGGCGGTTGAAGAACCGCTGCCGCCGCAGGAAGAGCTGGAGAAACTGGAAAAGGTCTTCGGTTATACCTTTGAGGATCTCAAGACGATCATCCTGCCGATGGCCAGGGATGGGATGGAACCGACCGGCGCCATGGGCATCGATTCACCGATCGCCGTCCTTTCTGAGCGCAACCAGATCCTATACAACTATTTCAAGCAATTGTTTGCCCAGGTCACCAACCCGCCGATCGATGCTCTGCGCGAAGAAATCATCACTGCGACCGAAACCTATATCGGTTCCATTGGCAACCTGATCCACCCGGAGCCGGCGGATGCCCGCCGCTTGAAACTCAAGTACCCGATCCTGTCCAACCAGGAGCTCGAGCGGATCCGCCAGATCAAAGAGCCCGGTTTCAAGTCCGCAACCCTGCCGATGTTCTTTACCACCGGTGGTGACGGTCGTTCGCTGGAAAGCGCCATCGAAGCCTTGTTTGACGCCGCCGACCAGGCAATTGCCAACGGCGCCAACATCATCATCCTCTCCGACCGCGATGTCAGTGCTGCTCTTACGCCCATCCCGGCCTTGCTGGCAACCTCCGCCCTGCATCATCACCTCAATCGCAAGGGCACTCGGCCGAAGATCAGCCTGGTGGTCGAATCGGGCGAGCCACGCGAAGTGCACCACTTTGCCCTGCTCTTGGGCTACGGTGCATCAGCCGTCAATCCCTTCCTGGCCTTTGAGGCCGTCGATGGCCTGATCCGCGATGGCTTCCTGAACGATGTATCGCGGGAAGACGCGATCGCCCATTACATCAAGGCCTCGATCAAGGGCATTGTCAAAGTCCTGTCTAAAATGGGCATCTCCACGATCCAGAGCTACCAGGGAGCCCAGATTTTTGAAGCCATCGGTATCAACGAAGCCGTCATTGACCGCTATTTCACGGCTACAGCCAGCCGGATCAGCGGTATCGGCCTCGAAGAGATCGCTCGCGAAGCCAATGACCGTCACAAGGCTGCCTTTGATCCCAATGTCGTCAATCCCGGTCTGGAAACCGGCGGCGACTACCATTGGCGCAGCAACGGTGAGTACCACTTGTTCAATCCGATGACCATCCATCTCCTCCAGCAGGCCTGCCGCAAGGGCGATTATGCCACTTTCAAGGAATACTCGCGCCTGTTAAACCTGGAGACCCAGAAGCGCAGCACCCTGCGCGGTCTTCTGGACCTCTTGCCAGCGCGCCACCCGATCCCGATCGAAGAAGTCGAATCAGTCGACTCGATCGTCCGCCGTTTCAAGACTGGCGCCATGTCCTATGGTTCAATCAGCCAGGAAGCCCACGAGGCCATGGCCATCGCCATGAATCGCCTCGGTGGCCGCAGCAACACTGGTGAAGGCGGGGAAAACCCAGCACGCTTCAAGCCCCTGCCAACTGGCGACTCGAAAAACTCTGCCATCAAGCAGGTCGCCTCCGGTCGTTTCGGCGTCACCAGTGAATACCTGGTCAACGCACGCGAAATCCAGATCAAAATGGCCCAGGGCGCCAAACCCGGTGAGGGCGGCCAGCTGCCTGGCAAAAAAGTCTACCCCTGGGTCGCGGCGACCCGTCACACCACCCCGGGTGTCGGTCTGATCTCGCCCCCGCCGCATCACGACATCTATTCGATCGAGGACCTTGCCGAGTTGATCCATGACCTCAAGAACGCCAATAAATATGCCCGGATCAACGTCAAACTGGTCTCCGAAGTCGGTGTTGGCACAATCGCAGCCGGCGTGGCCAAGGGCAGGGCCGATGTCGTCCTGATCAGCGGCTATGATGGAGGCACAGGAGCTTCACCCATCACCAGCATCCGTCACGCTGGCCTGCCTTGGGAACTCGGCCTGGCCGAAACCCACCAGACCCTGATGCTCAATGATCTCCGGAGCCGCATCGTCGTCGAAACCGATGGCAAGCTGCTGACTGGCCGCGATGTCGTCATTGCCGCCCTGCTCGGCGCTGAAGAATTCGGCTTTGCCACGGGCCCACTTGTTTCGCTCGGCTGCGTCATGATGCGGGTTTGCAACCTGGATACCTGCCCGGTTGGTGTAGCCACCCAGAACCCTGAGCTGCGCAAAAAATTTAGCGGCAAACCGGATTACGTGGTCAATTTCATGCGCTTCATCGCCCAGGAGATGCGTGAGATCATGTCCGAGCTTGGCTTCCGCACCATCACTGAGATGGTCGGCCGGACGGACCGCCTCTCTCCTAAGAAAGCTCTGAACCACTGGAAACACACCGGTATCGATCTGTCTTGCCTGCTCTGGCAACCCCAGGTTGGCGAATCGGTCGGTCGGACGTGCACCATGAAACAGGATCACGGCTTGGAAAAGACACTCGACCAGCAGATTCTGATCCCGTTCTGCCGCGCGGCCATCGAGCACGGCCGCACCATCGAAGCGACCTTCCCTATCCGCAACATCAACCGCGTTGTCGGCACCCAGCTCGGCTCGGAAGTTACCCGCCGCCACGGAGCTGCCGGGCTGCCGGAAGACACGATCAACTTGCATTTCCGTGGTTCAGCAGGCCAGAGCTTTGGCGCTTTTGTGCCCAAAGGCGTCACGCTCAAACTCGAAGGTGACGCCAACGACTACGTCGGCAAAGGCCTCTCCGGAGGTAAGATCATCGTATTTCCTGATGCTGAAGCAACCCTTGTACCGGAGGAAAACATCATCATCGGTAACGTTGCTTTCTTTGGTGCAACCAGGGGTGAAGCTTATATCCGCGGGGTGGCCGGTGAGCGTTTCTGTGTCCGCAACAGCGGCGTCCATGCCGTTGTCGAAGGCGTCGGTGATCATGGCTGTGAATACATGACCGGTGGCCGGGTCGTCGTTCTCGGACCGACAGGACGCAACTTTGCTGCCGGCATGTCCGGTGGGATCGCCTACGTTCTTGACCGCGACGGCACCTTCGCCGGCAACTGCAACACCCAGATGGTTTCGTTGCAGAAATTGACGGACGCCGGGGAAATCAGCGCAATCAAGGCCATGGTCGAACGCCATGTCGCCTCAACCGGCAGCGAGCATGCCGCACGTCTTCTGGCCGATTGGGATCACACCGTTTCCATGCTGGTCAAAGTCATGCCCAAAGATTTCGAACGCATGCAAACTGCTATCGAGGCTGTCGAGGCCAGTGGACTTTCCGGTGAGGAAGCCCTCATGGCTGCATTCGAAGCCAATAACCGCGACCTGTCCCGGGCCAGCGGCAATTGACGGAACGGAGGAACATCCATGGGTAAACCTACTGGCTTTATGGACTACAAACGCGAGCTGCCGCCGGATCGTCAGCCGCTCGAACGCATCCATGACTGGAACGAATTCCACGAACATTTCTCGGATGAAAAGCAGCAAATTCAGGGCGCCCGCTGCATGGACTGCGGCGTCCCGTTCTGCCATTCCGGCATCCTGATCAACAACGCCGCATCCGGCTGTCCAATCAACAACCTGATTCCGGAATGGAATGACCTGATCTATCGCGGCCGCTGGCGCGAAGCCTGGGAACGTCTGCGGAAGACAAATAATTTCGCTGAGTTCACTGGCCGTGTCTGTCCTGCCCCCTGCGAAGGTGCTTGTACAGTTGGCATCAATGACCCCCAGGTCACGATCAAGAACAACGAAGTCTACATCGTCGACAAAGCTTGGGAGGAAGGCTGGATTACGCCCCAACCGCCAAACCAGCGCTCAGGTAAGAGGGTTGCCGTCATCGGATCTGGCCCTTCTGGTCTGGCCTGTGCCGACCAGCTCAACAAGGCGGGACATACCGTTACGGTTTATGAGCGGGCTGATCGCACCGGTGGCCTTTTGATGTATGGCATCCCGAACATGAAACTGGACAAGTCTGTGGTCCAGCGCCGCGTCGACCTGATGGCTGCCGAAGGCGTCACCTTTGTCACCTCAACTGAAGTTGGCAAAGATCTCTCTGCTGCCGCTCTCAAAGCCGAAAGCGACGCCATCGTGCTTTGCGGGGGAGCGACCAAGCCGCGCGATCTGCCGATCGAAGGTCGTGAGCTACAGGGCGTTTATTTTGCGATGGAATTTTTAAAGGCCAATACCAAGAGCCTTCTGGACTCAGATCTGGCAGACGGGCAGGCGATTTCTGCCCAAGGCAAGGACGTCCTGGTCATCGGTGGCGGTGACACCGGTACGGACTGCGTCGGAACCAGCATTCGCCATGGTTGCCGCTCAGTCAACCAGATCGAAATCATGCCCCGGCCACGCGATTCACGCGCCCCGAACAATCCCTGGCCGCAATGGCCTTTCGTCCTGAAAACCGATTACGGCCAGGAAGAGGCTATCGCTCTCTATGGCAACGATCCGCGCACGTACCTCACCACCGCCAAGAAATTCGTCGGGGATGAGAACGGCCAGCTGCAGGAAGTCCACACCATCGAGGTCGACTGGCAGAAAGACCCCCAGGGCCGGATGATCCCGGTTGAAGTGCCAGGCACTGAAAAGATCTGGCCGGCGCAGCTGGTTCTTCTGGCCATGGGATTCCTCGGACCAGAAGACACGGTCCTGGCTGAACTCGGTGTCACTCGCGACGCCCGGTCCAACGCCAAGGCCGAACATGGCACTTTCACGACCAACGTCAAAGGCGTCTTTGCCGCCGGTGACATGCGCCGCGGCCAGAGCCTGGTCGTCTGGGCCATCAATGAAGGCCGCGCCGCCGCCCGCGAATGCGATCGTTTCCTGATGGGTGACACCCTGTTGCCATAACCAGCAACCCATTCATTTGACCTTGTAAAGCGTACTAGCTCAGGCCGTTTCAGTTTAACTGGAACGGCCTGAGTAGTTTTAAATCAGCTCGGGATTTCTAGTTTTCCGCATATCAAAAAAACTTCAATGGTGCAGATTATGAGCTTGAAAATTTTTAGAGAACCTTTTGGATGCACATTTAATCTCTACTGATATTATTTTATATAGCGTAATATTGTCTATGATTAGTTGTTATAATTAGTTGTTGTCTGTAAAAATTATAATGGTTATAATCATTACAATATCAGTAGATTCTTTCGTTATAGCTAAGTCCTAGAGAAGAAATTTCATATCGAAATTGGAGGCATTATGAAAAAACAAAGAAAATTGTTTGCCTTTGTTCTCGCTCTTAGCATCCTACTATTGTCATGTCAAACAATATCGGCTGAGTCGATAACGCAATTTCAAGAAAGTAATTCGGTTACTTTGGCAGACATTAATCGTATTGATTCAACGGTGGTTTATACATCAGATGAATCTATTTCATTTGGAGTTAAAGGAAAATTACGTGCGGTATATCCAATTTATACTAGAGTTCAGGTGGTACAGAGCTCTAGTGGTGGTCTTATTGAAAGAAGCAATAAACTTGGTACATTTTCAAGTATTTCCTCATTTGCTTTATCCTTCATACCTGGGATAGTATCCATGACTGTTTCTCAAATTCTTTCAGCCGTTAGCATAGCTGTAACGAGTTCCACATACGTTCAAAGCAAAACCTTTACATCATACGTTCAATACCAAAAAAATGGACAAGCACGATGGGCTGATCAGTCTGCCTATTCAAATTGGGTAATTTCAGGTAAGAGAAATCATTTTAAACATGTTCTTGGTGGCAAGCTATTGTCTAATGGTCAGTGGTCAACAAGTACGAGAGATTATCTTGATACACCTGCAATAACAGATAACGGTCTTTATTATGATGATGCTAATAGTTGGTTTACAACTCAAGCAAGTCAACGTATTCAAACAGGCCAAATGCTTGTTGATTTACCATGGTAAAAAAGCAAATGCTACGATTCAATTATTTCTCCAAAAGAACCCGCTTAATGATCTATGCAATATCTTTGACAATACTATTGTTAGCAGGCATTTTTGTGAGCAATTTATTATTGCCAAATAATGAAAATACCAGCGAACACGAGGATCCTTTCTTAATTCGAATTAATGGTGTAAAAATAGAAAATGAAAACCCTACTGAAACAGGCTCGCTCAATGCCACAACCAAATCAGAAATCTCAAAATATCTTGTCATTGATCTTTCAATAGAGAATATTTATGACGGAGAATATCGAAATACGAAGTACTCAATGAAGCTTAATCATGAAGTAACACCATTTATTGCGAGCGGGATCATATCTTTCGAGAGTGAACGGTTTTGGGTTGCACCTAAATCAATTGCTGCTGAATCTCGTAATACGCTGCCATTAAAAGTGACTGGGTTTGTTCACAATTGGAATTTGTTATTAACTAGTGAAGCGGATTTGGAGACCTATCATGGCAAAAAGTTTAGTGAGCTACCCGATCATTTAAAATCAATTGAGGTGCAAGTCAAATGGTCGGGAGGAATGCAAACTGAAATTTTACCAATTAATCTTGATGAAATTTCCTTAGAATAATGAAGGTCAACCTGTCACCTCACAAACACACGCACAAAAAGGACCGTCTGCAATCTGTACAAAATTGCGGACGGTCTTTTCATCGTGGCGTTTTGTAAAAATCAGGCTTTGGGCGCTTTGACAGCTTTCGGAGCCTTTTCTGCTTTCGGTGCCTTTTCAGCTGCGACTTTTTTGACAGCCACTTTCTTGGTAGCAGGGGCTGCTTTTACGCCTGCACCTTCAGCAGCAACGTCTTTTTTGGCAGCAGCCTTTTGGGCTGGTGCTTTTTTGACTTCTGGCTCAGCTTTGACTTCCGGAGTGGCTTCTTTCTTGGCAGCAGCCTTATTCACGAAGTCTTTCCCGGCAGCATTGAATTCCTTATCCACAGCTTCTGCACCGGAAACACGCTCGAGCCAGGCGCGGGCATCCTGGTCAGAGAGGACAAACAGTCCTGGCTGCGGATAGGGGGAATTCTCACCGCCATGACCATAGATGAAATAATCACCCGGGCCACGCTTGTAGAGCTTTTCCTCGAAGCCCGTGCTATCGCCGTAACTTCCCTGGGCGGTCTCGGCAATCAGCTCGGCCGTCTCAGTGTTATAAATTTTCCGTTCAACTTTGATAATCATGAATTGGAGCCTCCTGGTTAATACCATCTATTCGGAAACGTTCACACTTTGTTAATATTCCGAATTTGCCCTTATTTTATCCGGAAATTGCTAATTATGCAACCTTTCATCCATTAAACGGCTGATTGCTGCAAAATCAAACTGT
>DIFN01000091.1:8277-29097 GCA_002419145.1 Mageeibacillus sp. UBA5747 | reverse complement strand
ATAGCTTCCAATCGTACTCATAGTAGAATAATAGACCCGATCGGGTCTATTATCGATTTTCAAAGCCAAATTATACCCTTTAGAGGCGAAAAAGATGAATCAGCCAAACCGACCGGTGATATAGTCATTCGTCCGGATGTCCTCCGGGACAGTGAAGATCTGTTTGGCCAGACCTTGCTCAACCATTTCACCCATCAGCATGAAACCAGCCCGGTCAGCCACGCGCACCGCTTGCTGAATGTTGTGAGGAATCAGGACGATGGTCACCTTTTTCTTGAGCAGGATCAGGGTTTCTTCGATTTTAGCCGTTGAAATCGGATCCAAGGCTGCACAGGGGCGGTCGAGCATCATGATTTCCGGCCCGAGCGAAAGAATGCGGGCGATGCAAAGACGCTGCTGCTGTCCGCCGGACAAACGCAGCGCAGAAGTATGCAGCCGATCCTTGACTTCATCCCAGAGGACGGCCAGTTTCAAGGATTCCTCAACCCGTTCGGCGAGGACAGCCTTGTTGCGAATCCCGCGCATCCTCGGTCCATAGGCGATGTTGTCAAAGATTGACATCGGCAGTGGCACGGGCTCTTCAAAAACCATGCCGACCCGGCGGCGCAGCTCTGTGACAATCATATCCTCTGCATGAATGCTTTGCCCATCGATCAGGATCTGCCCTTCTGTTCTGACTCCCGGCATCAGATCACTGAGACGATTCAGCGCCCGCAGCAGCGTCGTGGTGCCACTGTTGGCCGGACCAAACAGCGTAAAGATTTCATGCTCATAGATATCCAGGTTGATGGATTGGATCACCTGCTGCTTGCCGAAGAAGAAGCTGAAATCGCGGATCGAGATTTTGGGTTGCACGGTCATGGTACCCCTGTCAGTGGTTCTTAGCCACAAAGCGATTGATCAATAAATTGGCTCCGGCATTGATGATCAGGATCAAGATGATTAAAGCCGCCGCGGTGCCATAGGCGCGCTCCATGGAAATGCCCTCCCGAACCAGGATGTAAAAGTGAACCGCCATGGTCCGGGCAGGTGAAAAGAAAGACTCCGGCAGTCTGAGAGAGGATCCAGCGGTGAGGATGACGGCCGCTGTTTCGGCGACACAGCGGCCGATGGACAGGATGATGCCGGTCATGATGCCCCGCAGGGCTGACGGAAGCACGACTCCGACGATGGTCTGCATCTTCGTGCTGCCGAGGGAAAAGCTGACTTCGCGGTAAAGCGGATGAATCGCGAGGATCGCCTCCTCTGATGTCCGGATAATCGTCGGCAAAATCATCATCGCCATCGTCAAGCCTCCCGACAGGATCGACCAGCCCATGTTCAGATTGATGACGAAGAAGATAAAACCAAACAGGCCGTAGACAATCGAGGGGATCGCGGCCAGTGTGTCTGCACTGAATCGGATGATCCGGGTCGCCAGCCCTTCGCGGGTAAATTCAGTCAGATACAGCGCGGTGCCCACGCCAAACGGGGTGGCGACTGAAACCGAGACCAGCGTGACCAGGATCGTGCTGACGATGGTCGAGAAAATGCCGCCCGACCGTCCCATGTCGCGAGGATTTTCGGTCAAAAATTGCCAGCTTAAGGTAGGCAATCCCTTGATCAGGACAAAGAGCAGAATGAAGAGCAGCAGGGCAAGCACCAGCAGAGCGGATCCCCAGACCAACGCTTTGGCCAGGGCTTGAGTCGTTTTGGGATTCAGCCGCATTTATCGTTGACTCCTTTTCAAAGTAACCTGAGCAATGGAATTCAAACTCATCACGATGACCAGGAGAACGATGCCTGTGGCAAACAGGGCTTGCTGATGGTCACCCGAGGCATAGCCCATCTCGATGCCGATATTGGTCGTCAGGGTGCGAGCCGGGTCAAGCAAAGATTCAGGCAGGGCAACGGCATTGCCCAGCACCATGATGACGGCCATGGTTTCACCGACTGCGCGCCCGATGCCGAGTATGATCGCTGCCATGATGCCAGACTTGGCCGCCGGAAGCTGGACTGACCAGACGGTCTGCCACTGAGTCGCGCCGATGGCAAGAGAGCCCTCCTTGTAGGTCCGCGGCAAGGCCAGGAGTGACACCTCGGCGATGCTGATGACAGTGGGCAGAATCATGATCGCCAGGATCACCGAACCAGCCAGGACAGAAAGGCCCGGGCCGCCGATCCAAAGCCGGATAAAGGGAACGATGAACGTCAAGCCCCAGAAGCCATAGACGACCGACGGAATACCTGCCAGCAGCTGAATCGCTGGTCGGACAAAACGGACGACAGCAGCTGGTGCAAATTCCGTCAGAAAAATGCTGGTCAAAATCGCAACGGGCACACCCAGCACAGCCGCACCGAGGGTGACTGAGACCGTGCCGACAATCATGGGCAGGATGCCAAATTCACCTTTGCCCGGCGCCCAGGACATTCCCAGGATAAACTGACCCAGGCCAACTTTGGTTATGATCGGTATGCCTTCATAGAAGATATAGACAATAATCAGGGCAAGCGCTGACAGAGCGGATAGTGCGATCAAAAGAAAAATAAACCCGGGGAGTCTGTCAAGCAGGCGTTTCATGGCTGCACCTCTGTTTCCCGTGTGACCAGGCCCTCGCGGGTCAGGATCTGGCGGCCCTCTTGGGACAGGACAAAATCAATGAAATCCTTGGCAATGCCTTCCGGGTCTTCCTTAGATACAAACAGGAACGGCCGGGAGAGTCTGTATGAGCCGTTGACGATAGTTTCATGACTTGCCGCCACCCCGTCCAGGACGACCGCCTTGACCTGGTCGTTGATCAAGCCCAGCGAGATGTATCCGATCGCACCCGGGTCGTCGCCGACCAGCTGCCGGACGGCACCATTGGAGTCTTGCACCATGGCTTTGGGGGTGATATCCGCGTTATTCATCGCCAGGCTGACGAAAGCGTCACGCGTTCCCGAACCCTCTTCACGGGTAAAGAGATGGATGTTGCCATCCTGTCCGCCAAGCTGTGCCCAGTTATCCACCGCTTTGATGTAAATGTCCTGGACCTGTGCACGGGTCAGTTGATCGACTGGATTGTCCGGATGCACGATGATTGCCAGACCATCACGAGCAATTTCCGCCGACCACAGTGACTGCTCATCACCTTTGAGATCGCGGGAGGACATCCCGATAGCGGCAGTTCCAGACTGAGCCGCTTTGATTCCGGAAGAAGATCCACCACCCTGAATATCAATGCTGATATCCGGATGTAATTTCATATATTCTTCAGCGAGGATTTCTGCGAAAGGCTGGACCGACGTCGATCCTGCAACAATGATCCTGTGCGCCTTCTGCGCTTGACTACAGCCAGAAAATAAAAGAAGGCCTGTGCTGACCAGAAAGATCCCGGCCAGCTTAAACAGGCTTCTGTTGCGCTGCTTGCTCGAACTAAGTGAATCCATACGTCAATCCTTCAAACACAAAATCGCTATGGCTCTGACCTCGCCAAGAAAACAATCAGAACAGGCAATCCGGTTGCTCCGCATCGGTTATCGTATCAAATACGCGGCAGGGTGTAAATCCAGCCATGGCCGGCGCGGATCTGTCCAGCAATACAAAAGACCCTTTCAGGCCTGCGGGGTCGTTGCAAACCAGATGGCTCCGATGTTGGCCGCCTGATGAATACGCCTCTTTGAATCTTGATTATACGCCTGTTTGGCAGCATCATTGAGCTTTTTAACTTTAAATCTGAATGCGTTCATTTTCTGGTATAATTAGAAATATACTTGTCTTCTGAGTCTGTTTCTGGAATCATCCAGCGGACACTTTTTGCGCAACGTTGCTCCAGGAGGGTAAAATCCAGATCCATCTGGAGCAAACATTTCCGCATTCTTCCTGATTGATTCTTCACAATCTGGATTTCTGTCCAGATTTTTCCGTCTTTCTTGTTGCCGTGAAGCTGACTTCCGTCGGCTGCTTGTGTCAACGAGCAGAAAGAGGTCATGGCATGTCTCCTATACTGGATTTCGTAATTAAATACTGGTTTGCTTTCGCCTTGTTACTGGCGCTTCTTCTTATGATCAGCATCCCGCCCTTGGCAAGACTGACCTACTTATTGCGCTGGCTTTTTCACGGCAACTGGGCAACAACCGGACGGCCTGTTCAACCAGTTATCAACGAACCCGTCATAGATTCTCGCGCCCATATGATCGCCCTGGCCAAGCAGATCTCTGTGCGGCGCAAACCGAAGCGCAACCGTTTGAATGCACTGCACTGGCGGGTTTACTATGATTTGCAATTGCTGCGTCACCGTCTGAACCACACCAGCGCCCAGACCATCGCACTCATCCCGGCTTCATTATGGCTATTTGACAATTACAACCTGTTGTACCGCGAACTCAAAAAGTTTCAAGAAACGGGGATTTTAAGCAACTTTCGCCATTTACCGAATCAAGTCAAGCGCCATTACCAAGGTTTTCCGCGCATTTTTGCTATTGCCCATTCCCTGGTCGCCTGTACCAACCATCGCCTGCAGGCAGATGAAATCGTCAGTCTGGTTCGTGATTATCAGGAAGTTCAAGTTCTGGATGCTCGTGAGCTGTGGGAATTACCCAACATGTTGAGCCTGGCATTACTCGAACGGATCATCGAAGAAGCTCGGTTTGTCCTCAAGACCATCCAGACGAAAGCGGCCGCTGACCAGGCAGCGGATCGGATCATCACACAAATCGAAGCTCACGATACGGATATCCGAGGTTTGCTGACCAGCGAAGCCGGGAAACGGCGCCATATGGATATCGCCTATGCCACCCATCTATATTTCAGACTTCGCGCCCAGCCAGTCGACGAAATTCTTGTCGCGCAATGGTTACTGAGGGCTTTGGGAGTCAACGAAACGGACGCGAGGTGGCAGATCGAAGAAATCTCGGCCCAGGAGAGGCAACGTGAAGCGGCCGCAGAAACCTTGATCAGTTCAATGATCCTCAGCCTCAAAGAGATGGAGGAAATGAACTGGGAGAAATGCTTTTGCCAGATCAGTGTGCTTGAAAAAGAATTGGCTGCTGATCCCTCCGGGTTTTACAAACAAATGGATTTGCCAACCCGACGCCGGTATCAGCAGGTAGCTGAAAAAATCGCACGACGCTTTCACACATCCGAAGTTCTAGTTGCTCAGCAAGCCATCCACCTGGCACAGCACCCTCCGGTTGATCAAAGCTTCACGGTTCCTGACCATGTCGGCACCTACTTGATTGGTCGGGGTAAGCCTTGGTTGATGAAACGTCTGACGCGTCGCATGCCGAGAGCGGGGACCCTCATGTCTTCGACTTTTTTGGTCCTGCAACGCACAATCCGTAGCTTTCTCTTTGCCGCGGGCATTCTGGTCATCACCCCGCTCATGATGCTGGGTGCTATGAGCATGCTTCGGCAGCAGGTTCAGCGATCCCCCCATGCATCCTATCTGCTGGCCATTTGCCTGTTTATACCGGCGTTGTCCATAGCCGTCTTTATTGTCCAGAACCTTTTTGTCCGGATGATTCACCCGCGCTCGCAGTTTTCACTGGATTTCACTGAAGAGATACCGGAGGCCTTCCGCACGGTCGTCGTCATGCCCGTCATTCTGGATCATGTGGAGCAGATCCAGGCCTGCGTCGATCGCCTGGAACGCAATTTTCTGGCGAACAGGCAAGACAATCTGTTTTTTGCCATACTGGCTGATTTTGGTGATGCGCCCCATGAAACCATGCCGGACGATGCAGCGATCCAGGAAGCTGCCCGGCTTGCCGTGCAGCGGCTCAATGACACCTACGCCGGCAGCAAGACCCGTTTCTGGTTGCTCTGGCGAGATCGCAAATGGAATCCATCCCAGAAGTGCTGGATGGCATGGGAACGCAAACGCGGCAAGCTGGAAGAATTCAACGCCCTGTTAGCAGGTGAAGATGGAAATGATGCTTCTGAATTTGAGGTCCTGATCGCTCAGCCGGCACTTTTCCCCAGTATCCGCTATGTCATCACCATTGACGCGGATACTGAAATGGTTAATATGAGCGCAGCCAGATTGGCCGGTATTCTGGCCCACCCGCTCAATTATCCGGTCATCGACCCTCGGACCAAGCATATCATTGAAGGCTATGTCATTGTTCAGCCTGAAATCCGCAATCGGAAAAGCGGCCCCGGCGCCAGCCTGTTTACCCGCGTCCTGGATGGTCAGGTTGGTGTCGATCCTTATTCCATGGTGTCAGCGGACTTGTACCAGGATGCGTTCAGCGAGGGCAGTTTCTACGGCAAAGGGATCTATGACCATCGCATGATGCACCAAATGCTGGGTGGAACAATCCCGGAGAACACGGTTCTCAGCCACGATCTTTTAGAGAGCAGTCTGACGCGTTGTGCATTCGCCGGGGATGTGATCCTGATGGACAGTGCGCCGCCTGGCGTGGCTGCCTACTTTAAACGCGAACATCGCTGGATCCGCGGAGACTGGCAGCTTCTGCCCTGGCTTTTCCTGGGTCTGCGCGTCAATTGGTTATCCCGCTGGAAGATGTTTGACAATCTGCGGCGCAGTCTGTCTGCTGTTGCCTCGGTGCTCCTTGTCCTGGTCAACCTTGCTTTTTTCCCGTCTCTTCCCCAGCTTTGGCTGCTATTTCTCCTCTTCGAACCGGCCTGGCGTCTGACCAGTCTCTTACTGGGCATTGTTATCCAGAAATTGCGCAACCACGCCATTCGTGTCGCCTATACCAACCTGCTCCGAAGTCTCGGCAGTCTGCTGGCACAGATTTTCTTAAGTCTGGCTTTGCTGCCCTACCGGGCGACTGTTTCCCTGGATGCGATTTTCCGCACACTCTTTCGACTTCTGGTCAGTCGCCGCAAGCTGCTGGAATGGCAGACATCGGAATCTGTGGAGAAAAACCAGAACAACGGTTTAATGGGGTATTTCCGGCGCATGTGGCAGGCGATGGCCATCGCGTTGATGGAACTTCTGCTCGTCGGCCGGGCTGTCTGGCTGTTGGGTCACCTGACACCGGCTCTGGTTGTGTCTGCACTGCTCGGCCTGTCCTGGCTGTTGTCGCCCTGGCTGGCCTTTAGAATCAGCACCCCGGCGCTCAAGAAACCTGCCGGAGGAATGGATGCTGGGCAGCGTGCGCAGCTTGACAAACTGGCCCGGCAAACCTGGTCGTATTTTGAAACTTTCTCGACACCAGACAGCAACTGGCTTTGTCCGGATAATTACCAATTGTTTCCTGGCCCACGCTTATCCGACAAGACTTCACCGACGAATATTGGTTTGCAGCTCTTGTCCGCCGCGGCGGCCTGGAAGCTTGGGTTTATAGAGAGTCCAAGTTTTGTCAACTGGGTTGATCGAACGCTCGGGACTGTTGAACAGCTGCCAAAATGGCATGGCCATCTGTATAACTGGTACCAGATTCAAACCCTGCGCGTGCTTGATCCCCCCTACATTTCAACCGTCGACAGCGGGAATTTCGTTGCGCACATCCTGGCTGTCAAACAAGCGTTGCTAACGATCCCTGCCCAGGTTGAATCCGCGGAGCCGATCGTCACACAGGTGAAAGATCTGGCTCTTCGCATCGACCGTTTGGTTTCAGACACCGATTTTCGCGCCTTGTATGACGCCGATCATCAGCTGTTCCACATCGGATACAATGCGGCCTCCCAAAAGCTGGATGACGGCCATTACGACTTGCTCGCGTCCGAGTCGCGTCTGACCAGTTTCCTGGCAATCGCCAAAGGTGATGTGCCCCTCAAGCACTGGTTTGCGCTGGGACGGCCGCTCACGATGGTTCGCGGCATTCCGGCTCTCGTGTCCTGGAGCGGCACGATGTTCGAATATCTCATGCCCAATCTGGTGCTGAAAGTTGTCCCGGGAAGTGTTCTGGAGCGCAGCTGTGTGGCTGCTGTTCTCAGTCAGGTGGCACATGGCAGGCAGTGGAAAATCCCCTGGGGCATTTCGGAATCACAACATTACCTGTTCGATCAGTCAGGCAATTATCAATATGGACCTTTTGGCATCCAGCGACTCCGTCTACAGTCCAGCCTCAAACCTTCACACGTGGTCGCACCCTATGCAACGGCATTGGCGCTTGACATGCTGCCCCGTCGGGCACTGGCCAATCTCAACACACTGGAATCGTTGGGGGCGGTCGGACAGTTTGGCTTGTTTGAAGCTTTAGATTATGGCCGGCCGGACGCGGCCTCACTCAAACCTTTTTCACTGGTTCAGAGTTTCATGACCCACCACCAAGGCATGACCCTGGCTGCGATCACCAACTTGCTGCATGACAATGTCCTGCCGGACCTTTTCCATCGCGAACCGATGATTCGGGCTACCGAAGTGCTGCTTGAAGAAAGTCAGTCCTCCAGTCTGGTATCCCTGGCTCGCAAAGGCTATGTCATCCAGGTCGGTTGGGAAGAACTGGATGTGGACGCTTTTGAGCCTCGAACCTGCGAGCAAACGGAACCTGTATTTCCGATGGCTCATGTGTTGAGTAATGGCCACTATTCGGTCATGCTGACCGCCAGTGGCGATGGTTTAAGCACCTGTGACCAAGTTGCGATCAATCGCTGGCGACCGGATCGGACTGGTTGCGGCTATGGCAATTTCATTTATGTGCGCGACCTGGATTCTGGCCAGATCTGGAGCCCTGCCTTCCACCCGACCAAGCGTCCGCCCGATCGGTACCAGGTCGATTTTGCCCATGACCAGGTGGTGTTTCGCAGACGAGACGGCGCGGTCACCACTCGCATGGATGTGACCCTTTCACCCTCCCATAATCTGGAGATTCGTCGGGTGACTTTGACCAACCACGGAGAACAGACGATTTCCCTGGAAACAACGAGTTACCTCGACATTGTCGCCGACACGTATCTGGCCGAGGCTGCCCATCCAGCTTATAACAAGCTGTTCATCGAGACAGAATGGGTTCGGCCAGACAACCAGCTTTTAGCCTGGCGGCGGCAGCGGGCAGCGGATGATCCGACGCACTTTGTGATGCATCAGGTTTATAGTGAATCACCATTGTCTCGGCCGGTCGAATTCGAGACCGACCGCAAAGCATTTCTTGGTCGTGGTCGGACTTTGTGCCACCCGGTCGCTCTCGAAACCCGTCTGCCTTTGTCTTGCCGGGCTGGTTTTTCAACCGATCCGATTCTCAGTTTACGAACGGTTTTTGAAGTTCCCGCCGGACGGTCGGTGACAGTCTGTTATGTGACAGCTTATGGGCAGTCGCGAGAGGAGGCTTTGGGCCTGGGCCAGGTCCTGGGAAAGACGTATAAAAGTGACCATCTCTTCTCTTTGGCCCACACCAGCAGCCGACTGGAACTCAAATTTCTCAATCTCAGTGCGCGCCAGCACAATGCCATTCAAAACCTGGTCGGGCCAATCTTTTATCCGACTCAGACGATGCTTGGCCCTGCTGCCGTGCGCAAGCAAAACACACTCGGCCAGAGCGGATTATGGCGTTTCGGTATTTCCGGGGATGACCCCATTCTCCTGCTCAGAATCCGTAAAATCCGTGATCTGCCAGTTGTCAAAGATGTCCTGATGGCCTATGAATTCCTGCGCACTCAGTGTGTCAAGGTTGATTTGGTGATCCTGAACGATGAACCGGCTGGCTACGATCGGCCACTCTACCACCAGATAATGGAATTGACAGCTCATCTCAGGATCCATGAACCGTCACAAAGCCGAATCAGCCTGTTCGTGCTGTCAAGCTTCCTGTTGAGTGAGGCTGAATGCACCCTGCTGGAAACAGCCGCCCGTATTGTTTTTGCGGTGGATACCGGGTTGTATGTTCAGTTGCCACGCATCGCCAAGGACAACCTGACTGGATCAGATCACAGCGCGCTTGCCGATCCGTCTGTGCCAGCCCCGCCCATTTCGAAACACAGTGGCCTGCCGCTCACAGCGGAGCAGGCCCAGCTGCTCTTTTTTAACGGAATAGGTGGTTTTTCATCCGATGGCCGCGAATATGTGATGCACTTAAGCCATGACATCCATCCCCCGGCACCCTGGATCAACGTGATAGCCAACGACCGGTTCGGCTGCCTGATCTCTGAAACAGGATCCGGCTACACCTGGTCCGGCAATAGCCGGGAAAACAAGTTGACCACCTGGTCCAATGACCCAATACAGGATCCGCCCAGCGAAGCTGTTCTGATCAAAGACCTGGTCACTGGCCAAATAACCTCCCCGACCACGCTGGCAGTCGGTCAGCCGGGTCAGTACACAGTTCGCCACGGATTTGGCTATTCCATTTTCACCCACCAGAGTCTGGGGCTCAGTCTGACGATGACCGTGCTGGTCACAGCTGAAGATCCGGTCAAATTGTGGATGTTGACGATTGAAGACCTGTCAGGCCGAGATCGGAATTTAGCGGCAACCCTCTATGTCGAATGGGTTCTTGGGGTCATGAGGGATCAGAGTGCCCCTTTTATCCTGACTGGATACGAACCGGACCAGGATCTGATGTGGGCCCGCAACCTGTATCGGGACGAATCCCGTGACCAGATGGCCTGCCTTTTTGCCAGTGAACCGATCTCATCCTTTTCTGGCGATCGACAATCTTTTTTAGGAATCGGCGGTACCATCACCAATCCCGCAGCGTTGGCCGCCCCTCAGCTGGACCGAGCAACTGGAATCGGTCTGGACCCCTGCGGTGCCATTCAAGTCCTGATTGACCTGCCTGCCCATAGCTCGCGCGACCTGATCTTCGGGTTATGCCAGGATTCTGGACTGGCCCCGGCAGCCGAACTGGCGTCTCGCTATCGCGACCCGATCCGGGGCCGTCAGGCACTGCAAAATGTCCAGACATTCTGGGGCAATAAACTGGGCCAGGTGATCGTCCATACACCTGACCGGGCGATCGACCTGATGGCCAATGGCTGGCTGCTGTATCAAGTCATGGCTTGCCGGATCAAAGCCCGGGCCGCTTTTTACCAGTGCGGTGGTGCCTATGGTTTCCGTGACCAGTTGCAAGATGTCCTGGCTTGCCTGGATGCAGACCCGGAGATCGTGCGCCGGCAGATTCTCAAAGCCTGCGCCCATCAGTTTGTCGAAGGCGATGTCCAGCACTGGTGGCATGAACCCTCCGGCATGGGCATTCGCAGCCGAATATCCGATGATCTGTTGTGGTTGCCCTATGTGGTGGCAGCCTACATTCGACAAACGCATGATCTGGCGTTGCTAGAAGAATCCGTCAATTTCCTGGAAGGAGACCTCCTGCTCCCGGATCAGGCTGAAGCGATGACGGTGCCTCGCATCTCCCCTGAAGCCGGCAGTGTTTATCAGCATTGCCTGCGCACCATCGCCCGGGCCAGCCAGACCGGCCCGCATGGTCTGCCCTTGATGGGCAGCGGCGACTGGAACGATGGCATGAACCAGGTCGGCAGCGGTGGTCAGGGTGAAAGCGTCTGGCTGGCCTGGTTCCTGGTGACAGTCCTGAAAGGGTTCGCTCCAATCTGCGAGCACATGGACGATTTTACCCAAGCCGAGCAATGCCGGCAGCAAGCCGCTGTGTTGCTGGAAAAAATCGAACAATCGGCCTGGGATGGCCGCTGGTACATCCGGGCCTTTTACGACGATGGCACACCATTGGGATCGAGCAGCAATGCTGAGTGTCAGATTGATTCGATCAGCCAGTCTTGGGCGGCCTTATCCGGTGGATCTGAACTCAACCGGGCAATCATCGCGATTGATTCAGCGAACCGCTATCTGGTTCATCCCGAAAGCAATGTCATCCAGTTGCTGACGCCGCCATTCAACACATCCCCCCATGATCCTGGATACATCAAAGGCTATTTTCCAGGGGTCCGTGAAAACGGCGGACAATACACCCATGCTGCTGTCTGGCTGGCCATGGCCAACGCCAGGCTACACAACAGTGCCGAGGCCTATCGGCAACTAACGATGCTCAATCCGGTGAACGCAACGGCCACCCTGAAAGATGTCCTGAAGTACGAGAAGGAACCCTATGTCGTGGCCGCTGACATTCTGGCCTGTGAACCCTTTTACGGCCAAGGTGGCTGGAGCTGGTACACCGGATCCGCTGGCTGGATGTACCAGGCTATCCTGCACACCTTTCTGGGGATTCGCCGCGAACAAGACAAATTGTTCATTGAGCCGGTCTTGCCCATGGTGTTCTCGAATTATTCCGTGGAATATCTCTATGGCAATTCGCGCTACTTGATCCAAGTCACAAGTCAGTCCAGCTATCGCCAGCCACGTTTCATATACACACTGGACGGGCAACTCTGTCCCACACCCTGTATTTCTCTCGTCGATGACGGCCAGGAACACCGTGTTGAACTGCAGTTGCTGGCCTGACGAGCATCTGGGGAATCATAATCGGATCAGCAATAATAGATGTCGTCAAGATCTTCCACTTGGACATGATTCAGATCGAGTGCACGCGCTTCAGGGTTGCAAATCAGCGATTGTTCAGCCGCGTCACCGACGGCCAGGGAACGGAATCCGCCGGATTTTGCCGCCTCGATGCCTGCTACAGCGTCTTCGACAACCAGGCAGACATTCGGGGCCAGGTTCAAGCGCTCCGATGCCAGTAAAAATACTTCGGGATCCGGTTTGCTCCTGGTAATGTCGTTGCCATCGGCCATGGCGTCGAAAAAGCGATCAAGTCCAGTCAGCTTCAATAACGTGGGGGCATTTTTGCTTGAAGATGCCGTCGCCAGAAGAATCCCCTTTTTTTTCAAAGCGGTGAGGAAATCGACAACACCTGGCAATACGGACTGCGGCTTAATTTGCTGGATCAGCTCTTGGTAATAAGCGTTCTTGCGCTCAGCCAGTGCAATTTTCTCCTGCTCATCATAAGCGATCTGGGCCTTTTCCAGAATGATCTCAAGGGATTCGAGCCGACTGACGCCTCGCAGTCTTTTGTTGATTGTCCGGTCAAAATAGATTCCCTCTTCGTCTGCCATTTTCTTCCATGCTTGATAATGCTGCTCGTCGGTTGAAAGCAAAACACCATCCAAGTCGAAAATTACAGCTTGGATTGAATCCTGGCTCCGATCAACAACCGGCACGAGAGGCATTTCGACACGGGGGTTTTGTTCGGATAACACAATGGGACTGGCATGATGATTGAATGCGATTGACGTCCCTTCCAGAAGCGTGTAGATGACCATGTCCTTATTTACCGTCACATTGAGCAGGCAGCCCGCATGTGCGAACCGGAACGAATAGGCGTCCCAGTGTTGATCAATTTGAGGTTTGAACGATAGATAGCCGTCGATGACCCGGACACCGGCATAGCCGTTGACCATGACCATCCAGGTTCCTGCCATATTGGCCAAGTGCAAGCCGTCCTGTGTATTGTGATGCTGGTCTTCCAGATCGAGACGGGCTGTGGTCATGAAATAGCGAAAGGCTTTGTTGGAATAGCCGAGTTCACAAGCCATGACCGCGTGGATCGAGGTGCTCAGGGATGAATCGTGGGTTGTACAGGATTCATAATAGTCAAAGGCCCGTTTCTTGTCCTTAAAGGTGAAAGAATCCCCATGCAGCAGCTGGGCCAGGACAAGATCCGGTTGCTTGATGACTCGGTGTCTGTAAATGACGAGTGGATGGAAATGCAGCAGCAAGGGGTACTGGGATCTGGGCACATTCTGGAAGTCCCATGGTATGCGGTCCAGGAAGGCATCATCCTGTAGCAAGATATCCTTTGCCTTGTCAGAGGGCAAATACATTCGGTCTGATGCCTGCTGCCATTGCCCGGTCAGATCATCCAGGTCCATGTTCAAGGCTTGTTTGAGCTCCAGATAGCGATCCGGGTGCTTCTGCTTGAGATAACGCGCAGCTGCTGCTGCTTTCCGGAGATTGGCTTGTGCCATGATGTTGGTGTAGTAGTTGTTGTTAACGAGCACATTGTACTCGTCTGGGCCGGTCACGCTGTTGATACAGAACTGGCCGGATTTTTCGGGATTATAGAAGCCCAGGTCCAACCAGAGCTCCGCCGTTTCAAAAAGGATTTCTGCTCCCATATCAAGCAGAAACTGGTTGTCACCGGTCGATTCAACGTAACGGCTGACTGCAAAAGCAACATCCGCATTGATATGGTACTGAGCAGTCCCGGCTGGGTAATAGGCTGAGCACTCATTGCCATTGATGGTGCGCCAGGCATAAAGTGCACCCCGGGTATGTCCCATTTCACGAGCCCTGCTTCTGGCTTGCGGCAGAATGGTATAGCGGTATGTCAGCAGGGCTTTGCTGATTTCCGGCGAGGTGTGCAGGAAATAAGGCAACATATACATTTCCGTATCCCAGAAATAATGCCCCTCATAGCCCTCGCCACTCAAACCTTTGGCCGAGATATTGGTTTTCCCGTCTCTGCCCGCGGATTGAAGCAGATGGAACAAATTGAAATTGAGGCCTTGCTGAAGTGCCGGATCTCCATCCAGTTTGATCTGGCTGTGTTTCCAATAGCGATCCAGATAGTCCCGTTGCTGGTGCACCAGTTTGGCAAAACCAAGCGCACAAGCTTCTGAACTGAGTGCATCTGCTTTTTCCAGCAATTCCTGTGGCTCGAAATCCCTGCTGTCTGTAAAAGCGATGTATTTGGTCAGATCAATAGCCTGACCCTGTGCCACTGTGGTCTGATAGACAAGTTTGACTCGGCCAGGCTCGTCTTCACAGGGTGCCGTTATGGCTGTGGGTTTTATGAACACGAGCTGGCCATGATCCTGAGTTTTCATCTCATGCGAGATCGAGCAGCCCAATTCCAGGCCAGAACGGATCGTGGCCTGGGTCAAATGCAAGATCGAATGGTGGGGATTGGCCAGAGTATGGGCTGTGTGCATCGCTTGGCCGCGCAGCCCGGAACCGACCCGGGGATCATTTCCAGACTGGCGATTGTGGGTGTTGCCATCCAGAATGCTGGTTACTTCAACGTTGACAGACTCATCCAGAGCGAGAATCTGATACTGCATGGCTGCAATGGCTTTGTTCGTAAGCGAAACCATGCGCTGGCTGGTCAACTGAATTCGTACGCCTGGAAAGGCTTCCCAGATCATATTCCGGACCAGCAGACCTTCGCGCAGCTGCAATTCACGGCTGTAAGCGCTGATTGTACCATCAGCCATAGCCTGGTCCAGATCGAGCTGCCTGCCATTG
Organism: Mageeibacillus sp. UBA5747; assembly: GCA_002419145.1. GTDB lineage: Bacteria > Bacillota > Clostridia > Saccharofermentanales > UBA5734 > UBA5734. Next base: position 14,011 of record DIFN01000091.1, on the reverse strand, counting down.
ACTTTGAGTTGGATCGGTAAAGGATTGGCCACATTGAGCATGGTCTGACTTTCGCTGGCATAACCATAGGCGATTTCTCCGTATTGGATCACAGCAGACTCATAGAAACCATTCAGATAGGTACCAACTTGACCATCGTCGTCCTGCTTGCCAGAAGACTCATGCTGAGTGGTTGGAAGCATGCGGTCTTCATGACTTCCTCTGAGCCCGAGATAGCCATTGCCCAGAGCAAATAAAGAGAAATGATGCGGGTTGATTCCAGCTTGATAGGACTTTTCATGGATGGTCCAAGGATTGTAATCAACTTCCGAGGCGCCTTGAGGGCGAGGGGAAGAAACTGTCTGCAAAGACATTCAAATGCCTCCTGATATGATGATGCGTAAAAGTCAGGATTTTGCTTATCCTTTGATTGCACCAGCCATGACGCCGGAAATGATGTAGCGCTGAGCCAGCAGATAGAAGAGGACAGCGGGGAGTATGGTCATGACAAGTCCAGCCAGAGCAAGATTCCACTGGATGTTAAACTGGCCGAAGAAGAAAAAGGTCGACAGGGGGATCGTTCTCAGAGCTGGTTTTCGAAGGATAAGGGATGGCAGCAGATAGTCGTTCCAGTAGGAGATAAGATTCAAGATCGCAACGGTCACAGTAATGGGTGTCAGGTTAGGGAAGATGATCTGCCAGAAGGTCTGCCAGCGCGTGCATCCGTCGATGTGGGCACTCTCCTCAAGTTCAAGGGGAACGGTTTTAACAAACCCATGGTAGAGGAAAATCGACATGCTCATTCCAAACCCAATGTTCATAAAAATCAATCCGTAGAGAGAATCCACCATCTGGAATTTGAGGCCAAACAAGGTGAACCGCCACGTGGTAAAATATTGGACCAGGGGAATCATGACTGCTTGGAATGGGATCAAGATCATGGAAATGAACATGAAAAACAGATACTTGGAAGCCCGGGTTCTTCTGCGTTCCAGCGCCCAGGCAGCCATGGAAGCAAAAACGATAATGAATACGATGCTGATTCCAACGACCAGCAAGGAATTTTTCAAGGAATTAAAATAATTCATCTGCTTGGCGGCATTGATGTAATATTGAAAGTCAAAACTTTCTGGCCAACCTAATTGATCAGCAAATATCTGCTTGCGGCTTTTGAATGAATTGACCACCAGGATATAGACCGGCCCCAGGATTGCCAGTGAAAGGATCCAGCCCAGAAGCGTGAGGCCTGTCAGACGATGACGTTCCAGTCTGTTGCTTTTCACAAAACCACTTCCTTCTTCTTGGTCAAATTGACCTGGAATAGCGTCACAATCATGATGACGAGGAAAAACAGTATTGCTTTGGCCTGGGCTTGAGCAAAGTGATTGTATTTGTACGCTGTCTGCAAAATGTTCATGGCCACCATTTCAGTCGAACCATAGGGGCCGCCATTTGTCAGGGACAGATTGGTGTCGTATTGCTTGAGGGCATTGGACAAAGTGACAAACATGTTGATTGTAAAGGACGGAATCATCAGGGGGATCGTGATCCGGAACAATTGCTTGACTCGTGAAGCGCCATCGATCTGGGACGCTTCCATGACGTCGTGGGGGATGCTTTGAAGGCCTGCGATGTAAATGATCATGACATAGCCGGCTTGCTGCCAAACCCCCACAATGACCAGGCTCCAGAAAGCTGTTTGTGGTGTGGTCAGCCAATTGAAGAAGATCGATTCTAAACCTGTCACGTCGCCAATCTGGGTCAGCAGTTTGCTGAAAATGAATTGCCAGATAAATCCGAGAATCAAGCCGCCGATCAGGTTGGGCATGAAATAGATCGAACGCAGGATGTTCCGCGTACGGATTTTGCTGGTGACAAGCAAAGCAAGGCCGAAGCCGATCAGATTGACCAAAACCAGCATGACCAGTGCATAAAGAAAAGAGAAGCCAAAGGCGGTTGTGAATTTTACATCCCTGATTGCATCGATGTAATTTTGAAAGCCCACCAATTTCGTCCCTGTCAGGCCAAACCCTTGCCAATTGGTAAAAGAATAGAAAATTCCTGAAATAAAAGGGATTATGACGACATTGAGGAAGAAAAACAAAGCTGGAAGTATGAAGAGAAAAAACGACAAGCGGCCGGATCCGGATGAAATTTGTCCAGACTTTGATGGATGAGGGCGCCATCGGCCAATTTTTATTTTCGCAGACATGGGTGAATCATTCCTTTCAGGTGCGCCCGGACCGGACAGGGACGAGTGGTCCTGTCCGGTCCGCCAGGTTTTTCAAAGTGTGAACACGTCGACTTGGATGCGGTTATTTGGAATCCTTGACCCAAGCCGCTGTAATTTCGTTCAGCAATTCTTCCGAGTTGATTTGGCCGGCATAGTATTTTTCCATGGCTGCGGCGCCATCGACGTCGATACCAGTGGGGAAATCGGTGTTGTAGACCCAGCCTACCGTCTTGCTCTGGCTGACAAAGTTAGCAACGGACTCGGTGAGTTTGCCTGCGGGAGCCTTGACGCCTTTATATGCGGGTATGAATTGGAGTAAATCGGCCGAGTATGTCTGACCCTGTTCGCTCGTGATCAGCCAGTCCAGGAAGGTTTTGGCTGCTGCTTGCTGTTCCACGGATGCCTGGTTATTGACGCGCCACGCGGTTGCCGTGCCGACAGCGAGTTTGTCATTGTTGCTGGTCGGGTAAGGAATGAAGCCATAGTTGAAGGTGACTTCGTTCTGATCAATGACCTGCTGAGCCCAGTTGCCCTGATGAATCATGGCATATTGGCCGGCGCTGAAACCAGCGACCTGATCATCATAGGAAGCCAGACCTTTGTTGGTGTATGGGAGGATTTTGTCGAGGTCTAATGCCCACTGCTTGACTGTAGCGATATCCGCCATGGTTTTACTGCCAGAGGCGACATCGGCCAGGTCCTGATGGTAATTGCTGTCCAGTGCGGTTGCCCAGTTGAAGAAATGAATGAAGATGAAGTAAGTTTCTTTGGCAAACCCGATCGGAGCCTTGACGCCATCGATCTTCGCCAGATCCTGGCAGGCCGACACCAGGGCATCGATGGATGTAAGGGAAGCCGGATCAATGTTGGCCTGGGCAAACATGTCCGCATTGTAGATAAGGCCATAACCTTCGACCGAGCTGGGCAGGCCATAAAGGGACTGATTCACGGTGAATTCGGGCTTCAGGCTGTCCGGAAGAATTTTGGCTGCTGCCGTGTCATCGAGTGTGGCATAGAATTGCTGGAATTTAGGGGAGTCTGGTCCCGATAGTGAGAAAATAGTCGGCGCACTGGCGGCATCAGCGGCAAAGCTTGACTGCAGAACCGTGGCATAGTTGTCACCAGATGTGCCGAGCAGTTCTACTTCAATTTCGGGGTGACTGGAATTGAAGTCGTCGATGACGGTCTGCAAATCGTTTTGGATTTCTGTTTTGCTCTGCATGAGCGTGATCTTCACCGGCTCTGAGCTGGCCGGGGCTGCTGTGGTTGTTTCACCTTGTGTGGCCATATTGGCGGTAGTTGCACTGGCACCTGAGCAGGCGGTCAGTGCCAGAGTCAAGGTGATGACAAGACTGATTAAGGCAACTGTTTTTCTTCTCATGTTTTTCCTCCATTGTTTTTTTGGGGCTTGGGATGGGCTCGAACCAGTCGAGCCGTTTCAACTTGTCTTAGTTTTAATGCAAACGGATTGCCTTAACTTTTCATATCTTAAGGTTGGTTATAAATTCTTAACAAAACTTTTTGATCTGATTGGTCTGAAATCATATATTCAGGACATAAATGGCTGCATTCTAACTAACAATTTCGCATGACCAGGTCTTTTCTCTATGCGAATTGATATACTAATTGTAGGTCGCAACAAGTTGTGGAATATCAATGTTCGTAAGCGTGAGGATGCTCGTATGGGGATGGACTTTGAAAATCTGGTTCTTGAAGAACGACTGAAAAACATTCACAGATCTTTCCAACACCCATCTTATCTGTTGGAACAGCGTCTGACTGACGCAATCGCTCTGTCCGATTTAGCAACAGCCAAGGATATTCTGGAAAAAATAAATGGTCTGGAACGAGCAGAACTGTCAGCCGATCCGATCCGATCGGCCAAAAATTCCCTGATTGGATCCTGCACAATCTTTTCACGCGCAGCCATTTCCGGCGGCGTCGATTCTGAGACCGCTTTCATGGTGAGTGATCTTTACATCCGGATGGTGGAACAGCAATCGGATCTCAAGCAATTGCTCCACTTGGAATATGACATGCTCGAAAGTTTTGTAGATCTCGTCAGTAAATCCATCCAGCGAGGATATTCCCCCCTGGTGCGCAAAGCATACAAATTCATCCAGCAGAACAGCCAACGACGATTATCCTTGGCAGAAATCGCTGAATATACAGGCGTGCATCCCAATTACCTGTCCAAGCTCTTCTCTGACGAAGTCCATCAGTCTGTCATGTCCTTCTATGAAGATCAACGTTGCAGTGCGATCAAACTGTTCTTGAGCCACACCAACATCAGTCAGAAGGAAATAGCGATGGATTTCGATTTCAGCAGCCAGTCTTATTTTTGCAACTTTTTTAAGAAGAAAGCAGGTACAACCCCATCTGAATATAGAAAAGAGAAAAGGAACCGCTGATTGATGCCGGTTCCTCCGTTTAACGTTCCTGCCTGAGGTTGCCGGATGATGATCATTCGACTGGCGGGAGCCTTTTGAACAGTTATTCGATGATTTTGTAGTGTTTTACTTCCATCGGTCCGGTGAACAGACTCTCGAACCGGGGCACAATAGATGTGAAATGCGAGGTTTGATTATGTGCGTCGATCGCTGATGAGTCTTGCCAGGTTTCGAGAAAGGCGTAAGTATTTGAGTCGGACAAATCCTTGCAGAGCTGATAAGAAATGCAACCTGGTTCCTGCCGTGTCTTTTCTACCAGTTCGTGGGCCAGTTGCTCAAATGTTTCGCCACAGCCTGGCTTTAATGTACCTTGGGCCATGATTTCAATCATATTCTTCCCTCTTATTCTTTCCTTTTGCTGGTGGTTGATGGATGGTTCATCTGTTTATATGAACAGGTTGAAGCGGGATTGATGCACGTTGACAGAGGATGCCAGTGTGCCGATTGCTCCACAAAAGCAACCAGCTTAATATTAATAGATGAATTGATTGAGGTAGTTCCTGCTGGTCAGCAAGGCGCGCTCGCAATCAGCCGTGCTGGCTTCGTAGGCTTTGTCTTCGACTTCAATGCATGCCGGCCCCTGATAGCGGATATCATTGAGGGCCGAGACATACTGCCCCCAGTCGACATCACCCTGGCCGGGAAGTTTCGGCGACATGTATTCCAGCGGCGTGGCCAGGACACCCACCTCGTTGAGTTTGTCGCGGTAGACCTTGATATCCTTGAAATGGACATGAAAGAGCCGGTCCTTGAACTCGTAGATCGGGCGGATATAGTCCATCTGCTGCCAGACGAGGTGGGATGGATCATAATTCAGACCAAAATAGGGACTGGGGATGGCCGCGAACATCCGGCGCCACATCGCTGGTGTGGTGGCCAGGTTCAAACCGCCAGGCCACTGGTCCAGGGTGAAGTACATGGGGCAGTTCTCGATCGCAACCTGGACCTTTTTCTTTTCGGCCAGCTGGATCAAGGGTGTCCAGACTTGAACAAACAAATCGAAGTTCTCGTCCAGCGTCTTCTTCGGATCTTTACCGATAAAGGTGGTGATCCGGTTGATTCCCAGCCGGGC
>DIFN01000091.1:0-8223 GCA_002419145.1 Mageeibacillus sp. UBA5747 | reverse complement strand
CCCAGCGAAGAAATGCGGACCTTTCGGACCTTGGCATGGTCAAGAATCTCAGCCGACTTCTGATCGTCCAGGCTGTCGATATCGATGTGGGTCACTCCGGCATAGCGACGTTCGGCCTTGCCAACGGGCCAGCACATCATTTCGACACAGCCAAATCCATGATCGGCGGCAAAGTCGATGACTTCTTCATAGGTTTTTTCGGCCAGAATGGCACTGACAAATCCAAATTGCATGGTAATCTCCTGAATGGTTCGCCCGGTGGGCATACGCGTTGAGTTTAATCTGAAAGATCCCTGGCCATTGCATCAGCTGCGAGTCTTGGTCCACTGGCTGGTAGCGGCCGATTGGAGGATGGCGTCGCAGATCTGAGAGATGCGGTAACCGTCTTCAAAATCAGGCTCACATCTCTTGTGGTTGACGACCGCGTCGAAGAAATCATAGCACTCGATGATTTTGGTTTCACCATATCCGATACCAAGCGCCGGGATCGGCCAAAGAGCGGCGCCATTGGGATGGGCAGGGCCCGTGTAGATGGTTCTAAAGCCTTTGCGGTCAGCCGGGTCGTTTGCGAAGCAAACCTGGAGTTCGTCGCGCCGCTCGTAATTGAAATAGATCGAGCCGATTTCACCATGAATTTCCAGGGTGATGAAATTGTTGCGTCCCCAAGCGTTGCGAGTCGCTTCGAGAGATCCAATGGCTCCGTTGTCAAATTTCAGCAAGGTGGTAATCTCATCATCCACATCGACGATGCCCTTCTGGGCCGAACCGGCCATCTTAACGGTTCCAAGCGCATCCAGTCCAGCTGCTTGAACCGGGCGCTCGCCGATGTAAGTTTTGACCAGAGAGGATACTTCTGCAATATCGGAAACCAGGTAACGGGCTATGTCGATGACATGGGTGCCGATGTCACCGAGGGCACCACTTCCAGCAACATCCTTCTGGAAACGCCAGGAGAGCGGGGCATTCGGATCGGCTGACCAGTCCTGCAAATATGTGGCCCGGAAATTGCGGATCGGTCCGATCTCTCCTTCTTGAATCAGCTTCTTGGCATAGGCGATAGCTGGAGTTTTCCGGTAATTGAACGCCAGCATATTGGTAACGCCAGCCTTTCGGACAGCTTCCAGCATCTGCAGGGCTTCTTCGGTCGTCCGGGCAATCGGCTTTTCACATAGGATGTGCTTGCCCGCCTGGGCTGCTGCCAGGGCGATCTCGGCATGGCTGTTGTTTGGGGTGGCGATATCAACGATATCGATGGATGGATCCGCGATGATGGTCCGCCAGTCGCCGGTTGAACGTTCATAGCCGAATCGGGCGGCCGCCTCGGCGGCAGTCTTGTCATTGATATCGGCCAGGATGGCACGGACCGGGATGGCTGGTGCGGGCCAGAAAAACATCGGCATCGCCGCATAGGCCATGGAATGGGCTTTAGACATGAATCCGGCACCAATGATGCCAACGTTCAATTTTTTCATAACAGCCTCCGAATAGTTGTTTGCTTAAATTTACGCAACAATATGGTTTAATCATACATCCGCCTGTGCAAAGAGTCAATAGTCCAGAAATATTTCTTGGATATTTTTAGTTACAGCTAAATATATAAAAACTTTAGGTCGTCCCGTCAGGCTTGTTCCCGTTTCATACGCGGGTGCCAGCTGGTTCTGTTGCAGCAAAAAAGCTTGGAATACCAGCCTTTATCCGCTTTTCCTGTTAAACTTCTAACAACCGGTAAGTTATTTTTATATATTTTACAAAAAGGTTGACGCTCCTTTCCGAAAACGGTAGACTTGAGACAAATCCAGAAAAATATGAGATCGAGGTAGCAAGCATGTCAACCATCAGCGATGTCGCCCGGCTTGCGGGCGTCTCTGTGGCCACCGTGTCACACGTTGTCAATAAAACCCGATACGTCAGTCCAGAGCTTGTCAAGCGTGTGGAGGATGCGATCAATTCACTGGAATATCCTCCGAATTTCGTCGTAAAAAAGTCCAAAACACTCCAGATTCCATCCGATCTTCGCTACATCGTCATGCTCTCTTCCGATATTCAGAATCCTTTCCAGCGCCAGATCATCCGATTTTGTGAATCGCTGGTCGAAGCGGCAGGTTTTGTCTTTGTTTCAGCCGAATACCACGATGCCGAAGACCATTTTGATTTACTCAGTCACCTGCTTTTTTCCAGCAGCAACGCTGCCGGGCTGATCTTCCTGCCCGGGCCGGACCAGATCGAGCAAGCTGTCTCCAGAATGCTCAAAGCTCTGAAGATTCCAGTCGTCAGCATCGGATCTCATCTCAGCGGTCTGGAATGCGACATCGTTCTTTCCGACAACTTGGGAGGCGCATACAAAGCCACGACACACCTGATCCGCAGTGGTCATGAAAAAATAGCCATGATTTGCGGCAACAAGCTGTCCGAATCGAATCTGGATCGTATAGCTGGCTATCTCAAGGCCTTGAAGGATAATGGCATCGAGCCCCCGGAAGACTTTGTCCTTACCGAGCGCATAACCGAAGAGCAAGTTTTTGCGGCCATGCGCCAGCTGATGACGACTCCGAATCCGCCTACCGCGGTGTTTGCCGCCAACTACCTCACCCTCCTTTCCGTAATCAAATACATCAACGCCAATAACATCAGTTGCCCTCAGGAACTATCCATCGTAGGCTTTAACGACTTTGACTGGGCCCCCTTTTTAAATCCGCCGATCACCACCGTCGCGCAGGACATATCCAGGATTGGTGAATTGACGGTCCAATGCCTGCTCGAACAAATCAAGCTCGAAGACACAGAATCCAGCGAATCGGGCAAGAGAAAAACCAACCACCGGACGGAAATCGTGCCAACCGAGCTGCGGGTGCGCAATTCAACGTACGGGATCGGCCGCGGCCCCTTTGGGGAAAAGGCCGCTTCCCCAGATGTCCTGTTGCTTTCCGATGCCGATAAAAAGGTGATCCAATCCGGCCACTACACGGCCGCGATCGCGTTCCACTACACGGGCAAAGCCTGGATGCGTCTGCACGAGCAGGGGATCAAGGACATCTTCAGTTCGTTGGGTATCTCGATCCTGGCTGTAACCGACGCCCATTTCGATCCCGAAATGCAGAGCAAGCAGCTGGAAAGTCTTTTGTCCTTTGAGCCGGATGTGATCATCACCCTGCCCACCGACAACATCAAGACGGCACCCGTGTTCAAGAAAATTGCCCAGAGCAAGACCAAGCTGGTTCTGATCACCAATGTTCCGAGCGGTCTGACGACCGATGACTATGTGACCTGCGTCTCGGTCAATGAGCGTTCTTATGGCCGCAGCATCGGCCGCGGGCTGGGCGATTATATGCGCCACCATGGCAAACGCAAGATCGCCTTCCTCAAGCACGGTGCCGATTTTTACGCCACCAATCAGCGGGATAAAGCGGCTGAGCAGATCCTGGTTGAGGAGTACCCTGATCTTCAGATTGTCGCCTCTTATTATTTCGCCAGTGAAGAAAATGCCTACGATCGCACCTTGGAACTGTTTGGCAAATACCCTGAAATCGAGGGTCTGTATATTTCCTGGGAGGGCCCAGCCATGATGGCGATGTCCGCCCTGACCGAATTGGGCTATACCGATGTCGCCATCGCCACAGCCGATCTTGAATATCCCGTCGCCCTGAACATGGCCAAAGGCGGTATGGTCAAAGTTTTAAGCGCCCAGACGCCGTACGAGCAAGGCCAGGCCATGGCCTTAGCCGCTGCAAATGCTCTGATCAACAAACCTGTCCCATCTTTCATCGGTGTCGAGCCCATCGTCATCACACCGGAGAATCTGCTCAAATCCTGGCAGAAAGTCTTCCATGAACGTTCCCCAGCCCAGCTAAGCGAAGCAATCAGCGAAAATCCACAACTGACTGCGATGTAACAGCAGCCGCCGCGATTCGTTAAGGGATCGCGGCGGCTGTTTGAGTTAAGGGCAGGCGAGTGGTCGAAATAACCTCTGGTCAGGCAATTGGCTGGATCAGACTTTTTCCCATTTTCCGCTGGTGGCGGAGCGGGCGACGGCATCACAGACTTTGGCAACTTTGAGGCCTTCGGCAAAGGTGGTCGAGGGCTGCACGCCGGTTGCAACAGCCTTGATGAATTCGTACGTTTCGATCGTTTTGAGCTCACCGTAACCGATGTTCATGCCTGGGATGTTCCAAGTCACTTCGCCATAGAAGTGGGCCGGGCCGGTGTAGATGGTCTTGAAGCCACGGCGGTCGTCTGGGTCTTTGGCAAAGCAGACCTGCAATTCGTTGAGACGTTCATAGTTGAACAGGATCGAACCTTCTGTGCCATGCACTTCAACGGTGATGAAATTGTTGCGGCCCCAGGCGTTGCGAGTCGCTTCGATGCTGCCGTTGGCGCCGCTGGCGAGGCGAAGCAGGAAGGACGTTTCATCATCAACGTCAACCACTTCCTTTTTGGCATCGGCGCTGAGTTTGACGGTGCCGAGCAAGTCAACCCCACCCTCCTGGACTGGACGTTCCTTGATATAGGTATCCATGAAGGAGACGACTTCCTGGATGTCGCCGGCCAGATACTGCGTGATGTCGATCACGTGGGTGGCGATGTCGCCAAGGGTGCCTGCACCGGCAATTTTCTTCTGGAAACGCCAGGACAGCGGCGAAGACGGATCGGCCGACCAGCTCTGCAGATAGGTCGCGCGGATGTTCAGGATCTTGCCAATCGAACCTTCGTCGATCAGCTTTTTGGCCATGACCAAAGCGGGAACACGGCGATACTGGTAGGCGCACATATTGATCAGCGTCTGGCCCTTCTGGGCATTGGCTGCAGCTTCAGCCATGGCCTGAGCATTTTCGAGCGTATTGGCGATTGGTTTTTCGCAGATGACATGCTTGCCGGCTTTGAGTGCGGCGATCGCGATTTCAGCATGGCTGTTGTTGGGTGTGCAAACACTGACGATATCGATGGTCGGGTCATTGACGACATCGTGCCAGTCGGTGCAGGCCTTTTCGAAACCGAAGCGATCCTTGGCGTCAGCTGCAATCGAAGGAACGATGTCGCAGACGGTGTCAAGCACCGGTACAGCCGGGGCAGGCCAGAAGAATTTTGGCATATTGGAATAACCAACCACATGAGCCTTGCCCATAAATCCAGCGCCAATGAGTCCAACTTTTAACTTTTTCATACAATCCTCCTGTTTATGTTGATGATTGGGATACGAATCGACTGGCCGAAGGGCCTTCAAACCGTCTCAACGCTATGGTTGCCGAAACGGAGTTATTGTTTTTGTTTCCCTTGGGTCAGGTTGCTCAGCGCAACGGCCAGAACAATGATGGCACCTTTGATGATGGTCTGTTGTGCGATCGATAATCCAGCCAGGATCAGAGCGTTGTTGATGACACCCATCAGGATCGAGCCGAAGAGGGAGCCGACGACCGATCCGGAACCGCCAGCCATCGAGGTGCCACCGAGGACGACGGCGGCGATGACCGAGAGTTCGTCCCCATCACCGAACGAAAATCGTCCTGCCTGCATGCGGCCAGCGTAGAGGATGCCGGCAAATCCGGCAAAGGCGCCGGAAAGGATGAAGACGATGATCTTGATTCGATTGGTTTTGACACCAGAGTAGATTGCTGACAGTTCATTGCCACCTGTTGCCAGGGTGTGCCGGCCAAAAATACTCTTGTTGAACAGGATGTAACCTACGATGTAGAAACCGATGGTCCAGAAAACCAGGACGGAGATGCCGCCAATCATACCGATGCCAAAGACTTGGTTGAAAGTGGCATTCTTGATTGGAACAGCAGCCGTCTGCGTGACCCACATGGCGGCACCACGGATGACCGACATCATGCCCATGGTTGCCAGAAATGCCGGCAAACGAAGCTTGGTGACCAGCAAACCGACGATGGCACCGGATAGAACGCCAAAGCCGACACCGCCCAGGACTGCCAGCGGGATGTTGTTGAGATCACGCAAGACCAGAGAGGCAATCATGGCTGACATAGCAGCGACTGCACCGATGGTCAGGTCGATCTGCCCTGCTGCAATGACAAAGGTTCCGGCGACCGCCATGATCGAAATCATCGAGGTCTGGCGCAGGATATTAGCCAGGTTGTTCGGATTAAGGAACCCTTTGTTGTTCAGGAGGATCGAGAACAAAATGAATACGATAATAAAAACGATATAGACCATATAACGGTTCCATTGGATGGACCGAAGCGATGCACGCTTGTTAACCTCTTTGGATGGCATGTTGCAGCTCCTCCTCTACCCCTATGTCTTTTCTGGACAGTTCACCGGTGATCCGGCCGTCATAAATGGTGATGATCCGGTCGCAGATTGCCAGCATTTCTGACAATTCAGATGAAACAAATATGACGGAATTGCCCTGGTCAGCGAAATTGCGGATAATCTGGATAATTTCTGTTTTAGCGCCAATGTCGACCCCAGCGGTCGGTTCATCGAGCATCAGGATGCGAGGGTTCGTGTTCAACCATTTGGCAATGACAACCTTTTGCTGATTGCCTCCGGAGAGCAGACGGATGGTCTTGTTGATGCTGCTGGTGACAATATTAAGCTTGTGCACACTCTCTTCGGTGACCCTATCGGCCTGCTTTTCCTTGATCAGGAATCGTAGCTTGTTTCCTCGCAGATTTTTGAGAATAGGCAAGATCAGATTTTCCCGCACAGAATGGTTCAAGACCAGGCCCAGTTTGCGTCTGTCCTCTGGCACGAGAGCAAAACCGGCGCGAATGGCATCTTGGGGACTGCTGTAATCCAGCTTCTGGTTGTTAAGTGAAATGGTGCCGGCCAGTTTCGGGCGCAAACCAAACAGGGTTTCAAGAATCTCGGTCCGGCCACTGCCCATCAGGCCAGCCAGTCCCAGAATTTCACCCGGCTTGAGGCCAAAAGTGACATTGTTGATTTTGTCATTGATTTTGACAGATTCCAGATGAAGCAGATCCGGGGCGTTCTCGTCATAGTGACGAGGAACCCAGTCAAATTGATGCTTGGAAGATTCGCCACCGATCAGATGCGAGATAATTTGCTCCATCGTCAAGTTGGCAATCGAGTCACGCAGAATGAATTGCCCGTCGCGCAAGATCGTGATTGAGTCAGCAACCATTTGGATCTCTTTCATGCGGTGGGAAATGTAGACCATCGAAACGCCTTTTGCTTTGAGCGTCTGAATGATTTCAAAAAGTCTCGACGTCTCGGTCTCGGACAACGAGGCTGTCGGTTCGTCGAAGACCAGAATTTTCGCATCCTTGGACAGCGCCTTGGCGATTTCAACCATCTGGCTGAGGCCAACACTCAATCGATAGACCGGGGTCGTTGGGTCGATATCGAGATCAAGCTCAGCCAGGATCTTCGCAGCCTGATCATTCATCCTGCGTGCATCGCGGAGACCGTTATGGGCGATTTCCTCGCCCAGGAAAATGTTTTCGGCCACTGTCATGCTTTGGACCAGGGATAATTCCTGGAAGATCATGGCGATTCCCTGAGCTTTGGCATCGCGTGTGTCTTTAATATGTGTCGGTTTGCCGTTCACATGGATTTCACCCGAATCCAGGGTGTAGACCCCGGTCATGATTTTCATCAAGGTCGATTTGCCGGCGCCGTTGCCGCCAACCAGAGCATGGACTTCACCCTGTCTGAGTTTGAATTCAACATTCTTGAGAACAGGTACGGAACCGAAGGATTTGTTGATCCCTTTCATTTCCAATACGTATTGTTCCATGAGCACCACTCGTTTCTTTTTGTTGGCCGGCGGCCCGGCCGAAGCCAGGCCGCCGGTGAGGAGGAAAATGTTCCAGGAGGACGGCAGGATTACTTTTTGCTCTTAGCGGCTTCAACCAGCCAGTCGGGAGCATCCACGTGGTAGACCTGCTTGTAAGCTTCAAGGATATTGTTCTGGTCAACCCGGAGTGCCGGAACGGCGACATAGGCAGGAGCGTCCTTACCAAGCAAAGCATAGGCACCTAATGTTGCCTCAGCAACGCCTTGATCGTAGGGCAGCTGGGCACCGAGGCCGAGAATGTTGCCTTCAGCAATCTCCTTGGCGACATTGTTACCGAGGTCGATGGTGCTGAGCTTGACATCGGTGCGGCCAGCGGCACGCAGTGAGGAGAGAACACCTTCAGCCGGGACGTCCCAGTGGGCAAAGATCGCCTGGATATCCGGATTTTGGGTCAGCATGGCATCTGCAACTTCACTGGTGGCATTGGGATCTTTGAAACCCATTTT
>DIFN01000038.1 GCA_002419145.1 Mageeibacillus sp. UBA5747 | reverse complement strand
GGCTGCGGCAGCAGGTGAAAGCGTGGTTTCAACAACCGCCGCGACACTCGCACCGCGCGGATCGAACTGGGCAAATGAATCGCCGGGCTGGCCGATCACGCAGACGTTCTGCAGGCAGGGCACATCGTCGCCCTCGGCGGCAAAGATGGCCAGCAGCGTGCCGGAGACCTTGGCCGTTTCGTCAAAGGTTGCTTTGTCGGTTTCATAGGTGAACAGCACATCGCCCTCGGCGACGGCGTCACCGACCTGCTTGTGCCATTTGCCGATCAGGCAGCTTTCCACTGACTGTCCCTGGCGCGGCATGATAATAGGTGTTGCCATGGATGTATCCTCCTACTTGAGCATGTTCTGGCCGCCTGTGACAGGGATGGCCTGGCCGGTTTCGTAATCCTGCTCGACGCAGTAGAGAATGGCTTTTGTCACATCGCGCGGCGAGCAGCCCCGGCGCATCGGAACTTTGGCTATATAAAAATCATACACATCCTGGACCGTCTTGGCACCCGGTACTTTGCCGGCATGGAGATACTGGACGAACAAGCCGCGCTCCGGATCACTCCACAGCGGGCCTTCGTAATAATTGCCTGGGCAAATGGCATTGACCTTGATCCGGTCATCGACCAGTTCCTTGGCAAAGCTCTGGACCAGACCGATGCCGCCGAATTTGCCACCAGCATAGGCGAAGTTTTTGTTGGAGCCTTCAAGGCCCGATTTGGAATTGATCTGGACGATATCGGCTGAATAATCCGGATCGGCGGCTGCTTGCTGTTTCATCATGCGCGAGCCGTATTTGGTGACCAGGAAGAAGGCCGTGTAGTTAATCTTGGTGACAAATTCAAAATTGGCCAGGGTCATTTCCTCGAGTCCGCCAGCACGCAGGACACCGGCATTGCTGACCAGAAGATCAAGGCCACCGAGCTCGAGGGCAATGGTCTCCATCAAGGCCTGGACGGATTCTTCACTGCCGACGTCGACTTTCAGCGCCCGGGCAGCAGATTCTCCAAATGCGGTGTTCAGAGAGTCGGCGACAACTTTAGCCTGGTCAAGATTGAGGTCGGCGATGACCAGATGGGCCCCTGCAGCAGCCAGTTCACGGGCGATGCCTTCGCCAAAGCCCTGGGCTGCGCCGGTGACCAGAGCGATTTTGCCATGCAGGCGTTTATCCTGGCTCTTGGTGCCTGAAGGACGGGCAATGAAAGCGCCGATGCCATTAACCATGACACTGGTGACGGGCTGGTCTGCAGGTTTAGTTGCTTTGAGCTGATCAAGCAATTCGGCAAAATTCGCTGTCTTTTGGGCATCGACATGAAAAGAAGCTGGCGCAGCCGTTTCACCAGCCGGAATATAATGAATCAGCGGGTAGTGTGTTTCTTTGAGTAATGAGCGGATCACTGGTGCAAGGCGTATTGCAACACTGTTCTGCCCACCGGCTTGTTCAATCCAATCGATCATCGATTTTTGTCCTCCTTTGCCCCAGGTGGGGCGCCGGCCGGTTGTCCAGAGGAGGTCGGGCAACCGGTCCGGCTATCTGAATGTAGATAATGCTCAAGATTCAAGGGCTGGGGCATGGGCCAGAAGGTATTTTTCTGCCTCCGGATTCCATAAGCCATTGTTGCGGGTCACGATCTCGGCCAAACCTTGGAACATCGGGTCGTTTTTGCCCAGTTCGGCGAAATCAGCAATCGCAGTCAACGGCAGATTGACGTGGGTATATATCAATTTTTTGCCGCCGGGAATTTTCGGCAGGTTGAGGGTGGTTTCGGCAACCGCATTGAGACCGCCGACATGGGTGATCATGGCGGAGGGGTTGATCAGACCGCGGGACATCAGGTCGATCGCCTCAATCAGGTCGGCGGTGTTGCCGCCGCTGTTGCCGGCCACGTGGGTTGCTTTATAGTGGACGTTATAAAAATTGTACAGGGCGGAGAATTCAGGGTTAGTCGGGCCGGCGAAGAAATTGAGACAACCGTCATAGGCCAAGATCTTGTCAGCCTGCTCGACCACGGCTGCGACGGGGGCGTAGATGTAGACATCATTGTAGCCGGCATTGTTTTCGGTCAGGCTCATCAGGTAGGCCGGAACATCAGTGACTGCGCTGGTATTGACATAAATCAGTTGCACACCGTTTTTGGCGGCTTCTTCAACCGTAAGGATTGAGGCGGCGCGAGCCAAGCGGGCGTCATCGATGTCAGTGACGACGAGGAGCTTCGGCTTTTTCGGGTTGTGGATGGCGTAGTCAATCGCGCCGAGGCCCATCGGGCCAACACCGGCGAGCAGAGCCATATTGCCGCCCTCTGCGATGCCCATCTCATGGTCATAGCTGCCAGGTTTGGTGTGGTAGTTGACATGGAAGCCGCCAACGATACACGACACCGGCTCAGCCAGAGAGCCGAAGTAAAAAGCATCACCTTCGTAGTTGAGGAGGCAACCGCGGGACATGACAATTTCCGGGATCACAACGTAGGTGGCATCGCCGCCGATGTGGGGGAAGGTGTAGCCAGGGGCTGCGTAGACATTGGCCGGGTCATTGATCGCTGGCTGGATGGCAAAACGCTGGCCAGGCTTGAATTGGCTAGCCCATTTGGCACCGACCTCGAGGATCTCACCACAGAATTCATGGCCGATGATGATCGGGTTGGTCGCGATGTCATCCGGGACGCGCTTGTGGTCCGAGCCTTGCATGGTCGCCTTGTAGGAGGACATGCAGATGCTGTCTGAGATGATCTTGGCCAGGATCTCTCCGTCCTGGATCGGTGGCAGTTCAAACGACTCGAGGCGCAGGTCACCTTTGCCGTACAGGCGGACAGCTGTCGTCTTCATGAAAAAATCCTCCTTTGATTATGAAAAGCGTAAACGCTTGCTTCCGTTTTCTATGTCTGATTATATCACAAGAAATGTTTATAGCGAACACCTATTTGAACAAACTTTTCATATTAATTTTGACATCCTGCCGAAAATGGGACGGCGTCCCATTTTCGGCAAACCATCTCAAACTTCCTTTTACCAAGCTTTTCCAGTGATAGAGGCATTTTTCAGCTGGGCTTTTGTTGTTGGTATTTTGCTGTTTCCCCAGCATAAGTTACACTTGATTTTTGCAGGGAAATTATCTATACCTAAGTCAGAGATCTTGTATCATCAGATTTTGCGCATTTACACAGTTTTATGTTTGAATCAGTCGATTTGCAGGTGCCGGACATTTGATCTGTCCGGTGAGGAGGACGGGTATGCCAACGGGCCGGCGTGAAGCCATCAACCAGACGATCCAGTCGCGGGGGGAAATCCATCTCAGCGAACTGGCAGAGCTTTTTCCTGACGTCTCGAGCATGACCTTACGCCGTGATCTTGAAGCTCTGGAACGCCAGGGGCTGGTGGTTCGCACCCGCGGAGGGGCCAAGTCCATGGCCCATTTGTCGATGATCAAGGAGGCCGCCTACACGCAGCGTCAGGTGACCAATGCCAGTGCCAAAATGGCGATCGCCGAGAAAGCTGCCGCCCTGGTCGAGGAGGAGCGTTCGATCTACATCGACTCCGGCACCACATGCATGTTTTTTGCCCAGCGCCTCTCAGACATCAGCCTGTTCGTCCTCACCCCGGCACCGAACATCGCCCTCGAGCTGGTCAAAAATGCCAACATCAAGGTCAACCTCACTGGTGGCCAACTCAACCGCGAGACCTTGACTCTGACCGGGTTTAACGCCACCGAATACGTCAAATCCCTCAACATAGACTACGCCTTCATGGCCGCCAGCGCCTTTTCACCAGACAGCGGCTTTTCCTGCGGCGACTATTACGAGGCCGAGCTCAAGCGCCTGATCATCCGTAAGGCCCAGCACGTCGTCCTGCTGATGGACACCAGCAAGATGAACAACCGTCTCCCCTACACCTTTGCCCGCCTTGGCAACATCCAGACCCTGGTCACCGATCTCCCCCTGCCCGAAGAAATCCAGAAGCTCGCCCAGCAGGCGCACGTCCGGCTGCTGTGAAAGCATCCCTGGCCCAGCAGGCAGCCAATCATTGCGCAAAAATCTACCAATAACCTTGAAATAGAACGAGACATAGCCCTGGCATTCGCTATACTCGAAGCAACAGGTCATTTGTCCGGGCATCAGCACCGGGAAATGCCTGTTCATTGATGCGAACGGATGGATATCTATGAATCAGAAAACCACGTCTCAAGCACCAGAGTATCAAGCATCGGATCTGATCCAACTGGCCCTGCAAGGTGGCGCAACGTTTGCCGCGACCATGGACCCGGCCCAGATCCCCTATGCCCCGGAACTGCGCGGGGCCTGCGCCCAGAATTATTGTGGCCGCTTTGCCACCTGCTGGGTCGGTCCGCCTGCCATCGGCGATGTCGAGGACCTGATGGCCCAGGTCCAAACCTACCGCATAGCCCTGGTGATCCAGACTGTCGGCCAGCTGGAAGATTCCTACGATTACGAAGGCATGATGGTCGCCAAGGACGAACATCTTGCAGTCTACCAGAAAACGCTGGCGGCCGTGCGGGCGGCCTGGCCTGGCGAACGACTGCTGGCGCTCGATGCCGGCTGCTGTGATTTGTGCCCGACCTGCACCTATCCGGACGAGCCCTGCCGCCATCCGGACGAGGCCACCCCGTCGGTTGAATCCTATGGCATCAACGTCAATCCCATGCTCGAAGCGTGTGGCCTGAAATACAACAATGGCAAAGATACCGTCTCCTATGTCGGCCTGATCATTCTTGGGCACAGATCTGGCCTTGGCCCCGCAACAGATCTTGACCCAAAAAACCAAAAAGACATCTCATGAAACTGAATCTTTTCCTGCCGGAGACCAATCAGCACTTTGCTGCCACCCCCGGCAGCACCTTGCTCAGTGTCTTGCAGCACCATCGCCAGGATGTCCTGGCACCGTGCGGCGGCAAGGGAACATGCCGCAAATGCCTGGTCACGATCAAGGGACTCGGAGAGGTCCTGTCCTGCCGGCAAATCCTCACGGAGCAGCTGTGGCAGACCCTGGGCCTTGACCTCGACCAGCCACTCGAAGTCCATTTACCGCAACAGCAGGCCGTCCAGTTTGCCGAAAGCTCCCTGTTGCCTGATACGCATCTGGATCCACTGGTCTGCCGTGCCCAAGTGACCCTGCCACCCGCCACACTTGCCGATCCGGATGCTGATGACACCCGGTTTGAACGGGCGACTGGATCGACTGTCCCCTTCGCCCTGCTCAATGATCTGCACCGGCGCATCGCTGCCGGCCAGGCACCGATCCATTATGATTTCCGCACCGACACACTGGAAGTCATCCGCTTTGTTGATTCGCCGGCCACACCGACGCTGGGCTGTGCCTTTGACCTCGGGACCACAACCGTAGCGGCCTACCTGTTTGACCTTTCGACCGGCCATCGCCTGGCACATCAGTCCCGCATGAATCCTCAGAAAACTTATGGTGCTGATGTGATCAGCCGGATCGAATATGCCAGCGCCTCGCCTGAGCATCTGAAACGCCTGCATCAGATTTTAACTGACCTGGTCTTGAGCATGGCGGATGAACTGGTGACCAGGGTCCCCCGCCAGTTTGAGCGCTATGCCGGAGCAGAGCCCCAGGCTGAGCAGGCTGCCAAGCTTGGTTCAGCCAGCCGCAAAGAAGACATCCTGGTGATAACATTGGCTGGCAATACGACCCTGATGCATCTTTTGGCCGGCCTCCACCCAGCCCGGATCGCCGTCGCTCCTTTTGTCCCCGTGAGCCTGAAAGGCCGGATTGTACCTGCCAGCGAGCTGGGCATTGACCTGGGGCCGCAGGCACTCGCCATTCTGTTACCCTCAATTGCCAGCTATGTCGGAGCAGATCTCACCGCCGGCATCCTGGCTTGCGGCCTGGAAGATGCGGCCCTGTCTGCCCATCCGGCCAAAACGGCCAACCGTGTCCTTCTGGATATCGGCACCAATGGTGAGCTGATCCTGGCAGGTCCTTCAGGCATCCTGGCCTGTGCCACGGCAGCCGGTCCCGCGTTTGAAGGCGCTAACATGGACTGTGGCATGCCGGCCCTGGCCGGAGCCATTGACCAGGTCAGCCTGGAAGATGGGCAGCTTAGTCTCTCCTCGATCAGTGGCCCAATCAAAGGCATCTGCGGCTCCGGACTCGTCGCCCTGGTTGCCACCCTGCTCGATGCTGGTGTGATCGATGAAACCGGCCGCTTGCTCGATCCAGACGAACTTGATGCCACCGTTTCAGACAGTTTACGCCAAAGAATCGGCACCATCGGCTCGCACAAAGTTTTCGCCTTGTCTGAGACGGGCTCTGAGACGGGCCAGAAGGATGGAGAAACCGGCAACTGGTTAAACCCACCCGCTGTCTATCTCTCGCAAAAAGATATCCGGGAACTGCAAAACGCCAAAGCAGCGATTGCCGCCGGGCTAGAGGTCCTTTTGGCTGAAGCCGGACTGACCATCCAGGACATCGAACGCCTCGATCTGGCCGGTGGTTTTGGCAACTATCTCAACGCCGAGCAAGCCATCCGGATTGGTCTACTGCCGGCAAGCCTTTACGGCCGAATCCGCTCAGTCGGCAACAGTTCTGGACTGGGCGCTTCCCTCTGCCTCTTGAATGACAAAAAGCGCCGGCAAGCTGACCAGGTTTGCCAGCACGTCCGGTATATCGAACTCTCCGGCGATCGCCGCTTCAACAACGCTTACATCGATGCCATGCTGTTTCCGCAGGAATAGCCGGGGTTCTGGTGCAGGCCGGCCTGAGTTCACACGACCAGGATCACCCCAAGACGAAAAGAAACCCTCCTGGCTGTGCCGGCCAAAGAGGGTTTTTCCAATGCGTATTGCAACCAGTGACCCACTCAGGCGGATTTGCCCAGGGCGATATGAGCGGCTGCTTCGGCGGCCGTAGCCGCGTCCGGGCTGTAAATATCAGCGCCGATGCTCTTGGCGAAATTGTCGGTCACGGGCGCCCCACCCACCATAATCGTGATCTGATCGCGGATGCCAGCCGCAACAGCAGCTTCGACGACGGACTTCATCTCGCCCATCGTGGTGGTCAGCAAAGCCGAACAGGCGACGATCTTGGCCTTTTTCTCGATTGCAGTCTCGATGAATTTTTCCGCCGACACATCGGTGCCCAGGTCGATAACTTCCAAGCCCTTGCCTTCCATCATCATGGTGACCAGGTTCTTGCCAATGTCATGCAAGTCGCCCTTGACAGTGCCAATAACGACGGTCCCGATCGCTTCGACCCCCTCGCTGACCAACAGCGGACGCAGCAGGTCGGTACCAGCTTTCATGGCACGGGCAGCGATCAGGACATCCGGCACATAGATTTCATTGGCCTTGAATTTGACACCAATGACCTCCATGCCGGACAAAAGCCCCTCATTGAGGATCTTTTGGGCGGAATAGCCGCCATCGATGGCTTCCTGAACCATTGCTTTGACGTCCTTGGCTTTGCCTTTTTGCAAGGATTCCGACATTCTCTTCATTAATTCTTCCATGATACACCTCTTCTTTTTTGTTACGGGATTTGCTTTTGGGGCAAGAATTCAGCTTTTACATTTCGAGTTTGAAATGGCCGGGCAGGTAGCGATCGGCCATCCGGGCCAAGTGGGAAATGCTCTCGAGGCCCTGGGAGGTCAGGCAGACCAGACGGTTGATCTCCTGCAGGGCAGGAGGAGAATTGTCACCCGTTTCCAGGGGATAGGGTGCAATCTGGATCTGGTTGTTAACCTGATCGACTTTTTGCACCTGGCCACCCAGGCAGATGAGGCCCTTGACCCGGAAAAAGTGGCTGCCAATGGCATTGAGAAAGGCTCTGAAATCGGCTTCATCCGGTTCATCAATCAGTTGCAGGACCAAGTTCTTGTTGCGAGTCTCGATCTTGTTGGTGGTTTCTTCATCGGCGATGGCAAAGGCATCGAGTTTCAAGTTGTCCCAATCGATCTGGCCGTAGGTGGTACGCACGATTCTGGCCTGCGGATTGAGCTCAGTGATGATCTTTTCCACGTCCGCTGCTTGTTCCGGGGTCACCAGGTCGCATTTATTGACCAAGACCAGGTGGCTGTGGCGCAGCTGGCGTTCAACACTGACCATTTTGGGTAAGACCTTGGGGAAAAACAGGGCATCGACCAGGCAGACCGTGCCACCAAAGACAAAACCGCCCTGGGTCAGACGCAGCCGGACACTGGCGAGAATCTTGCCCATGTCCGACGGATCGGCCAGACCGGAACTTTCGATATAAACCTCGTCGAGCGAACGCTCGACCAGCTCGACCAGACCCTCAATGAAATTGTCCTTGAGGCAGCTGCAAAAAATCGAGCCATTGGATAATTCGATCAGATCCATGCCCTGGCGCTTGATCTGCAAGCCGTCGAAATTGACCTTGCCGAAATCATTGACCAGGACCCCGGTCCGGGCCGGCGCGTGCAAGAGACGCTCCTTGAGGAACGTCGTCTTGCCAGCACCCAGAAAGCCCGTGATCAGGTAGATCGTCGTCATGGCTTAGGCCAGAAGGCTGTCGATGTAACCGAACAGTTCTTCGCGGCTCGGGATGATCGAAGACCATTTCAGCTGACCATTGACATAGACACAGGGCAGGTTGGTCACACCCATCTGGATGCAGCGGGCGATGTTGGCCTTTTCGGTGAACTTGTACTCGACCAGGTCGATCTTTTCGCCGTAATGGTCACCGGCGACATTCATCGCCTCCATCATATACGTACAGGCGGCACAGGTGGCCGAATCCAGCGTGAAGACCTCGACCAGCGGTTTTTTCAAGTTGGCATAATCCGGCAGGACCACTTCGATGTCGAGTTTGGGGGCCTCGTAGTTCTTGACCATTTCGCGGGTGGCGTCGGTTTCGCGGACTGCCTGGGCGGCGCCGATCGCGTTCATCGCCGGCACATGGTAGGGCATGTCGCAGCCGGGAGCGATGATCAGGTTGTCATGCGAGAGGCTGTCCAGCATGTTGACGACGTATTTCATGTTTTCCTGCTGGGTGCCGTGCAGCATCAGGGTGGTCAGCGGGATATTGCCGCCGATCGCAATGTTGTAGCGGTCGGTGATCGCCTTAGCCGCGACCATGTCGACATTTTCGTCAATCGAAATCGAGTCGGGGGCCGTTTCGCACATGACTTCCAGCTGGCGGGTCGCATTGCCGCAGACGAAGAAGCTTGAAACCAGGCCTTTGGCCCGGATGTAGTCAAAAATCGTTTTGAAAGCGGTGTGGCAGGCGGTGGTGAAATGATCCGGCGAAATCTGGGAGACCAGCGGATCTACCACGGCGATGACATCCATGCCGGCGTCGGCATACAAGTCGATCATCTTGAGAGCCGTCTGGGTAGTGTAGGTCATCAGTGACTCGACATACGCTTCCTCGAGGATCAGGTCCATGAACAGTTCATTGCCGCGCAGATGCGAGGCCAGGGTGAATGGGCCGCAAATCAGACCATAGAGGGCGGTGTCATCGCCAATGGCTGTCTTGACCTTGCGCATGACATCAAGAATCAGCGGCAGGCGGCCTTTTTCGGCGGCAGGCTGGCGACAGTCACAAAGCATGTCCTGAGTATCAGCCAGGGGATGCGTCTTGACCGATGGCGGCGCAAATTCGGCCCAGTGCAGTTCGCAGCCGAGGATCTCAGCCTCGACCTGGAGGTCGAAAACCACCGGCATGCCATCCGGCTGGTAGAGTTTTTTAACCTGCATCAGGCCATTGAACAGATTCTGTCCGTCGGAGAGCATTTCGGTGGCGTTCTTGCCGATCAGAGAGCCGGCATGCACACCCGCAAAAGGCACCCAGGCCGGGCGGTCGACCGACTCATGCCGGAGGGTCTTGAGAATTCTTTCCTTGCCGTTCATATATTCTCCTTGAACCATAAAGAGGTAATCTTGTGCTCAAGATTACCCCCCGGCAGGATCAAATCCTATTGTGTTTTCTTGATTCTTGGTAATTTTTTGCGCTTTACAGTGCCAGAAGCAATCTTTCTATGGCATCTTTGCGGTCTGCAGTAAAAGGAAACCGCCAGTGATAATTGCCGAGCAGCGTGACGATCAACTGGTACGGGCCGTTGTCAGCAGGCGAAATGATCTCATGGCCGACGATGGCATCCCGGCCAGCAATGCTAAAAACGCCGCCGTAGACTGGCTCATGGATCCACTCCTTACGCTCGGTACAAACCCAGCACAACTCAGTTTCGGTCAGAAGCAGGAGACTGGTGTCAACGATGGTCTGATTATCGACTATCAGCTCCGGTTGGTAGACCATCTCGACCAGATTGCCACTGTCACGCAACACCTGACGTGCGTAGTTGGTGAATTTGAGATCCTGGCGGGCCAGCTCTGACAAACGCTGCCACGCGGTATGGCCGGTTTTGGTTGATTCACCGCGAATGCGCAGACGACTGACGATGGGTTCAAACAAGTCCGCACAGGCCGCGTTGTAATCGACCCGGACCTCGTCAGTCTGAGTGAGGATGGTCAGGCTGTACGCGAGAAGCTCCTCCTCCTGGCGGAAATAGATAACATCGCTGAACGCACAGGTAAAGGGGGAATGATTCGTGGCAAGAATCACCAGTCGATCAGGTGCCAGGCAGATCAATTTCTCATTACTCAGCGATCTCAAATGGTCCTGGACTGGATTGTACAAAATGTAGGGTGCTTCATCGAGTTTGAAATGGAGATCGTATTCAGACTTAAATGTATCCGGAATCTCGGACCTGTCTGGCACCGGTATGGCCCAGGATAACGTGCTTTTCAGCGCAGTCAGGTTGGCAGACATATCAGGCAACCCCTTTCTACTCATCAAACGACGGATGTTGATCTGATCTTTATTATACCCTTTTTGATAAAAAATGACGTTACATTTAGCCGGAATGCAAAAAGCCAGCCCTGACCTGCATGACTCAAGGCCGACTTTTTCCAGGTGTCCGGATGTTTGAACAGCCTTCCAGACGATGCTTTCGTGCCGGTCAGGGCGATCCCTTCAACCGAATGTGGTTGGAAAGGACAAAACATGTGTCGCCCCTTCCAGTCGCTTAAATTCTCAGCAATGCCGTTCTTTTACCGTGCAATCCGTTTCAGATGCACAGCCCAGCTCTGAAAGTCGCCGACGAGAACGGGCACGGGCAGACCGAAGGCCATCAACTCATCGCCACCGTAGACCACCCCATCATCAGTCTGGTACGAGGCAGCGGGATCAAGGCCTTGCAGACGCAGGTTGACAAAGGGTTCCTGAGCCTGGCCGAGCACACGGTAGTAGAAGGCTACCGCTGCCAGACCGTCCTCCGACACATACATCCAGGCGGCTTCATTGCCGGCAAAAGCATCTTTCAGGCGGTACAGGTCGCCAAACTGGACGATCGGCCGGATCTGCCTGTAAAAACGAATCTGCTCGGTCATTTCTGCTTTTTCCTCTGAAGTCAGCTGGCGCAAGTCGAGCTCGTAGCCGAGGTTGCCAGCCATCGCGACATGGCCGCGCATGGCAAGACTGGTGCTGCGGTGGACCTGGTGATTAGGTACGGCCGAGACATGGGAGCCCATACTGATCGCCGGGTAGGCCAGGGACGTACCCTGCTGGATCTTGAGGCGGGCGACGGCATCGGTGTTGTCGCTGGTCCAAGTCTGCGGCATGTAGTAAAGCATGCCAGGGTCAAAGCGGCCGCCGCCACCGGAGCAGCTCTCAAACAGGACGTGCGGGTAGCGGGTGACGATCGTCTCGAGGACCCGGTACAGGCCAAGGATATAGCGGTGGAAGACTTCCTTTTGCTGACCAGCAGGCAGCGCTGCGGAGCCGGCTTCGGTCATGTTGCGGTTCATGTCCCATTTAATGTAGCTGATCGAAGGATTGTCGAGGATCGCGCTCATTTCGGCGATGATATAGTCTTGGACTTCGGTCCGCGAATAATCAAGAATCAGCTGGTTTCTGGATTCGGATCGTTTACGCCCCGGCACATGAAGACACCAGTCAGGATGCGAACGATACAAGTCACTGTCGGGCGAAACCATTTCTGGTTCAACCCAGAGTCCAAACTTCATCCCCAAGTTCTTGACCTTGGCCGCAAGGCCTTCAAGGCCTTGCGGCAATTTGTCCAGATTGACTTTCCAGTCTCCGAGCGAGGAGTGGTCATCATTACGCTTACCAAACCAGCCGTCATCGAGGACCAGCAGCTCGATGCCGAGCGGGCTGGCACTTTGAGCAATGCCCATGATCGTTTCGGCGTCAAAATCGAAATAGGTCGCTTCCCAGTTATTGATCAGGATCGGTCGTTCTTGGTCACGGAGCGGCCCCCGGCAAAGGCGGCGGCGGTACAGGCGGTGCAGGCTGCGGGACAGATCCCCCAGGCCGGTCGGTGAATAGGCCATAACGGCTTCCGGTGTCTGGAAGGACGCGCCGGGATTCAATTGCCAGGTGAATTCAAAGGGATTGATCCCGATGTTGAGGCGGGTCGAGCTGAATCCATCGACTTCGACCTGAGCCAGAAAATTGCCGGAATAGACCAGATTGACCGCATAGACTTCACCAGCGGTTTCGGTCGCACCCGGACGGAGCAGTGCTATAAATGGATTGTGCTGGTGGCTGCTGGCACCACGGCGGCTTTCCACCGCATAGACACCCGCGGCGATTTTCTTGCGGATCACCTGGCGCTCACGGCCCCAGGTACCGGACAAATGGAGAAGCTCAAACTGGTCGTCGCGGAAATCAACATTCAAGCTTGCAGCCTTGAGAATCCGTACGGTCGCATCACTGTTATTGACGATCCTCACCGAGCGCGCCAGAATGTCCGAACCATGAAAAACCGTATAATTCAAGACCACCGCAACTGGATACAGGGTATCGCGCAGCGTGATTTCTAGTGTTTCGGCTTCCTCATCAGCCTCGACATACGTTGCTGGCAGCCCGGCTAAAGCCGGTTTCCCGGCAAAAATCCGGTGGCTTTCATACCGGAAATCCGTGATCCGGGAGCCATCTGGCCATTCGAGCTGGACTGCCGGTGCGCGAAAGTCTGTATGTCCATAGGCCGGATATTCTTGAGGAATTGTGTCGAGCGAAAATGTGCGGTCCTCAGCATCCGGATTGGGCGAAAAAGCCCGGTCTGCGAAACGGACAGCTGCGCCGCCGTGATAAGTCTGTACCTTGGCGCCCCAGTGCAAATGGGCAAGATAGCCGCCGCGCAGGATCTGAATCAGGTAGCTCGAACGAGCTCCCCGGATGTTAAAGACACGATTGAGCGGATCATAATGAATCATGGATGTAAGCATTGAGAAAACTCCTGTCGGTCGATGTTCAGGCCTTGACAGCTCCATTGGTGACACCTGACAAAATCCATTTCTGGGCGAAGAGGTAGACGACAATCATCGGGGTTAGGGCCATCAGGTAGGAGGCGAAAGCCAGGGTGTAGTCAGCCCCGAAGGTTGACTGGAAGGCATATTGAGCCAGGGGCAGCGTCTGCATGGAAGGTCGGTTGAGGAGGATCAGAGGGAGCAGGAAGTCATTCCAGGCCCACAGAGCCGTGATGATCGCAATGGTCGCATTGATCGGGCTCATCAGAGGGAAGATAATCCGCCAGAACGTTGTCCACGGATTGCAACCATCTACCTTCGCAGCTTCGTCAAGTGCGACTGGGATCGACTTGATGAAACCGATGTAGACAAAAAGGTTGAAGGAAATGCCATAAACAATGTAGAGGAAGATCAGACCATAAGGATTGTTGAATTTGAACTGGGCTGCCATTTTAACAATTG
>DIFN01000048.1 GCA_002419145.1 Mageeibacillus sp. UBA5747 | reverse complement strand
GCTTTGTAATTCTCGGAAACCGAACGCCATTGGCGCGGCGGAATGCCCAGGATGGTCTTGAAACAGCGGTTGAACGAGGAAACAGTGGCGAATCCTGTCTTGGCAGCGATCTCGTGAATCGATTGGCGCGTGCTGGCCAGCTGCTCGCACGCGTTCTGGATCCGAATAAAATTGATATACTCAACCGGCGTCATATGCAGGATTTCATGAAAGCGGCGCCGGAAATGTGTTTCACTGGTATGCGTGAAATCAGCCAAGTCGCGGATTTTGATTTCCTCCGCAAAGTGCTGCTGGATGTATTCCATTGATTCGAGAATGTCATGTTTTTTCTTGATGGCTGGCTCGGTGATGGAAATGCTCTCCGGCATGACTCTGGCAAATTCGAGCAGAAGGCTCAGGGTTCTGGACAAGGCAATCTCAGTCTGGAATTCACGCGTACCACATCGGGAAAAGCATGGTTGACCAGGTCGTCCAGATTGATAAACAGATACTCCCAGTAATTGATTTCCTCGTGGCTGCTATTTGTTGTATGGGGAACACTGCGGGGGATGATGGTGAGTGTGCCCTGAGTATAATGTCGCGATGGACCATCATCGAAATAGAGGTCACCATCGCCGAAATGGCAGTAGCCGATCTCCAGCAGATTATGGAAATGCAGGTGGTCAGGCGCAGCCTGATAGAGGCGTTTCCACACATCGCCGACCAGGGGCAAAATATATTCATGGGGCGGCAAGTCGTAATGCCGCAGTTCGATCAGCTTTATCTGCTTGGCCATTCTAGTTCAAACCTGCCTGGATCGCTTGAAGGATCGCTGGTCTCGTAAGTGGACGAATCGTTCTGAAGTTCATGTCGAACGAGTATGTAAACGACTCCGAAGGATGCAACTAACATCCAATAACTCGGAGGATGATTAAAGTTTTTACATAGGTTGAGCAAAAAGCCCTTCTGAAAATACGAGCTTATTTCAGTGCTAAATTTTTACTTTAGATTTCCTTCAGGCTGTTTAATCCCAAGCCATTTTCATAGATCTTTATTTGATATGAATTGGTTTAGTCCTTATGAACACAACCAGAAGTCGAGATTTTATCATTCATTTACTTGTAATCACAGAAGAGTCAGATAAAATTAGAATATATTTTTTACCAAAGAGAGGACGTGCAAATATGGCGACACTGAAAGAGATAGCAGAAAAGGTGGGCGTATCAGTGGCGACTGTATCAAGAGTGCTCAATTATGATGAGACTTTGAACGTTACACCAGAAAAGCGAAAAATGATTTTCGAAGTGGCTGAAGAACTTGATTACATGACCCCCCGAAACAAGAAAAAATCGTCTAGTTCAAAAAAAGTGAGGATACCTGACCATCGGATCGGAATCATTCATTTTATATCGGTAGAAGAAGAACTTGCTGATCCCTATTATCTTTCGATCCGGATTGGAATTGAACGGAAATGTCAGGAGCTCAATTATGAACTGGTCAAACTGTATCAAACAGATGGCAGCTATCCGATAAACAAGTTCACGCAAATTGACGGTCTCATAGCAATTGGAAAATTCAGCACGGAGGATGCCAGGTTATTCAAATCAAATTGCAAGCATGTTGTCGCTGTGGACTCCTCTCCTTTTGAGGAAGAAATCGATAGTGTCGTTGTCGATGTTGACATTGCGATGAAAAAAATCCTGACATTTGCACTTCAGCAGGGATTTACCAAAATTGGATTTTTTGGCTGGCATGAGAAATATTCGGACTATCGAACCTATCTGGGCGAAAAGCGATACACCGCTTTTGTGGAGTTTTTAACAGAAAACAATCTCTTTAACCAAGACTATGTTTATCTGGATGCAGCCTATTCTCAAAGCCGGGGGGGCTATCAGCTTTTCATGGAAGCCTTTGCTAAAGACAAATTGCCAGAGCTGATCGTAGCCGGAAACGACTCGGAAGCCATTGGTGTCATGAAAGCGATCCACGACTCTGGTCTGCATATTCCAGATGATATTTCAGTCATTGGCATGAATGATATCCCCATTTCCAGATATACATACCCGCCTTTGACAACGATCAAGTTCCAATCAGAATTCATGGGTGAAACGGCAGTTGATTTGCTCAGAGAACGTTTCGAACAAAGGACCATTCCTAAAAAAGTCACTTTGCCCAGCCAGTTGATTATTCGAGAAAGTTGCCGGATCAAAGAAGCTCGAGGCGAAGGATCCCAGGAAAGGTAGTAAATATTTTCTTAGTAAAATTTTCCTAATATATTGGTAAAAATATATTGACGCGTTTCTTTTGGCATTGTATGATTTAACTACAACCAACCCTGATACGCACCAATATTTTAGGAGGAAAATCAATGAAGAGAATCTTGACACTCGTCGTCGCTCTCGTCCTGGTCTTGTCTCTAGCTGCCTGTGGTAGCAGTTCGGCAACCACAACCGCTGCCGCAACGAACGCCGAAACAACGGCAGGAACGACCGCATCCGCCACTGGCGAAAAATTGACCATCTGGGCTTGGGATCCAAACTTCAACATTGCGATCATGAATGAAGCTAAATCCAGATACGCCGCGATCAATCCGAACGTCTCGATTGAAGTGGTCGATATGGCCAAGGCTGATGTTGAGCAAAAGCTGCTGATCAACCTCTCCTCCGGAACAAGTGAGGGATTGCCCGACATTGTCCTGATCGAAGACTACAACGCTCAGAAATATCTCGCAGCCTATCCCGATAGCTTCGCTGATCTGACCGGCAAGCTGAACTTCAATGATTTTGCTCCTTACAAAGTCCAGGCTTTGTCCTATAACGGAAAAACGTATGGTGTCCCTTTTGATTCAGGTGTTGCCGGTACTTACTACCGCAAAGACATCCTGGAGCAAGCAGGTTTCACCGCCAAGGATCTGGAAAATATCACATGGGACCGTTTCATTGAAATAGGCGAACAAGTCAAGGCTAAAACTGGTGTTGCCATGTGTGCCTATGACCCCACGGATGGCGGCCTGATTCGTGTCATGCTGCAATCTGCAGGCGCATGGTATTTTGACCAAGACGGCAAACCTTATCTGGAAGGAAACGCCGCCATGCAGAAAGCGATCGAAACCTATGCCAAACTGATTAATTCCCCTGCGACCATGAAGACATCCGGTTGGGCCGAATGGGTCGGCGCCATCAACAGCGGCAGTGCCGCCTCCATCAGCACAGGCGTCTGGATCACTGGTTCTGTCAAAGCAGCTCCAGATCAGTCTGGCAACTGGGCGCTCGCCCCAATCCCGCGTCTTGACATGCCTGGCGCAGTCAACGCCTCCAACTTGGGCGGTTCCAGCTGGTATGTCCTGGAAGCTTCGAAAGCCAAAGATACCGCCATTGATTTCCTAAGTCAGATCTATGCCAAGGACGTCGATTTCTACCAGAAGATCCTGGTCGACCAGGGTGCTGTTGGTTCTTTCATTCCTTCGCAGTCTGGCCCGGCCTATGCAACAGAAGACCCCTTCTTTGGCGGCCAGAAAGTCTTTGAAGAATTCTCCAATTATATGAAAAAAATCCCCAGCATCGACTTTGGTTCCTATACGTACGAAGCTGATGCTGCTATCGCTGCCATCTTGCCAGCCGTTTATGAAGGCAAGGACGCCGGAGAGGCGCTCAAAGAAGCACAGGTCCAACTGGAAACATCTATCCAGTAAGTTGATCCGATTCCTTCATGCTCATAGCCTCTCGGCATTTTCATTCTGAGTACGACATGGAGCGAGAGTCTTTCCAGGCTCTCGTTCCTTTTTCAGGCAGAAGATTCTTCCCAATTTCTTCCGGCAGCAACGGAAAGGATTTTACGTATGAAAGCAAAAAAATCTCGTGGGGTTGAAAGTAGTCAAAACCGTGATGGCTGGCTCTTTATCTCTGTCGTTCTGATCCTGGTTGGCATCTTCAATGTCTATCCAGTCGTCAGCTCTTTCCTGCTATCTTTCCAGACTGGCAAAGGCGCCGTCTATCATTTCAATGGCTTAGACAATTTCTTCCGGCTGGTGAAAGACAAAGTCTTTGTCCAAGCTCTCATGAACACCTTCACCTATTTCATTTTCCAAGTTCCTGTGATGATCGTTCTGGCACTGGCGATTGCCACACTCCTGAATGATCCGAAACTCAAGTTTAAAGGCTTTTTTCGCACCGCAATCTTCCTGCCCTGTGTCACGTCACTCGTTGCCTATTCAGTCTTATTCAAGAGCATGTTCTCAACAGAGGGACTCGTCAACAAGATCCTGATCAATCTCCATCTGATTTCAACCCCGATTCCATGGATCCTGGATCCTTTCTGGGCCAAAGTTCTGATCATCATTGCCTTGACCTGGCGCTGGACAGGATACAACATGATTTTTTACCTTTCAGCCCTACAAAACATTGACCCATCGATCTATGAGGCAGCTCGCATCGATGGTGCTTCGAAATTTCGGCAGTTTACCAGCATCATTGTACCGCTCCTCAAGCCGGTCATCCTCTTCACTTCAGTCATGTCCACCATTGGCACCCTGCAGCTTTTTGACGAATCCGTCAACATCACCAACGGCGGTCCTGCCAATGCAACTTTAACCCTCTCTCATTACATCTATAACATCCTCTTCAGGTTTACACCAAACTTCGGCTATGCGGCCACGATTTCCTATGTCATCGTCTTTTTCGTAGCGATTTTGGCTTTCGCTCAAAACAAAGTGGCAGGTGATAATAATGACTAAGCAGAAAAAAACCACTGGACAGTCCTTTGAATCCAATCATTCAAAATTGTTATCTGGCTTATCGTCCTCGCTTAAGTACATCATCCTGTCCATCATTTCGTTGTTCAGTATTTTCCCATTCATCTGGATGGCGCTGGGAGCAACGAGCACCTCCCGGGACATCACGATGGGGAAAATTTCGATCGGTTCAGAGCTCTTCAAAAACCTCAGCAAGCTCAATGAGCTGGTCGATTTGCCAAGGGTCTTGTTCAATTCATTGATCATAACGGTTGTGGGCACCCTGCTGACCTTGCTTTTTGCTTCACTGGCTGGATATGGCTTCGAAATGTACCGGTCCAAAGTTCGTGAAAAATTCTACAATCTGATGCTGCTGACCATGATGGTTCCCTTCGCAGCCATGATGATTCCGCTCTTCAGGTTGTTCTCAAAAGCTAAGATGTTGAATTCTTACGCAGCGGTCATCCTGCCGACGGTCGCTTCCGTTTTTGTTGTCTTTTACTTCAGGCAAAGCACAAAAACATTTGCCAAGGAACTGATCCAGGCAGCCAGAGTCGACGGGCTCTCTGAATTCCAGTCATTTTTCTACATCTATTTCCCTTCCATGAAATCAACCTATGCCGCAGCAGCTATTATCGTTTTCATGAATTACTGGAACAGCTTCCTCTGGCCTTTGATTGTTCTCCAATCCAATGACAAAAAGACGATTACCCTGGTCATTTCATCGCTTGCATCATCCTACACACCGGACTTTGGCGTGATTATGACAATAATCATCATCGCAACCATTCCAACCCTGGTCTTGTTCTTTGCGATGCAAAAGCAGTTTGTCGAGGGCATGCTGGGATCCGTTAAATAAATCAGATTGGTTTTAACAATCAACGAACAGACTAACAAAACACGAAAGAGCAGGTGGAACAAAATGATACAACGACTCGAATTGATCAACGACTGGTATTATCGGGACTGCTACATACCAGGAATGGAAGAAAACCAGAGCGTGGAAGGATTTACCAGGGTCAACCTTCCTCATGCAAATCTTGAATTGCCTTATCACTATTTTGATGAGACAGCCTTCCAATTCATTTCCTGCTATAAGCATTTTTTCCAGACGCCCCAGCTGGAAAAAGGCCAGGTTGCCCTGCTTCGATTTGAAGGTGTTATGGCCTACGCCCAAGTGTATTTGAATGGAACATATCTTGGCGAACACAAAGGCGGCTACACACCATTTTCATTTTCAGTCGATCAGCTCCTGAAACCTGATGGAGACAATGAAATCACTGTCGTCGTTGATTCAACGGAACGCAACGATATTCCCCCGTTTGGCGGCCAAATTGACTATCTGACCTACGGTGGTATCTATCGGGAGGTCTATCTTGATCTTTATGAGCCCGTTCATATCAAGAATGCCCGAATCGAACCTATACATGTTTTGGATGAGCACAAGGGCCTTCAGGTCAACTGCTGGATTGAAAATACCAGTCTTGCCAGCGCCGTCGAAACAACTCTCGACATCCAGCTATTGGATAGTGATGGAAAGGTCGTCTTTGATACGGAGAAAACTCTAACCTGTCCGAGTGGCCAGTCCCAGATAAGCTTTCAATTTGAAGACATCGAGCCACATGAGAATGGTCATTTAGTCAAGCTCTGGACACTTGAAGATCCAGCTCTTTACACCGCCCAACTGACGCTTCGCACCGGTAACAAAGCAGATCTGTTTACCACGCACATCGGCTTCAGGTCAGCCGAATTCCGCCCGGAAGGTTTTTTTCTCAACGGACACAGAACCCAGCTGATCGGTCTGAATCGCCACCAGTCCTGGCCCTATGTGGGCTATGCGATGCCTAAAAGAGCCCAGTGCAAAGATGCTGATATCCTGAAGTATGATCTTCACGTAAACCTCGTGCGCACCTCCCATTACCCTCAATCCATTCATTTCCTCAACCGCTGTGACGAAATTGGTCTCCTGGTCCTGGAAGAAATACCCGGTTGGCAGCATATCGGTGATGAGCAATGGCAGCAGGTAGCCCAGGAAAATGTCCGGGAAATGGTCGAACGCGATTGGAATCACCCGTCCATCATCATGTGGCAAGTCCGGATCAAT
The DNA here is from genome assembly GCA_002419145.1 of Mageeibacillus sp. UBA5747. Classification (GTDB taxonomy): domain Bacteria; phylum Bacillota; class Clostridia; order Saccharofermentanales; family UBA5734; genus UBA5734. Next base: position 2,657 of record DIFN01000048.1, on the reverse strand, counting down.
GAATCAGGTGACAACCATGATTTCTATACCCAAACCAATTTCATTGCCCGTTCCCTTGATCCATCACGGGCCATCGGTGGTACCCGCTACATTGAAAACAGTGAGTTGCTCGAAGATGTTTACACCATGAATGATTTTTCCGAGGATCAGGGCACATCCTATCTGCGTCAACCTCGCAAAGTCACTGGTTTGGATGTGGATGTTCCCTATTTGATCACTGAATTTGGCGGCCATATGTATCCCACCAAGAAAACAGACTGCGAAGAACGGCAGATAGGCCATGTCAAGTGTCATTTGAATGTTCAGCGCGATGCTTTTGCCAACCCTTCGATATCCGGTGCAACAGGCTGGTGTCTGTTCGATTACAACACACACAAGGATTTTGGCTCGGGCGATCGGATTTGCCACCACGGCGTCATGGATATGTTCCGGATCAAAAAATTTGCAGCCTATGTTTATAAATCCCAAATCCGCCCTGAGATTGAACCCGTTTTGATGCCAGTCACTTTCTGGGCGCGAGGCGAACGCAGCATTGGCGGAATTTTGCCGTTGATTGTCTTATCCAACTGTGATTATCTGACGATCCAATATGGCGAACATCAGCCCCTCGCCATCACCAGGAAATCAGATGAATTCAAAAATCTCCCTTATCCGCCTTTTGTGATTAATTTGTCTGATTTCCCGCCCAATAGTCTGGGTGATTGGGGCATGTGCTGGGAAGACGGCATCATCTGTGGGTATATCAATAACCAGAAAGTCATCGAAAAGCAGTATGCTAAAAACCCATTACCCACTCAGCTTCGAATTCAGCCAGACGACGGCAAGCTCGACGCAGGCCATAAAGATGTGACGAGGGTGCTGGTCAGTGTCCTGGATCAGAAAGGGAACGTTTTGCCATTTGCGGACAATATTGTCAAGGTATCCATAACCGGGCCTGCTCGCATCCAAGGTCCGAGCCAATTCTCCCTCAAGGGCGGGTCGTTTGGGTTCTATGTTGAATCATTTGGCGAGCCTGGCGTAGTATGGGTCCAGGTCGAATCGGAAGGTTTTCCCAGCCAGACATTCACGATCGATGTGGCATAATCAATGGCATCGTATGCTTGTGAAACGCTCAGATTTCAACAGCTTGATCCGATCTTACTGGAAGCTGTCAGCAATGGCGGTAAAAATCACACCCAGGGCATGGGCGCCGGCATCCGGATAACCAAGGCTGCGTTCGCCGGCTGTTCCAGCCCGGCCCATCCGGGCAACAATCGCCTGGGTGGATTCGGCGCCAGCCTTGGCTGCCTCAGCTCCGTTGTGCAACGCTTCGCGAATGGTCTTACCGTTAGCAGCGTCTGCTGTCAGTGATTCAGCGCAGGGGATCAGCGCATCCATCAGGGTTTTGTCGCCAATGCCTGCCCCACGGCCAAAGGTTCTTTCGCCTGTCTTCTGGATGCCCACGACTGCCGCCTGCATCAGGTCGGCCAGTTCAGCCAGGTTAAGACTCGTCCGGGTGCCAGCATATCTGCTTGCCGCACGGAAGGCCGAACCCCAGATCGGTCCCGAGGCACCACCACAATGCTCCATGATGATCAACGAACAGGACTCGAGAAATTCCCCGATCGATTGGCTATGGTTGCAAAGCAGATCGTTCCATTCTCGTTGAAGCTGGCGGAATCCCTTGGCCACACTCATGCCGAAGTCGCCGTCACCTGCATGCGAATCGAGTTCGCAAAAAGGCACCTCGTTTTCGATGATGCAGGCGCCCATCTGGTCAATCGCGTAGATGACATTGTCAACGGTGAGCTGGTTGTTCTTGATGACACCTGCATCGGCAGACAGTTCTATGGTTCTCTCGTTGGAGCCCTGGCCAGGGGCCTGTGCGTGATCCTGGAAAACGCATGGCTCCAGCTGTCCGGAAAGCTTCAGGGCCGGTGTGTCACAGGTTTCAGCCAACAGTTGCTTGAGCTCTTCATCGAGAGTCAGGATAGAGACCGAGGCGCCAGCCATGTCGATGCTGGTCATGTAATTACCGACCAGGGTCTTCTGGACCAAGATGCCAAAGCCATCGAGTTCGCGCGCCACCGACTGGGTCAGGACATAGAGTTCCTGCAGCGGTGTGGCACCAAAGCCGTTCATCAGCAGAGCCACCTCGGCACCCTTCCGGCCCTGGATCTGCAAATCACGCACCAGCGCTTCTGTCATCCGTTTGGCCAGCTCGTCCGCGGTGAGTGCTTTTTCGCGCTGGATTCCGGGCTCGCCATGGATACCGACACCGTATTCCATTTCATCTGCACCCAATGTAAAAGTGGGTGTGCCTTTGGCCGGCACGGTACAGGAGGTAAAGGCGAAGCCCAGGCTCCGGACATTGCGGGCCACCTTCTCGGCCACTGCTTTGACGCCAGCCAGGTCCATGCCCTGCTCGGCGGCTGCGCCGGCGATTTTGTGAACAAATACCGTCCCAGCTACGCCACGACGACCTACAGTGTATAGGCTGTCCTGCACGGCGATGTCGTCGTCGACTTTGACATAGTCGACCACCACGCCGTCTTCCGATGCCAGATAAGCAGCGTTCTGGAAATTCATCATGTCGCCACTGTAGTTCTTGATGATCAACAGCACGCCTTTGCTGCTGACGCAGGATTTGATTGCCTGGTAGATCTGGATCTGGGACG
>DIFN01000058.1 GCA_002419145.1 Mageeibacillus sp. UBA5747 | reverse complement strand
CAAGGCGCTTTGCTATAGTACCATCGGTTTTCGCCCTCGTCAACACCTTTTTTTAAAATTTTTGCAAATTCTCTGCAAATTATTCTTGTCTGCTGGTGGCAGAACAGGAGGGGTGATGTTTGGAGGCTCCAGCTGGTCTTGGGGAATCATCGAAATCAAGACCCTCCGGCCATCGACAATCGGTAGATCGCTTCGACATCAGCTGTCTCCAGTGGATGGAAGCTGCCCAGCTTGCGGCCATTGCCCAGGTTGAGCTTTTTAGCCATCAGGGGGATGTCCTCAGCCTTGGCTCCCAGCTCTTCAAAGGTGGTCGGCAGTCCGATCGAGCGGTAAAAGGCCACCAGACGGTTGACGCCCTCAGCTGCAGTGCGTTCCGGATTCTGGTAATCCATCTCGACCCCCCAGACACGGACAGCCAGCTGGGCGTAGCGCATGACATCGTGTTGCAGGGTATAGCGCATAAAGGCCGGAAAAACAACAGCCAGACCAGCTCCATGGGCAACATCATAGAGGGCAGACAGTTCGTGTTCGATATCGTGGCTGCTCCAGTCCTGTTCGCGGTCGACACCAACGATGTCATTGTGAGCCACCATACCGGCCCACATGATGTTGGAACGAGGCCCGTAGTCGTCCGGTTTTTTAAGGACGCGTGGCACATCCTGGATCATGGTCTTGAGGACGGATTCACAGAGACGGTCGGAAAATTCGACATCAGGGGTATTTGTCAGATAGCGCTCAAAGACATGCGACATGATATCTGCAGCCCCGCAGGCAGTCTGATAAGGCGGCAGGGTGAAGGTCAGTTCTGGATTCAGGATCGAGAAAAGTGGACGCAAGCTTTCGTCATTGACGGCTCGTTTGAGCCAGCCTTCTTCTTTGGTGATGACGGAACCTGGCGAGCCCTCGCTGCCAGCGGCCGGGATTGTCAGGACAACAGCCACAGGGACCGGTTCTTTGACTTGGGCCTTACCTTCATAGAAATCCCAGAAATCGCCTTTATAAGGTATGCCGGCTGCGATCGCTTTCGCCGAGTCGATCGCGCTGCCTCCACCGACAGCCAGAATCAAGTCAACCTTTTCCCGACGGCCGACTTCGATCCCCTGGTAAACGAGGCTAGCCCGAGGGTTGGGCTGGACACCGCCGAGTTCGACCCACGCTACGCCGGCCTGTTCAAGCGACGCTTTGACCCGGTCCAACAAGCCGCTGGCCTGGGCTGAGCGGCCACCATAATGGATCAAGGCCTTGGTTCGGCCAAACTTTTTCGCATAAGCGCCGGTTTGTTGCTCGGTGTCACGGCCAAAAACAAAAGTTGTCGGGCTGCAGAAAACAAAATCTTTCATGTCATACCTCCGGAATGATTTTTACTTATATTTATCAGATAAGTCTATTTTACACCTGATCACATCGATTCGAGGTGTCTATTGCAACAGAGCCCGGATTCCAAAATCGCTTTTTGAGTCTTCCTGTTTTTCCGTAAACGCTTGTATTCCCAAAACAAGGGCTTTACAATATGCTTGACCATTTTTTGGCCAATGATTTTAGGGGGAACACACATGTCACATTTATCTAAGAAGTCTGGCAGCAAGATTGCCATCATCGGTGCCGGTTCAGTCGGTGCATCCATTGCTTATGCTGCTTCGATCAAGCAGTTGGCCAGTGAACTCGTCATCATTGACGTCAATGCAGAAAAGGCGATCGGCGAAGCGATGGACATCAACCACGGCCTGCCGTTTCTGGGCCAGATGGAAATCAAGGCAGGCGACTACAGCGATGTAGCCGGTTGCGATGTCATCGTCATTACGGCAGGCATTCCGAGAAAGCCCGGCGAAACCCGTCTCGATCTGGCCAAGAAAAATGTGGCCTTGGGCAAGATGATCACTGAAAGCATCATGAAATATTATAACGGCGGTGTCATCCTGGTCGTCTCCAATCCAGTCGACGTCATGACCTACATGATCTCGAAATGGTCTGGCCTGCCAAAGGGTATGGTCATCGGTTCCGGAACGGTCCTCGACAGCGCCCGTTTCCGTTATCTCCTGAGCGAAAAGCTTGACGTCGACGTCAGAAACGTCCATGGCTATATGATCGGTGAACATGGTGATTCCCAGTTCCCGGCGTGGAGCGCCACCAACATCGCCGGTCTCAAGATCGACGAATACTGCGCCACCGCTGGCATTACCTTCACGGAGGCAGAGAAGGCCGAGATCATCGAAAATACCAAGAAGGCCGGTGCCGAGATCATCAAGCGCAAAGGTGCGACCTTCTATGGTGTCGCCATTGCGGTCAACACGATCTGTGAATCGATCCTTAAAGGCGCCAGCACGGTCCGCACGGTCGGTACCGTACTCAATGGTGAATATGGTGAATCCGATGTCGTCGTCAATGTCCCTTCAATCATTTCCATGAATGGCGTCGAACGCGTCCTCGAAATCGACCTGACCGACAACGAAAAGGAACTTATGAAAATTTCCGCCAATGCGGTCCGCTCGATCATTAACGAAGTCAAGGATCTGTAAGAAATTCGCAGTTCCGGACTGATTCATTCAAATTAAAGGTTGCGCAAAGCCCCTGGCTCTCAAATGTGCCGGGGGCTTTGCTGTCTTTCTCGAATGTACTGAAAAAGCCTCCCCGGAACAGCTGTTGCGGGGAGGCTTTTATGCGAACGGATCGGACTTGACGTCGTTTCGATCAGGTTTCCTCTGGAGTCTCTGCTGCTGGTTCGACAGGTGCATCGTTGGTGTCGTCTGCTTCACCTTCGCCCAAAGTCAGGTCCTCGTCTGCTGCTTCTTCCCCGGGTTCTTCATGCTCGACGATGGCGAGGTCGACGACTTTGCCTGCGCCGGTGCGCATCAAGCGCACACCCTGGGTGTTTCTGGAGAGGATCGGGATTTCGGCTGCGGACATGCGGATGATGATACCGGTATCGCTGACCAGGATCAGGTCATTGCTGTCATCAACCAGGGCGATGCCCGCCAAGCTGCCGGTTTTCTCGGATGGTTTGTAGGTGATCAGGCCTTTGCCAGCACGGGACTGGATGCGGTATTCATCTAGCTCGGTACGCTTGCCAAAACCACGTTCCGAGACAACCAGGATTGTTTTGCCTGGCACAGTCGGAGCCATGCCAACGACTTCGTCTCCATCATCGAGCGTGATGCCGCGTACGCCTTGCGTATTGCGGCCAGTCGCCCTGACATCTTCGTCATCAAAACGGATCGACATGCCTTCACGGGTGACCAGGACGATGTCGTTATGGCTTTCGGTCAGCTGGACGCCGATCAGTTCGTCATCTTCACGCAGGTTGATCGCGATCAGGCCATTGCGGTTCATATTGGAATACTCAGCCAGGTCGGTCTTTTTGACGATGCCTGATTTGGTGGCCATCATCAGGCAGCCGCCCTGGTCAAAGCTCTGGATCGGGATGATGGCACGAATCTTCTCGTCACTGTCGAGCGCGAGCAAATTGACGATGGCCATGCCCTTGGCCTGACGCCCGGCTTCGGGGATCTGATAGCCTTTCAGGCGGTAGGATTTGCCCTTGTTGGTGAAGAAGAGCAGCATGGCATGGGTCGAGGTCGTCAGGATGGTCTGGACGAAATCTTCCTCGCGGGTGGCCATGCCCGTGACACCGCGGCCGCCGCGGTGCTGGATGTTGTAAGTGTCAACCGGCATGCGCTTGACATAGCCAAAATGGGTCAGCGTGACGACAATCGAAGCTTCCTGGATCAGGGATTCGTCATCGATCTCATCGTCACCCATGCTCTCGATCGCGGTGCGGCGTTCATCGCCGAAACGGCGGGCTACGTCGAGCAGATCGTCCTTGATGACACCAAGCAACAGGGATTCTTCGGCGAGCAGGCGTTGGAAGTATTCGATCTTTTCACATAAGTCGCTAAACTCGTTCTCGAGTTTCTCACGTTCGAGACCGGTCAGGCGGCCGAGGCGCATGTCGACGATGTGCTGGGCTTGCTTGTCCGAGAATTCAAAGCGTTCAGTCAGGCGCTCTTTGGCCTGATCTTCGCTTCTGGAGCTGCGGATGATGGCGATGACTTCGTCAATATGGTCGATGGCGATGCGCAGGCCTTCGACAATGTGACGCCTCGCCTCAGCTTTTTCGAGATCGAAGCGGATGCGGCGGCGGGTGACTTCTTTCTGGTGTTCGATGTAGTAGGTCAGGCTTTCGCGCAGGTTGACGATTTTCGGTTCAAACCGCCCGAGCTCATCCGGGACCAGAGCGAGCATGTTCGCGTTGAAGGCATCCTGGAGCTGGGTGTTCTTGTACAGCTGATTCAGAACGACGCTGGCATTGGCATCTTTTTTGAGTTCGATGACAATGCGGACGGCGTCGTTGCGGTCAGACTCGTCACGAATGTCCGATATACCTTCGACTTTCTTGTCCTTGGCCAGTTCGGCGATGCGCTCGATCAAGCGGGCTTTGTTGACCATGTAGGGCAAGTCCCGGACGATGATGCGCTGGCGATTGTTTTTCATCGGTTCGATGTCGGTGTTAGCCCGGACGACAATGCGGCCACGGCCCGTGCGATAGGCTTCGCGGATGCCGGAAATTCCCAGGATGGTTCCCCGGGTGGGGAAGTCTGGTCCCTTGATAACTGTCATGAGTTCTTCGACAGTCGCTTCGGGTTTTTCCATCAGCAGGATCACACCATCGATGACTTCGCGCAGGTTGTGGGGCGGGATGTTAGTCGCCATGCCAACTGCTATGCCGGTCGAGCCATTGACCAGCAGGTTGGGGAAGCGGGCCGGCAGGACGATCGGCTCCATTTCATGCTCGTCAAAGTTGGGCTTGAAATCGACGGTGTTCTTATTGATGTCGCTCATCATTTCGAGCGAGATCTTAGACAAACGGGCCTCCGTGTATCGGTAAGCAGCTGGCGGATCGCCGTCGCGCGAACCGAAGTTGCCGTGGCCATCGATAAGCATGTGGCGCAGTGAGAAATCCTGCGCCATGCGAACCATGGTGTCATAGACGGCTGCGTCTCCGTGCGGGTGGAACCGGCCCAGGACGTCGCCGACGGTGGTGGCGCATTTGCGGTAGGACTTGTCCGGAGTGAAGCCCTGGGTGAACATCGAGTAGAGAATGCGGCGGTGAACGGGCTTCAAACCGTCACGGACGTCTGGCAAGGCGCGGTCTGAAATAACACTCATCGCATAGTCGATGAATGATTTTTTCATTTCGTCTTCAAGATCGATCGGGATGATCGTATTGAATGGATTACGGAATGCGGCGTCAACCGCTGCTTCTTTCTGCTTCTGCAGGTCTCTTTTGTCGAGGTTCGCGGAGTTCTGGGCGCGATCCAGCTCGTCAGCCATGCTTGTGTTTGCCTCCTGTCACGGGCGAATCGTTTTAACCTATCTATTATATCATTGAAGCGGATTTTGTTCCACTTTGCCGGCTTTGCGCGGATAAGCGGGTGGTGTCTGACGGACTTTATCTACAGTAATCAGGGTGCGTTGCATGTCGGTGCCAGGAAGCAGGAAGGAGTGCACGCGGGGTTTGTTGCCACCCAGGGTCACCACGGCCTTCTGAGCAGCTGAGATCTCATCTTCAGCTTGGGCTTTCATGGCAATAAACTGGCCATTCTTTCGCACCAGAGGCAGGCAGTACTCGGCCAGGACCGGCAAAGCAGCAACCGCACGAGCGACGACAAAGTCGAATTGCTCGCGCAGATTTTTCATCCGGCCGGCATCCTCTGCCCGGGCATGAATCGTGCGGACGCCCTGAAGTCCAAGCTCTGCAATCACGGCATCGAGAAACTTCAAACGCTTGCTCAGGGCATCGATCAGGACCACGTCGAGCTCGGGACAGGCGATTTTCAGCACCAGGCCGGGGAAGCCAGCACCGGTTCCGACATCTGCCAGTCGCAGTGTGCCTGGATTTCGGGACTGGTACGCTCGGATCAACGGGACGATGGTCAGGGAGTCCTGGAAATGGCGCACTGCGATGCCTTCATCGTCAAGGATCGCGGTCAAATTGAGTTTTTCGTTCCACTCGCGCAGCAGGCGGGCATAGCGCAGCAGCTGTTGCTGCTGCTCAGTGTGGAGTGGTTCGGCCAGGTAGGAATCGATCCGTCCCAGATGACCACCCAGATCCGGTGTGCGCGGCAAAGCAATGCTGGAATCAGGCATGGGGCGCACCTTTGGAATCGAGATAAACTAAAAGGACGGCGATATCAGCTGGAGAAACGCCCGATATCCGGCTGGCCTGCCCGATCGAGGCTGGCTTGAGGCGGGACAGTTTCTGGCGGGCTTCCAGGCGCAGACCGGTAATCGCAGCGTAATCGATCGTCTCCGGAAGCTCACGGTGCTCCAGGCGCAGGAAGCGGTCGATGCGCTCCTGTTCCAGTCGGATATACCCTTCATATTTCAAATCGACTTCGACCGCAAAGCGCTCGGCTGCGGATAATTCGGGCCGGTCTGGGTCGATCGGAGCCAGATCGTCGCAATGGATTTCCGGGCGGCGCAGCAAATCAGCCAGGCTGGTTCCGGCCCCGGGTTTGAGCGGCGTGCTGCCCAGACGCTCGAGCAGCCCATTGACCTTTTCGCCCGGGGCAACCCGGGTCTTGCGGAATCGTTCATTTTCTGCCGCAATCCGGGCTTGCTTGGCCAGATAGCGGTCATATCGATCCTCACTGATCAGGCCCAATTCATGTCCCAGCGGCGTCAGGCGGCGGTCGGCATTGTCCTGGCGCAGGACCAGGCGATATTCAGCCCGTGACGTCATCATGCGGTAGGGCTCGTTGGTTCCTTTGGTTACCAGGTCATCGATCAGGACCCCGATGTAGCCCTGGGAGCGGTCGATTACGACCGGGGTCTGGCCCTTCAGCTTGCGCACGGCGTTGATTCCGGCGACAAGGCCCTGGGCAGCAGCTTCTTCATAGCCAGAGGTGCCATTGACCTGGCCGGCGCTGTAAAGGCCGCGCACAGCTTTGGTCTCAAGGGTCAGGCGCAGTCCGGTCGGGTCAAGGCAGTCGTATTCGATGGCGTAGGCACTGCGCATGATTCTGGCATTTGAAAGGCCAGGCAAAGACCGCATCATTCGGACCTGGACATCCTCCGGCATGCTGCTCGACATGCCCTGGAGGTACATTTCATACGTATCGCGCCCCATGGGTTCAATGAAGACCTGATGCCGCTCCTTGTCCTTGAACTTGACGAATTTGTCCTCGATCGAAGGACAATAGCGAGGACCGATCCCTTCGATTGCACCACTGAACAGAGGTGAGCGATGGAGATTGTCCACGACCTCCTGCCTGGTTGCAGAAGTCGTCCAGGTCAGGTAGCAGGGCTGCTGCTCGATCTGGGTGTAAGCTGGGTCTTCCTCATGCTCAAAGGAAAAGGGTATTACCTGGGCATCGCCCTCCTGGCGTTCTGTCTGGCTGAAATCGATGGTGCGAAAGTTCAGACGCACCGGTGTGCCAGTTTTAAAGCGGACCAGATCGAGACCGATGCCACGCAGCGAGTCCGACAAGCCAATGGATGGGAACATGCCATCTGGACCGCCGCTGTACTGGCAACTGCCGATGATGATTTTACCTTCGAGATAGGTTCCTGTCGTCAGGATCGCTTTCTGGCACGGGTAGATGGCACCCGTCCGGGTCATGACTCCAGTGACCTGGAGCGTTACACCATCCTGACCCTCTGTCTGATCATAAGAGGCAGGCTCAACCAGAATTTCGACCACTTCAGACTGGCGCAAGTCCAGATTTTCGGTCTGTTCAAGGGTCTGCTTCATGACTGTCTGGTACTTGCGGCGATCGATCTGAGCCCGTGGTGACAGGACAGCTGGACCGCGCGATTGATTGAGCATCCGGAACTGGATCATGGCCTTGTCGGCAGCCCGGCCCATTTCGCCGCCCAGGGCGTCGATTTCGCGCACCAGCTGGCCCTTAGCCGTACCGCCAATATTGGGGTTGCAGGGCATGTTGCCAACGGAGTCCAGATTGATGGCAAACAGGATCGTCTGGCAGCCCAGGCGGGCGGCAGCCAGGGCGGCTTCGCAGCCAGCATGTCCGGCACCGATCACGGCGATATCATAGGCGTCAGCCAGATAAGCACCCGGCCGCTGCAAAGCTTGTCCGATTGTCAGCATGGTTTGTCTTGTCTACCTCAGTTCCAGCCAGCAAGGCCTGTTTGCCGGCAGCTTCAAACGTGTCATTTACCGACACAAAAGCGATTGAAAATGGTTTCGATCAGAGTCTCACTGACCAGGTCACCTGTGATTTCGGCCAAGTTGTCCAAGGCACTGCGCACCAAAGCTGCAACGAGATCAAGCAGGTCGCCCCGTTCGAGTTCCAGAGCAGCCGCCTCCAGACTGAAAAGCGTCTTGTCCAGGCAGGCTTTGTGCCGGCTGGATGTGACCAGTGCCTCATCGGCTTGGGCATTGCCTGCGCGATTATACCGGTCCACGATCGCCTGGCGGATGGCAGGCAGTCCTTCGCGGGTCTGGGCGGAAAATGGAACCAGCGGTAAATCAGGTAATTCGTTGGCCAGCCATTCGCGCAAAGGGGCACTGGCAGCAAGATCCTCTTTCCCAGCCACAAGCAACAGGGCTTCGGTTTTTTCGGCCAGGTCGCGCAGCTCATCCAGTTCCTTGTCCAACCTGGACATGTCCAGCTGGGACAAATCGCCTGTCCAGTCATCTGGCGGTGAAATCAGCCACAAGATAAGGTCAGCCTCAAGAATGGCTGAACGGGCACGGTCGACACCGATTCGTTCAACCAGGTCAGACGTCTCCCGCAATCCGGCTGTGTCGATCAGTCGGACGGGAATGCCCCCGATATCGACCTGTTCTTCGACGGTGTCCCGGGTCGTGCCAGCCACCGGGGTAACGATTGCTCGGTCAAAGCCGGCCAGCGTGTTCAGGAGAGATGATTTGCCGGCATTGGGCCGGCCGACGATCACAACGGTGAACCCTTCGGACAGCAGGCGTCCCTGGCGAAAACTGGCGGCCAGGGACGCCACTTGAGTCATCACAGCAGCCAGACTGCCGGACAGGTCCGCTTGCGCGTCATGGCTGTCTTCATGGTCGGGATACTCGAGGGCCAGTTCCAGCCTGGCAAGCAGATTGTACAATTCTGCGCGAATAGCTCGGATTTCACCAGACAACCTGCCCTGCAGCTGGCGGGCAGCAGCCTGGGCGCGCTTGCCGGCAGTTGCTGTAATCAAGTCCATGACGGCTTCAGCCTGGGCCAAATCCAGTTTGCCATTGAGAAAAGCGCGGCGGGTGAATTCGCCAGGGCCAGCTGGCTGGACTCCAAGACCAAATAACAGGTCCAGGATGGCCTGGCGGACAGCCGTTCCGCCGTGGCAGGTAATTTCGTAGACATCCTCACCCGTGAAAGAGTGAGGAGCGGAAAAATGAGTCAGAACAACCTGATCCAGCGGCTCAGGGGCGGCAGAGAGCGGATCGACAATCCAGCCCGGAGCACAGGTGTAGCCAGGCATGGCATCGGCCGCTGGAAAACGAGGGCTCTGCGGGCGAAAAATAGCTGCGGCAACAGCCTTGCTGGCAGGTCCTGACAAGCGAATCAGTGCCACTCCGCTCGTTCCCGGCGGCGTGGCACTGGCTGCAATCGTATCATTTAACTGGGCTCGGTCCATGTTCATGGCCTCTGTTTGTTGCGGTCTGTCCTCAGATATCTGCTGGTGTGATGACGACCCGGCGCTCAGGTTCTTCACCTTCGCTGTGGGTTTTGACTCCCGGATAGTCTTGCAGAGCAGTGTGCACGATCCGGCGTTCGGCTGGATTCATCGGGTCCATCTTGAAACTGCGGCCACTGCGGACGACTTTCTCTGCTGCATGCTCAGCCAGGCTGACCAGCGTGCTTTCGCGGCGGCGGCGGTAGCCGCCAATATCCACCAAGACTCGCAGGCGATTTTCGCTCTGCTTGTTGGCAACCAGAGTGGCCAAGTACTGGATGGCATCCAGTGTTTCGCCGTGGTGGCCGATCGCGGCACCGACATCGTGACCGCTGATCTCGATGTGCAGGGTGTCGCCCTCGCGGTAGGAACTGATTTTACCATGGATGCCGATCCCGGACAGGATGGCCGCCACATAGGCGGTGGTTTCAGCTTCCTCTGCCGACTCTGGTTCATCGGTGTATTCGTCGTCGCCGTAATAGGCCGGGACTTCGTCGCTGGTAGGGCTCGGATGGAGCACCTCCTCATCGATACTAACCCGGACGCGGGCCGGACGACGGCCGATGCCCAATACACCGCCCGGGACACCTTCGTCAATGACTTCAATGATGACTTCTTCGGATGTGACACCCAGTTCCTCGAGTGCCTCATTGATGGCTTCCTCGACGGTTCTGGCGGTCTTCTCAACCATTGTGGCCATGTTCTTTATCCTCCAGTTTGCGGGTAAACAGGAAATAGATCAAAACACTCTGGATAATCATCATGATGTTGCCGATGATCCAGTAAAGACCCAGCGCGGCTGGCATGGTGAACGTGGTCCAGAGCATGAACAGCGGCATCATGATGTTCATGGATTTCATCATGGACTCGGAACGATCCTCGGGGCTCTGGCCAGCCCGGGCAGGGTTGAGCTTCTCCCGTTCCTTGTCCTCAGCCTTTTTGCGGCGGTTCGGCATGGTCATGGTCGAGACCCGCATCTGGACCAGGGTCGTCAGCACAACCAGAAGCGGGAAAACCAGAAGCGGTAAGTAATCGGCTTGTCCGGCCCCGAAAAGGTCGGCTGGTTTCCAGCTGGGTGTCAGGCCCAGGTTCATTCCGAGGAATTTGACATCAATGAACTGGCGCAGTTCGATCCACCCCTGGTTGACCACCTGGCCCAGCGACGATGCACTCGCGTTCAGGGCATTGATCAGGGGAATGTTATTGGTGACAGCATTCTGGGCTTCCGTTTCACTGATCAGTTTGGCCGCTTTGAGAAAGTCGCTGATCTTGGTGATGTTTTCAGTGGAAACCTGCATGACACGAACCAGCGGCGCGCGGAAAATCTGGAAGATCGGCCAGATAATCAAGAGCTGGAGGATGGCCGGCAAGCAACCGGACAAGGGAGAAGCCCCATGTCTTTTGTAGAGCTCCATCTGGAGTTCACTCTGCCTGGCTTTGTCATTGGGATGGAGCCGCTGGATCTCCTGGAGCTCACCTTGCAGGGCTTGCTGCTTGATCATGGCTTTCTGCTGGTGGACGCCGAGTGGGATCATCAGACCACGCAGAACCACCGTGAAGACAATGATAACCAGGCCATAGTTGTCAAATAGATTGTAAAGGAAGCGCATTGCCCAGCCAAAAGCAATGTACAGGGGGTCAAATAGACTGATGAGGCTTACAACTGCCAGGTTCATCGCGTTCAATTCTCCTTGTGATGATGCGGGGGCACCGGGTCATAGCCGCCTTTGCTGAATGGATTGCACCGCAGAATGCGCCAGGCCGCCAGCAGAGTTCCTTTGAGTGCGCCGTGGGTTTCGATGGCTTCCACTGCATAGTGGGAACAAGTGGGCAAATAGCGGCACGACGCACCTGTGTGAGGCGAAATCGTCCGCTGATAGTACCTGATCAAGCTGACCAGGAAGCGCTGGATCATGAAACGGTTACCCGCAACAACCCGGCACGGCGGCAGGCTCTGAGCAAATCTGCCTCGACATCCCAGTAGCTGGCTGGCGGATCAACTGCCCTGCCGACCAGAATCAGGTCGAAGCCAGGTTTGATCTCGTGTTCGTGGAGCCGGTAAGCTTCCCGGAGCAAGCGTTTGGCTCGGTTTCTGGCCACACTGCCCTTGACTTGGCGGCTGGCTGTCACCCCAAGGCGCAACTGGTGGTGACGACGGGGGAAATAGTGGAGAACCAGAGTCCTCGTCGCCACATGCCGGCCTTTCTGGTAGACACGGCCGAACTCATAGTTCTTGCGTAAAGTCGTCGTCTTAAGCATTTGAGAGACGTCCTTCGGGGGCTGGTCCGGCAAGTCCTCTGCCATTCATGCGAAAAAGAAGAAAGACCACAGTGATGCGGTCTTCAAGCTGAAAGCTGTTTTCTTCCTTTGAGCCTGCGCCGTTTGAGGACATCACGGCCGGATGCCGTCTGCATGCGTTTGCGGAAGCCATGCTCCATGGAACGATGCCGCTTTTTCGGCTGATAGGTCATTTTCATCTATCTTCACCTCCAGGTTAATTTTTTGCAATGCTTTACGATTATAAGCGCGACCTGGCAATTCTGTCAATCATAGAAAATTCAGATAACCCTCAGCCCTTGGCCGCGGGTCGTGACTGAGAAAATCTGGTAACCGTCTGGCAGGCGTTTCTCAAGGGCGGCATGGGCACGGTCGCGATGGGCGGTCTCACGGAACAGGCCGAAGATCGTGGGCCCGCTGCCGCTCATCAGGGCCATGCCAGCACCCAGGTCCAGCAAGTGCTGCTTCAGTGAGTCCAGGACGGGGTGGGCTGTGAGGGAGACCGATTCGAGCACATTGACGGAGGCATCTTGCATCGCCTTCAGGTCGTGCCGCTGCATCGCCGAGAAGAGGCGGCTGTGATTGGGATGTGAAGTGGCGGGGTTTTCGTCATAGCGCTGGAAGGCCCAAGGGGTGGAGATGCCAAAATCAGGCTTGATCAGGATCAGGGGAACCCGGGCAAATGCTTCCAGAGGCGTGAGGATCTCACCAACCCCTGTGCACAGGGCGGTTCCTCCTACGAGGCAAAAAGGTACATCCGCCCCGATCTTGACTGCCAATTCCAGCAGTTGTTTCATGGAAAGCGGACTGCCGCATAGTTCGTTGAGGCCGTAAAGGACGGCTGCAGCATCAGTGCTCCCGCCAGCCAGGCCAGCTTCGGTCGGTATGGCTTTTTCCAGAAAAATCCTGACGCCGGCATCGATTCCAGCGGCATCGAGAAAAAGGCGGGCAGCCTTGTGAGCGGTATTGCGGTCATTAAGGGGAATGGACAAGTCATTGGCCAGGAGGATCAGGCCATTGCCCTGTCGGTCCAGTTCAAGGTATACTCGATCCGACAGCGATACTGACTGCATGACGGTCGTCAACAAATGGTAACCATCTGGCCGGGTGCCTGTGACGTCGAGGGAAAGATTGATCTTGGCGTTAGCCTCCAGGGTCAGTGATTGCATGGGGCCTCCTTGCCCGGGTTCGAAAAAGCCCGCACGGTCGCGCGGGCCATTTTTC
Source organism: Mageeibacillus sp. UBA5747 (assembly GCA_002419145.1). Classification (GTDB taxonomy): domain Bacteria; phylum Bacillota; class Clostridia; order Saccharofermentanales; family UBA5734; genus UBA5734. The sequence goes on along the minus strand of DIFN01000058.1, from coordinate 33,616 downwards.
AAATCTGTACGTGCATGGGGTGGATGCGGTCAGTGGGCGACAACTTCAAACCGGGTGCCGTTATCGACGTCGACTTCGACCGTGTGCGTCAGGATATCGACATAGCTATAGGACACCATCTCGGAGTAGACGTTGGATTTTGCACAACGGACGGTGAAAACATTGGGATAACAGCTTTCGAGGATGCCTTCCTGCACGATGAGGCGTTTACGGCCGCCGTTGGATTTGAGTGTGACTTTCCTGCCGATGTAGGCTTGCATGTCTTTCCTGCAGGAAACGAGATCTGTCTTGATGATCATGTTGTCGACCTCCAGTTAAAGTAGTGCCACGATCTGAAACAAGGGTTTGTTCCAATGCAGGAAGTATACCACTTTTACGAACTAAAGTCAAACCAACTACACTATCCATTGTGGTATAATCCTGTTTTCACCCAAAATATTGTGCTGACAACGGGAAATTTGAGTTTCTCGAGCACGGAGGGAAAAGATGTTGTCTGATATCGAAATTGCGAGCCAGAAAGTGATGCGCCCAGTCCTGGACATTGCCGGTGACCTGGGCATCGCCGAAGATGAGCTGGACTTGTACGGCCGTTACAAGGCCAAGCTTGATGACTCCCTGTATGAACGGCTGGCCGATCGGCCGGATGGCCGACTCGTCCTGGTGACGGCGATCAATCCGACACCAGCCGGCGAAGGCAAGACCACCACCACAGTCGGTCTGGGCCAGGCCTTGAACCGACTGGGCCACCGCACCATCATCGCCCTGCGCGAGCCTTCACTGGGCCCGGTATTTGGCATCAAAGGCGGGGCAGCCGGTGGCGGTTATGCGCAGGTCCTGCCGATGGAGGATATCAATCTCCATTTCACCGGCGATATCCATGCCATCACGGCTGCCAACAATCTGATGGCAGCCTTGATCGACAACCATATCCACCAGGGCAACACCCTCGGTATCGATCCGCGCCGCATTGTCTGGAAGCGCTGCCTCGACATGAACGACCGCGCTTTGCGTCATATTGTCGTTGGCTTGGGCGGCAAGGCCGATGGCGTCCCGCGCGAAGACGGCTTCAATATCTCTGTCGCTTCCGAAATCATGGCAGTTCTCTGCCTGGCAACAGACCGGGCCGACCTGAAAGCCCGGCTCGAAAGGATGGTTGTGGCCTACACATACGATAGCCAACCGGTCACGGCAGACGATCTCAAGGCTGCCGGTTCCCTGGCCACGTTGCTCAAAGACGCCTTCAAACCCAATCTGGTCCAGACCCTTGAAGGCACGCCGGCCCTGATGCACGGCGGGCCTTTTGCCAATATCGCCCATGGCTGCAACAGCCTGCGGGCGACCCGTCTGGCCCTGAAGCTCGGTGCAATCACCGTCACGGAAGCAGGTTTTGGCGCTGATCTGGGTGCTGAGAAATTTTTCGATATCAAATGCCGGGTCGGCGGCCTCAAACCGGACGCGGTCGTCCTGGTCGCCACCATCCGGGCCTTGAAATACAACGGCGGGGTTCCCAGGTCCGAGCTGGGCCAGGAGAATGTACCTGCTTTGAAAAAAGGCTTGGCCAATCTCGAGAAGCATCTCGAGAATATCGCCGCCTTTGGCCTGCCTTGCGTGGTTGCACTTAATCATTTCCCGACCGATACAACGGCAGAAATCGCAGCTGTCGGCGCAGCCTGTGCCCAGAACGGCGTGCGGATGGCCATTTCCCGGGTCTTTGCCGAAGGCAGTGCCGGCGGTGTGGACCTGGCCCGGGCGGTGCTCGAGAGTCTGGAGGACGACAAGAACTTCCAGTTCCTGTATCCGGAAGACCTGCCGCTGCCACAGAAAATCCGCACCATTGCCCAGAAAATCTACGGTGCTGATGATGTGACCCTGACAGGCCAGGCGCAAAAAGATTTAGAAGCGATCTTGAAACAGGGGTTAGGCAATTTGCCTGTCTGCATGGCTAAAACTCAATACTCGCTGTCCGACAACCCAGCCTTGCTCGGCCGTCCGACTGGATTTTCTGTCACCGTCCGCGAGCTGCGCCTGTCAGCGGGAGCCGGATTTGTCGTGGCATTGACCGGGGACATCATGACCATGCCAGGTCTACCGAAAAAGCCGGCAGCCGAAATCATCGACATCGACAACGATGGCCAGATCAGTGGGCTTTTCTGAACGCTTCGCCGGCATGATACGAACTGCGCACCAGCGGGCCTGAGGCAACATGGGCAAACCCCATCGCCTCACCCGCTTTTTTATAGGCCAGGAACTGGTCCGGATGGATGTACTCGATGACCGGATGGTGCTTGGGCGAGGGCGCCAGGTACTGGCCGATCGTCAGCAGGTTGCAGCCGGCTTCGCGCAAGGTTGCCATGACCGAGAGCACCTCTGGCTCTGTTTCACCCAAGCCGACCATGATGCCCGATTTGGTCAGGATATCCGGGTTTTGCTTTTTGACGCGCCGCAGGAGCTCGACGGAACGGGCAAAATCAGCCTCTGGCCGGACCTCTGGATAGAGACGCGGTACCGTTTCGACATTGTGGTTGATGACCTGGGGTCGGGCGGCGACGATCAGTTGCAAGGCATCCCAGTTCCCCTGCAAGTCCGAGATCAGGACTTCCATGGCCGGGGTGTTTTCCGGGATCCGCTCCCGGATGGCTCGGATGACAGCGACAAAGTGGGAGGCGCCCCCATCGGCCAGGTCGTCCCGGGTCACGGTGGTCAGGACGACATGCTTGAGTCCGAGTTGAGCGATGGCCTCCGCCAGGCGGGCTGGTTCTTCCGGATCAGGTGTTTCGGGGAATCCTTTGCCCACGGCACAGAACGTGCAGTTGCGCGTGCACTGGCTGCCCAGGAGCATGAAGGTGGCCGTCTTGTTGCCAAAACACTCCCCGGCATTGGGGCAATTGGCCTCTTCACACACAGTGTGCAAGTTGAGTGACCGGATCAGGCGGATGACCGCTTCATTGGCTTCCCCAGCATTGGCCTGGACTTTGAACCAGTCTGGCTTGCGCGGCCGTCCGGCCGGATGAGTGGATGACGTCATGGTGCTACCTCCTCGGATGGGTGGGCTAACAGATCGGTCAGCTCGCTTTTAGGCCGTAGCTCTGGCTGGCGGGCAAATTGGCGGGACAGGTACAAGATCACCAAATGCTTGACCCGGGCCAAATCCGCAGGCTGTCCGATCTCGCGTTCTACGGAGGTGACCCCTTTGGAAAGACCGCATGGATTGATCCAGTCAAAATGGGCGAGATTGGTGTTGACGTTGAAGGCAAAGCCATGCATGGTGACACCGCGCTTGACGGCGACGCCCATGGCGACAATTTTGTTTTCGCCGACCCAGACGCCCGAATATTTGTCGAAACGCTGTTCTGCGCTGATGCCAAATTCATCCTTGAGCAGATCGATCAAGGCCGTGGCAATGGCTGTGATGTATCCGCGGATGCTGCCGGGGAAATCCTGCAGGGCGATGATTGGATAACCAACGATCTGGCCCGGTCCATGGTAGGTGACATCTCCGCCACGTTCAACTTCGAAAATGGCGACCCCCTGCTCGGCGAGTGTTTCTTTCGGTAAATAGATGTTGGCGTAATCACCACGGGTACCCAGAGTGAGCACGGCGGGGTGTTCCACCAGCAGCAGGGAATCATCCATCATGCCTTGCTGACGCCTGGCCAAAACCAGGCGCTGGAGGGTCAGCGCCTCTCCGTAGGGCATTTGTTCCAGATCGTAAACCAAGAGTTTCTTGTCCATGAGGTGACCAGTTCAGGCTACAGCGCCTGATTCTTTGTTGCCGGGCAAAATCCACCCGTCAGCCACGGTTTTCGTAACGGAGTTATTTTAGCACAGGTGTGCCGGAAGGTATAATAGGATCAGGATTTTCAAGATACGAGGAGGTTATCCATGAATTATCGACTCATACCCACTACGGAACTCAATGCCTCTGTGATCAGCTTTGGTGGCAATTCCCTCAGTGAGGTCAATGCCCAGGATTTTGCCTTTGACCAGCTGGATTTATACACCGAAGCAGGCGGTAATTTCATCGACACCGCCAATATTTATGGCCGTTGGCTCGATCCGGGCCTGAACCACAGTGAAATCTACATCGGTAACTGGCTGGCCGCCCGGCACAATCGCCACCAGATCATCCTGGCCACCAAAGGGGCTCATCCGGCCTGGGACGCCTTGACCGTGCCTCGCCTGAGCCGTGATGAAGTGGCTGTCGACCTGCACCAGAGCCTTGCTGCCCTGCGTACCGACTACATCGATCTGTACTACTTGCACCGCGACGATGAGAGGGTCCGTGTCGAGGAGATCCTGGGCTACTTGAATGATTTCGTCAAGGCAGGCAAAATCCGCTATTTTGGCTGTTCTAACTGGAAGCCGGCCCGGATCCAGGAGGCTCTGACGGTCGCCAAAGCCCGAGGCTGGCACAGTTTTGTGGCCAACCAGCTGATGTGGAGTCTGGCCGAGGCTTCTCCCGCTGGATTCCCGGATCCGACCATGGTCGCCATGGACAAAGCCTCCATGGCCTTACATCGCGCCAACAATTTGGCCGCGGTGGCCTATTCTTCCCAGGCCAATGGCTATTTCGACAAGCTGGAACACCTGGGCAAGGCCAAGATCAGCCCTGATCTGCTCAAATTGTACGACAGCCCGAAAAACGATCGCCGCTTTGTCCGCTTGCGCCAGATTGCCGGTGAAATGGGCCTGCCTGCGCACGAAGTAGTCCTGGGCTATCTGCTGGCCCAGCCCATCCCGACCTATGCTGTCATCGGAGCCCGGGATGCAGCCCAGCTCCAGGCCAGTCTGAAGGCAGCCGACCGCCGCTGGCCGGATGACCTGGTAGCCCGGCTCGAAGCCGATGACTGATACGGCCGCACTCGAAAAAGCGCCCGGAAATCGTCTGGGCTGGCAGAAACCGTTTGCTGTGTTCATTGCCAGCCAGGCGATCTCTTTGTTTGGCTCATCGCTGGTCCAGTATGCCATCCTCTGGTACATCACACTCGAGACGAACTCCGGTCTGATGATGGCACTATCGATCATTTTTGGCTTCTTGCCGACCTTTTTCCTGTCTCCTTTTGCCGGGGTCTGGGCTGACCGGTTTGATCGCAAAAAGCTGATCATGTGGTCAGACCTGGGGATTGCCCTGGCAACACTGATTCTGGTCATTGTCTTCCGGCTCGGCTATCACAGTGTCTGGCTGCTATTTCTGATTTCCGCCATCCGTTCCATTGGTACAGCGGTCCAGGGCCCTGCAGTCAGCGCTTTTCTGCCTCAGATCGTGCCGGAGGACAAACTCATGCGGGCTAACGGGCTTCTGGCCAGCTTCCAGTCAGCCATCGCCCTGGTCTCTCCTATTGTCAGCGGGGCCATGATGAGTCTCTGGGCGATTGAGTTCATCTTTCTGATCGACGTCGTGACCTGCATCCTGGCTGTCCTGATCTTGTTCTCACTCAAGGTTGCGCCCCACGCCAAAGCGTTAGAAAAGCAGGTCCTCAGCTACTGGACTGACTTGCGCCTGGGCTTTTCCTATATCCGGGGCCACCGCCTGGTGCGCAGCCTGTTCCTGTTCTTCGCCTTCTTTTTCATCCTTGTTTCTCCGTCTGCTTTCCTGACACCCCTTCAGGTCGCCCGTTCCTTCGGCGAAGATGTCTGGCGCCTGACAGCTATAGAGGTCGCCTTCTCCGGTGGCATGATGCTGGGTGGGCTTGTGATGTCCGTGTGGGGTGGTTTTAAAAACCGGATCCACACCATGATCCTGGCCATTTACCTGATCGGGATCAACCAGATCCTGCTCGGTATCGTGCCCTGGTTTTGGATCTATGTAGCCGTCATGGTGGTTGTAGGCATAACCTTGCCCCTATTCAACACACCCGCCATGACCCTGTTGCAGGAAAAAGTCGATGAAGCCTACTTGGGGCGTGTCTTTGGCGTCCTTTCGATGATCTCGAGCGGCTTCATGCCCCTGGCCATCCTGGTCTTTGGGCCTCTGGCCGACCGGATCTCCATCGAATGGCAACTGGTTGTCACGGGAATCCTGCTGGTCATTCAGGGTGTGTTCCTGCAAAGAAACAGGCAGTTGATTCAGTTAGATCATAAGCAGTAAACTGTCATAAATCATTCTGGTCACAGACTGGATTGCTGTTTGCCTGGAGGGGTTACGGATGGAGTTGAAATCAGCGTTCTTTGGCACTTGGATTGTCTCCCTGATGACCGCATTTGCCTCGACATGGCTCTGGCTTCAGAACAGGAAGCATTTCCAGGGTCTGGTTTGTTTGCATGCATCTCTGGGCGTCAGCTTGTCCGGGAATCAGGTGCACAGGATGGTCCGCTCTTTGGGCCTTTCTGTCTGATGAGAACTTACTGGCGTTCTCCCACATAGGCTCGCATCCGACTCTGGATCGCCGCTGCAGTCTCGGCAGCGGATTTATCTCCGGCGAAGAAGGCCTGGGCTTCTTCACTGATCAACTGGTAGGCTTTGTCATCATAGGCGTAAACCGTATCGGCCTGGGTCAGGATAGCGGTGACTGCATCGACATCAGCCTGGGTTACTTTGGCTCCATACCACCAGCCCATGTCAGATGACTTGACATCACCTTCAGGAAACGGTTGCTCCTGACTATAATTGGCCGTATCTGCGATGGCCTTGGCGCCAGCTTTGGCAAGACTGCTTTTCAGGATCGGGAAGCCTTCATAATTGGCCACAATCTGGTCTTGCAGGTTCTCGCTCAGGTAGAATTTGAAAAAATCCCAGACAATATCCTGGTTTTTGCTGGTCGTCGCCAGAGCCAGGGCGGAATTGGGCTGGAACATCGGACCACTGCGTTGCATGGAAGGCAGTCCAAGCATCACCACATCTCCCTGGAAAGTCTGGTTGTATGAACTGTAGTCTTCGAATCGGCTGAGCCAGACCATCTGCAGAGCTGGTCCAGCCGGCTCACCGTCAGCCGGCATTGGCTCGGCCCAGCCTTCTTCAAATTGCATGGGGTCGGCGCCGTATTGTTTGGCAAATTCCAGCAATTGGATGAAATCCGGCGAGTCAAAATTGGCCAGTCCTTTTTCCGTGTCAATATAGGCGTTGAGATTGCCCATCAGGAGCATATTGAGGATGCCTTCACCCGGCATTTGGTAGAACAGGCTGGCCGGGTCTTCCTGCTGGTCGACAAAAGATTGGAACTCCTGGACGGTCCAGCCAGTCCGGTCACCGACCAGGGCACTCGAGCTCATAATGCCGGTCAGCGAGACCGCATTGGCCAAGGTGTACAATTTGCCGTTGTACAAGGAGGCCTGGAAGAAATTCTCCAGATAAAGTGAGCTGTCAAACGTGCTGTCCTGGGCCATCATGGCACCGAGGTCCACCAGCAGGCCCTTGCTGGCGTATTGTTGCCACGGCAACTGGCTGACCATCAGGACATCTGGCATCTTGCCGGCCAAGATATCGGCATTGATCCGGGTGATGGCATCTTCGTAAGCGGTCGGTTTGCTGTAGTCGATGGTTTCATTGTAGTCGACGACGGTGAAACGCACATCCGGTCGCACTTTGCGGTATTCGATGATCGCCTTTCTCAGACCTTCATTGATCCAGAAGGCACCAATCGAAATGTTGGTCTTTTCCGCGGCGGACTGGTCGGCCGATTTGGTCAGTTTTAAAAGCTTGAAGACCGGATTCTGGGTGCCGTCCGGACCATTGGGCATGCCTCCGTTGTCAGGGTAAATGGTCTCACCGAAATAGAAGCTGCCATCGGGCGCGGCGACCCAGAGGTAGGACAGATTGTTGCGGTTGACATCGAGATCGAGCCAGCTCAGCAGCTTGACGACTTTGCCTGCGGCTTGGTCATAGCGCGAGAGATACTGGGATCCGTTCAGGTAATAGGTTCCGTCACTGCCGTATATCGGCGCGGTGTTGAACAGCTGCGGGGGCAAAGACAGATCGGCTATTTTGGCTCCGGTCACCAGATCGACCTCTTCACTCTTCATGCTGCCTTCCTGGGTGTAGTAATTGACCCCATAATGGCCATTTTTGAGAAACAACGTGGATGAGACATACACATTCTGCCCTGCGAGCTTGTATTCGCCTTTTTTATTGCCATCGAAGTCGACCAGCTTGAGTGAGTTGTTGTACACAAGCAGAAGATGGCCATCAGGAGTGACCTGGAGATTGTTGAGGTAATCAGCGGTGCTGCCATCGTTTTTGGCTTCAAACAGCAGGAGCGTTTTTTGGACCTGGCCCAGGCTGTCCATCTGGTACAGGTTACGGACCGATTTCATCGGGTCCGAGTAATCCGTGGTCGTAACCAGCAAGGAGCCAGCCGGGCCGGCGAAAATGCCATCGAGGTAGGCACTGGAAGGCTGGTTGGGATCGGTCATCAGGCCGGGGATGGCATCGAGCGGTACGGTCCCGATTAGCTGGCCCTCCGGACTGATCCGGATCAGGCTATTGACACCCACGTTGTCACTGGCCAGGGCGATGATCTCGCCATTGGCCCAGATGATCGACTGGACATAGCTGTACTGGTCGCCGATTTCAAATTCGATTGCATCATAGACGGCCAGCTCGGCAAATTCGGGATCGATGGCTGGCTTTTTGCTGCAGCCGGCAAGCTGGAGCAGAAGCGGGATAAGCAAGACAAACAGCAAAGCCAGGCTGAGGCGACGCCGCAACGCGTGCGCTTTGGTTGGGTGGGCAAGCGGGTGGATCGGGGCAGTTATCAGGGTTTTCATATCGGGGTCTCCTCCTTGGCAGCCTTGCGTGTTCGCAGCTGCTTGATGAACGGTTTCAGGTTAGCGCCGACAGACAGGATCAGGGTCCAGACCGACTGGGCATCCGGGAACGTCCGGCGCAGAGCTGACCAGCCGATGGTGGTCAGAAAGATCAGTTGGGGCAAGATCAGGGTGGACAAGACAACCATCAACCAGGTCCAGCCGGAAGGCACCCATTCGCCTCGAGTCTGGATGAAAAAGTGAGCGATTGCAAGACCGGCCAGGGCTGCCAGGCCTAACTGACTGGACAAGCGCCATTTCCGGGCGCGTGGCACCATGCGCACAGTGTACAGGCTGAGTGCAAGAACCAGCAGAGCTGCCCCGGCCAGTTGGGCCAGCAAGCTGGCCAGGTCGATCGCTGCCCGGCTGGCGTTTTCCCACCAGGGCAGGGCGATGGCGTTGTCTCTGAGGGCGCGGCTACCTACGGCACGCCAGCTGGTCAGCAAAGTCGCAAGGCCAAGCCGGGCCTCGTGGTCGACCAGCTCGATTTCATCCGGATTGATCCCGGTGGAGCTCAGGGCATCGCGCAGGAACTGAAGGCCCATGCCAGAGACAGGCTCTGGTAACCGGACTTCATACGAAGTGATGTTCAGCCGGGAGTCGAGCTCACTTAACGTGGCATAAGGGACGAATGCTTGTGCCTGGTCTTGGCGGCTGAGCCGGCTCTGCCAATTGTCCGGCAGGCGGACCACGCCGGCGACGGTCAAGGTTTTGTCCTGAACTTTGACCGTGAACCCTGTGATGTCGATCGCACCAAACAACTGCCAGGCTGCCAGCTCATCAAGGACGATGCTGCGGGTATTGTAGGCATCATCCATCAGGTAACTGCCGCTGAGCAGTTCCATGTGGCGGAAGCTGGCAAATCCAGTACCAGAGACTCCGGTCAAAGGGATGGTCAGACTGTTGTTGCCCTGGGTCAAGGTTTGTGTGGAGAATCCGGCATAGGCGTCAACGATCTGGACTTGCTGCTCGAGCAGGGCCTGGTTCAATGATTTGCGGATGGACTCAACGCCCCGCTGCTGCAAACCAGGATTGTCTTCTCCGGTGGCATTGGCCAGATAAACAGCAAAAGGGCGCACGGTGTTCTTTTGGGCGGACTCTGGCAGGGCTCCGCGGGTGGTGAACACCAAGGCCTGGAGCAACAGGAAGCTGGCGCTCAAAATTACCGTCGCCAGCACGGCCAGGCGCCAGGCCAGGCGCGGTGAAGACGGTCCGCCTTCAGACTGGCGGTTCTGCGAGATTGCCCCGTCTGGCGGGGGCCAAAATCTGTCTTGACGTGCGTTTCCCATGGCTGGTGCTTTCTACTTGGTCGGCAGCACGCGGCTACCGGATTCGACTGGTTTGTTGGCTGCTGTCACGATCGGCATGCCCCAGTCCAGGGCCGCGCTGATCGCACTCCTGGTGCTATCGGATTCCAGCACGATCACCGCTATGCGTTCCAGCGTATAGCGGCTGCCGAGCGGGCCGCTTTTCTGGCGCATCGCCAGGACAAAGCTGCCGCTGGCATCCTGGCGGATCGCTGCATTGGGCACGATCATGTCATAGTTGCGACCTTGCTTGTAGATATTGATGCTGACCTGCTGTCCGAGGGCGACATCACCTTCGACATCGAAAACGAGCTGCTTGACGACACCGGGCTGGTCCTTGTCTTCGCGGATTTCGCGCAGGATGGCCTGAGCCCAGCCGATGTTGCCCATGCTGACATCGGCGCGGTCGCCGATGACCAGACTGTTGGCCTGCTCGGCCGGAATCTTCGCCCGGAGGTCATAGCGAGCCTGGGCGTCGTCAATCACAGCGACTGCTTCGCTGGTGTTGATGGTCGCACCATCGGCCAGGGCAAGCTGGGATATCCGGCCTTCATAATCGGCCTTGATTTCATTAACGCCCTGGGTCGCTTTGAATTGCTCGAATTTGGCGCGTTGGACTTCGAGGTCATTTTCAGCTTTGGTGATGGCGGTTTGGCGGTCTTTGACGGAGAGGGCGTCGGTTTTCCTGGCGTCAGCCAGTTCCTGAAGCCGTTCAGGATAGGCTTTCTCAGCTTCAGCGAGGGCTTCCTCAGCCGCGATCACGCGAGCGTCTTCCGCGCCTTCATTGGATGCCTTCTGGGCAGCTTGGAGGGAGGCTTTGACTGTGTCCAGTGCAGATTCGGCTGCGTCCAGATTGTCCTGGGCTGTCTTGAGCAAATCTCTTTTACCCGTTTGAGTATCATCACCATACAAAACCGCAGTGGCTGCATCGACAGCTGCCTGGGCTGCAGCAAGCTCATCAGGACCTGCAGCTGCTAACGCCGCCTCTGCCGCTGCTAATGCCGCCACTGCGTCGTTATATTCAGTTTTTGCGGCAGCCAGTGCTGTTTCTTTGATTTCTACAGTCTCTGCGGCGAACTCTACTTCCTCTTCCAAGTCGCGCTCGGCCTTGATCAATGCAGCATAGGCCTGTTTATGGGCATTTTTTTCATCTTCCAGCGTTTTCTTTGCCTTCTCAATCGCCTCGGCTGCAGCTTTAACCGCTTTTTCCATTTCCGGGACAGACAGGCTCGCCGGGGTCCGCTTCATTTTAGCCAAATCCAGCTCGGCATTTTCCAACGCTTTCTCCATCTCGAGCAGCTCGACACCTTCGGTTGGCTTGAGCGTGGCGATCACATCGCCGACGAGGACGGGTGAGCCGACTTCGACTTTGACCTGGTCGACGATCCGCGGGGCTCCAAAATTGACCGTATGCTGGAGCTGGGCGGAAATCGTCCCCTCGGCCTGGATCTGGCGGAACATCATACCAGACTCGAAATTTTTCACCTGGACGCGGGGCAGGGAATAGTTGACGATCGTGTTGGAAAACAGCGTCAGGATAGCCATGCCAGCAAAAAAGAAAATCGTGGCACGGCGCAGGAGACGGGTTTTGGCAGTGGCAGCGGTCTGTTCCATCGGTTGGGTCATCCTTTCAGGCCGGAGTGCGTGATGCCTTCCACCAGGTACTGTTCGCCATGGAAAAACATCAGGAGGGCTGGGATCATGTAAATGGTCGAGGCGGCAAAGGCCAGGCCGATGTCGCCTTCATTGACTTTGACCAGGAAAACGGATAAAGGGTGGGTCAGGGGATCGGACAGGAAAATGAGCGGTTGTTCAACCATATTCCAGAAATCAATGAAGACAAGGACGGCCAGCGAATAGACGGCTGTGCGGCACATGGGCAGCAGGATCTGTGAAAAAATCGCCCAGTGCCCGGCTCCATCCAGCTGGGCGACCTCGATGTAGTCGCGCGGGATCCGGCGCATGTATTTGGTGATCAAAAAGACACTGAAGGTCGAAAAAACGCCCGGCAGGATGATCGCCAGTGGATTGTCCAAAAGGCCAAGCCACTCTGCGACCAGATAATTGGGCACCAACGTGACCTGGAAGGGCATCAGCATCAGGATGATGTAGGCAAAAAAAGTGATCTGGGCCAGGCGGCCACGGAAACGGGTGAAGGCATAGGCCGCGAGGGCGCCGACAAAAATCTGGCCCACCAAAATCGGCAGGACGAGGAAAACCGAGTTCCAGAATTTGATCAGATAGTCCGTGCTTTTGAACAGAATCTCAATGTATTGTTCCGCTGACACCAGGTCGGGAATCAGCTTGAAATGGGCAGTCGGCGCGATCCAGGGCAGTTCCGGTGCTGCCGGCATTTCCCAGGGATTCCGGGTTTTGTCAAAGAGCATGCCATAATTAGCGATAATTTCCTCACTCGACATAAAGGAATTGAGGACTGTCATGACGATCGGAAACACAAAAACCAGGGCCAGCAGCAGAATCAAGCCACTCTTGACCAAGATGGCACCCTCGCGGACCAGTCGGCGGCTCGTGCGCTTCACCATCAGGATTCCTCCAGATCGCGACCGGAACGGCTTTCAACGAAGAACAAGATGGCGATGATGGCCATCATGACCAGGGCCATGACGATGGCTGCGGCGGATAGTTTCTGGTAATCGAGCGAGCGGAACATGTTGTTCATGTAATGCTGGAGCATGTAGAGCACTTCGATAGGATAGTCTCCAGCCAGCAGATAAGTCTCGCGGAAAATCTTGAAGGAGTTGATGAAGGAAATGATCAGGGTGAACAGCAAGGTCGGGGTGAGGTATTTGAACGTGATCGCACGAAAGCGTTCCCAGGCGTTGGCCCCATCCACCCGGGCCGAATCGAGCAGCTCGACGGGCACGGTGCTGAGCGCGGCCAGGAAAAGGACCATGTTGTAGCCGAGGTTTTTCCACAGGTACAGGCCGATGATGACGAAGCGGGCGCTGTCACTTTTGAGCCAGTCGACCGGAATGAAGCCGAAATCAGCCAGCGCTGTGTTCAGGGCACCGTTGTAGCTGAAGATGACCTGCCAGACCAGGACAATCGACGCGACCGGCACCAGCAGCGGCGACAGAAAGAGTGACCGCAGCTGGCTTCTGGCCTTGAGTTTGCCATTAAGCAGGATCGCCAGGCCCAACGACAAACCAACGACCAGCGGCAGGCTGATGAGCGAGAACAACAGGGTGTTGCCGGCTGCCTGGAGATAGGCCTGATTTTGAAATAAGCTAATGAAATTCTTAAGGCCGACAAAGTTCATGATGACCGGATTATCGACCATCGCGTACCAGATCACCATCACAAATGGGATGAAAAAAAACAGCGCCGTCCCCAGCAGACTGGGCGCCAAAAAAAAAGCCGCTGGCCAATCCCGGTGCAATTTTTCACGCAGTATCATCGATATCCCCCGCTCTGTTTGTGACCGATAACCGGTTCTGGCTTTTTGGACGGGATTGCTCAAGAAAAGTTCCGAACCTGCCGTGGCAAAATGTACGAACTGACAATAGTTTAACATAGGCCCCCGGGAAACTTGTCAAACGGCATCTTTTTGTTCACAATAGGGCATAGATTCTTTGGTATTCAAACTATTTGCTTTCCCGGAGGCTTGATTATGATTGTCGAACCCAAAACCCGCGGATTCATCTGCACCACTGCCCATCCTGCCGGCTGTGCTGTTGCCGTCAATCGCCAGATTGACATGGTCAAATCCCAGCCCCGTGTTGCTGGTCCGAAAAAGGTCCTGGTCATCGGGGCTTCCACTGGCTACGGTTTGGCCACGCGCATCAGCGCGGCTTTTGCCTGCGGTGCTGCCACCATCGGCGTCATTTTTGACAAACCGGCCGGCAACAACCGCACCGCTTCGGCTGGCTGGTACAATTCAGCCGCTTTTGAACAGCGCGCCATGGCTGAGGGTCTCTATGCCAAAACTGTCAATGGCGACGCCTTTTCCGCCGAGGTCAAAGACCAGGTCATCAAAATGATCCGCGAGGACCTGGGCTCGGTCGACATGATCGTCTACAGCCTGGCATCACCACGGCGCACCATGGCTGACGGCACCGTTTATAACTCAGTCCTGAAAACCATTGGCGGCGATTACGAGAACAAGACGATCGATCTGCGCACCAATGCCATCGTCCCGGTCTTAATCACCCCTGCCACCTCCGAAGAAGTCGAAGCCACGGTCAAAGTCATGGGGGGCGAAGACTGGCAGGACTGGCTTCTGGCCCTCGATGCTGCTGGCCTGCTTGCCCCCCAGACGATCACTGTCGCCTATTCCTACCTCGGGCCGGAACTGACCCATCCGATTTATCTCAACGGTTCGATCGGGCAGGCAAAACGTCATCTGTACGAGACGGCTCAGGCTATGACGCGCGCAATGCCCAACGTCAAAGCTTATGTCTCAGTCAATAAAGCGGTGGTCACTCAGGCCAGTGCCGCTATCCCGATCGTGCCACTGTACATTTCGATCCTTTACAAAGTCATGAAGGACAAAGGTCTCCACGAGGGTTGCAGCGAACAGATGTACCGGTTGTTCAAAGAGAAATTGTTTGCAGCCGGAGGGGCTGTCGTCGACGAAGCTGGCTACCTGCGCGTCGATGACTGGGAAATGCGTCCGGATGTTCAACAGGAAGTCGATCGCATCTGGCCGATCGTGACAACCGAAAACGCGGCTGACTATTGCGACATCGCCGGCTACTGGGACGACTTTTTCCAGATGTTCGGCTTCCGCCAGCCCGGGATCGACTACGCGGCTGACGTCGAAATCGACGTGCCGATCCCGAGCATTCCGGTCATGGACGAATCCGCAGGCTAAAGAGCGGGGGTAGATGGGCAGTAGGCCAGGCGGCCGGGCAAATTGCCTGCCTGGTAGAGTCTCCACTTCAGCGGTCTTCGCGGAAATAGGGTATGCCGAGAGCAGCCGGCCCCTGGTAGGCCTTTTTCCGGGCATAGGTGATGACCAGGACGATGATTGTCATCAGGTAGGGGTACATGTCGATCGCATACTGGGAGAAAATCGGTATGCTCGAGAGGCCTTCGATATGCTGGATGCGGAAACCGACGATTTCCAGGGCGCCAAACAGGAGTGAACCGGCGATCGCCTTGAGCGGATCCCAGCGGATGAAAATAACCAGGGCGACGACGATCCAGCCACGGCCGGCGACGATGTTTTCCAGATAGGTTCCGACATTGATGACGGAGATGTAAACCCCTCCGAGACCACAGAGGATGCCACCGATGACGACATGGACGTATTTGGTGGCGATGACCCGGATGCCGGAGGCATCGGCTGCCGCCGGATTTTCTCCAACCATGCGCAAATGCAGGCCTTCACGGGTGCGAAACAGGTAGATCCAGCCGACGATCGCGGCGGCGAAGGTCAGGTAGACAAACCAATTGTGCTGCAGGAATGCGGTGTCGATGAAAGCCAGCACAGGTCCAAGCACGGGCAAGCTGATCATGGGTTCGAGCGGCAGGTGCAGCGGTGTGGCCTGGGCGAATTCGCGGATGGCCGGCGGTGTGTTCTGGTTGGCCAGGCTTTTGCCGAGGGTGTTGGCAAAGCCCGTACCGAAGATCGTCAGGGCCAGGCCGGTGACGTCTTGCTTGGTCTGGAAGGTGATGGTCAGGACCGCGTACAGCAGGGCGCCGAAACCGGAGCCGAGCATACCGGCGAGGATGGCGAGGGCAATGTTGTCCGTATGATAAGCAGCGATGAAGCCGGTGGCAGCACCCATCATCATCAGGCCTTCGACGCCGAGGTTGAGGTTGCCGGCGCGTTCGGTCAGAGATTCGCCCAGCGTGCCCAGAAGCAGCGGCACAGCCATGCGCACGGCCGATGCCACAAAAAGGGCGATCATCAATGAAATGTCCATCAGGTCAGGTCCTCCCCTTCAGGCGCGTCTGTTTGTAAATCCTTGCGCCCGCTGCGGCGGTATTGGCGCAACAGAGCGCGCGGTCCCTTTTCAATCACGACGTGATAGGAAATGAAAAACTCCGAGGCCAGCGCTGAAAACAAGATCAGGCCCTTGATGACATCTGCGACGGAGGCTGGGATTTTCAAGGCCAGTTCCATGCCCATGGCGCCTTGTTCCATGGCGGCGAACAGCAGGGCGATCAAGACCATGACCGGTGCATTGAGCTGAGCCAGCCAAGCCACGATGACGGCGGAGAAACCGTTTCCGCCGCCAATGCTTTCCGACAGAACGTGCGACACACCGCTGAGCTTGACAAAGCCGGCCAGGCCAACAATGGCCCCGGACAGGGCAACACCACCAACCAGGACGCGCCGGACATTGATCCCGGCATAGTGAGCGGTCCGTTCACTTTCGCCGACGACACGGGTTTCATAGCCGCGCTTGGTGTATTTGAGGTAGATCGTAACCAACAAGGTCACCACGAGGGCGATGATCCAGCCGATATGGATGCCGAAAACCTTTGGCAGCTGGGCGGCAGCTGGAATGGCCTTGATCTGCGGAAAGCCCTTGGCAGCTGGATTTTTCCAGAGTACCAGGCGCAGGAAAACAGCAACTTTGATCGCGACGTAATTGAGCATCAGGGTGAACAGCGTTTCATTGGTCCCGGAATAGGCTCGGAACAGTCCTGGGATCAGGGCATAGAGGCCACCGCCCAGCATCGCTGCCAGGGCCATGGTCACCCAATAAAGGACAGCCGGTGTGGTTTCGGGCAATTGGTGGGCCACGTAGGTGGCGAAAATGGCGCCCATGATCATCTGGCCTTCGCCACCAATGTTCCAGAACCGCATGGAGAAACTGATCGAAAGGCCGAGGGCAACGATCAAGAGCGGGATGGCAACCGTCACGGTGTTGATCAGGCCCCTGGCGGAGCCGAAGGACCCCTTGGCAATCGCCAGATAGGCGGCAATCGGATCAAAGCCCATGGCAGCCATGATCAGGCCGGAAAACAGGAGCGCAACCAGGACGGAAGCGACGCGGATTGCCACCGCACGCCAGCCTCCGGCAGTTTCCTTTTTGGCAATTCGCAGACGCATCAGAGGACGACCTCCTTTTCTTGGAGCGATTCACCGGCCATCATCAGGCCAATCTGTTCCTTGGTTACAGCGCTGGCTTTGACTATGCCTTGGACTTCGCCATTGCACAGGACCAGGATTCGGTCACACAGTTCCAGCAGCACATCGAGGTCTTCGCCGATGAACAGCACGGCCACGTCTTTCTGTTTCTGTTCGTTGATCAGGGAGTAGATTGTGTATGACGAATGAATATCGAGGCCTCGGACGGCATAAGCCGTGATCAGCACGCGTGGATTGAGGTTGATTTCGCGGCCAAGAATGACTTTCTGTATGTTGCCGCCGGACAGTTTGCGCACCGTGTGGAAAATACCCGGCGTATTGATCGCCAGCTGGGAAACGATCTGCCTGGCCTTAGCCCGGGCGGCCTTGCGGTCGATGAACGGGCCTTTGTGGAAGGCGTAGTCCTTGAGCAAGATGTTGTCGGCAATGTCCATCGAGGCGACCAGGCCCATGCCCAGGCGATCCTCAGGGATGAAGCTCATGCTGATACCCATCTTGATAATCTCACGTGGGGATTTGCCGACGATCTCGGTGCCGTGGAAGCGGATGCTGCCCTCGGATGGGTTCTGTAGCCCGGCGATGGCCTCACACAGCTCCTTCTGACCACTGCCGGACAGGCCGGCAACGCCGAGGATTTCACCGTGGGCCAGCTGAAAGCTGACCTTGCTCAGACGCTGGACTCCGCTCGCATCCTGAACCGAGAGGTTCTGGATCTCGAGGCAAAGACCAGACCCCTGGACAGCCGGCCGGTCGATCGACAAATCGACGGCACGGCCAACCATCATCTCAACCAGCTCGGTGGTGGTGGTCTGGTCGGTCCGCACGGTGCCGATCGTCCGGCCCTGGCGCAAGACCGTGACCCGGTCGCACAGGGACAGAACTTCGTTGAGCTTGTGGCTGATGAAAACGATCGCCTGGCCGTTTTCCCGCATCCGGTGCAGGATCTGGAACAAGTGCGTGATCTCCTGCGGAGTCAGGACTGCTGTTGGTTCGTCGAGGATCAGAATCTGAGAGCCGCGATAAAGGACTTTGAGAATTTCGACCGTCTGCTTTTCGCTGACCGACATCGTCGAGATGCGCCGGTCGGGATCTATCCCCATTGCAAACTGTTCGGACAGGGCTGCGATTTTCGCTCGGGCAGCTGCACGGTCGATGAATAGCCCATGTCCGGTCCCGGCGATGATGTTGTCCAGAGCTGTCAGGCTCTCGACCAGTTTGAAATGCTGATGGATCATGCCAATCCCTTGGGCCATGGAGTCGCGCGGCGAACGGAAGACGACGCGTTCACCGTGGATGTCGATTTCTCCTGAATCCGGCAAGTAAATCCCGGAGAGGATATTCATCAGCGTCGATTTACCGGACCCATTTTCACCAAGCAAGGCATGGATTTCACCAGCTGCAACCGAGAAACAGATGTCCTGGTTGGCTTTGACGGTGGCAAAGGTTTTGCTGATGCCGCGCATTTCAATGGCAGGGACGTTTTTTGTATCAGTCATACAAGGCTCCTGTAAAGTCATAAAACCTGGCCTGTACCGCATGTCAGCGGCACAGGCCAGGCAGATTCACAAGGGGTCAGGACAAGGGGTCGCGAAGGGCAGTTTACTTTGCTTCGACGACGCCTTCGACAAACCAATCCATGGCGAACTGGTCTTCGGCACTCAGAGATGCGCCGGCGGCAACACGCTCAGCGCCGGTGTTGTCCTTGATCGGGCCGGCGAAGACAAAGTCATTGCCTTGGGCTTTCATGGTATCGACCAGGGCGTTGACCTCGGTCTGGACGTCAGCTGGGACGAGGGCAGTCATGGCGTCGAGGGCAACAACACCATCATTCATGCCGCCCCAGTAGGCGCCGGTGGTCCAGCTGCCATCGAGCATGGCGGCGAGGCGCTGTTCGTAGTAGGCGCCCCATTTGAAGACGGGAGCGGTCAGGTAGGCGTCCTTAATGGCTTCGCTGTACATCGGATTGTCATAGCCGATGCCAAAGACACCCTTCTCCTGGGCCGCTTGCTGGACAGCCGTGGAGTCCTGATGCTGGGCCAGAATATCGGCGCCACTGTCGATCAGGGAGATGGCGGCTTCTTTTTCCAGCTGCGGGTTGAACCATGTGTTGGTCCAGGTGACCTTGACGACTGCGTCCGGATTGACCGAGCGCACACCAAGGGTGAAAGCGTTGATGCCGCGGTAGACTTCCGGGATCTGCATGGCAGCCACATAACCAATGGTGTTGGACTTGGTCATGCGGCCTGCGACGACGCCGGCAAGGTAACGGGGCTGTTCGATCTGGGCAAAATAATTGGCAAAATTGTCAGCGCTCATGTAGCCGGAGCAGTGTTCAAACTTGACGTCCGGATTTTCCGAGGCGACTTTGGCTGTGGCTTCCATGTAGCCAAAACTGGTGGCAAAAACAATCTGGCACCCATCGGCAACGAGCTGGTTGAGGGCTGTCTCGGTCTGTTGGGCATCGGCATCATTGACACTCTCGATCTCTTTAAGGTCGATTTTGTCAGCACCGATGGCGGCAACGGCAGCGGCAAAACCGTCGGCATGGGCCTGGGACCAGCCGCCATCATTTTTGGGGCTGATGTAGATGACGCCGACTTTGATTTTTTCGGCAGGCGCAGCGGCAGTGGTGGTCTCGGCAGCAGCAGTGGTGGTTTCACCGGCAGCGGCAGTGGTGGTGGCGCTGCTCTGGGCACAACCGGCAACCAGGCCGAGGACGAGCGTCATGGCCAAAGCCAGAGTGAGGATCTTACGGATTTTCATGGTTTCATTTTCTCCTTCTTTTCTGGGTCGCTTCAAATTCTGGATTTGCAAGGCAGATGATGAATCAGGCGGATGTTCACTGGAATCGAACGTGCCCGTCGGACATGTCCTTGATTATGGCCAGGGATTCAACCCGGATACCCGAAGTGCGGACGCGTTTGCCGCCGTCCTGGAAACCTTTTTCGATGACGATTCCTGCGCCAGCCAGCGAAGCACCGGCCTGGCGGACCAGGTCAGACAGGCCCAGGAGGGCTTCGCCGTGGGCGAGGAAATCATCGATGACCAGAATGTGGTCAGACGCGGCCAAATAACGGCGGGCGACACGGATGACATTGTCGCGGTTGCGTGTGTATGAATGGACCGGAGCCGCATAGGTGTCCGGATCTTGGTTCATGGATTCGGTTTTCTTGGCAAAGACAACGGGGACACGCAAATGGTAGCCGGCAAAAAGTGCCGGGGCGATCCCGGAAGATTCGATGGTCAGGATGCGGGTGATCGGCTCGTCGATAAATCGGCGGGCAAATTCCTCGCCGATGGCATCCATCAGGACCGGGTCGATTTGATGATTGAGAAAACTGTCAACCTTGAGGATGTTGCCGGGGAGTACTTGGCCATCCCGGATGATCCGGTCTTTGAGTATTTGCATCAATGAACCTCACCAGACCAGCAGACGTTCAGCTGCTGTTACCATGACAGGCAGGATGGAGAAATTGTAAACGAAATCTGACCATTTGACAAATGGCAGAATGCATGAATATTTCTGTATTCTTGCATCACCTTTTCATGCTTTTTCTGGACACCCCGGCTGCGCAGCGTTGTGCCTGCCGGCCCTTCGACATCAATCATCAACGCCGGTCGAGATCGAGACTGATCCGGCCATCCTTGATTTCGATGATGCGGTCGGTTTTTTCAGCTATATGGCGGTCGTGGGTGATGATGATAAAGGTCGTGTGGAAGGTCCGGTTGATCTCGCGCATGATGTCATAAACGGTTTCTGTCGAGTCCGAATCCAGGTTACCGGTGGGCTCATCTGCCAGGATGATCTTGGGATTCATGATCAAAGCCCGGGCAATGGCTGTCCGCTGCTGCTGGCCACCGGACATCCGGGTCGCCAGGTTGTTCTTGACGCCGGACAAGCCCACCAGGTCCAGCAGCTCGGAGGCCCGGTCTCGAATGGCCTTGCTGGCAGAACCATATTTGATCAGGTGGGGCATCAGGACATTCTCCAAGGCTGTGAATTCCGGCAGCAGATAATGGAACTGAAAAATGAAGCCGATGGTTTGATTGCGCACTTCTGCCAGCTGATCAGGCTTGAGCTGGTCGGTGCGCCGGCCAGTGATCTGGACCGTACCCGAAGTCGGCCGATCCAGGGTGCCCATAATGTTCATCAGGGTCGATTTGCCACTGCCGGACTGGCCGATGATGCCATTGAACGTCGCGGCCGCAAACATCAGGTCAATATCAAACAAAACCTGGGTCGGCACACTGCCACCGTAGGTTTTGTTGATTTTGTCCAGGGCAAGGACGATTTCCGGGGCCGTGGCAAGGTTCGTTTGGTGCAGTGTCATGTTCTTTCCTGTCATTTCAACCATTGCGGATAACCTCGATCGGATCTAGCCTGGCGGATTTCCTGGCTGGTACCAAGGCGGCCAGGGTCGAAGCAACCACAGCCAAGCCAAACGACAGGAACAGGAAATTGCGGTCGATGAACAGAGGAACCACCGGCGAGCCGTCAGGACCAACTGCGAAAATGGTAAAGCTGTAGGTCAGGCCAAGACCAATGACCAAACCCAGGGTTCCGCCAATCAGGCCTAGAATCAGGCCTTGGAACAGGAAAATCAGGCTCGCCTGGCGGGTCTTGATGCCCATGGCCTTGAGGATTCCAATCTGCTTCGATTTCTGCAGGACCGAAATGGCCAGCACGCTGGCAATGCCCAGTACAACTGAAACCACGACAAAAAACTGGATCATGTAGCTCGACACACTCTGGCCACTGAGGCCCGACAGCAGCGAGGCATTCTGGACTTTCCAGTTGGTCAGTTCCAAATCTGGACTCTTGAGGATGGGTTTTAGCTTTTCCGCTATAAGATCAGCCTCAAATACTTCGTCTGGGCCAATCTGGATTTCAATGGCGGTCACAGCATCCCCCGTGGCAAATAAATCCTGGACCGCCTCGAGATTGACCAGAAACCAGGATTTGTTAACACTCTGGACCTCGAGGTCAAAAATGCCCACCACGGTAAAGGATTTCCTGATGTTGCCCAGTACGGTCACTTCGATCGAGTCCCCCGGCTGGACGCCCAGTTCCCGGGCCAGATCCACACCAATCACGGCATGGGAGTCGCGTTCGGGCAACCGTCCGACCAGAAGCCGTTCTGAAAACTCATAGACTTCCTCAGCACGGGTAAAATCAAAGCCACGCATCAGGATCGAATTGGACCGGTCGCCATCGATGATCAGGCCGGGCTGATCGAGTACGGGCGAGATGGCTGTCAGGCGGGGTTCGCGCCGCCGCGCAGCATCTGCAATCGGTTCATATTTCTCAATCAGGCGGTTGTCCGCGTCAGAGACAATCGAGATCTGGGCCGCATTGCCAATGGTGGTGTCGACCAGGCTTTTCTGCAGGCCTGAGATCAGGGATCCGATGAAAATCTGAACCGAAATGCCGATCGCGATACCCAGGGCAATCAGAATGGTCTGGCTTTTGCTGGAGGACAGGAAACGGACCGCGATTTGAAAGGCAAGTCTCATGACGTTTTCTCCAGCAACGCTTCGATATCAGCGAGCGAACGGACCAGGCAGACGGGGCCAAATCGCTCCAGCTGGCCGGTTTCCCCCGAAAAGGCACCCCCGCTGGCCAAAAGGCGGACCTTGGGGTACTGGCGCCGGATCTGGCCGAGCAAATCCTTAGCTTTGAACAAATTGTAGTAATTGACAACATGAAGATCGACATAGTCCGGCTGGAAATAGCCGACCCCATTCAGGATCGATTCGGTTGGTGTATTGGCACCGACAAACAAGGTTTCAAATCCGGCCAGCTGGAAAAAGTCCGCCCCCATGCGGGCACCGAGTTCGTGGAATTCTTCAGATGGCAAGACAATCATCACCCGTTTTTTGGCACCAACCATCCGATCCTCTGCTGGCTTCCCTTGTTCACGGGCGTTCACTGCGGCAACAACGGCCGGATAACAGCACTCGATCACGGTCCGGGTGATTTCGCTGCGGACATGTTCGCGCCAGATCGCATCCGGCTGGCCCAGCTCCGATTCGGAGAGTTCGTTGAGCGCCTTGGCCAAGACACCCTGGTACAAGTCCTCGAGTCCGATTGAACCCCCCGAAACGGCTGCAAGCACCAGTTGGACACAAACAGGTTTGTCCATCCTGGCCAGGGCGGTACTGTACTGGACATACAAATCTTCTGTCAGATCTGTCATCGTCTGTCCATCCTTCCTATTGAAACCAGATGTCAGTATGTGGATAGCGCAATCAGGCCGGCAGCTGCCAGAGCGGCAATGGTGGAGCTAAGCAGATTCACCCAGTCGTTGTTGAGCCATTTCAGCCCATGCTGGAGTGAATTGGCCCTGCCTTGCTCCGAGCTTTTTTCAGTCAGGTGACCCGGCCGGGCACTGGCGTAGCGGGCTTGCACGGTTTCACCAAGAACGCTATCCACCGTTGATCCGATCAGCCCGGCCAGGGCGATTACGGCCATATCCGATACCAACGGCAGGCCACTGGCCGTATCCCCCCCGTGCAGCAAACCATAAACCAGGGCAATGAACACGCCGCCGGACAGAGCCGCCAGGGTTCCCAACCGAGTGACTCCTCCGGAAAGGCCTTTGGCCACAGGTCGCCGCGACAAGATGAAGACCGGCTGGTGCCGGCTGAGGACGCCCAGTTCCGAAGCCCACGTATCCGCATTGCTGGCGGCCAGTGCCGCCGCACTGCCGACCAGGAAGGCGGTCTGGCCGGTCGCGGCAGTCAGAATGCCCATCAGCAAAGCCGGGCCACCATTAGCGATGACTTGGAACGTGTCGCGCGGCCCTTTTTTCTCATGCACATCCGCCTCAATCTGGTCTTTGTCTTTCTGGCGATAGTGAGTCAGCAATGTCGATCCGATAAAAAAGGTCAGAAGCAAAACGACCAGGCGCAGTCCGCCAGTCAAGTAAAGTCCGACCGAAAGGCCGCAGGCTGTCAGTGCCGCCTGCCCGGTCAGCCAGCGGCGGCGATAGGACAGGTAGGACACAACCGCGCTGCCCAAAAGGATCGTGCCTGCAGCCACAATTTTGAGTTCAGTTTCATAGGGAGCCATCAGGGCCAGGAGCGCATCCAACATCAGGTTATCCCATCCCATATGCCAGAGCACTGACCAGCGGAACCGTCAGGTTATCCAAGCCTAATGGTGTCATGGTTTCTACCAGCGTCGCTAGCAAAGCCAGGCCCAGGGCTGCCGGAAAGACCGAGGCTGAGCCCTGCCATGTGATCAGCAAAGCCAGGACGGCAAAAGAAACGACGAACATGGTCAGGTTGCCAGTCAGGCTTTTACTGGAGCCGAACACGTGGTAGGAACCCCAGGGAAAGGCTTTGCCGATCACCGCTGCCAGGCCATCGCCATACCCCATGATCAGGATCCCCGCTGCTCCGACCAAGGGGTTTTTGCCGGCACCAAAGGTCAGGAGAGAGAGGATCAGAAGGGAGATTGCATAATAGACGGTGCCCAGGTCCCCCTTCCCTTCGCCTCGCTCCATGACCTGGAAAATCTGGTAGCGGTAGGACAAGTAATTGATCGCAACGAACATGGCCGGGACGATGGCCGCCCACAGGGGCTGGGCAAAAAAATACATGGCCAGAAACCACCAGTTGCAGACCAGAATATGAACTGTTTTGCGGCTGGCCTCCTTTCCAAAGCGGGTCATGAAACGAGCCAGGAAGATCACGGTGAAAATATAGACCAATGAAGCTGCGATGCCGATCCAGTTTTGCATGTTACACCTCTCTGCGGATTCTCAAAGTCCAGACGTGCCAGCGTGCTTTCAGGTAGAGCCAGTATTTGACCGAGTCCGGAACCACCAGACGGCGAGCCAGGATGACATCCGGATTTTTAATTCCAAGTAAAGTAATATGACTATAGTACAGCAAAGCCAGAAGAACAGGCAACCGTGCTTTGGTGTCAAACGATACAAGATTTCGCCGCACTCCCTCATATCGCTGCAGGGCGTCACGGGCCAGCTCGAGCCAATAGCTTTTTAGGGCTGGTGTGGGGTTTTCACGACCCAGATCATCCAGTTGGATTCCCCGTTTGGCCAGTTCGCGCGCGGGCAGATAAATCCGACCCTGGCGGTAATCCGCACTCAGATCGCGGAGGATATTGGTCATCTGCATCGCCTGTCCCAGGTCAATAGCCAGCTGGCGATGGCTAGTCGTGATTGGGTGAGCCAGCAAGGGCAAGATCATCAGGCCAACGGTTCCCGCCACCAGATAACAATAGTCCCACAAATCCTGGTTCGTTTCGGGCTGGGCAAAGGTGATGTCCTGGCGCTGGCCTTCGATCATTTCAAAGAAAGGCTCCAGCTCCAGGCCATACGTTGTAAATGCCCAGCGTAACAAGCGCCAGAGCGGTTCATCCGGGGTCTTGCCGGCGGCAAATTCCTGCAGCTGGGTCGCCAGCCGATCTAACTGTGCCGGATCATGGTCGACATCGATGCTGTCGTCAGCCAGACGGCAGAAGGCGTAGACTGCAAAAACAGCCGCAGCGCGCCCGGGAGGCAGGTGCTTAAACGAGCGATAGAAGCTGCCGGAGTGGCGGCGGATGATCGCCTCGCACCAGGCGACATCCGGGAGCAATTCGGCTGGGACGTGCGCCTCTGCCATCATGGCTGCTGGTCGCGCAGGACCTCCTGCGCGGCAATCTGAGCGGACATCAGGACGATCGGGACACCCGCTCCAGGATGATTGCTGCTACCGGCAAAATAGAGGTTGTCGTAACGGATCGCCTTGGGCTGGGGCCGGAACGAGTTGGACTGCAACAGGGTCGGCCGCAGGCCAAAGGTCGCGCCGAAAAATGCATTGAAATCCATTTCAAAATCGAGTGGGGTGTAGACTTTCTCCCGGATGATGTGCTGTTCAAAATCCCGGAGTGGCAGGATGCGGCGGATCTTTTCATAAGCTTTGGCGCGGTAAGATGCGATGGCCTTTTCATCTTTCCAGTCGATCGCCGGGCCATCCTTGAGGTTGGGCACGGGCGTCAGGACATAGAGGCCCAGCTGGCCTTGTGGAGCCAGGCTTTCATCGAGCAACGCCGGGGCATAGACGTACACCGAAGGATCTGACGGGAAACGGCCATCGAAAATATCGGCGATGTTACCGGAGAAGTCCTCGGCAAAAGCCAGGTTGTGGACATTGAGTCCGGGAAAATCGCGGCTGTCGAGGGCTATGTACTGCATGAAGCACGAGCAGGCATACTCGTATTTTCCCACCTGGGACGGACGGTAGCGGCCCTGGCGGAAATCAGTCGGCAGGAGATGTTTCATGGCGTAGGGGAAATCCGCTGTGGAGAGAACGATGTCTGCTGGCTGAAGCTGACCGTTGACGACAAGACCTGTGGCCTTGCGCCCCTCCAGGGCGATCTTTTCCACTGGCGCTTGGAGGTGGATGACCCCGCCAAGTTCGGTGAACAAACGCTCGAGGGCCGTGACATAGCCGCGCATGCCGCCCTTGATGAACCAGACCCCATAGATCAGCTCGATCATCGGGATAATCGTGTAGATCGAAGGGCCATTGTAGGGTGAAACCCCGATGTACAGAGTCTGAAAACTTAAAAGCTCACGCAGTTTCTCGCTGTCAACATACTCGGAAATCATGGCGTAGGCGTTGTTGAAGGTCTTGAGTTTGAGACCGGCCGAGAGTGTGGTCGGGTTGATCAGATCTGACCACGTCCTGAATCCCTTGCTGATAAAATGATCTTTGGCAATCAGGTAGCGTTCATAGGTATCGCCGAGATAGTGCAGATATCCCTGGGCGTCTTTTTCGCTGATTGACTCGAGCTCAGATGTCAGGCGGGTCAGTTCGGAAGGCCACATGGGCAGAGCCATCGGGAAAATAGATCTTGTAGATCGGATCGATCTGGGTCATCTGGAAATAGTCATCCGGATTCCTGCCACAGAATTCGAACACATCACGATACATCTGTGGCATCATCAGGATCGTCGGGCCAAGATCGAACTGGAAGCCATCGAACTCGACCACGCCCATGCGACCACCGGCCCGTTCATTCTTCTCGAAAATCTCGACGGAAAATCCTTGCTGCTGCAGGCGGATCGCGCTGGCCAGGCCACTGACACCGGCACCGACGATCAGGACCTTTTTTTTACTCTTGGTTGTCATGAGACGTGTCCTCCAATTTGTATTTTTTCATGCTTTGCATGCGCAGCGTCGTCCGGTAGACACCACAGGAAGGACTGCCATCCATGTAGATGAAAACCTTCGCCCCGGCCCGGCGCAACGTGGCAAGACTTTCCCGGGCAGCCGCAAGCATGACCTCGGTGACATCCAGACCATTGCGGCTGATGATCTTACCCGCGCCATTTCAGATGGAGCGGCCACCCGCCCCAGATAGGTGGATCGGATCGAGCGGCACGCCCAAGCCGGCAGCCGTCTCCGGACAGACCAGACACCAGCGGAAATCGCCTTTTTCGCGGCCGATCGCCTTGATAAAATCCATGCTACGCCCATTGTAGCGCACGGGCGCATTGAATACTAGTCAAGTCCTAAAAGTTGGTGTANNTCAGTGTAAGATGTACTTGAGCCATGAGTTCAGTCCTTTCAGTCTATTCGTTTCTTTGCAAAAACCTATTATACCGAAAGCGAGCTCGTGGCTCTTTTTATTTCTCAATTTACACCAAGTATACGGACTCTATCTGAATCCGCAGGCACTGATGCCAATGACTGGTTTTTCCTTAAGGGTGACAGGTCTTTTATCCATCTCTCCGGTCCGATTCTTTCCGGATATAAGCATCAACCGAGAATTTTCTGCGGCAGCCGTCATACGTCAGGGTCCGGATCGTGCCGAAAACCGGCCGCTCGCCCCAGGGCCGGTCATGGACGCCGCCGATCGACCAGGCGATGCCCACATAGCCATTGGGGTCGCGGCCGTCAATGGCCAGACCATCATTGAGGGCAATCGCAAACTGTTGCGCCTGCTCTGGTGTCGCGCACCATTCGAGCAGTTTCTTGGCCCAGTACATCCTCAGATAGCCTGGCATCTGACCGGTGTCGCGCAACTCGAGCTGAGCTGTGTTCCAGAGTGGATCGTGGGTCTGGCCATTTTCCAGCTGCTCGTCCCTGTAGCGATAGGTTCGCGGGTCGGTGCGATGGCGCTCAAGGGTCTGGCGCGCCCAAGCGGGAAAGCCCTGCCAGTTGTCATAGTCAGGGTGATAAAAACAGTAGTTATCCGCCAATTCGCGCCGGACGATCAGCTCCTCGAGGAACGAAGCTGCAGGCGGTGCCAATTCTGGATTGGTCTGGGCAGCAGCGTGGACAGACAGGGCCACCCGCTGGGCCGAAACCTGGCCAAAATGCAGGTAAGGGGACAGGCGTGAAGAAACCGGCAAATTGGGATCATTGCGCCGATCGAAATCTTTCAGCGAATCCGCGATGAAATGAGACAAACGAAGCTTGGCCGCAGCAGGGCCTGATGGTGGCAGCATCTGGCGGCGGCCATCGGGAGCGGTCTGATGCTCAAGGTCAGCCAGAGCCTGCTGGATCACAGATCGACCAGTCTGGGCCGAAACGTCATGCAGCAGTTCCTGGGACAGATTGATCGGATGCCGGGCCAAAACCGGGAGGTCGGTCAGCCAGGCTGGCAATTGGCGTTGGATTTTCGGCCGGATCGTGCGCGCGGCAAACTCGAGCTTGTCTGAAACCAGCCAGCAAGGAATAATGTTGTGGGCGTCGGTTTCCCAGACAGCCAGACCAGCCTCCTGCGCAGCAACGGCCAGCTCTTTGCGCCACTGGCGCGGCAGGCGCAGCGGCGAAAAGTCAGTCACGATCAGACCGGCATGAACCTTCTCGGCGACGGCCAGAAGCTCACAGGATGGATGACCCCGGCGCACGATGAATGAAATATTGAGATCGGATAATGTCCGAGCTGTTTCCAGCAGGCCTTCGAGCATGAAACTGAAATGCTCGGGCCGGGCGCCGAGGAATGCTTCCTGCAGACAAAAAACCACCAGCAGCGGCTGACCGGAGTGGATGGCTTCCTGCTGGGCGGTGAGCAAGGCCCAATTGTCAGCAGCGCGCTGGTCACGGTTCATCCAGTACAGGACCGGGCCAGGGTGCACGGGGCAATTGTTCAGATGACGGTTTCTGTTGAACATCTTGTCACTCCTGGCCAAGAGTAATTTAGACTGATTCTTAAAGAGTCAGGAGAATTGTATCATAAGCATGCGAATGCAATCTATCATTTTCTTGGTGAAAACACCCAGTCTGCAGGGCTGGCTGTGGCCCTTCCTGAAAAGGGCATGTTGCGCGGTCCGGGACTTTTTTCCAGCAGCAGACGGATTTCTGCGGCCGGCAAGGGCCGTGACAAGTAATACCCCTGGGCCAAGTCACAGCCGATGGCTTTGAGAATCAGTAATTGTTCTACCGTCTCGACACCCTCTGCGACCACTTCCAGACCCAGCTGATGAGCCAAGGTGACAATGGACTGGTAAATCTTCCGCTGGTTATTATTTTCTCCGGTGATGTCCTGGAGGAAAGATCGGTCTATCTTGATCCGGTCGATCGGTAATTTGCGCAGATAGGTCAGGGATGAGTAGCCTGTACCGAAATCATCAAGGGCAACCGAAAAACCTAATTCTTTCAAGCGACCGAGTACCGCGATGGTCTGTTCAAAATTGCTCACAGCCGCTGTTTCGGTAATTTCAATCTCGATGCCCTGCCACGTCTGGCCACTCTGTCGTGCCAGTCTTTCAAAGAGGGGAATGACCTGGCCATCAGACAGCAGATTACCGGACAAATTGATGGATATGTCCACCATCCGGACCCCCTGGCTTAGCCACGCTTGCCGCTGGGCATAGACTTCCCGGATCACCCAGTCGCTGATCGCCGCAATCTGACCCGTCGATTCCGAAAAGGGTATAAATTCCATAGGCGGATAAAAGCCACCTGCCTGGTTAGGCCAGCGGATCAAGGCCTCCAGACCGATGATCGAATCCGTCACCAAGTCAACCAGAGGCTGGTAATGCAATTTGAACTGACCAAGATTGATCGCCTGTTGCAAATTGTTATACAAATGGATGTTTTTCCAGGAGGATTCCCGCATCCAACTATCAAAAAACATCCAGTTGTTGCAGCCTTTGACTTTGGCATGGGATAAGGCCGCGTGGGCGCTTTGCATCAGCCCGGTCATGTCTTGACCATGATCGGGATAGACGGCGATTCCAGCACTGACTGTGATAAACAAGGACTGCCCTTCCAAGTGCCACGGTCTGCTGAAACACTCAAAAATCTGGCCGATGGTCGCCGCTATTTGGGCGCGGTCCGGGACATGGGTCAAAACCAAGGCAAACTCATCGCCATTCAGGCGATAGGCGCAGATCCCTGTGTGCTCATATGATTTCAGCAAGCCAGCCAGATCAATGAGCAGGGTATCTGCAGCTGCCATGCCCAAGGTTTCATTGATTTGTTTGAAATTGTCTACATCCAGGTGGATACAGGCCAGTTGATGAGAACGCCTTTTTGAAGTCTCGATCAACCTGGCTCCATCCTCTACCAGCCGCGCCTGGTTGGGTAAGCCCGTCATGGGGTCTTCATACGCCAGACGATGCAGTTTCTGCTCCATCTGCCGCCGCTCTGTGATATCCATGCCGATGATCAGGTGGCCAATGGCCAAGCCTTCGGTGTTGAGCAGAGATCTGCTATTCATCAGCAGCGTCAGGGCTACACCATTTTTGCCATGAACGATGGTTTCCTGGCCGTTCACCAGACTCTCCCCCGGGTGGAAACAGGTGTCCTGGACTTTTCCCAGGCCTGGGACCACGTCCGATTGAACCAGGACATCCATCTTGCAGCCAAACAGTTCCGCCCAACGATAGCCTGTTAACTGTTCGGCAAAGGGGTTGAACTGGACAATGGCGCCTCGATCGTCCGTAACCATCAGGAAGACCGGAGCACTTTCGATGATGTTGTTGAGCAACTCTTTCTCTTTGCGCAGGATTTCGCTCAATTCAGCTTGTTCAGCTTGTTGCCGCCTCAGGCTCAACTCGATGATTTTGAGGTTGTTCACCGTTCGGGCCAGTTTGGCATTCTCCCTGAGACTTGTTTCATCTGATATACGGATCTGCTGCAACTTATGCTGCAGGATCAGGTAGAAAATGCTGCCGGAAACCAGGATGAACAAGCCAGCCTTGACGTACTGGATCGCTTGGTAAACAGATGGGGCAACGTCCAGACTGTTTAAAATCAGGTCGCTGAACAAAACCCAGAACAAGCTGGCTGCGATATAGACTGAGATAATCCGCCATGCATCGCGGCAAGGCTTAACCATCGGCCGGCCTTCTGTCGCCGTGGGGGGGTTCAGATCCTCAGATACTGTGAAAAAAGGCATGGTCACACCTCATTTCCTGCCAGTTGTGCTGGATTTCGAGCAGGCGAGAAGCAAGGGTGCAATCTGGTCCAGAGGGGCTTGCAAATCGACACCACCCAGATCATACGCAACTTTGGGCATGCCATAGACGATACAGCTGTCTTCATCCTGGCCAATGGTGATCGCCCCCTGCTTTTTCAATGCGAGCAAGCCCTTGGCGCCGTCATAGCCCATGCCCGTCAGCAGTACGGCCAGGATGGAAAGATCCTGCAGCCGGCTGGCTGACTCAAACAAAACATCGACAGCCGGGCAATGGCCGTTGACCCGTTCACCCTTCTGGCTGGAAACAACAAGGTCCCGGCCTTTACGCACTATGCTCAGGTGATGTTCACCAGCGGCCAGAACAACGCCGCCGCGCCGCAGGACTTGGCCATCGACAGCTTCGCAAACCTCCAGGTGGCACGACTTGTTCAGCCGCTCTGCAAACAACTTGGTGAACAGCGGCATCATGTGCTGGACAATCAGGATCGGTGGCAAATCACCAGCTAATTGTGAAAGAATCTTGCTGATGGCCTCTGTGCCTCCCGTGGAAGCTCCGATCACAATCAGCTCGACCGGGCGTTCAGCCTTCATTTTTTCCTGCATCAGCTCTTGCAGGCGCAATCTCAGTTTCGCAGCCACTGGATCGCCCTGGGGATCGACTGATGGAGATGGGCGAGGCAGGGCTGGGCGGGTAGCTGGCCCAACTTTGGCGGTGGAGGCTATTTTTACTTTCAGAATCAGCTCACGCGCCAGGCTGGCAAGGCCCCCCGTGCCAGCGGCAGGTTTGCTGATGAAATCGACGGCCCCTTCGCGTATGGCATCGAAAGCCCGCTGGCTGACTGAACTGACCACGATGACAGGCAGTGGGCACTGAGCCATCAGGCGCCTGAGAAAATCGATCCCATCCATGCGTGGCATTTCAATATCGAGCGTCAGAACATCGGGCTGGAGGGACTCGATCAGGTCATTGGCCTGGAAAACGTCGGCCGCCACGCCCACCACTTCGAGTGCCGGGTCCTGGTCCAGGACCCGCCTAAGGCTTTCCCGAAACACGAGCGAGTCGTCAATGACCAGGACCTTGATGGATTTTTTCATGGCACGGGTGGCTCCTTCAGTATGGTTTCTGGAAGACAGCCGGGCGGATGTAGCGCCAGCGGGAATCTTGGCGATTGATCGTCTCCGTATGGCCGATGAACAAGTACCCGCCTGGCTCTGTCCAGTCATAAAACCGGTCGACCAAGTCATTCTTGGTCTCGGGATCGAAATAGATCATGACATTGCGGCAAAAGATCACATGGAAACGACTGCGGAACGGGAACTCATCATGAATCAGATTCAGCAAGCGATAGATCACCTCGTCACGCAGCTGGGGCACAATTTCAAACTGATCCCCTGCGAGCTTTTTGAAGTATTGGCTCTTGTACCGGGCTGGCAATTCTTCCAGGGCACTGGCCGGATAACGCCCGGCCCGGGCTGTCTCCAGCACACGGGCTGAGATGTCCGTGGCCAGGATCCGCTTGTCCCACAGGCTGCCAGCCAGGCCGAAATGCTGGGCCAGAACCATGGCGATAGAATAGGGTTCTTCGCCTGAGGAGCAGCCGGCGCTCCAGATCCGGATATCACGGTTGGTGATCGATTTTTCCAGCTGCGGCAGAACGGTTTGAGCCATGAAATCAAAATGAGCGGATTCCCGGAAAAAATAGGTGTGGTTGGTCGTCAGGCGTTCGATCAGGCGTGGCCATTCCTTGCCCGAGGTGTCGTTGTATGCGTATTCCAGGAACTCGGAAAAGCTTGTAAATCCGGCTTCGAGGATATAGTTGCCCAAACGACCTTCCACCAGTTTGTGCTTAGCTTCCAGATTGATTCCGAAATTGAGCCGTATGAATCGGGTGAATTCCACAAGTTCAGCGTGCCCAATTTCCAACATGGTTATGCTCCTTCAACCTAGTACTTGCCGAATTCGATATCGTTGAGGTTGATTTTCATCTTCGGGCGCTGGCCGGCGGCTGGCGGTGTCTGGGCGGCAGCAGCCTGCTTTTTCACATGCAGGTTAACAGCTCTCTCACTGGATTCGTCGCTAAGATACGAGTGGTGCTGGCCGGATTTCCGGAGGCG
>DIFN01000035.1 GCA_002419145.1 Mageeibacillus sp. UBA5747 | reverse complement strand
CACCAACTTTTAGGACTTGACTTGTATATTATTGGTTTATGGAAATCAATCAAGTCTGGGAAACAGCAAATTTACTGGCTCTAGGTGCGGTGCAAGTTTCAGATCAAGCATTAACAGCGCTTGATGCTCCTTCGGTGAAGCAGACGGTTGTTCTGAAACAATCTGGTTCAACCTTGATGACCCTTGAGACAAAGCCGGGTGGCTTTTCCACGATGACACTTGCAACCGGGAGTGAAAGGAAACTTGACCCCCCAGACTTGGGCGGAGAGCCTCACAAAACAATTTGATGCGATCAAGGGCGCGCAGAAATACAAGCAACTCGCAGAGCAACTGGGGACTGATACGAAGACAGTCTGCGCACAGATGGCCTTGGCACAAAAAATCATCCATGACGCGGCGGAACTCGAGGAAGCGGAAGCTGTTGTCAATGCCTGGACAGAGAAAATAAACTACCTGCAAGGAATTAAGACAACCAGTAAAGAGGGGCTGTTTGTAACCACAACGATTGTCAGCGGTGGGGTCAGCTTGTCAGCACTATCTACAAGTGTCTCAACACTGGGTGAGGCAGGTGTTGTCGTTGTAGGCGGCGCTGACTGCATAGTGGATGTTGCTACCACGGGCAGTACCATCATTCTGGGAGAAAATCATCAGGTAACGGTAGGATTAAACGATGTTAAGGATAAGCTGGCCCCAGTAACTGCTGTGACTGGCCTTCTTACCTTCGAGCCTGCAAAATTGGGATCCGTGACGGAAAAAACCGGTGAACAGCTCTCATATATTGGTGACTCACTGGCAGACCTGTTTTACAAGGGAAAGATTCTTGGTATAAAAGTGGTCCATGAGAAGAACGGTAAAACGATCAGCGCTCAGGTCATGGAGACCGCAGGACAAGTCGTAGCTTCGCTAGAAGCGGTGTTGAAGGCAGCGGTTTTTTCTGCACCTGGAAACAACAAATCGATTGCCAAACTATTAAGTGGTTATGAGATTGACCCTGTGGATTCGATGGCAATACTTGATGCGCTGGTTTCTCAAATGGCAGTGACAATTTCGGGGGTGACCGACACTTCTCAAGGTCAGAATGCCGATGATGCTCAGACAACCGAGGAAAACGATTCCGACGCAGCTGTTGATGTGAGCGGAACGTATGAGGGTACGTCACAAGTGTCAAGCTTGGATGCTGACGGAAATATTCTGGAGACACAGGAGCCGAAGCCGTTTGCTTTTGTGATTAAAGTGAATGGAGCAAAAGCAACCTTTTACCGTGTCGGGTATGAAGATTCAGCTATAGAACTAAATTATGACAGCCAAACGGGTGTTGCCTCGTTCGATCAAGATAACACCAAAATGGAGTTTGTTTTTGACAGAGAAGCGTCGCCCTTGGCTGTAAAAGCGTTTGCTCAGTCTATTTCCGCTGATGGCGGAATGATGTTCGAGTATTTGGCGAGTATGAAAATGTAGGCACTGAATAATGGTTGTGTGTTGAAAAGTTAACGAAGAATGTCTCGTGAAAGAGACGATCCTGAATTTCGGGTAATCTTTGAGAATGATCCAGGATAGCCAGGATTCATACCGTTGACCAGATTCGGATTGACGCTGCACCAGCATTTTAATACAATCAGTTCAGTCCTGCCAGAAGGCAGGGCACGATGGTTGTAGCTGTCAAAGTTAAAAATGTGTTCTAGTTTTGTGTACTTGTAACAGGGAGCGACTAACTGTAGTCATGCAGGCTACTTGGATTGTCAGAAAGACAAGCCAGGTAGTTTTTTTGTGTCAGCGAGGTAAACGATGTATCTGGATCAAATCGCCCATTATTGGGACAGACGGGCCCACGGATATGCCAAAACCATCCAGGAACAGCTGTCTGGACAGGAACGCGATTTTTTCCAAAGGCTGTTGCGAAACCAAGCTCCAGCTGGGAAATCCCTCAGATGCCTCGACATTGGTTGTGGACCGGGCTTTTTTTCAATTCTCCTGGCTCAGGCTGGCCATCAGGTGACGGCTATGGATTATTCGCAGGGCATGCTTGAGCATGCCAAGCAGCATTTCCATGAGGCTGGCGTGGCGGTTGCGACCCTGCAGGGTGATGCTCAGAGCTTGTCTTTTGCAAATGACAGTTTTGATTACCTTGTCTCGCGCAATCTGGTCTGGAATTTGGAACAACCAGAACAGGCTTACTGGGAATGGCTCCGTGTCCTGCGACCTGGCGGCCGGATTCTGATCGTGGATGGTAACCATTATCTGCACGAATATGACGAGGACTATCAGGCAGCCAAGGGAATGGACGCCTTGTCCAGACATTCTGCGTGTTACGGCGTTGATCCGACCCCAATGAATGAAATTGCCCGGGACTTGCCGCTATCCCGCGTGCTCAGACCGAAATGGGACATCGATTGGTTCCTGAGCCAAGATGTGGATCATTTAGAGGTTCAAGTGCTAAGGAAAAGCTTTATCGAACGGCAAAGCGGCCAGCAAAGGAGTTTGATCACGGATTTTGCTCTGGGTGTGGAAAAGCCTGCCGAAGAAAGGTGGCTTTCCGAAAGGATTGAGGACACAGATGGCTGAAGACGTCTGGACTCAATCCTCCGACCATTACGACCGGATCATTGCAGATCTGTGGGATGACAAGGAAAAAATCTTTTATGGGGCTACCCCGATGTTCATGATCCGGGCTGTCAAATGAGTAAGCGAGAAATTGTCGAATGAAAAAGCGGATTTGCCAAGAACCAATCCTGCACTTTATAGTCAGACGACTGGTCTCACTGGTTGTAGTGCTGCTGGGTGTGACCTTTCTGACTTACGGGCTGATGTACCTGTCGCCGTCCGATCCGGTAGAAATGCTCTTGCAGGCGCAGGGCATTCCAGTGTCTGAAGAGGTTGTTCTGGCCCTGAAACAGAAGGCCGGCCTAAACCGGCCCTTTCTCGTGCAGTATGTTTCATGGCTGGGCAATTTCTGCCGCGGTGACATGGGTCAGTCTCTGGTCGATGGACAGTCTGTAGCCAAGGCTTTGCAGGCCGCTCTGCCCAGGACACTGCTCCTTACACTGACTTCGATGATCGTGACGATGGTCCTGTCTGTGCCGCTTGGCATCCTGACTGCCGTGCGGCAAAACCGGTTCTCAGACTATTTGATCCGCCTGCTAAGTTTCCTCGGCCATTCCATGCCGAGCTTTTTTGTCTCGCTGCTCCTGCTGTACGTGGTTGCGCTGAAATGGCGCTGGCTACCGGTGCTCGCAGCCAACACAGCCAAAGGACTTATCCTCCCGACTTTGGCTCTGGCGATTCCCATGACGGGAAAACACATCCGCCAGGTGCGGGCGGCGATTCTGGAGCAGCTGGGGCAGAGCTATGTGGATGGTGCCCTTTCTCGCGGCATCAAACCGGGGGCAGTCCTGGTCCGAGATGTCCTGCGCAATGCCTTGATGACCATCATTACTTGGATGTCCTTGTCGGTTGGCTCGCTTTTGGGCGGGACTGCAGCTGTAGAAATGATTTTCGTCTGGCGCGGGATGGGCTTTCTGGTCATGGATGCCATTCTGAAGCGGGATTACCCAATGATCCAGGCGTTTGTTGTCTGGATGGCACTGATCTACGTCCTGATCAATCTCCTGGTAGATCTGTCCTGCCACCTGCTTGATCCGCGCTTACGGCAAGGCGAAGAGGCGAACTGACATGAATCGATCTACAAACAAAACCCGGATTCAGCTTGCCGTTCTGCTGGCTTTGACCGTTATTTTTTTAATTTTGAGCATCCTGGCCCCGCTGTTCATGCCCAACGACCCGAACCATGTCAATCTGGCTGATGCAAAGCAGGCGCCCAATGAGGCATATCCATGGGGCACGGACTGGCTGGGGCGCTGTGTGTTCTCCAGAGTTCTGGCTGCGGCTCCCGTGTCCGTTTTTTCTGCCCTCGTGATTGTTGGCCTGACTTTGATGGCTGGCAGCGCGGTCGGGATCGCTTGCGGCTATTGGGGCGGCAAGCTGGATTCGATTTTGATGCGCATTGTGGATATTTTTCTGGCTTTTCCTGGCATGGTGCTGGCTCTGGCAGTGGCCGGGTTGCTGGGCAAAGGCCTGAACAATGCTGTGATCGCGCTCGCGGCCACTGGTTGGCCACCCTATGCACGGCTCATGCGCGGCCAGGTGCTGACCCTGAAAGAAAAAAATTTCGTCCATGCAGCCAAACTGAATGGCCAAACCACGGTGAGTATCTTATTCCTGCATATCCTGCCGAATGCGCTGCGCCCTATTGTCGTCACCGCTTCGCTGAGCATCGGCGGGACGATCCTCTCCTTGGCTGGCCTTTCCTTCCTGGGGCTCGGCCCACAGCCACCGCTGGCTGAGTGGGGGAGCATGATCGCGGATGGACGGGGCCTGATGCAGCAACATCCTTGGATCGTGCTTTATCCCGGCTTGGCTATCCTTTTGACTTCCATCCTGTTCAATCTCCTCGGTGACAGTGTGCGGGATGCCCTTGACCCGCATGATTCCCACAATTTTTTTCAGAAAACGAAAAGGAAACGAAATCTATGAAAAAGACGACGCTCACAATTCTTACCATGTGGCTTGCCTTGAGTCTGCTGGTCGCCTGCGGGAGCACAGCGCATTCAGAACCTGCTGCTACCAGTGCTGTGATCCAGCCTCAGACAAGCGGGAATTCTTCGGAACGGCAGGATTTCGTCTTTGGGGTGTACAATTTCTCGAAACTGGACCCGGCTGACAGCTACAACGGCTGGGGGACCATCCGCTATGGTGTCGGCGAAACGTTGTTCAACCTCGATGACAAGCTGGAGGTTGTCCCAGTTCTTGTCACCGAGGTGGTGCTGTCTGAAGATAACAAGACGTGGACATTCCAGCTGCGCGACGATGTCAAATTCCACAATGGCAAAGCGATGGATGGCCTGGCGGTCAAGGCTAGCCTCGAACGCCTGATCGCAAAGAATGAACGGGCTGCGTCTGATCTGAAGATTGCCTCGATTACAGCCACTGGCCTTTCTGTGGCTATCTCAACGGCAGAGCCCAATCCAACCCTGCTCAATTCCCTGTGTGATCCCTCTGCCTGCATCATCGACGCCGCTGCGGATGATGGCACTGTGGATTTCAACCAATACCCAGTTGGTACAGGACCTTATCGCGTGCGAAACTACGTGGAAGATGTATCAGCCACCCTGGAGCCTTTTGCGGCTTACTGGGGCGGTACGCCTGCCAGCAAGAGCATCACCATCAAGGCTATTTCAGATGTCGATACCCTGGCTCTGGCGATGCAAAATGGTGAAATCGACGCGGCTTATGGATTGTCCTACGATACACTCGATTTATTTGGCCCTGATGATTCGTTCGTTGTCAGTCAGGCGGCCACGACCCGGGTCTACATGCTGTACTTCAATCTGGAACGCACCTTCATGGCGGACGAGAACTTCCGGCGGGCTATCTGCATGGCTGTTGACAAGGAGAGCTACGGCTCAGTCCTGCTCAACGGTGCCGGAACTGCAACCAAATCGGCTTTCCCCTCGGCTTTGAGGTATGGCGATGACAGCCAAATGACTGACGTGCCGGATTATAATCCGGAAGGTGCCCGGACCTTGCTAGCCGAAAGCGGCTACAGGGATGAAGACGGTGATGGTTTCATCGCAAAGGATGGCAAAGAAGTATCTCTGAGAATCGTCACTTATGGCCGGACTGGCCTGCCCCAGTCCGCTCAGGCGCTTCAGTCTGCGCTGCAGGAGATTGGAATCGCTGCCACTTATGAACAGTTCGAGAGCATCGACACCGTCTTGAAAGCCGGTGATTTCGATATCTGTGCCTATGCCTATGTCACCACCCCTACCGGCGATCCTCTGTCGTACCTGAGCTATACCACTGGCACTGGCAATGGGGGCAATTATGGCAATTACAGCAACCCCCAAGTGGATTCACTGCTTCATGAGTTGTCACTCGAGTTTGACAGGGACAAGCGAGCCGACCTGGCCACCGAGATCCAGCAAATCGTGACCAGCGACTGTGCCTACAGCTACCTGTTCCATCTCAATATGTTCATGGTGACAAAAAAAGGAGTGACAGGCATCAAGCAGAGTCCAGTTGATTATTATCAGATTACAGCCAGAACGGCCTTGGAATAGAGCCGGCGGTTGAACGGACAGAGGCACCCCATGGATCAAACCAGTCTTTTAGATATCCAGCATCTTTTTGTGCAGTATCCCTGCGGTAAGGAGGTTCTGCAAGACGTGTCTATAAGCTTGCAGAAGCGGGAAATCATGTGTGTGATCGGTGAATCCGGCAGTGGCAAATCAACGCTGCTGCAGACGATCTTGCGCCTGCCGGGCAAAGTTGAAATCACCCGGGGCGAGGTCCTGTTTGCCGGCCAGGATTTGTGCGCGCTGCAGGGGGAGGCTCTGCGCCGTGTTCGTGGCAAAGGGATCGGAATGGTTTTCCAGGAACCTGGAGCATCCCTGAACCCGATCAGAAAAATTGGTGTACAATTTTTTGAAACGTTGCGGGCTCATGGCCCCATCAGTCGCCGCCAGGCGGCAGAAAAGGCCCATCGTCTGCTATCCTGTCTCGATCTGGCTGACCCAGAGCGCATCCTCAGGAGCTGTCCGGTACAGTTGTCCGGCGGCATGAACCAGAGGGTGGCTATTGCGCTGGCAATGGCACTGGAACCGGCTGTTTTGCTTGCCGATGAACCAACCAGCGCCCTGGATGTGACAGTCCAAGCCCAAATTGTCGCTGAATTAAAAAAAATGCGCGCTCAGTTTGGTACCAGCATTCTGGTCGTCACCCACAACATGAGTGTAGTAAACCAATTGGCAGATACCGTTGTGGTGATGGTCGGGGGGAAAATTGTGGAATACGGTGCCCGGGACAACGTGCTTGGTTCACCCTCTCATCCGTACACACAGTCGCTCCTGGCGGCTGTGCCCAAGTTCGAACGGACCTGTCATGCAGCACGCTGCGGCTCTGGATGTTTCGGACCAGAACAATTCGAAGTTGAGGTACGACATGACCAGTGATATCCTGCAACTCAGAGGGGTGAGCAAAAGGTACCGGGCAGGCGGCAAGGCGATTGAGGCCGTGCGCGATGTCAGCTTGACCGTTGGAGCCAGAGAGACGGTTGGTCTTGTTGGCGAATCAGGCTGCGGCAAATCGACCTTGGCTCGCCTGATTGCGCGCCTCGATTTTCTGGACAGCGGCCAGGTTATCCTGTGCGGCGAAGACATTTCGCAAAAAAAAGGTCAAGCCTTGCGTCGGGCCTATGCCAATCTGAAAATGATCTTCCAGGACCCAAGGTCATCCTTTGATCCCAGGCTGACCTTGGGAGCGAGTATTCTGGAAACACTCAAAGCGGCAGGGGTCCCCAGATCCAAGCGCAGGGCACAAGCTGAGAAGCTGCTTGGCGAAGTAGGCCTCTCCGCCTCGTTTTTCGCGGCTAAACCGCATGGTGTCAGTGGCGGGGAGTGTCAGCGGGCTGCAATTGCCCGTGCCATCGCTGCCCAGCCGAAACTACTCATCTGTGATGAGGCCACCAGTGCGCTGGATGTATCCGTCCAGGCTCAGATCATGGAGTTGCTCAGCAAGTTGCGCCAGAAACACGACATGTCGTTTCTGTTTATTTCCCATGACCTGGCTCTGGTCAGTGGTTTCTGCGACCGGACGTATGTCATGCAAGATGGCATCCTGGTGGAGAACGGTGCAACCAGACAGGTCTTGAACCATCCGCAGCATGACTATACCAAAGTGCTGATTAAATCCATGGTTTGAGCAAGAAGAGCCAGCAGAGCAAGGGATAGACTCTGATATAATCATTTATTGAATGACTCAGAAATATTCCGTGCCGGAGGTAACCATGCTGGACTATTCCTACCTCAAATTGCTTTCCCGCGATTATCCAACAATCCAGACGGCTGCAGCGGAGGCGATCAGGATCCAGGCGATCATGAGCCTGCCCAAGGGCACGGAGTTTTTCTTCAGTGACCTGCATGGGGAGCACGAAGCCTTCATCCATCTGCTGCGCAGTGCTTCGGGTTTTATCCGTAATAAAATCGATGATTTGTTCATCAAATCGGTGTCCAAGGCTGAGCGGGTCGATCTATCCAATTTGATCTATTATCCGGAAAAAGAGCTCGAGCGCCTCGATCTTGAGGGTCAGGATTTGCTGGACTGGTGCCGGATCACCATTTATCGTCTGCTCGAGGTCAGTAAGACGGTCTCAGCCAAATACACGCGCCAGCAGGTCCGGAAAAAACTGCCGCCGCAGTTTGCGGCGATCATGGATGAACTCTTGCATGTGGATTCGGCCAGTAAGGCACAGTTTTATGAGGCTGGAGTCCGCTCGATCGTCGAGACGGGCATGATGAAGGATTTCATCGCCAGCTTATGCGGCCTGATCCAGCAGCTGGCGATCGACAAGCTGCACATCATTGGCGATATTTTCGATCGGGGACCGCGTGCGGATGCGATCATGAATGCCCTGATCGATTTCCATCAAGTGGATGTCCAGTGGGGCAACCACGATATTCTCTGGATGGGTGCGGCAGCGGGCAATCTGGCCTGCATGGCCAATGTGATCCGCCTCGGCATCAGCTACAACAGCTTTGATGTGCTTGAGGATGGTTATGGGATCAACCTTCGCCCGCTGTCGGTGTTTGCAGCCCAGGTTTACCGCGACGACCCGTGCAAGATCTTTACGCCCCATATCCTGGACGAGAACAAGTACGACCCGGTCGATGTCCATTTGGCGGCCAAGATGCACAAGGCGATGGCG
The DNA here is from genome assembly GCA_002419145.1 of Mageeibacillus sp. UBA5747. Lineage (GTDB taxonomy): Bacteria > Bacillota > Clostridia > Saccharofermentanales > UBA5734 > UBA5734. The sequence goes on along the minus strand of DIFN01000035.1, from coordinate 49,175 downwards.
GTGATCCAGTTCAAATTGGAAAGCCAGCTGATTGCCCGACATCCGGAATACCAGATGGAAGACCGCCGTCTGCTGGAGAAAATTGATTTTACTCAGGGCTCGCTGACGATCGACGGCACCGTGCATACCTTGAAAGACACCCGCTTTCCGACCATCGACCCGAACGATCCGCTCCGCCTGATGCCTGAGGAAGAAGATCTGATGAAGACGCTAGCTGCCTCGTTCCGGCACAGTGAGAAATTGCAGCGTCATATTCGCTTCCTCTACCTGCAGGGCGGCACATACAAGCGAATCAACCACAATTTGCTCTATCATGGCTGTATCCTGATGACCCCAGAGGGCGAATTCGAAAGCGTCACCTTTGGTGCTGAACGTTATGCGGGCAAGGCTTATCTGGATTACATCGATGCTGTCGTGCGCCGCGGCTATTTTGCGCCACCGCACTCCCAGGAGCGTTATGATGCCCGCGATTTCATGTGGTATCTCTGGTGCGGTCCGCACTCTCCACTGTTCGGCAAAAACCGCATGGCTACCTTCGAGCGGTATTTCCTGTCAGATAAAACGACCCACAAAGAGCAGATGAACGCCTACTACAAACTGCAGGACAATAGGGATGTCTGTGAAAAAATTCTGCGCGAATTTGATCTCGACCCTGCCCGTGCCCACATCATCAACGGCCATGTGCCGGTCAAGCTCAAGGCGGGCGAAAACCCGGTCAAGGGCGGCGGCTTGCTCTATGTCATCGATGGCGGCATCTCCAAGGCTTACCAGACAACCACGGGGATTGGCGGGTATTCCCTGATTTTCAACTCCCGGTATCTGGCTCTGGCAGAACATTTACCCTTCCATGTGGATGATGAAAAAAGGCCGGTCGACCTATCTCCGGTTGTCAGGATTATCGAAAACATGCCCCAGCGGGTCACTGTGGCCGATACCGACGAAGGCAAGGAAATGGCTCGCCAGGTCGAAGAGCTGCAAGACCTGATCCAGGCTTATCGATCAGGCGTACTTGAGGAGCGGGCCTGAGTCCGTTGGATATTCTGCCAATTTCAAGTATTGCGAAATGATGAGCGATCGACCCAAATCAGGCTTTGACTTTCGATTCAAGGCAGGAGCATTGAAAACCTCATTTCACAGCCGTGCCGCATGTGGGACAAAATCGGGCATTGGCAGAGAGGGGTGTGCCGCACTCGGCGCAGAAATGGGTGCCCGAAGCAGACTGATGAAACTGTTCTTCCACTGAATCGTCATAGTCATCTATTTGGGGTTCGTGGGACTGTGGCACGGATAGCCGTACGGGCTGACGGCTGGACTTTCGGTTCATGAGTACAATCAGTAAAATGCCCAGTCCGACTAAGACCAGCTGGCCCAGGTTGGGCTCCACTTCGCTTCTCAGGCCGTTGATGAAAGGAGCAGACGGCCAGTAATAGACCATGCTTTCAACTTTAACGCCCATGTCTCCACCACGGCGGGTGGTATGTCCGCTATGGATTTCACCATCCGCATCGGTAAACGTGTAGTCAATCGACCATTCATAGCGGCTGTCGGCCGGATATTGATTATCTGCGCCGCCAACCCGACGCGTATTGACATCGGCTGAGGTGGTTTCGCCTACGAAAAACAGGGCAAAACGACTGACGCCGAGAAGGATCATGGCCACGCCAAGCAGTGAAATCAGGATGCGGGCCAGAGGACCCTTGCTTTTGGCGTTTTGTTTGATTCGACTCATCGCGGTACCTCCTCTTGCAGGACATTTTGATATCAGATTGATTTTAAGATTAATAAATCTGACTGGCAAGCGGTTCTTTTGGTGCAGCAAAAGTTCTAAAATGGGATCAGGCATCTGCGAAGAGGAGCTGGCCTCATTTTCTCCCGGGGCCATGGTCCAATCTGTTCCGGTGCTGTCGATGCGGAACCGGACCGTTTCACGCATGGCACATCTGAGCAGCTTAAACGCTGGTTCAATGCATCTTCGCTCAAGATCATGGATCTGGCAGCCTGAGAAAGCAGGTCTGAGGCATGAATATTCCACAGAAAAAGCATCATCGTCCGTCTCTGAAATCCCATCTGAGGAACAAGCATCTGGCTGACAGTTTCCGTTATGCGGCAGAAGGTATCTGGATCGCCTTTCTCCATGAGCGAGTCTTTACCATTGAGCTGCTGGCCGCCCTTGTGGTTAGCGTTGCGGGCGTCATTTTCAAGGTCAGCGGGATCGAAGGTGCAGTCCTGACGATTTGCATGACGCTGGTTTTGTCAGCTGAATGTCTCAATAGCGCACTCGAGCGGATGGTGGATCTGGTCACACCGGAATATCATCCTCTGGCTAAACAGATCAAAGACCTGGCAGCCGGCGCAGTCCTGGTCACGGCCATTGGTTCCGTGATCGTCGGCCTGCAAATTTTTGGACCGAAAGTGATTACTTGGGTCGGATTGTCCTAAACATCCTTGCTCTGGAGCAGATGGATCGTACGCTGTGGATAGGGGATTTCAATACCATGCGCGTCCATGGCAATTTTAACGTTCTCCAGGATGTCAAAGCGGGTTGTCCAATAATTCTCAGTCAGGCACCAGGCCCTCAGGGCAAAGACGAGTGCATGATCCCCGTGCTGGACCAGGCGGCAGAAAGGCAGCTCAGGTTCTGACAGGACAGCGGGATGGTTCTGGACCTGTTCAAGTAAAACCTGTTTGACGAGTTCGATGTCTGACGTATAACCAACAGAAATTTCCAGATTGAGGCGGCGAGTTTTTTCGCTGGAGTAATTGGTGATGGCCGCATTGGTCAAAATAGAGTTGGGAAGGGTGATGATCTGGTTGTCGGGCGTCACGAGGATGGTGTAAAACACATTGATTTCGCGCACGGTTCCGGATCCATCCTTGGTGTCAACATAGTCACCGACCCGGAAGGGCTTGAAAATCAGGATGATCAGACCACCTGCGAGGTTGCCCAGGGCGCCTTGCAATGCCAGACCAATGGCCAAGCCTGCTGAACCGAGTAAGGCCAGGATCGAGGTCATCGGGACGCCAATCATGCTGGCGGCGGTCAGGATCAGGATGACGATCAGGACGATTTTGAGAAAGCTGCGGATGAAGCTCTGAGCTCCGGGATCTATCCGGGAAAAGGCGGGTGAGCGGCCCATCCGTTTGGACATGAATTGGATCAGCTGGTAGCCGATGATCACCAGAAGCAAGGCCAGAACCAGATTCAGGCCAGTTGTTGTGGCAAATGTTTTGACTTGAGCGAGGATTTCTTGTGCCATGACGATCTCCTGTGAAAACGAATCTGTCCAACATCATAGTATAGAATTCTGGTGAAGGCAAAATCTGGATGTTCAGGTATCCTGCAACTGAATTGTAGCGGTGTTGGTCATCCATCTGAAACATGGCTTTGGTATGCTAAGCATGCTTGGTCACATGGGAGTCAGCAGACCCCTTTCCACTGAATGGGGCGGACAAGAGACCATAGAAATGGCAGCGCTCATATGAAAAAGACCGTACAGGAACGAAATGAATCCCTGCCGCACAGGGAAAGTGCTCCTCTCGCCATGCGGCCAGCCAGACAAATGCGTAGACTGAAGCGTCTCGGGCTGGGTCTGGTTTTTGTTGTCATCCTGGCTTGTGTGATCATTGGATTCCCGATGGTCCAGGATTATGCCAGCCGGGCCGATTTTGCACGAAAACTGGTCAAAGCACCTGCCAGTCAACCAGTGCAGTCAGCGCCAGCGGCTGTTTCTGACATCACATCGCTTCCCAGCCAGACCAGCACGAGTGCCATGACGCCGTCCCCGAGTCCGACCCCATCACCGGCGCCTTCTCCAACCCCCACACCCAGTCCGACGCCGTCCCCGACTCCAACACCCACGCCCACGGCCACACCCACTCCAACACCCACTCCAACGCCCACGCCAACACCCACGCCCACGCCGACACCCGTGCCGACCCCGACGCCTGCTCCGGTTGCACCGGTCCGGGCAGCCTCTTCAACAGCGAGGATTGTCGGCTATTTTGCCGGCTGGAAAAGCGCCGAAGGATTTGACCCGGACCAAATCGATGTATCCAAGCTGACCCATATCAACTACGCCTTTGCTAAGATCGATTCTCACAACAAGATCATCATGGGGTACCCCCAATATGATCCTCAGAATTTTGCCGCGCTCCGCCAGTTGAAAAAGCAAAAACCAGATTTGAAAACGCTCATTGCTGTCGGTGGCTGGGACTGGTCAGAACGCTTTTCCGACGCAGCTCTGACCGAGGAATCGCGCAAGACATTTGCCGACAGTTGCGTGGCTTTCGTGATTGAACACGGCTTTGACGGGGTCGATCTTGACTGGGAATATCCTGTTCAGGGCGGCGCCTCAGACAATGTGAGGCGGCCGGAAGACCGGGAGAATTTCACCCTGCTGATAAAAACACTGCGCCAGAAACTGGATGAGCGCTCGGCGGCTGATGGAAAATCCTATTTGCTGACCTTTGCCGGTGGCTGCTATACGACGTACATCAAGAACACCGAACTGGGCGAACTGGGCGAGATGGTCGATTTTGCCAACCTGATGACTTATGACATGCATGGTACCTGGGATGTCCGGACTGATTTTAACGCACCTTTGTATCCCCCGGACCGGTCAACGGTTGAGCAACTTAACTGGTCGGTCGACAAGACGGTCAATCTTTGGCTCAACGCCGGCATGCCAGCCGAGAAAATTGTCGTTGGCATCCCTTTTTATGGCATGAAATACACCCAAGTAAACAGCTCTGATCAGAATGGCTGGTATCAGACCTACAGCGGTGGCTGGGCGATTTCGTACAAGGATATTGCTGAGAAATATCTGACCAACCCCAACTATAAACGTTATTTCCATCCCCAGGCCAAAGTGCCTTGGTTGTTTGATGGCTCAACCTTCATCAGCTATGACGATCCGGAGTCGGTTGACTGGAAGGTCAACTACATCCAGGATCGTGGTCTGGGTGGTGCGATGTTCTGGCAGATCACCCAGGACAACGGCACCTTGCTGGACGCTCTGGCTGATGCCATGATCGAGTGAAAGCAGCGAGGATTGGCCTCATAAACCAGGCAACTTGTATGGAACGAACCACTGTTTGTGTAACTTGTGAAAAGTTTCACACCGGAAACGTTAACGTTCCTTCGTAAACGTATTTGCTGAGTCCATTCACCCTTTCCTTTCATTGTAGTTGCAAAAAAATGGGTCTATAATTTCTATTCGGTTATCAAATACAACAGAGAGGAGATGTTTTATGACAAACATCCTCTGCCTCATGATCGTCCCTCTGGTTTTTGCGATCCTGATGCTGTTGGTCCGTAATCAGACCGCCCAGAAGGTCCTGGCAACGGTCGCCTCGGTGCTACTGATTGGCGGTACCCTGGCGACGGTGTTCCAGTACTATGCAGATCCCACCATCTACTATCTGGTCCGTTCAGAATGGATCAACCTGGTCATGCTGGGCATCGAACTTGTGATGACTGGCTACATCATCAGCATCGGTATCAGACGCAAACAGCCGCTGATTGTCATTTTCTCCGTGATCCAGACCGTGGCCCTGGTCTGGTTTGAGCTCGGCGGATCCCATCGCAGCGGTGAAATGTCGCACCATCTTTTCATCGACAAACTCAACCTGATGATGATTGCGATCATTTCAATTGTGGGCAGCCTGATCATCGTGTACAGTGTGCCCTACATGCACAAGCACCACCACCATCATCCCGAGCAGCCTGAGCGGATTCAGAAATTCCTGGCCCTGCTGTTTGCCTTCCTGACCGCGATGTATGGCATCATGCTCAGCAATGACCTGGTCTGGATTTACTTTTTCTGGGAACTGACCACGTTGTGCTCGTATCTTCTGATCCGCTATCCAGATTCGCCGGAGGCACAGACGAATGCCTTGCGGGCCCTCAATCTCAATCTGCTGGGCGGTGTCTGTTTCATCCTGGCCATCGTTTACCTGGGGGTCGAGTTTGGTGCGACTGAACTGACCGTCATCTTGAATCTGGTTGGTTCTGCCAAGCTGATCGTGCCGGCCACGTTGCTGGCGATCGCCGGCCTGACGAAATCGGCCCAGATGCCCTTTTCGCGCTGGCTGCTGGGAGCCATGGTGGCACCGACGCCCTCCTCAGCCCTCTTGCACTCTTCGACAATGGTTAAGGCAGGTGTCTATCTGTTGATCCGGATCAGTCCCCTTTTAGCAGGCAACTATGCCGGCCTTTTGGTCATCGTCCTCGGGGGTGTGACCTTCCTGTCCACCTCCTTGCTGGCGATCACTCAATCCGATGCCAAGAAGGTCCTGGCTTATTCCACCATCGCCAACCTGGGTCTGATTGTTGTCTGTGCCGGTATCGGCTCCTATGAATCCCTCTGGGCGGCAGTGATGCTGATCCTGTTCCATGCCGTATCCAAATCCCTTCTGTTCCTGGCGGTCGGCACAACCGAACAATCCTTGGGCAGCCGTGACATCGAGGATATGCACGGTCTGGTCGTCAAGGCGCCGAGTCTGGGCCTGGTCATGGTTATTGGCATTGCCGGTATGTTCCTCGCCCCGTTTGGCATGCTGATCGCCAAATGGGCAGCGCTCAAGGCCTTCATCGATTCCGGAAATCTCTATGTGGTCCTGCTCCTGGCCTACGGCAGTGCTGCAACGCTGATGTACTGGACCAAATGGCTGTCCCGCCTGGTGGCTGTGCTCCACCATGAATCGACCTTCGAGGGCAAGATTGACACCTTCGAATGGGTCGCTCTTTTCATCCATGCTGCCCTGGTCGTCATACTCTGCATCACATTCCCCATCGTTTCGAGCCGGATTGTCGTTCCTTACCTGGTGGACACCTTTGCTGTTACGCCCGTGGACATCATCAGTGGCGGCAACCAGGTCATCATGCTCCTGATGCTGGCGATGATTGCCATCCTTCCTTTTGGCTTGCGCCTGTTTTCCGGCATGGACACCAAGATCACATCCGTCTACATGTCGGGCATCAACCGCGGTGACAATCGCAATTTCACAAACTCCTTCGGAGGCGAATCCAAGGTCTTCATGTCTAACTGGTACCTGAACCGCTATTTGGGTGAAAAGGTTCTCCTGATGAACACGATCTACCTGACTGCCGCTTTTATGCTCGTGCTGTCAGCCTATCTGATCGGAGGCAACCTGTGATGCTCACGGAAACACAAATCAAGATCCTTGCGCTGCTTCTCTATCTGGTGGCCGGGCCCTTTCTGGCTGGCCTGATCAATGGTATCGATCGCCGGATCACGGCCCGGATGCAGGGCCGAGTCGGCCCGCCTCTGCTGCAGCCCTTCTACGACATCGCCAAACTCTGGCAGAAAGAGACGGCGGTCATCAATCACTCCCAGAATTTTTTTGTCCTGATCTACCTCGTTTTCTCCGTGTTCACCGGTGCGATTTTTTTCCTCGGCAGTGACTTGCTGCTGACCATCTTTGCCCTCACCCTGGCTGGTATTTTCCTGGTCCTGGCGGCCAATGTCGTCAATTCACCTTACAGCATCATCGGAGCTGACCGGGAGCTTCTGATGATGCTTGCCGACGAGCCGGCCATTCTGCTGACGGCTGTCGGCTTCTACCTTGCCTCCGGCACCTTTGTGGTCAGCGATCTGGTCCAGGTTGCCCAGCCAGCCATTCTGAAACTCCCCGGTATTTTTCTGGCCTTTGTTTACATTCTGACCATCAAGTTTCGGAAATCCCCCTTCGACTTGAGCACGTCCCACCATGGTCACCAGGAAATCGTCAAGGGCCTGACTACCGAATTTGCCGGCAAGAACCTGGCCCTGGTCGAGATCGCCCACTGGTACGAAACCATCCTGCTCCTGGGCATGGTCTTCCTGTTCTTTGCCAGCCAGTCGTTGACCTGGGTCCTGATCGGACTGGGGGTGACCGTGCTGGTCTATTTTCTGGAAATCGTCATTGACAATACGTTTGCCCGTGTCAAATGGCCGGTCGTTGTGATTGGATCTTGGTTGGTTGCTGCCGTAGCAGGCATGCTCAACCTGCTGATCCTGTCCCTGCATTCCTGATGTGTGAGGTAAACGAATGAAAGTTTCAAGATCCCCCTGGATTCTCCATTACGATGGATCCAGCTGCAATGGCTGCGACATCGAGGTCCTGGCCTGCCTGACGCCGCTGTATGACGTCGAGCGTTTCGGTGTGATCAATACCGGCAATCCCAAGCACGCCGACATTCTCTTGGTCACCGGTTCAGTCAATGAACAGAACCGGCCAGTCATCTTGCAGCTCTACGAGCAGATGCCAAATCCCAAGGTGGTCGTTGCGGTCGGAATCTGCGCCACGTCTGGCGGCATATTCCGCGAATGCTACAACATCATAGGTGGGATCGACAAGATTGTGCCAGTTGATATTTATGTCCCAGGCTGTGCCGCCCGGCCGGAAGCGATCATCGATGGCGTGGTCCAGGCAGTTGCCTTGCTCGACCAGAAATCGGCTCAAATGAAAAAAGACCGCAAGGAGGCGCGCCGCCAAGTATGAAAGACGAACAACGCATCATTAACCTGACCCTGGCTGAATTGCTGCCCCTGATCCAGCAATGCCGCGGTGAAAACTACCGCCTGGTCCAGATGCACGCGACGACCCTCAAGGATGACCGGATCGAGATGAATTACTCGCTGGTCCTTGGTGGAGCCCTGAACACAATCCGGCTTGTCTTGGAGCGCAACGACATGCTGCCGAGCATCAGCACCTATTTTCCGGGTGCAGCCTTTTATGAAAATGAAATCCACGATCTGTTCGGGGTCTTTTTTACAGACATCAATCTCGACTATCAGGGCAATTTCTACCGGATCGCCCAGAAAACTCCTTTCGCGCCGTCTGCTGGCCAGACTGAAAAGGAGGCATAACCATGGGCAAGCGAACGATTGTCCCTTTCGGACCCCAGCACCCGGTCCTGCCAGAACCCATCCACCTCGACCTCGTGCTCGAGGATGAGCGCGTCATCGAGGCGATTCCCTCGATTGGCTTCATTCACCGCGGTCTTGAGAAACTGGTGGAGAAGAAAGATTTTCAGGAGTATGTCTATGTCGCCGAACGGATCTGTGGCATCTGTTCTTTCATCCATGGCATGGGTTATTGCCAGTCAGTCGAAGGCATCATGAATCTGGAGATTCCCGAACGATCGAAATTCCTGCGTACCATCTGGGCGGAACTGTCGCGCATTCACAGCCATACGATGTGGCTCGGCCTTCTGGCAGACGCCTTCGGCTTTGAAAGCCTCTTCATGCAGAGCTGGCGCCTGCGCGAGCTGGTGCTCGACCTGTTCGACCTGACCACCGGAGGCCGCGTCATCTTTTCAGTCTGCAAGATTGGTGGTGTCCGCAAAGATATTGATTCCGAACAGGAAAAGCGCTTTCTTGATACGCTGGCAGAGGTCGAAAGTGGGATCCGGGAAATCAACAACACCTTCTTCAACGACCCCACGGTGCGCCATCGTCTGGTCGGCGTCGGTCTTCTGAGCAAGGAAGATGCCCACTTGCTGGGAGCTGTCGGACCGATGATGCGGGCCAGCGGCATTGCCTATGACAGCCGCTTACTCGGCTATGCAGCCTATGGCCAGCTCGACTTTTCACCTGTTGTCCGGACGGAAGGTGACGGTTATGCCCGTTGCGTGGTGCGGGCCGAGGAGATCCTCCAATCGATTGACCTGATCCGCCAGTGCTTTACGCGCATGCCGCAGGGTGCGATCGACATCAAAGTGACCGGCACGCCCAATGGCGAATTTTTTGCCCGGCTTGAACAACCGCGCGGTGAGGTCATCTATTATACCCGTGGCAATGGCAGCAAATTCCTCGACCGGATGCGGGTCCGTACACCAACCTTTGCCAATCTGGCGTCACTCCTGAAAATCCTGCCTGGCTCCGAGCTGGCCGATGTTCCGTTGCAGGTCCTGACCATCGATCCCTGCATCAGCTGTACGGAGAGGTAAGCACCATGGCATTCGTACCTTTTGCCAAGACCATATTCAAAAACCTGGTATCGAAACCAGCGACGCGGTTGTATCCGGTTACCGCACGTAAGCCTTTCGACCGGACTCGCGGCCATATTGAGATCGATATCCAGCAGTGCATATTCTGCGGCCTGTGTGACCGCAAATGCCCGACGCATGCAATCACGGTGACCAAGGCCGACAAGGGATGGTCGATTGAACGCATGCGGTGCATCCAGTGCAACAGTTGTGTCGAAGTCTGCCCGAAAAAGTGCCTTAACATGGACCAGCAGTATACCCGCCCAGCGCCGGGCAAGGTGGTTGACACCTTCCATGCATGAGTACCCGATCACCGAACGCATCGTCCAGGTCGCCTGCCGTGAAGCCGCCAGCCATGGCCAGCGCAAGGTCCGGGCTATTGACCTGGTCGTGGGAGATGATGCCGGCTATGTCGGGGATACCATCCAGCTGTACTTTGACCTGATCGCGGAAAATACCCTCTGTGCCGGAGCTGTGCTTAAGATCCGGCACATCCGGCCCCAGCTGCAGTGCCCAGCCTGCGGCCTGCACTTTGAACGACGCCCCTTCACCTTTGCCTGCCCGACCTGCGGGGTCAACGGCCACCCCACGGCGATCGGCAAGGAGTTTTACATTGAAAGCCTGACCCTTGAACCGGCCGGCCCTGCCGGATCAGATCCCTGGAGAATAGACCATGTTCCAATCTAAAGCTTTGAGACAAATCCTGCCCTTTCCACTCCGTGGCCATCGTGGCCATGGACTCGACCATGATCCGGATCATCGCCATGGCCCGGAAATGGATCCTGATCCTGTTGCCCTGGATGGCACTCGTGATGTCTCCGGCTATGTGCCGGCCGATAAAATCCAGGTCATGGCATCGATCTATGCCGAAAATGACCGTCTGGCCCAAGCCACGCAGGATCGCCTGACCCAGTCCGGCATCCTGAGCGTCAATGTCATGGGAGCCCCCGGTGTTGGCAAAACCTCTACCATCATTGCCCTGACGGAGCACTTGCCGGATTGGCACCATTATGTTGTCGAGGGGGACATTGAGTCCGATATCGACACCCGGACCTTGCGTCAGCTCGGTGTGGAAACTCTGCAAATCAATACGCATGGTGCCTGTCATCTCGAATCGCATCAGATCGACCAGGTCATGTCTGACTTCGATTTTTGCGGTCCCGGCCTGATGCTGATTGAAAATATTGGCAATCTGGTCTGTCCGGCGGAAATGGTCATTGGCGAACATGTCAAGCTTTTGATCGTCACGACCACGGATGGCAGCGACAAACCCTACAAATACCCCCTGGCCTTTGAAAAAGCCGACCTGATCCTGATCAACAAGGCCGATCTGCTGCCATATGTCGATTTTGACCGGGCGTTTTTCATGGCTGGGGTCCGGGCACTCAATCCGACGGCGCCTGTGCTTGAGGTCAGTGCCCGCAACAGGATGGGCTTTGAACCGGTGGCGGAATGGATCCGGCAGCGGGCTGACCTATTGTTGCCTTGATGGGCATGAAAACGGAACGCATCCGAATCTGGGGTATCGTCCAAGGGGTGGGGATGCGGCCTTTTGTCGCCCGCCTGGCCAGAAGCCTCGGCCTTTCTGGCCAAGTCCTCAATGCGGGTGGTCATGTGGAAATTGTGGTCAGCGGCCCTGCGGCTGAGCTGGACCGTTTTGCCAGCCGGTTGGTGGCAGAAAAGCCGCAACCGGCCGTCTTCATCCGAGTGACACGGGAAAATATGGCGGCGTGGACGCAAGCGGGCTTTGCCATTGCTGCCAGTTGCGCAGAGGATGGTCTTTGCTTTCCGGCTCCAGACCTGGCTATGTGTGATGCCTGCGCAGAGGAACTGCGATCCGATACGAACCGCCGCCAGGACCATCCTTTCATCAGCTGCATGCACTGCGGGCCGCGCTACAGCATCCTGGAACGGCTGCCGTATGACCGGGAACAGACTACCATGGCTGGATTCCCACTCTGTTCGGCCTGTGCTGCCGAATACAGGACTGAAACCGACCGGCGTTATCATGCCCAGACCATTGCCTGTCCCGAGTGCGGTCCTGTCCTGTCCTATCTGGATCGTGTGGCCCTGGATGGTCCAACGGCAAACGAGCCTGCGCAGGCATCCGCTGGACAAGCAGGCGGGAATCCGCTCCAACAGGCGATCCAAGCCATCCAGCGCGGCGAAGTGATAGCCGTCAAGGCCAACAGCGGCTTTCACCTGGTCTGCGCGGCGACCCGGGAGACTGCTGTCGCTGTCTGCCGGCAGATAAAAGGTCGCGAGCAAAAGCCGTTCGCGGTCCTATTTGCGGATCTTGCCGCCTTGTCGACCTATGCGGAGATTTCAGAGCCGGAAGCTCGTTTGCTGCAGGGCCAGGAACGCCCTGTTGTCCTGGTGCGACCTCGGCGACAAGGCCAGAGGCCTGAACCAGACCAGATGCCAGGCCAGCCGGCGCAAGACCTGGCTCCATCAACTGCCAGGAGCAGCCCATTTCTCGGCGCCCTGCTGCCTTCGACCCCGATCCAGGCCCTGCTGGCACGGGCCTGCGGCCCCTTGGTCATGACCAGTGCCAACCGGACTGGCGATCAGCTGATTTTTGAGGATGCTGCGATGCTGGCTTTCGCCCGGCAACAGCCCTTGCTGGCGGGTCTTCTGACTCACGATCGGCTGATCCTGACCGGGCTCGATGACTCGGTTGTGCGCTGGACCGGCCGGCTGCAGCTGCTGCGCCGGGCGCGGGGCTATGTGCCACTGGCCATCGATATCGCAAGTAAGACATCGGCCGGACCGACAGGGAACGACCTGACGGTGCTGGCCCTGGGCGGTGATCTCAAGGCAACTGCTGCTTTCGCCACGGCTGGATTTGCCTGGCCAACGCAACCGGCAGGCGACCTCTCCGTGCTTGATATCCAGCACGCCTGGCAGGACCAGCTGAATCACTTGGGCCATCTGCTGGGGCAAAAGCCCGACCGGATCATGATTGATCTGCATCCGGGCTACATCAGCGGCCAGGCTGCCCCATGGGTGTCTGCAGACGGAAAAATCCACAGGATCCAGCACCACCACGCCCATATTGCTTCTGTCCTGGCTGAGCATCATCTCGAGGACCCTGTTCTCGGGATTGCCTTTGACGGTACCGGATTCGGTACCGACGGCACAGTCTGGGGTGGAGAATTCCTGCTGTGTGAGGACCGGTCCTACCGGCGGGTGGCTCATTTCAGCCCGGTTCCTCTGCCGGGCGGCGACAGCGGCATGCGCGATGCCTGGCGCAGCCTGGCTGGCTATCTCGAGGCGGCAGGCCTGGACAGCCCAGACTGGCTGCTGGCCGAGTCCCGGACTGATGAAGTCAGACAAGAGGTAAGCCGCGTCAGTTTTGAGCTCGTCCGGACTGCAATCCGATCCGGTATCAACACCATGCCTAATAGCAGCACCGGGCGCCTGTTTGATGCGGTTTGCGCCTGCCTAGGCCTGGCACTCGTCAACCATTACGAGGGTGAATGCGGCAGCCTGCTCGAATGGCAGGCTCAAAAGGCCTGGGCAAAGGGCTGGGCGGCCTGGCCGCTGGCTTTTGACCTGGCGGGCGGATCCAAGGGACAGGGCAGGGACACTCTGATCAGGATCGATCCCGCCCCTGTTTTCCGGGAGTTGGTCCGAGTGCTGCAGCAAAGGCGCGACGAAGAAACCATGGCCCGGCTGGCCTTGGGCTTCCATCAGGCTCTGGTCGATGTGATCGCAACGGTTGCCTGCACCATCCGAGATGAGACTGGCATCACCCGGCTGGCGCTTTCTGGTGGTGTTTTCCAGAATGGCCTGCTGGTGACCCTGCTCGATCGACACTTGCCCCCTCAAGGATTCAAGCTGTACTGGAATGAACAAGTGCCGCCCCATGATGGCGGTATCTGTCTCGGCCAAGCCTGGCTGGGGCTTTTGACTGGAAAGGAACCGTGAACATGTGCCTGGCCATACCTGCCCGGATCAAACAACTGAAAGAAGACCACCTCGCAGTGGCCGAATACAATGGCAACCAGATGACCGTGGAAATGGGGCTGGTCGCTGCCACCGTCGGCGACTATGTGCTGATCCATGCTGGCTGTGCGGTGGAACGGATCGATCCGGCCATGGCAGCCGATATTTTTGAAATCCTGGCGGAGCTGGGACCATGAGCCCGGGAGACCAGAAGGCTGGTCAGGCCGCGCCAGCCAAAGCCCCCCGCTCGATTGCCGAGGCCAGGGCCATACTGGAAAAGGACCAAGGACCTCGCCTGAACTTGATGGAGGTCTGCGGTACGCATACGGCAGCCATTGCCCAGAGTGGCTTACGCTCCCTGCTGCCGCCGCAGATCCGGCTGGTATCCGGCCCCGGCTGTCCAGTCTGCGTGACTCCATCCGCCTACATCGACCAATTATGTGACTTGGCTCAGCAACCCGGCCACCTGGTCTTGTGTTTTGGTGACCTGATCCGGGTGCCGGGCCACAGGGGCAGCCTGGGCCAGGCCATGGCCAGGGGTGGCCAGGTCCGGATGATTTACTCACCACTCGATGCCCTCGAGATTTGCCGGACGCATCCTGAACAGACCATCGTGCTGGCCGCCGTAGGCTTTGAGACGACCGCGCCTTCCTATGCCCTGCTGGTCAAACGAGCCCTCCAGGCCTCAATCGGTAATTTGCGCCTGCTGACTGCTCTGCGGCGCATGCCGCCGGCCCTTGACCTGCTCTGCTCACCTGAGTCCGGCATCGATGGCTTTCTGGCGCCAGGCCATGTCAGTGCAATCATCGGCAGCCGGGCTTATGAATCCTATGCCTTGACCTACTGCAAACCGTTTGTCGTTGCCGGCTTTAAAGCTGAGGATGTTCTCGGCGCGATCGCCCGTCTGGTCCAGCTTTGCCGCCGTGAAATGCCTGCGCGAGGTGTGGTGGAGAATGCATATCCAGCGATTGTGCGGCCGGACGGAAACCAGAAAGCTCAGGCCGTCCTGACTGAAGTTTTCGAATACGAGTCTGCGGCCTGGCGCGGTCTGGGTGTTCTGCCGGAATCAGGCTACCGCCTCAGGGGACCCTATGCGGCTTTCGATGCCGGACCGGCTGCGGCCATTGAAGATGAGGAGCTGCCCGGCTGCCGCTGTGGTGAGCTGATGCTCGGCAAGCTCGAACCCGAGGACTGCCCACTGTTCGGTCGGACCTGTCGGCCGGAAAATCCAGTTGGTCCGTGTATGGTTTCTACAGAAGGCGCCTGCGGAATCCATTTCCGGTATCTGGCAAACCAGGCGCTTTAGGCGGGAGGATCTGAGAATATGCCTGATACAGTCATCCAATTAAGCCACGGCGGCGGTGGCGGGGCTACCGCCCAGCTGATCCAGTCGGTATTTACGAGCAGACTTGGCAATCGATATTTACGCCGGCAGGAAGATGCCGCTGTTTTCTCCATAACAGATCTTTGGTCCGGAATGAGTCATTCTAAATCAGATTTGCTCCAGCATGAGCATCTGGCGCTGACAACGGACAGTTTCGTTATCTCTCCGTTGTTTTTTCCGGGTGGTGATATCGGTCGCCTGGCCATCTCCGGCACGGTCAATGACCTTCTGATGATGGGGGCTCGGCCTCGTTACCTGACAGCTGGCTTTATTCTCGAAGAAGGTTTGCTGATCGCCGATCTCGAACGAATCGTCGATAGCATGGCCCAGGTTGCTGCTCAGACAGGAATTGAGCTGGTCGCGGCAGACACTAAAGTTGTGGAAGGCAAAGGTGGCATGATGATCAACACCACCGGCCTTGGCGTTGTGGATTGTCAAAATCCCCTTGGAGCAGACCAGGCCAGGCCGGGGGATGCTATTCTGGTTTCAGGACCGCTTGGTGATCATCAGGCCTGCATCATGAGCCAGAGGATGGGCGTTCACAATGCGATCCTGAGCGATGTCACGCCCTTGCACCGCCCTGTGCGTGCTTTACTGGACCAAGGTCTGCCGGTGCATTGTCTGCGGGACATCACGCGCGGGGGGTTGGCAACCGTGTTGAATGAGCTGGTTCAGTCATCAGACTGCGGCGCAGAATTAGATGAGGCGGCTATCCCTGTGCACCATGAAACGCAAGCACTCTGCGCCGTACTAGGCCTTGATCCTCTGAACATGGCCAATGAAGGGAAATTTGTTGCGATTGTGGCTCAGGAAGCTGCAACAGCGGCCCTAAACAGCCTGAATCAATTTCCTGAATCTGCCGGTGCCATTCAAATCGGCCAGATCACGTCAGACAAAGGGATCGTGCTGCGAACCCAAATCGGTGGCCGTCGTCTTCTGACGACGCCCTGGTATGAAGGACTGCCGCGGATCTGTTGAATTCATCTTGCAAGCGGAGCTTGATCAGACATCATATTTTGGCATATGGGTCGGGAAACGCAGGTTGGCTTAAAATGAATAATCTCATTATTAAACTTTCATTTTGAACATTTGTGCAATTGGACCGAGGCCACAGATGCTTTGTCAAAATAGATCATATATAAAAACTAAAACGAGATTTCTTTATTCATGTTGTCCGGGCAACGGTTTTATAAACTGCCTTGTCATTTTTGCGCAATATGGATCAAGGATGTTTACAAAAATGACAAAAAGAGTGTGATTTTTAATCTGGATCCGATTGACAGCTTAACAGAACCTCCATATAATTACCGTAAATGCTATCAATAATTACAAACCGATCAAGGCAGAGCAGGTGAAAACCTGTTACGCAAAGCTTAGGGCCTAAAGAAGCAATTCCATGGCAGCCAGTTACCGGTTCATGCAGAGATCTATTTCTGCATTGTTCAGTGTACGGAGGGCGCCGCAAGGAGCCTTTTTCTTTTCCCAGCCACTGCAAATCAGCTGATCGGACAATTGAATAAAAAATGAAAGAATGCTCGAAAGAGCTGTCAATTTTTGCGCGCGTGAAACCATCGCATGGATGCGAATGTGCCGACAGGGACGTCATTTTTTGAACAGGATTCAGCTCCTTGGAAAGTTGCTGGATCCAGAGATGTGAGGAAAATGATGCTGGAACGACTGACGCTGAACACCTCGATTCTGGAAAAGGGACTTGATGCTGTCTGGACTAAAAACGAGGTCCTGGCTGCCAACATTGCCAATGCCGATACCCCCGGATACAAAAGCAAGACGGTTGATTTTGAATCTGTTTTCAGCCAGGTGCTGCAGACAGGGGGTCTTTTTGCAGCTGACAGGACGGACAGCTCTTTTGGCTCTGCCTTGAGCCGCACACTCGATCTGGATGACCTGAAAGCAAAGATATCCGAAAACCAGGCAATCTCCCAAAAACTCGATGGCAATACGGTGGATCTTGACCGGGAAATGACCGATCTGGCCGAGAATTCGATCCTTTACGATACCCTGACATATGCCGTTTCCAAGGAACTAGGCCGGATCAAAATGATCCTCAATGAGGGGAAATAAGCCATGAACCTGTTCAAAACCCTGGAGATCAGCGCTTCCGGACTGACCGCCCAAAGCCTGCGCATGGATGTCATCGCCCAGAATGTCGCCAATGCCGAGACAACACGGACCGCTGAAGGCGGACCGTACCAGAGAAAATCCGTGGTCCTGGCACAGCAGGAACCCAGCTTTGCGGAACGACTGAGCCAACTGGAGCACAGCGGCCAGTCAACAGCCAGCGGGGTTGTTGTTTCGGCCACAGAGGCAGACCAGACACCCTTTCAGATGGTGTTCGACCCGTCTCATCCGGACGCCGGCGAAAACGGCTATGTCCAGTTGCCCAATGTGGATATAGCCCGGGAATATGTCGACATGATCGCTGCGACCAGAGCCTATGAAGCGAATATCACCGTTATGAATGCGTCCAAACGCATGGCCCTCAAAGCATTGGATATGGGAAGGTAAGAGATAGTCATGGTACAAGCACTTTCGTCAGTTTCCGCACTCCAGTCTGCCGCAGCGCCATCCATCGAGCGTGTTCAGGATCCTGCCAGTGATTTTTCCAGCTGGCTAGGCCAGGCACTGCAGCCAGCCCGGGAAGCTCAGGCTGCCGCTCAGGCAGAGAGCATCGGCCTGTTGACGGGTCAGGCTACTTCGGTCCACCAAGTGGTCTTGGCGGCGGAAAAAGCTGATCTTGCTCTGCAAATGACCGTGCAGATCCGCAACAAAGCCTTGGATGCCTACAACGAAATCATGCGTATGCAACTGTAAGGATCTGCCAGACGAATGAGTACAACAACTGTGCCAAAATTCATATCGGGTCTGTTCAAGCCAATCAGCGAGTTCTGGCGGAATTTGTCGGCTGCACGCCGCAAGCTGCTGGTGCTCCTGGTGGTTTTGCTGCTGCTGGTGTCTGGGATCATGGTTTGGATCTTGAACCAGACCCAATATGCTGTGCTCTATTCAGGCTTGACTGCATCGGAAGCCGGGGTCATTTTACAACAGCTGGAAGAACGCAAAATCGAAGCCAAGCCTAAAGGAACAGATACCATTCTTGTACCCAAGGACCAGGTCGATGCCCTGCGCATGGATCTGGCCGCGGAGGGCTTCCCCCAGGATGGCGAAACCCTCGATATCCTCCAGCAAGGCACAGGCTTTGGCATGACAGAGTCTGACAAGCAGATCTATCGCCGCTATCAGCTGCAGAAAGATTTGGAAAACGCGATCGAAACCTTTGACAGTGTGGTCAAAGCCCGGGTTTCCCTAAACATTCCGGAAAAAAGCAGCTTTCTCATTGAAAATCAGGCTGATCCGGCCACGGCCGCGGTGCTTTTGACCTTGCGCCCAGGGACTGTGCTCGATGCCACCAACGTCCAGGCCATTGCGTCCTTGATTGAGAAAAGTGTTCCAGGCATGTTGCCCGAGGGAATCACGATCATCGACAGTAACATGAATGTCCTTTCCGTGGATCAAGACGAGGGACAGATGCTGACTGCAGATCAGATTGGACTGGAACAGCAGGTGGAAGAACGCCTGAAAAAGCAGGTCCTGGCCTTGTTGCAGCCCGTTTTTGGAATGGAACAAGTCCTGGCTGAGGTCAGTGTCCGACTCAATTTTGATGAACAAGTTGTGGAAAGCATGACGTTTGAACCTGCTTCAGCAGACAATACCGGTGTGATCAAGTCGATTGAGAAGATCCTGGACAGTGCCAGCCAGGCCGATGCAGCTAACCAGGCAGCCGGTGCGGATGCCAATGGAGCAGCAGCCCCAGTGTATCCTGTTGCAGCAGCTGATAGCACCGCCTATGAGAAAAATTCCGAACGAATCAGCTATGAAGTGTCTTCGATCAAGGAAAGCCTGGTCAAGGCCAAGGGCACCCTTGCAGACTTGAGTGTGTCGGTTGTTCTGGACCAGAACGCCATCCAGGGCATCGATTATTCACAGGATGTGGCGAACATGATTGCCAGTGCTGTTGGTGTGCCGGCGACCTCGATCCAGGTTACGGCGCTGCCCTTCAATGGCCAGAGCTCCATGACCGACAGCTGGACATCGTACAACCTGATTGAGCAGCAGGCCCAAAAATGGCAGCAAACCCAGTTTTTTGTGATGATGGGCGCAGCCTTGCTGGTCGCGCTGGTTATCCTGGGTCTGATTGCCAGCATTTTCCGCAAAGAAAAGCCGGCCAGAGCAAAAAGCCAGACCGCTGCAGGGCACAAGGAAAAGAAGATGGGGTCCAATGCCAAGCGGGTCAAACTGGATAAGACTGATGAAGTGTATGAGATGTTCCCGTCACTCAATCCGAACCAGCGGACAGAAAAACAGGTCGACTCCCATTTTTCGGTCAGCCTGGAACCAGATCACACCATGCATCTGACCGATGACAAAGCAGTTGCAGAACGTTATGTCCGGGAGAATCCGGAACTGGCAGCCAATATCATCCGTGGCTGGATGGCTGAGGAATCCCGATGAGTGGCATGGCAGAAAACAGGACTCGGACAGCTCGGGAAAAAGCTGCGATTTTGCTGATATCTATGGGCCGCGACTATTCGTCCAAAGTCCTGCAGCAAATGTCTGAAGAAGAAATCGAACAATTGACGGTTGAAATCGCCAATGTCCGGCGCATCGACAACCAGACTAAAAGCGAAGTCCTGCGCGAATTTGGCGAAGCCTGCCTGGCCCAGAACTACATCCTGGAGGGCGGGATCGAATATGCCCGTGACATTTTGAATCATGCCGTCGGCCAGCAGAAGGCCTGTGAATTGATCGGCAAACTCTCGACATCCCTGCAAGTACGCCCATTTGATTTTGCCCGCCGCCTCGATTCGACCCAGATCCTCAACATCATCAAGAACGAACAGACTCAGACCATTGCCCTGATCCTCTCGTATCTGGCAGCGCACCAGTCTGCGGAAATCCTGAGTGCTCTGCCGCATGCCATCCAGACTGAAGTGGTCAGCAAAATTGCCCACATGGGTAAAACGTCACCCGAACATATCCGGGAGATCGAGAAAATCCTGGAAAAGAAACTAACCTCGCTCGGTTTCAACGACCTGACCCATGTCGGGGGCATCGAGACTACGGTCAACATCCTCAATTCCATTGACCGCAGCACGGAAAAATTCATCCTGGAGAGTTTGGAATCCCGTGATGAAGCGTTGGTGGAAGAAATCAGGAGCAAGATGTTCCTCTTTGAAGACATTGTCAAGCTGGACAAGCTTTCAATCCAGCGTGTGCTCAAGGAGGTCAACAACGATGAACTGGTCCTGGCCCTCAAAGGGGTTAAACCACAAGTGTCTGAATACATTTTTGAAAACATGTCGAAACGCTTGCAGGAAATGATCAAAGACGAGATGTCGATCAAAGGCCCGGTCAAACTCCGTGACGTTGAAGAAGCGCAACAGAAAATCGTGATGGCCATCCGCCGGCTCGATGAAGCCGGTGAAATCATTATGGCTCGCGGTAAGGAGGAGCTCATTGACTAAGATCCATAAATCTCACAGCGTCACTTATGGTGACGTCCGGCCGGTGATCCGGCCCGCGGTGGATTTGGAAACCGCAGGACCCTGGCTGCACCAGACCGGCGCGCTTGCGCGGGCGCTTTCTGATGAGCAGCATCAGGCCGAGCGGCGGAGCGCTGCCGAACGGCTGATCGAACAGGCCAGTCTGCAAGCCGAAGCAATACTCCAAGAGGCACGCCAGCAGGCAGAAAGCATTGAGCAGGACGCGTTCGCCCGTGGATTCGCTACTGGAATTCAGGAAGCCAAGGCTGATTACGAGCTTAAAGCCCAAAATCTGCAGGAGGTCTTCCAGGCGGCTTTGTCCGACATCCAGGCCAGCACTCAGGAACAGCTGGACCAGATCGAACCACAACTGGTCGAGCTGAGTGTTTCGATTGCAGAGAAAATTCTCAATCTGGAACTCAAAAGAAACGATCAAGCTTTTGTAGCCCTGACCCGCCAGGCCTTATCCAAATTAAAAGCCAGCATCAAAATTGACTGTCGGGTCCATGAGACGGATCTGGCGTATTTGACAGCTGAATTTGGTTATAACTTCCAGAATAATGGGCAAGTTCTCTCATTCAAGGCGGATCCGTCCCTTGAGCCGGGCAGCCTGATTGTGGCAAGTGAATCCGGGATGATCGATGCCAGCACTTCGGTGCAGCTGGATAAAATCAGGCAGCTGATGACGGCGGTGAGCCGATGATCCCTTTTGCAGCAGACAGATATTTGCCGGTTTTCCAGCACATGGATACCTTTGAGTATACAGGTACGGTCTGCCAGGTGATTGGCCTGACCATCGAATCGATTGGTCCGCTGGCCAAAATAGGTGACCTGTGCCGGATCTATCCCCAGACCGACGGTCAGCCGGTGATCGCCGAGGTGGTCGGATTCAAGGGCCACCACAACCTGCTCATGCCTTTTGGTCCGGTGTCCGGAATTGGATCGGGCAGCAAGGTGGTCGGGCTGGGCACATCCCTCCAGGTTCCAGTCGGTGAAGCCTTGCGAGGCCGCATACTCAATGGCTTGGGTGAACCCATGGACGATCTCGGACCGATCATACCGGAAACCCATTATCAGTCAGACAACCCACCGCCCAATCCTCTGGCCAGGCAGCGGATCGAGCAACCACTTTCCCTGGGGATCTCGGCCATCGACGGTCTTCTGACCTGCGGCCAGGGTCAGCGCATGGGGATTTTTGCCGGCAGCGGTGTTGGCAAAAGCACGCTGCTCGGCATGATTGCCAGAAATGCCCAGGCTGACATCAATGTCATCACCCTGATTGGTGAGCGAGGTCGCGAAGTTCGGGAATTTATCGAAAATGACTTGAAAGCAGAAGGCCTGGCGAAATCAGTCCTCGTGGTGGCCACCTCGGATCAGCCGGCCATCGTGCGCCAGAAATCAGCCCTCCTCGGCACAGCAATTGCGGAGTATTTTCGCGACCAGGGCAACCAAGTGCTGTTGCTGATGGACTCCCTGACCCGCTTTGCCATGGCCCAGCGGGAGATCGGTATGTCTGTTGGCGAACCGCCCGTTTCCAGAGGCTATACACCGTCCGTGTTCAATGTGCTGCCACGCCTTTTAGAACGCAGTGGCAGTGCCGAAAAGGGGACAATCACCGCGCTTTACACAGTCCTGGTCGAAGGTGATGACATGAATGAACCTGTTGCCGACACCGTGCGCGGCATACTCGACGGCCATATTGTCCTGTCGCGATCCCTGGCTCATCGCAATCATTTTCCGGCCATCGACATTCTGGCGAGCATCAGCCGGAGCATGAACGCCATTGTCCCGGAGAGCCATCGCCAAGCCGCCGGATTCATCCGAACCCAAATGAGTGTGTACAAGGAAGCTGCAGACATGATCAACATTGGAGCATACAAAAAGGGTTCCAATCCGGAAATCGATGCCGCCTTGTTGCTGCGGCCTCAGATCAACCAGCTGCTGCAACAAGACATTCAGGAATCTGTTCCCCTATCTGACACCGTCAGGAAAATGATCCAGATCATGGGAGGCCAGTCATGAAAAAATTTGTTTTTCCCCTCGAATCCGTCCTTGCTGCCAAACGCCTGCTGGAACAGGAAGCCAAGAAAAACCTGGCCCATGCGGAAGAGCGGTTAGCCCAGGAACAGCAGCGGCAAGATGCGTTGAACAAGGAGAAGGATCACGCCCTCAACAGCTGGTACGAGCTGGTGCAAAATGGATTTCGCTCCCAATCGCTTCTCCAGGAAGTCCATCACATCAATGCCTTGCGCGAGCAGATCGAACTGCAGCACAAGGCCACCGAACAAGCTTGGCAGGCCAGAAACCTGTGTCAGGAACAGCTGCGTGAGATTTTCACGGAGGTTAAATCGTTGAAAACCTTGCGCGATCAGCAACACGAAGCCTATCTGGCCGAAGATGCCCGGGAGCAGGACAAGGTGATGGACGAATTTGTCTCCAGCACTTCCCACCGCGCCGTCCAGATGGGCAGTCGCGCATGAGCGCACCCATCGCCATGCAAGCACTGCCGGTCAAAGTCTCAGGTCCAGGCCACGGACCCGCACCAGAGGACATCAAGAAGATCCAGCCGGAGGATTGCTCTTTTGCTGTCGCTCTCATCCAGGCACTCACTGGACTTCCAGGTCAGGAACCGCCCCTGATCCAGGCTGATCCAGCTGAACTTGAAACAAGCATGGCTGCCCAGATCTGGACCGTGCTGGCCCGGCCTGTTGTACGGGGACAGGAGATGCCCGGCACGAGCCAGGGACAATTAGGAGCGATTGCCCCACCGGCCGATCCCCCGACCAGCAACAATGGACCGTCCCTTCAGAATCAACAGCTGATGCAACTCGCATCCGTTGAGAATCTTTCCGATCCTGCTGCCCTGGCTGTCAAACCGGAACCCATGGCAGACCCTGTGCTGGCAGGGGAGCCCTCTGCCACGGCAATTGAGCCTCACCAGGTATCCGTCATCACATCTGGAGCGGACACCTCAAATTCTGAGCAACCAGAAAATTCTGAGCAATCAGACGCCGAAGCGGGCAGCTTGTCGCATCGGGGAAGAATAGAGAAAACGGCAGATGAGCAGTTTGAACCAGGGCCAGTCTGGACATCAGACCAGCCAGCCCTGGAAATGGCAGTCCCGGAGCAAAGCCAGTCAGAAAGCACGGCCAGTCAGAGTCTTTCGAAACCAGGGCTGGACTGGGAACATCTGGTGGCTGCGATTGTGCTTGAGAAGCAGCCGGACGGCCAACGGCTGACTGTCCGGTTGCGGCCCGACACGATGGGTCAGCTGGAGATCTTGTTTGAGCAGTCAGAACAAGGACTGAGCGCCCGGATTGTTGCCGACAACCCTGAGACGACCCAATTGCTGGGCAGCCAAGTTCAGACTTTGCAGTCAGCCCTGGCGGACAAAGGAATCGCCTGCGCCAGCATCGCAGTGGTCTATGAGCAAAGCGCTTTCACTCAGGATCATCCCTTTCAGCAGCATCAGGGACAATCATCACCACAAGAGCCCCCCAACAAGCATGATCAGGGACAGGGGAGCCAATCAATCCCCAGCCAGCAGGACACCGGAGGCAGAGAAATCCGTCCGCCGCTCCGGCATCCCGTCTCCAGCTACATCGACCGATGGACTTGAAAGGATCAACCATGGCTATCGAAGCAATTTCATCCCTGCAGAATACCAGCAGTACGGCTACTGTCAGCACGCTGACTCGGGCCACGACGCAGACACTGGACCAGGACGCTTTCCTCAAGATCCTGGTGGCTCAGCTCAAGAACCAGGATCCCATGCAGCCGCTCGAGGACAAAGAATTCATCAGCCAGATGGCCCAGTTCAGTTCCTTGGAACAGATGCAGAGTCTGAATCAATCCTTCCAGTCCGCCCAGGCATTCGGACTCGTCGGCCAATCGATTGCAACCACTTTGACGAATGACAGTGGCAATGCCGAAACCGTTGTCGGCCAGGTGACGCGGGCTTTCCTGAAAAACGGTGAAGCCTACCTCGAGGTCGATGGGAGACAGTTGCCCTTTAACACCGGGCTGAGTGTCTTCCTGCCGGATGTGCCTGTGGCCCTGATCTCAGACCAAAAGCCAGCAGACACAGCCAGCGACACCGAAACCGTGTATGTGTAACCAAGAAATATCTGAAGGAAACCATTAGACAAACGGAGGTAAACAACCATGCTGCGATCCCTGTACGCCGGTGTATCCGGCCTGAAAAACCATCAGACCAAAATGGACGTTGTCGGCAATAACATCGCCAATGTCAACACGATCGGCTTTAAGAGCAGCCGCGTCACTTTCCAGGATATCTACAGCCAGACGCTGGCTCCGGCATCAGCCCCGACAACAGATTTTGGCGGTACCAATCCCCAGCAAGTCGGTCTCGGTGTCGCACTCGGATCGATCGATGTCATGCAGACTCGGGCGGCGATCGAATACACCGGCGCTCCGCTGGACCTGAGCATCGATGGCGACGGCTTTTTCGTGGTTAAAGATGGCAACCGTGAGCTGTACACGCGTGCTGGCAATTTCTTCCTCGACAGCAACAGCAATCTGGTCACCTCAGGCGGGCTTATGGTGCAAGGACAGATCCCACCAGGAGCCCTTGGCAACATCACGATTGGGCAAAATTACTACAACATTGCCGTGACACGAAATGGTGACGTGATCGGCATCAATTCCACAACCGAGGCCAAGGAAACGATTGCCACGATTGCAGTGGCCAATTTCAACAACCAGGGCGGCCTGGAAAAACTGGGGGAGAGCTTGTACAGCGCAAGCCAGAACTCTGGCCCGGCCGTTGTCAACCTCCCCGGTGCCAATGGGGCACCTTTCCTCAATCCATCTTCACTTGAGATGTCCAATGTCGACCTGGCCAAGGAATTTACCGACATGATCATCACCCAGCGCGGCTTCCAGGCCAACTCGCGCGTGATCACGACTTCCGACCAGCTGCTTGAAGAGCTGGTCAACCTCAAACGCTAAATCTTAAACTGGCAGGTGAACCATGATCCAGCTGACCCGTCTCAATAACACACCTTTTATTCTCAATTGTGACCTGATCGAGCTGATCGAAGAACGGCCTGACACGATCATCACCATGACCAATGGCAAGCGGATCCTGGTCGAGGAAAGCTCGAACTGCATTCTCGAAAAAATCATCGAGTACCGTAACCGGTGCTCCGGTCTGGCCTGGGCTGGACAGGCCCCCCACGAAACAGGCTGTGAGGTTGTGTGATGAAGACCACAACTTTGCCAGGCATCCTGATCGGTTTCGTCCTGATCGTGTTCAGCATCTTGCTGGGTGGTGACCTCAAGCGGTATGTTGATTTGCCCAGCGTGCTGATTGTCTTTGGCGGTGTGTTTGCTGCTGCTCTGGCATCTTATCCGACCGCAAATTTCAGGCAGCTGCTCAAAAGTCTGCGTGAAGTCTTCCAGGGCAGTGAAATTGACCTCATGGGCGATCTTGACAACGTGCTGGATCTGGCCAATAAAGCCCGCCGGGAAGGGATGCTGGCCTTGGACGGGATGGAATTTCAGGATCCTTTCCTGAAAAAGGGGATTGAACTGATCGTTGATGGCACGGATTCGGAACTGGTCCGCGAAATCCTCGAAGGGGAGATAGCCCTTACTGAGGAGCATGACCAGGTCCCGGTTAAAATTCTCCTGAGCATGGCAGGCCTGGCACCCGCGTTTGGTATGGTCGGCACGCTGATCGGCCTGATCAACATGCTGATGTTTCTGTCGGACAGTGCCGCATTGGGCCCTGCTATGGCCACCGCCCTGATCACGACCTTTTACGGCGTCATCCTGGCCAACCTGATTTTCACACCGATGGCCACTAAACTGCGCGCCGCCAATGCCTTGCGCCTGGCCCGCTGCGAGATGCTGCTCCAGGGGATCCTGATGATCCAGCAGGGCAGCAATCCGCGGATCATTCGGGAAAAACTGATCTCGTATGTCCCGGAAGATTTGCGGACAAGTAAGGTCAGCAGCGAATCAACTTTAGAAGAAAGCATGGATGGAATCGATGGGCAGACGGCGACCGAATGATGATGTTCCGGGTGGGGCCAACTGGATGGACACCTATGGCGACCTGGTCACCTTGTTGCTGACCTTTTTCGTCCTCTTGTATTCCTTCTCATCCCTGGATGCAGCCAAATGGCAAGCCTTTGTCAGCTCCTTTTCCGGTTCGCCCCAGCCGGTCGCTGCCACCAGCAACGGTAAAATCCAGAGCGTTAACCCGCTGGCCAATACCATTCCACGTGGTTTCCCGGCTGAGACATTGCGCGACCCTGAAGATGAAGCCGATATCATCACAGAAAACCTGACACCAACAGTCACCGAACCGTCTGAATCTGTGAAAGCTTCTGCAGCCAGCCCAACGGTCCAGGAAACCACTGAGGAAACCACCAAGGAAACGACCCAGGCGACCACAGCTAAACCCAAACCGACTGAAGACCCAAAGGTCCGCCAGTTACAGGATGACTTGAAGGCTTACATACAGGGATCTGCAATCGGGGGAAGCCTGTCTGTCGAAACCAAGAACTCACAGCTGCTGATCCGTTTGGTTGCATCGGTCATCTTTGAATCCGGCAGTGACCAGCTCAAACCAGATGCGGCAGCGGTACTCGATGGGGCGGCACAGATCATCCGCAATTACACTCCGCAAGTCAAATCGCTGCGCACAGAAGGCCACACCGATGGCGTTACACCGCCGGAGGGAGATATCGAAAGCAAATGGGAACTGGCTGCACGCCGCTCGGCGAAAGTCCTGCAACGGATCATGGCCAGCAGCGGACTGGCCCAGGACCTTGCCTGCACGATTGGTTATGGCAGCGCACGACCGGTCGCCAGTGATGAGACGACCCAGGGACAGGACCTGAACAACCGGGTCGATGTCATCATCGTGAGCTGAAAGGAATCACTTAGACACCCTATGAAAAAAATCATCCCAATCATTCTCATCCTTTTGGTTCTGGGCGGCGCAGCCGGCTACTATTTCTTTTTCATGCCGCAAGAACCTATTGACATGAGCTTTACCCTGGATCCAGGGGAGCAATTTGTCACCGACATTGCGGACAGCCGGCGCCTGCTCTGTACAGATATTGTTTTCAAACTCGCTGACAGTGAAAAGGAAGCTTTTTATGTTGAAAACAATCATGTGATCAGGAATGCCATCAATGCCATTTTGCGCAGCAAGACAGAAGAAGATCTCAAACAGGAAAGGATCGAGGGCCATCTCGATGAAGAGATTCTCGAGCGCCTCAACTCTGAATTTGACACCGATGATTTCCTCAAAATCTACTTCAACACCTTTGTAATCCAGTAAGCCGGGAGAGGACACATGGCAGATATCTTGTCCCAGAACGAAATAGACCAGCTGCTCTTGGCCTTGACTTCCGGTGAGGAACCTACCCTGGAAAGCAAAACCGAGAAGCGGGGCCGAATCCGCAATTATGACTTTCGCACAGCCAACCGGATCCCGCGTGACCAGATCCGTACCCTGGGCCATGTATTTGAAACATATGCCCGTTTACTGTCCACGCGCCTGACAGGTATTCTCGGCACGTTTTGTGACTGCGTCCTGGCCTCGGTGGAAGAACAGACCCACTACGAATTCACCAACTCCATCGCAGCCCAGAGCCTTTTAGTCCTGATCCGGATGCCACCGTTGCAAGGGCCGATCTTGCTGCGCATCTCTCCGGAAATGGCCAACATGGTCATCGAAAGCATCTTGGGAGGCACATGTGTGCAAAGCCCCGAGGCGCGGCCTTATACCGAAATCGATCTGGCCATCCTCGAAAGGATCATCCGCCAGATTCTGCCCCTGATCGATGAATCCTGGGAGAAAATTGTCAAGACCGAAACCCGGTTTGATGCTCTGGAAACGAGCTTGCAATATGCCCAGATCGCTCCACCGAGTGAAGCCATCGCGATCCTGACGCTGAAACTGACGATTGGTGAAGTCGAATCCCTGTTCAATTTCTGCCTGCCCCAGATAGCCTTGGAACCCGTTGCCAAATCTTTGAACACCAGCCTTCTGGCCTCCCGGGGAGCCAAAGTCCCTGTTCAAAATTCCTGCCAGGATGTCCTGCTCCAGTCTTTGGCCATGACACCGGTCACGATCAAGGGTATTTTGTCGGAAACCACGCTCACAGTCCGCGACCTGGTCAATCTCCAGGTGGGTGACGTGATCCATCTCGATAACCGGGTCGGCGACCCTATCCAGCTCAACATCGGTCATATTCCCCGTCTTTCCGGCATACTAGGCACCAAAAACCGCCGCTATGCCATCAAAATCACAGGAATCAATGAGGAGGCTGCTGCCCATGTCTGAAACATTGTCCCAGACCGAAATCGATGAATTGCTCCAGCAGGCGCTGGCCGGTGAGCACGAATCCAGCCTGGAGACTGGCAGATCCCAAGCCATGACGGACCTGTCAGCGATTGAAATGGATGCACTGGGTGAGATCAGCAACATCAGCATGGGTGCCGCAGCCACAGCCCTGCATGCCATCCTCGGCCGCAAAGTTGTCATCACCACCCCGGATGTTGCGATCATTTCCATGGAGCATATTTCCAGTCAGCATCAGGTGCCCTATGTCATGGTCGATGTGGAGTACGCCAGCGGCTTTGTTGGCCACAACCTGTTCATTCTTCAAATAGATGACGTCAAGATCATGACCGATGTCATGATGGGCGGTAACGGGGTGGTTCGCGATGAGGAGCTGTCGGACATGCACTTGAGCGCCATCAGTGAGGCGATGAACCAGATGATGGGCGGCATGGCCACAGCCATGGCCGATATGTTCAACCATCCGGTCAATATTTCGCCGCCGCGGACCCAGATCGTCACACTGACTCAGGATCATTTGGCGGGTCTGGTCGAAAATATGCAGCCCGAACTGATCCGGGCTCAGTTCAAGCTGGAAATCGAAGGTCTTTTGAGCAGCAACATCATTCAGCTGATGCCGGTGCATTTTGGCCGCCAGCTGGTCGAGCGGGTCTTGGGTCCGATCCAGGTGGCAACGCCGTCACCAACCTCTGCCAGGCCGGCGCCAACCCCTGCCAGGCCGGCACTTGCGCCTCTGCCGGTGCCGGCAGAGGAACCCGCCCCGGTAGCCCGCTCCGTCCCGCCTGCTATGCCTGGCCGGGCCGGCAAACAGGTTCCGGAACCTGTCCGGACGATCGAGGCCAGGCCGATTGAACTGGTCAGTTTCGATGCTCAGGAACAAGTTACCAGCCAGCTGCCCGAAAGCGGCATGGACCTGATCCTTGATGTTCCATTGCAGATCACCGTCGAACTGGGGCAGTGCAAAAGGCCAATCAAGGAAATCCTGGAGCTGAATATCGGCTCGATTGTTGCCTTGGACCGCTTGGCTGGCGAGCCGGTTGACGTGGTCGTGAACGGCAAAAGCATGGCCAAAGGCGAGGTCATCGTGATCGATGACAACTATGGGGTGCGGATCACGGAGGTTTTCTCCGGCGCCCGCAAAGTGCGGTCAAACGTATGAATGGTTGCGTGACGATCGCTCTGATTGCGCCAGAAAACTCGCCCAGCTGGCTGCAAAACATCGGCGCTCTGGTTCTGATGGGACTGGTCTTTGCCCTGGCTTACTGGGGGACACGCTTGCTGGCCCGAAGACCGCATCTGACCCGACACACCAGCCAGCTCAAGGTGATCGAGCGGCTCAGTCTCGGCCGAGATCGTCAGTTGCTTCTGGTCCAGGTGGGCGAAAAAATTTATCTGGCTGGTGTGACTCCCCAGCACATCACGCTGGGCGAGGCAGTTGATCTGCCCGCATTCGCTACGGTGCTGGACCCACTGGTCAGGGAAAAGGGACCACTGGAGTCGTCTCATGACAGCGCAGCGAACAGTGCCCGCCCACTCATGTATCAACAGATCAATCACTGGATATCCCAAGGAAAGGATCTCATCCATGCCGCTTGTACACGCAGGACTTCTGGCCCGCCGGACCACAAAGACAACTGAACAGCCTGTGATCCGGAAAAACGTTCTGGCTAAAGTCTGCCTGGTGGCGACGGGGCTTTTCGCCCCTCTCCTGTGGGGACAGAACGTTGCAGCGGTTTCGATCCAGTTACCGGCCGACCAGGGCGACGGCATCAACCTGCTCGTTCTCCTGACCATTCTGGCCCTGGCGCCTTCGATCCTGATCCTGACGACTGGATTCACCCGGATCCTGATCGTCCTCTCGTTTGTGAGAAATGCTCTGGGTCTGCAGCAAATGCCACCCAACCAGATCCTGATCGGGCTGGCGCTGATCCTGAACTTCTTTTTCATGGGTCCTTTTATCAGCGAGATCCAAGCTAATGCCTATGAGCCTTATGTGGCCGGTGAAATCACCCAGTCGGTGGCCATTGATGAGGCAATCAAGCCTTTGCGTGCATTCATGACGCGCCAGGTGTACACAAAAGATCTTGAATTGTTCATGGATCTGGCCCAGATCGAATCGGTCCCAACCCTTGAAGACATTCCCACCCGTGTCCTGATTCCGGCCTTTGTGACCAGTGAACTCAAGCGCTCCTTTCAGATCGGTTTTTTCATTTTTGTTCCATTTCTGGTGATCGACATGATCGTCGCCAGCACGCTGATGTCGATGGGCATGATGATGTTGCCACCCACGGTCATCTCTCTGCCCTTCAAGATCCTGCTTTTCGTTCTTGTCGATGGCTGGACCCTCGTGATCAAAACCTTGTTTGACAGTTTCCACTGAAAACCAAGCCAGCCCGATCCAAAATCAACCTCAAAAGCAACTTCAAAATCAGTCAGACAGGAGATCCATCATGGACCAGGCCGTCATCCTCCAAATTTTCAAAGAAGCCATCACTGTGGTGATCGAAGTTTCGGCACCGGTGCTGCTGATTGGCCTCGCGGTTGGCCTGGTTGTCTCGATTTTCCAGGCCATGACTCAGATCAATGAGCAAACCTTGGTCTTCATCCCGAAAATCCTCAGCATCCTGCTGTCCCTGCTGTTTTTTGGCAGCTGGATGCTGACGCGCCTGACTGAATTCACGCTCCAGGTCTTTGCGAGCATTGCAACGCTGGTGGAATGAATATGAATACTTGGACGGTACCCCTGCCCGACCCCGCCTTGCTGCCACATTATTTTCTGATTTTTCTGCGTCTGAGCGGCTTTTTCCTGGCAACGCCGGTCTTTGGCCGCCGTACCCTGCCTGTCCAGTTTAAAGTTGGTTTCTGCTTGCTTCTGACGCTGCTGTTGGTTCCCGTACAAGATCTGCCAGTCGAACCAGCCGACTACCCAGTCGTGACCTACGCTTTTCTGATCTTGCAGGAGACTGGAATTGGCCTGCTCCTGGGTTTTGTCGGCCAGATCTTTGTCAGCCTGACTCAGGTGGCTGGCCAGATCATAGACGTCGAGCTGGGGCTGGGCATCGGCAGTGTCCTCGATCCCCAGACGTCTACCCAGGCGCCTCTGAGCGGTGTTTTTCTCAATATGGGCCTTTTGCTGTACTTTCTGGCCAACAATGGCCATCTCCACCTGATCCGCATCCTGAGTCAATCACTCCGGCTGGCTCCGGTGGGCGCGGCTTTGTCCTGGACAGCCATAGCCCCCTTGGTTATCTCCCAGTTCACAAGTTCCTTTTCCCTCGCTGTCAGCCTGAGCCTGCCTATGATCGGGGCCTCGCTCCTGGTCGAGGCTTTCCTCGGGATCCTGATGCGCTCGGTCCCCCAGATCCATGCCTACATGATTGGCATCCCCATGAAAACACTGTTGGGGATGGTGGTCCTGCTTGGTATGCAACCCTTGTATGGCGCCTTTTCTGATCAGGTGTTCGAACAGCTCTTTGCGGCGTCGGCTCAGACCCTTCAGCTGCTGGGGGGTGTGGCATGAGCGGCGGTGAAAAGACGGAAAAAGCCACAGCCAAGAAGAAGGCGGATGCTCGGAAGCGCGGTCAGGTCATGAAGAGCACGGATCTTTCCAGCTCGTTTCAGATCCTGGTTTTTGTCCTGGCAATTGGTCTGCTTTTCGGGTGGATGAGCCTTACCATCAAAAGCCTGCTGGTAACGGTCTATGAAGACTGGATTCCGCAGGGCGAGTCCCTGACCATCCTGATGACTCAGCTGGCTTATCGCCAGAGTGTCTTCCTGATGATCAAAGCGCTTGCCCCGGTCATGGGTCTGGCCCTGGTCCTGGCGGTCGGAATCAACTTGGCTCAGACGCAATTTCTCGTTTCTACAGAAGCTCTGGCGGTCAAACCTGAGCGGATCAACCCGCTGGAGGGATTCAAACGCCTGTTTTCTTCGCGCAGTGTCGCGGAACTGGTCAAAGCGCTGCTCAAGATCATCATTCTCATCGCAGCGGCCTACCCAGTCCTGAAAATCAATCTGCTCCGCCTGGGTTTTTTGCTGGCCAATGACCTGGCGACGGCAACCCAGACCATTTTTGACCTGATCGAAGAGATTGCCCTGCGCAGTGCCCTGGTCCTTCTGGGAATTGCCGGGGTGGACCTGGTTTATCAGTGGTGGCGTTTCGAAAAGGATCAGATGATGTCCAAGGAAGAGGTCAAGGAAGAATTCAAGCAGATGGAAGGTAATCCACAAACCCGGTCGAGGATCCGCCAGATCCAGCGCCAGCTGGCAGCGCGCCGCATGATGCAGGCGGTACCTGAAGCCAGTGTGGTAATCACCAATCCAACGCACTTTGCAGTCGCCCTGCGCTACGAAGCCGGCCAGGATAAAGCTCCGGTCGTGGTGGCCAAGGGCAAGGACTTGGTGGCGCAACAAATCAAAGCGATCGCCCGCGAACACCAGGTGACTCTGGTTGAAAACCGCCCACTGGCCCGCATGTTGTTTGCTTCCTGTGAACTGGACCGGGCGATCCCGGTCGAATTGTACGGGGCTGTGGCAGAAGTCCTGGCCTATGTCTCACGGCTCAAGGAGGGTCGCATATGAAACTGATGGATTTTCTGGTGGGTGGTGGTGTCTTTTTAATCATCATCCTGATTCTGGTTCCGGTGAATCCGATGCTGCTCGACTTCTTCCTGATCATCAACATCAGCCTGTCGATCATCGTCCTCTTATACTCGATGTTTACCAAAGAAACATTGGAATTCTCGGTTTTCCCGTCGCTGTTGTTGATCCTGACGTTGTTCAGACTATCCCTGAATATCTCATCGACCCGCATGATCCTGGGCAATGGCGGTGAAGCCGGTGCGGTGATCCGGACCTTTGGCAATTTTGTCATTGGTGGCAACCTGGCTGTCGGTGTGATCATTTTTGTAATCATCATTGTCATCCAGTTCATGGTCATCACCAAGGGTGCGGAACGCGTCGCCGAAGTGGCGGCCCGATTCACCCTCGATGCGATGCCAGGCAAGCAGATGGCGATCGATGCCGATCTCAATGCCGGCTTGATCGATGAGGTCAAAGCCAAGCAGCGCCGCGAAAAAATCCAGCGCGAGGCTGATTTCTATGGCTCGATGGACGGCGCCAGCAAATTTGTCAAAGGTGATGCGATCGTCGGAATCCTGATCACTGTGATCAACATCATTGGCGGCATCATCATCGGAATGCTCTCATCCGGTTTGCCGATCGGCGAAGTAATCCGGATTTATACCCTGGCCACCGTCGGAGATGGCCTGGTCAGCCAGCTGCCGGCGCTGCTGATCACCACAGCGACTGGTATTCTGGTCACTCGCTCGGAGTCCGAAAGCAACTTGGGTCGCGACATCATCGATCAGATGTCAGCCCAGCCGCTGCTCCTGATCCTTGCCGGCAGCATGCTGATGGGCCTGGCTCTGATCCCCGGTTTGCCCAAACTTTCGATTTTTGCGCTCGCAACCCTCCTGATCGGTCTGGGATTCCTGCTGCGCCAGAGACGCGCTGCAGGGACAACTGCCGCGGACCGGGCAGCTGAACCTGTGCCTGGTGAATGCCAGACTTCGGATAATCTGACCGACTTATTAGGTGTCGATCCGGTGGAACTGGAATTAGGTTTTGGCCTGATCGCTCTGGCCGACCCGGCTCAGGGCGGCGACCTGTCGGAGCGGATTGTCATGATCCGGCGCCAGTTTGCCACGGATCTGGGCCTGATCCTGCCCGGAATTCGCCTGCACGACAGCATTCTGCTCAAAGCCAATGAATACATCCTGCGCATCCGTGGTGAAGCGATCGGACAGGGCGAAGTGCTGCCAGACCACCTGATGGCCTTGCAACCGGAGGGCAAACCTTTGGACCATCTGCGGGGCATCGCGGCCGTCGATCCAGCTTTTGGGCTGCCGGCACGGTGGATCAGTAAAAAGGACCGCGACAAGGCCGAATTGCTGCAATGTACGATCATTGATCCGACCTCGGTCATCGCGACCCACCTGTCCGAACTTCTGAAACGCCACAGCCATGAACTGCTCGACCGCCAGCAAGTCCAGAGCCTGGTCGACAACCTGCGCAAGACCCAGCCGGTCCTGTGCGAGGAAGTCTTTCCTAAGCTATTGTCCCTGGGTGACCTGCAAAAGGTTCTGGCTGGTCTGCTGCGTGAAGGAGTCCCGATCCGCGACATGGGCACCATTGTCGAGACCATGGCCGATCAGGCTGCGGTCAACCGTCATCCCGATTTCCTGGTCGAGCAGGTCCGCCAGCGCCTGAAACGGGTGATCACCCACCGCCATGCCGAGGACAACCGCTTATTTGGCATAGCGCTCGACCCAACGCTGGAACAGCTGATCTTGGAGAAAGTCCGCCAGACTGAACATGGTTCTTTTGTCGCGCTGGCCCCCGACCAGATCCGGCAGATTTTCGGTAGCCTGAAGCAAGCGGTGGCCGCCGAATCAGCCCAGGGACGCAGCCCGGTTGTCTTAGCTGCACCCTCAGTCCGACCCCACTTCAAACGACTGTCCGAGACCATCATCCCGGACCTGACGGTCCTCTCTTATAACGAAATCGACAACCAGGTCGAAATTCTTGCTGAAAGGATGGTCAGTCTGAACGCATGAATCAGCCGCACACACCTTCCACCGAACCGCCTGCCGGCTTGGCACCGGCAGACAAGTCGTCGCTCGACGTGCTCTGGCAGACCTATGCCCAGACCCGCGACCTCGAGAGCCGCAACGAGTTGCTGCTGCACTACATCGGCCTGGTCAAGCGGGTTGTCAACCGCCTGTATCCCTCGACCCAGTCCTACCATGATTACGACGACCTGATCAGCACAGGCGTCATCGGTCTGATGGATGCCTTCGAGCGCTTTGACCTTAAGCGGGGCGTCCCGTTCGAGTCCTATGCCCAGCTGCGGATCCGAGGTGAAATCATC
The DNA here is from genome assembly GCA_002419145.1 of Mageeibacillus sp. UBA5747. Classification (GTDB taxonomy): domain Bacteria; phylum Bacillota; class Clostridia; order Saccharofermentanales; family UBA5734; genus UBA5734. The sequence goes on along the minus strand of DIFN01000035.1, from coordinate 13,013 downwards.
GACTACATGCGCCGCCAGGACTTTGCTCCCACCCACTTGCGGCTCAAGATCCGGATGGTTGAGCGGGCCATTGACAGCCTGGGCCACAGCCTCGGCCGGACCCCTTGTGATGCCGAGTTGGCTGACTATCTGCGGCTCGATCTGGCGACGCTGCAGGAAATCCTGGGCGAGGCCTATTGTCTTAATGTACTGCGCCTGGATGAGCTGCTCAGCACCGCCCAGGACGATGGCCCTGACATCCCAGAGGATAACCGGATCGATGCGGCGTTTGAAAAGCAGGAAATTGAACGGCTGCTGCGAGAAGAAATTGCGTCCCTGTCAGACAAAGAACAACTGGTCTTGTCGTTGTACTACGACGAGGAGTTGACCCTGAAAGAAATCGGCCAGGTGCTCAAACTGTCGGAGTCCCGCATCTCGCAGATCCACTCCAGCGTCCTGCTCAAATTGAGAACCCGACTGAATCGTCTGATGCGGGTCGAAGTGATCCGGAAATGACTCAAGTGATGGCAAAAAGTGTCGATATATATAGTAAGGCCGTGGCAATCGTGGGCACACGATGGACTGGCGAAATGAGGTAAGCCCATGTTACGAGGACTCTATCTGGCCCATACCGGTATGCTGACTCAGCAAAGGCGGATGGATGTGGTCACCAATAACCTGGCCAATGCGACAACAGCTGGATTCAAGCAGGACGATCTGCTCTCCCGCTCGTTTGAGGAGGAGCTGATTAGCCGAATGGATGATCCCGCGCTGATGGGCAGCGCCACACCAGTCGGAACTTTCAGTCAGGGCGTGCACATTGATGAAGTAGCGACTTCGTTTGAACAGGGCGCGCTGGAAGAAACCGGCCGGGCCACGGACCTGGCCCTGAGTGGGGATGCTTTTTTTGCCGTGGCTACACCAGCCGGTGAGCGCTATACTCGGTCAGGCAATTTCAAAGTTTCAGCCGCAGGAATCCTGACCACCCAGGAGGGCTGGCCCGTGCTCGGGACGGATGGCCTGCTGGCGATCGGCCAGGGCGGGTTTGCGGTCAGTCCGTCAGGACGCGTCCAGACGCCGGCCGGCAACTTCCAGCTGCGCCTGGTTGCATTCGACAATCCGCAGGGACTGCGCAAGGAAGGTGCTAATCTCTACAGCAATTACGAGGCGACCATCCGGGAAACAGCCGGGACCAGCGAAGTCCGCCAGGGCTTTCTCGAAAGTTCGAATGTCGACCTTTCCAGCCAGATGGCCAGCATGATCGAAATCTACCGCAGCCACGAAATCAACCAACGGATGGTCAAAATTTTTGATGAGAAACTGGGCAAGTCGGTCAACGAGATCGGCCGGCTCTAAGCAGGAGGACGTCATGTCAAACACCATGCGGACAGCAACTGCGGGCCTTCTGGCCCAGCAGCAGCGCATCGACACCATCGCCAATAACATCGCCAACATCAACACCACCGGATACAAAAGCCAGCGCGTTGATTTTGGGGACGCTCTATACACGGCGTTGCAAAATCCGGCCCAGCCGGCGGACAGCCAGACTGGTAACCTGCAGCTGGGCCATGGCGTGACCAGCCAGTCCGTGATCCAAAATGACCGCAGTGGACCGCTGGAAGTGACCGGACAGCCCTTGGACCTGGCCCTCGACGGTCCGGGCTTTTTCCAGGTGGAAGCAGCCGACGGCAGCAGAGCCTATACGCGCGATGGTTCGTTTGGCCAGGTGGCGGTGAATGGACAATTTTCCCTGGTGACCACAGGCGGCCAGTTTGTCCTCGCTGCCGACGGTCAGCGCATATCAGCCAGCCAGCCCCTGGACTCGCTGACCATCACTCCGGATGGCCAGCTGGTGGCGGCCGGAATACCGATCGCCCAGCTCGGCATCGTCCAGTTTGCTGATCCGTCCAGCCTGGAGTCCCTGGGCGGCAACTTGTACGGAGCCAGTGTGGCCTCCGGCGACCCTGCCGCCACCACAGCCACCGTTCGCCAGGGCGCCCTTGAAGGGTCTAATGTCTCCCTGGCCGATGAAATGACCCGTCTGATGCAGGCCCAGCGCGCCTATTCCCTGATGAGCCGAGCTCTGACCACTGCCGACCAGATGCGGGCCACCGAGAACGACATCCGGCGCTGATCGGGCTGCAGCACGATGACTCATCACCAGATGTAAAAGGAGGAATCCGTGTGAAAATCAATCCCCTCATTGCTTCGACAGCCATCCACCGTTATGAGAAGGTCGTCAGCCAGAAGCAGGCTGCACCGAGTGTGGTGGCCACACCCAGCGACACGGTCGAGATCTCCGATCGGGCCCAGCTGTTCGCCAGCCTGGTCGGCGCCGCACGCGAGAGCGATCCGGTGCCCAGCGACAAAATCCATGGCATCATCAATCGCCTCGCCGCAGGTCAATACACGATCTCAGTGGACCGAGTGGCAGGCAAAATGCTCGGTCTGGATTTGAACGTGCAGCAGGAAGACGCCGATGGTGAATCCCTGTGACGCCGGCGATCGATCCGGTGATAGCCGCAGTCACGGCGCAGAAAAACGCTTACGGCGAATTGCTTCGCCTGGCCCGCTCGAAGCGCGAGACGATTGTTCGCGGGGATACCGAGCAGCTTGATGAGATCCTGGCTGCAGAAGCGAATCTGCTGCACCAGCTGGGTAAGCTCGAGCAAAGCCGGTCTCAGGCCAGCCAAGCTCTGGCTGATCAGCTCGGATGGGAACCGGCAGCACTTTCCTGGCAAAACCTGCCCTGGCAGTCAGCGCAGCAGCGCCAGACCATGGAACAGCTACAGGCAGATTTTGCCGAAATCCTGGGCGACTTGCAGCAAGTTAACGAGGTCAATTCCCGCCTGCTGACGATGCATCTCGACTATGTCCATGAACTCATGGATTCAATGACCCAGACGGTCGAGACTACGGCCTATGATGCCGCCGGTCATCTCAGCCGTACGAAGAGCCAGGTGCAGAGCCTGTTTGACAAAATATGGTGAGGTGACCATGAGCAGCACATTCTCCGGTTTTGATATCGCCCGCAAAGCCTTGTCGGTCAGCCAGAAGGCGATGGAGACCACTGGCCACAACATCGCCAATGCCAATACCCCCGGCTACACGCGTCAGCGTCTGGTTGTCGCCTCGGTGGAGGCGACTGGGACACAGAGCCGTTTTGCCGTGTCCGAACGCGGCGCTGTTGGCGGCGGTGTGGAGGCCGTGACTGTGGAGCAAGTCCGCAATGCCTTTCTCGACCGCCAGTACTGGCGGGAAAACGCTACCAGCAGCGAGCTGACCGCCCGGTCCGAGCATCTGGCCTATGTTGAGAGTGTGTTTGACGAGCTCTCCGGCACCGGCCTGTCCAATGCCCTGGCCAAGTTCTCCGCCAGTGTCCAGGAAGCGGCAAAAAATCCGGTCAGCCCGGAGTTCCGGACCAATTTGGTCCAGAACGCCCAGATCCTGACCGAAACCTTCAACCATGCGGCCAGCCAGCTCCTGGACAAGCAGGCCGATCTCGACCAGACGATCGCCGCCCAAGTCCTCCAGGTCAATGACATTGCCGTGACTCTGGCTGATTACAATGGCCAGATCGCCCGCTACGAGCTGTCCGGCCAGCGGGCCAACGATCTGCGCGACAAGCGCAATGCCCTGCTCGACGAATTGTCCGGGCTGGTTCAGTTCACCGCCGTAGAGACGGGCGATGGCAAGCTTCAGGTCTACCTCGGTGACAACAGCCAATTGCTCGTTGACCATACAACCAGCCGATCCTTGGCCGCCGCAGCGACTCTGGCCAACCCCCTGAGCAGCACCGGACCGCAGCTCTTGGCTGTAACCTGGAGTGATGAGCCCAACCTGGACCTTTCCGGCAGTAGTTTCGGCGGTAGCCTCAAGGGCCTGTTCGAATTGCGCGATGGTGCGGCAGCGGATACGATCGGGCTGCCCTATCTGGCTAGCCAGCTGGACCGCCTGGCGGAGGGGATCGCAAAAGAGTTTAATACGCAGCACAAGCTTGGCTATACCCTAACCGATCCTTCCGTTACCGGTGGAGGCTTTTTCTCCGGCAGCGGGGCGGCTGACTTGGCTGTGGATGCAGCCATTCTAGCCGACATCAACCTGATTGCCCTGGCCGGGAGTTCGGTCACGTTCAGCAACAACGGCACCCCGGATGCCCTCGGCGACAATACCAATGCACTCCGGCTGGGCAATCTTTTCACCAGCCAGACCATCCCGGACATTGGCAGCTTCTCCGGCTATCTGGGGACCTTCATCGGCTCGCTGGCGATCGAAACGGCCCACACCGACAGCCGGCTTTCGGGCCAGCAGATTCTGGTCGAGAGCATCGACCAGCAGCGTGAATCAGTCGCGGGTGTCTCGATGGATGAAGAAATGACCAATCTGGTTCGTTTTGAAAAAAGTTATGCCGCAGCAGCCCGTCTGGTGACCGCAATCGACGAAATGCTCGACGTCCTGATCAACCGCACCGGCGTCGTCGGCCGATAACATGAACGGGATGTCCGGCAGGACTGGCATCCCCAGCGAGGTATGAACACATGCGCCTGACCAACACCATGATGTCAGACAATTACCTGAACAACCTGCAGCGCAACATGAGCCGGATGAACCAGTTTCAGAGCCAGATGGCAACCAACCGCAAACTGGTCCGCCTGTCCGATGACCCGGCCTCGGCGATGGGAGCCCTGGCCATCCGGGACAAACTCGCCAAGCTCGAGCAATACCAGCGCAACCTCAACGACGCCCAGTCCTGGCTGACCCAGAGTGAGACGGCTGTGCTGGAGATCAATGAGGTGATCAAGACGGCCTATGAACGGGCGGTCCAGGGTGCCACCGGTACGAATGACGCCGAGGATAAAAAGGCGATCGCTGTCCAGGTCCGCCAGCTGCGCGACCATCTCGTCCAGGTGGCCAATGCGTCCTATGGCAACACCTTCATCTTTGGCGGCCATACCACAACCGAACCGCCTTTCGCCGTCGCAGCCGATGGGACTGTGACATACCAGGGTGAGAACCTGGCTGATCCGGCCCTCGACCCTGCCAGCCTCGTCAAGCTCAAGGGTCAGGCGGTCGAGTACCAGATCGGGACCAACCTGACGACTCAGATTTCAATCAACGGCGTTGAACTGGTGGGCAGCGGGGAGGACAACCTGTTTGCGGTTTTTGACGAGCTGATAGCAAACCTGGAGAGCGACGGTTCATCAGACCAGATCTCGCACAGCATTGAAAAGCTCAAACACAAGCAAGTCGATGTCCTGGCTCTGGCCACGGATCTCGGTGGCCGCATGAACCGGATCGACCTGGTCAAGAACCGCTACGAGAAGGATCAGATCAATTATGAAACCGTCAAATCCGAGGTTGAAGACGCTGATTTGGCCGAAGTCGTGATGAATCTGAAAATGGCCGAAGCCGTCTACCAGGCAGCCTTGGCGATTGGCGACCAAGTGATCCAGCCCTCCCTGGTCGATTTCCTGAAATAAACGAGCGGAGATTGAGAAATGGACATTTTAACGCGAATCTTTGGTAAAATAACGATCAATGCGGATCAGGTGCTCCAATTCGCAGAGGGCTTGCCTGGTTTTGAGATGCTGCGGCGCTTTACCCTGGTGGATCTCGAGCAGACCCGGCCCTTCATCTGGCTCCAGTCGCTCGAACAGGACGTCGCCCTGCCGCTGATCAGCCCGTTCATGATCCAGCCGGACTATTCGCCGGACATCGATGATGCCGCCCTTGCACAACTGGATCTGGTGAGTGAAGAGGACCTGATGGTCTATGCAGTGGTCGTGATCCCGCCGGACGTCACGCGCATGACAGCCAACCTGGCGGCCCCGGTCCTGATCAACATGAAAAACAACCAGGGCTGCCAAGTCGTCGTCGAAGATGACCGCTACCCAATCCGCCAGCCGATTTTTACAGCGGTGTTTAACGGCCCCAAGGAGGACTCCGACCATGCTCGTGGTGACCCGTAAAATCAACGAAGCTTTCTTTCTGGGTGAGGATGTCAAAATTGTTATACTCGATATCGATTCCGAGCGGGTCAAAATCGGCATCGAAGCCCCGCGCTCGCTGAAAATCCTGCGCGCCGAGCTTTTGAAAGAAGTTGGTTCGCTCAACCAGGAAGCCAATGTGTCAGATGTTTCTGTGCTGTCTCAGTTGGGTGCCGTGACCGGCCAGACGGAACAGGCAGCAGAGTCCCGCCAGACAGAATTGGAAAAATAATTCATAAATTTCGATATAAACACTTAAGTTATCTCGAAATTCTGCGATATAGATAGTAAGAGCGGTTCGACCAGCCGACCGGAGGCGCCCCACAACAGCCGGACGGATCGCCCGAACTATAAAAGGCAGCGCACGGACGCGCGGCCCAAACACAATTCAAGGAGGATCTTTTTTATGCGTATTAACAACAACCTCATGGCCATGAACACCCACAGACAACTCGGTCTTTCCAACACCGCCGGTGCAAAATCGATGAGCAAGCTGTCTTCGGGCATGCGAATCAACTCTGCTGCCGATGACGCCGCAGGTCTCTCGATCTCGGAAAAAATGCGCGGTCAGATTCGCGGTCTGAACCAGGCTTCCCGCAATGCCCAGGATGGCATTTCGCTGATTCAGACAGCTGAAGGCGCACTGAATGAGACACAGGCAATCCTGCAGCGCATGCGGGAACTGTCTGTCCAGGCAGCCAATGACACGAACGAAAGCCTTGACCGCGATGCGATTTCAACTGAAGTAAATGCTCTGAAAGAAGAGATCACTCGCATTGCGGATACGACCCAATTCAACGGAAAAGCACTCTTGACTGGTAATCTTGGCGTCAGTCGCTCGGGTGGTACTCTGGACAGCACGGTCGTCGGACTTTCAAGCATCAACGACATCAATGTTTCCGGGGCTTCTGCCAGCTCAACGTACACCATTGATGAAACTGCCACGGATATCACACTCGATGATGGCGCTGGGAACAGTCAAACCATTTCCAAGACCGGATTTGCTGCGGGTGATACATTCAACTTCGACTCTTTGGGTGTATCCATCAAGACAGATTCAGATTACGCTGTGGGTGGCACAGCCTTTGATACATTGACAGTTGTCACAGGCGCTGCTTCAGGCGCAACTTTGCAAATCGGCGCGAATGAAAACCAGGAAATGGCAATCACCATCAGTGACATGTCTGCCATTGGCCTTGGCGTAGATGGAATTCTTGTGGATACTTATGCCAATTCCAATTCTGCCATTACAACAGTTGAAACAGCTTTGAATGATGTTTCCGAACAGCGCGCCAAATTGGGCGCCTGGCAGAACCGACTCGAGCACACGATCAAGAACCTCGACACCTCGGCCGAAAACCTGCAGGCTTCCGAATCCCGTATCCGTGACGTTGATATGGCCAAGGAAATGATGGAGTTCACCAAGAACAACATCTTGCAGCAGGCCGCTCAGGCGATGCTGGCCCAGGCCAACCAGGCGCCGCAGGGTGTCCTCCAACTCCTCCGCTAATCATTCCTTTACGGTTAACTAAATGGACCTATCCAGGCAGGGGGCACATGGCCGCCTCCTGCCTGGAGAATCCCTTGGACTGACTTTTCCCAGCCGCAGACCACACAAGATCCGGTTCATGATCCCTTTTGCCTGGCGTGTCCAGACAGCCGGGTGCTGTGTTTCCTGCGCCTTGATCTTTTCCGAAAGCAGGTGTTCCCATGACAAGTTCCAATCTGCGCCTCTCTGGTCTGGTTTCGGGCTTCGACACCGAGTCCATGGTCCAGAGCCTGATGAAAGTTGAGCAACTCAAGGTCGACCGGGTGATCCAGCAGAAAACGCGCTTCGAATGGACCCGGGAATCCCGGCAGGCCGTGGACCAGAAAATCAGCGATTTCCGCCGCGCGACGATGAGTGTTCTCTCGCCTGACACCAACCTGATATCCGCCAGTGCCTACAATACCTATACCGTGAAGACCGCCTCGACCAGCACTGCGGTCGGCCTGTCCGCCACCGAAGCAGCCACAGCTGGGACGGTTGCGATTGACCGGATTGACCGGCTGGCCACAGCCGCCGCTGTTTCCAGCAGTGGAGCCATTGCGCCTGACACGCTTAGCCGGAGCACGCCGCTGGAAAACCTCACCCTCAGCACACCCCTGACGTTCGACGCCAACGGCGAAATCTCATTCAAGATCAACGACGTCGCCTTTACCTTTCAAAAAACGGATACCTTGCAGACGATGTTCAATGAGATCAACGCCAGCTCGGCCAATGTCCTGATCAGCTACTCCGAGTTGACCAACAAGATCTCGCTCTCCTCACGAACCACTGGCGCCGCATCCGGACTTACAATCGAAAACCTCAGCGGCAACGCGATGAGCCATGACGGCGTGACCCCTTCTGCATTCGGCATCTCGGCCACCGCCATCACTCCTGGCCAGGACGCCAGCCTCTCGATCAACGGCACCGCCATCACCCGCAGCAGCAACTTTTTTACCATCGATGGCCTGCGCTACCAGCTGTCTGAGCCGACTGCGACCAGCGTCTCGTTCACCGTTGCCCGCGACATCGAACCTGCACTCAAGAAGATCCAGTCCTTTGTAACCCTCTATAACGACCTGGTCGATTTTGCCCAGGGCAAGCTAAGCGAGGAGATCAATCGCGACTACGCTCCGCTGACCACTGAGCAGCGCGAATCGATGAGCGAGACCGATATAAAACTCTGGGAAGAGAAGGCCAAGAGCGGACTGCTGAGAAATGATCGCAACCTCCAGCGCCTATTGACGGATCTGCGCCGCAGCTTGTACGACGCGGTGGCCGGGATCGGCAAAAGTCCGGCCGACATCGGCCTGAAGACCGGCAGCTACCTCGAGAAAGGGAAAATCTCCCTCGATGAAACAACCCTACGCTCGGCTTTGACCAATAATCCGGAAGAGGTGATGCAGGTTTTTACCAAGACCAGCACAGCCACGGATGCCGCCACCAAGTACGGCGAATCAGGCCTCTTAAACCGCCTGATCAGTGCCTTCACTGCCTACAGCGCAACCTTTAGCCTGGCCAATTATTCGCGCGACCTCGATACCTACAGCAAGCAGATCACCACCCTCACCGACAAGCTAGCTGACAAAGAAGATGCATACTGGCGCAAATTCACCGCCATGGAGACAGCCCTGAGCCAGATGCAGTCCCAGAGCAGCTGGCTGGCCCAGCAATTTTCCTGAGTATGAGTAAAGGAGACCCTCACATGAACAGATACAAAGGCTATGACCAATACCGGGAGCAGCAAGTCCTGACCGCCAGCCCGGGCGACCTGATCCTGATGCTGTATGACGGTGCCATTCGCCAGATCCGCCTGGCCCGGTCTGCTATCGTTGAGCAGAACCCAGGTGACGCAGGGATCGCCCTGGTCAAAGCCCAGGAAATCATCGATGCCCTGATCGACAGCCTCGATCTGGACAATGACCTGTCCGGACACCTGCTCAGGCTCTATGAGTTTTTCAATCGCGAACTGGTCGCAAGCAACATCAGCAAGGATGCAAACCGGGCTCTGGAGGTGGAAGAGATGCTCAGCGAACTGCGCGCCACTTGGGAACAGGTGGTCCGCAGCTACCGCAGCCTCAACCGGGCGGTGGGCGGATGAACCCCTATACAGGCCGGATAACCTCGCACCAGTCCGAAGGCAAGCAACTCCTCACATTGCTAAAAAACTTGCGTGACTTGACGCTTCACTGCCTGCAGCTGGTGGACCAGGATGAGCTGGACGAGCTGAGCTTCTGGCTGATCCGGCGCCGGGCCTGCATGGAGGAGATCGACCAGATCCAGGAAGCGTCAGGCTCCGACAAAGGCTTGGCCACTGTCACTGCTCTGGACGATTCTGAAATCTCATTTATCTCGGATCTGCTGCATGTGATCGCAGAACTCGATTTGGAGCTGCAGCGTGCAGCCACGAAAAAGCGTGACCAGTATCAGGATAACTTGAGGAAAATCCACGCTCCGTCTGGAGCTCGGGCATCTGCAGCTGTCTATCCGGTCAGCGGTCGTTTCCTCGACCAGATCGGCTGAAAAGGCAAGCTTGATCCAACATCTACAGTTATCAAACCGGGAGAGTATCCATGAAAAAAGTACTGATCGTTGACGATGCCGCTTTTATGCGCCTGACCATTCGCAACATGCTCGAGAAAAACGGCTACGAAGTCGTCGGTGAAGCAGAAAACGGCCAAGTGGCCATCGCCAAATACCATGCTTTGAACCCTGACATTGTGACCATGGATATCACCATGCCGGAGGTCGATGGACTGACTGCGCTCAAGGCGATCCGCCAGATCAATCCTCAGGCCCAGATCGTCATGATGACGGCCATGGGTCAGCAAGCCATGGTCAAGGAAGCGGTTGTGGCCGGCGCCCGAGGCTTCATCGTCAAACCGTTTAAAGAAGATACGGTTCTCCAGGCCCTGAGCAAATTTTAAAGCAAAAGGAGACGCGCATGGCCAGTGAGATTCAAAATCGTGACCCGATCCTCGAGATGTTTTTGTTCGAGAGTGTCCAGCTGATCGAGCAACTCGAGGAACAGCTGCTCGACATTGAGCGCAACCAGCATTTGACAGCCGCCCATGTGGATGCCATTTTCCGCATCATGCACACGATCAAGGGATCGTCGGCCATGATGGAATTTGACACTCTGGCCAAGCTGGCCCACGCGCTGGAAGACTTGTTTGAGAAATACCGCAGCCAGCCAGACATGGGTGTCAATTGTGGTCAACTGGCTGATCTCGTGCTCAAGGCGGTCGATTTCTGTAAAGGGGAAATCGCCAAGATCGAACGGGGGGAACCCCTCGATGGCCAGCCAGATGATTTGATCACGCAGATCAGGACGTTTTACACCGACGCAGTGGTCACGGAATCCCTCGCAGGAACATGGACGCAACCGGAGCGTTATCAGGCTCGGCTTTGGTTTGAGCCAGGCTGTGCGATGGAGAACCTGCGCGCCTTTTCAGCTATTCACAGCCTGACGCCCTTGACTGAGGAACTGACGTATGTCCCGGCTGATATTGCCGACAATGAAGACAGCTCCAGCCTAATCCGGGAACAAGGATTTCTCATCCGCTTCACCTCGGCAGCTGAACCGTCCGTTTTGCAGTCCACGCTGGAACAGACTTTATTTCTGGAGCGCCTCGAATTCGAAACGATGCTCCAGCCCAAACCCTTGCGCGACGCAGACGGGTCAGGTGAAGTCCCAGCCGTCTCACCGGATCTGGTGGAAAAATCAGCGACGGGCAGCAGCCTGATCAGTGTTCCGGTGCGCAAACTCGACCAGCTGATGGATCTGGTCGGAGAGCTGGTGATTTCAGAAGCCATGGTGATCAAAAATCCTGAGCTCGAAGGGTTGGAGTTGCCATCCTTCCAGAAGGCAGCACGCCAGCTGTTTAAACTGACCAACGAACTTCAGGACCTTGCCATGTCGATCCGGATGGTTCCGGTGGCGGCAACTTTCCAGAAAATGCAGCGGATCGTCCGCGACATGAACCGCAAGCTCGGTAAAGATGTCGAACTGCAGCTTTCCGGCGAAGAGACCGAAGTCGACAAGAGCATCATTGACACCTTGGCGGATCCCCTGATGCACCTGATCCGCAACGCCCTCGACCACGGCATAGAATCACCGGACGAACGGGCTGCGTCCGGCAAGTCAGCCCGAGGCTTACTGGAGCTTTCGGCCCGCAGTGCCGGCGGTGATGTCTGGATTACGATCCAGGATGACGGGCGCGGCCTGGATCGCAAAAAAATCCTGGCTAAAGCGCGGTCGCTTAACTTGCTGTCCAAGCCTGAGCAGGAGTACACCGACCGCGAGATTTTCCAGTTTATTCTATTGCCCGGTTTTTCCACCAAAGAGGTTGTAACGGAGTTCTCCGGTCGTGGGGTCGGCATGGATGTGGTCCGGGAAAAAATCAGCCGGATCGGCGGACTGATCAACCTCGACAGCAGCCCGGGTCAGGGTACAACCATCAGCATCCGGATTCCCCTGACTCTGGCAATCATCAACGGCATGCAGATCTCGGTCGGCGAAGCAAACTACATTGTCCCGATCACTTCGATCCGCGAATCCTTCCGGGTCGACAGTCAGAAGATCTTGTCGGATCCCGAAGGCAACGAAATGGTCATGCTCCGCGGTGAATGCTGCAATGTTGTCCGGCTGCACCGTAAATATGAAGTCGCAACTGAGATCCAGGATCTTGCACAGGGCATCTTGGTTGTGGTGGAGGATGATGAGCGCACCTATTGCCTGTTTGCTGACCGCCTGGTTGGTGAACAGCAGGTGGTGGTCAAGCCACTGCCCACGTATCTGAAAAAGTCGGAGGGTCTGGCAGGGTGCACGATTCTGGGGGATGGCAGTATCAGCCTGATTCTCGATGTCGCAGGTCTGGTGACCGGCTGACAAACAATCCATTTCCGGCCAGGCAACGGATTGCACACGCCGGGTTGAAAATTCATGAAACGTTCAGGGAGGAACAGCAGCATGAACTGGTTTAACAACAAGACCATCCGCACCAAAATTATCCTCGGCTTCCTGCTGGTCGCCCTTGTGGCTGGTGCGATCGGAGCCATTGGCATGATTAACATCGCAACGATCGCCAAACTGGATACCGAAATGTACGTCAAAATGACTCAGCCCATGGAAGATCTGGTCATCATGGTCGACTCCTTCCAGCGCATCCGAAACAATGCCAAGGATATCGTCATGGCCTATGATGAAGAAGAAATCCAAGACTATGAAAGCCGTATCAAGGAACGTTTTGCAGAATTTGACGCTGCCCTGGCTCGTCTTGAAATCTCTCTGATTTCGGAAGAAGGGGCTCAATTGGTGGCAGAAATCCGCGATCTGCGCAATCAATACGAGAAAAACATTAACAATCTGACTATTCTGGTCCGAGCTGGCAGCAAGCAGGCTGCTCTCGAGGTACTCAAAGGCAATAACAACAACATCCAGATCTTGGTCCGGGAGAAATACACGCGTTTGGGTGAGATCAAGACTGAGGCTGCGGCCGCAACCGCCGCCAGCAATG
>DIFN01000068.1 GCA_002419145.1 Mageeibacillus sp. UBA5747 | reverse complement strand
TCATCAGACAGGACATAGCGTTCGTATTGTTCTTTGACGATGAGATCAATCTGGCGCAATGTCTTGAGCAGAATCTCGCGCCCGGCCGGATCCAGAGGCCCAACGAGGCGGTCAACCAGCAGTTTATGGAACTTGTTGTGCATGCGGAAGGCCAGCTTGCCTTTGCGGGTCAGGGCTACGCGGACGATACGCCGGTCATTGGGGTCGCGGTGGCGTTCTACGTAGCCCTTGCGGACCAGGCGGTCGATCGCCACGGTTAACGTGCCGGTTGTAACACCCAGCTTGGCTGCCGTTTCACTCATTGTGCGCCGGTCATAGGGGCCAATGCTCTCGAGCGCGTGCATTTCAGCCACCGAAATATCACTGAAATTGCCCCGGCGCAGGGCTTTCTCCTCAGTCACCAGGATTTTGTCAAAAATATCCAGCAGCAGGTCATTGATAGTCTGGTCAAATTCGTTCATCACATATTGGCCTGACGCTGACGCCTGGCACCTCCTGCGCAATTAGGCTTTCATTTTACCGCTTGTTGATTTCCCGCTGCAAGGGGTGAAACAGCGCAGGCCGGACTCTGGCCTTGACCTTGATGCCTTCTTCTGTGTAATCGATCCGTTCGATTTTGCCCTGTTGCTCAATCCGGCTGACCCAGCCTGCTTTGTCGTAGGGCAGGATCAGGTCAATGGGGATGAATTGCTCGGCAGCCAGGCGGGCGACTGCTGCGACTAGGTCCGCCAGCCCTTCACCTGTCCGCGCACTGACCAATTGTACAGTGTCCTTACCCGCCAGCAAGGGCAGTCCCGAACGTTCATCAGGTCCGATCAGATCAATCTTGTTCAAGACCGTGAGCCGCGGTTTGCCGGCAGCTCCGAGCTCATTCAGCAGCTGCTCCACCACGTCCCGCTGGATGTCTGCCTGTGGATCCGAAGCATCCAGGACATGGAGGATCGCATCGGCCTGCGTCACTTCCTCCAAGGTCGAGCGAAAGGCATCGACCAGCTGATGAGGCAGTTTGCGGATGAATCCAACCGTATCGATCAGGATGACCGGTTGCTGATCTGGCAGGGTCAGGCGGCGGGCCGCCGGGTCCAGCGTGGCAAAGACCTGGTCTAAGGTCAGCAGATCAGCCTGGCAGAGAGAATTGATCAAGGTTGATTTGCCGGCGTTGGTGTAGCCAACCACTGCAAGGGTCAGGATGTCCTGGCTCTGGCGCTGTTTCCGGGTCTGGTCACGCCGGGAGGCAACCTCAGCGAGTGCCCGTTTCAGCGTGTTGATGCGCCGGTTGATGTGGCGCCGGTCTGACTCGAGCTGCGATTCACCTGGACCGCGTGTCCCGATACCACCGCCCAGGCGCGACAGAGCCTGACCCAGGCCGATCAGGCGGCTGAGGCGATATTGCTGCAAAGCCAGCTCAACCTGGAGCTGGCCTTCTCGTGACCGGGCCCTCTGAGCAAAAATATCCAGAATTAAAAATGTCCGGTCGATCACTTTCAGTCCGGTTAAATTCTCAATATTACGAATCTGCGAGCCTGATAATTCATCGTCGCAGATCAGCATCGTTGCCCCCAGCACTTCGGCCGAGCGGCTGATTTCCTCCAATTTGCCTTTGCCCAGAAAAGTCGCCGGATCCGGCGCCTGGCGGTGCTGCAAAGCCCGGCCTGCAACAATCGCGCCCGCCGCCTCAGCCAGTTCTGCCAGTTCATCGAGAGACCGTTCCGCAGAGTCCAGGGCTGACTCACCCGATTCTGCGGTAAGTCCGGCAAGGATCGCTCTTTCCTGGTCCGTATCTGACATGTATCCCCCTCATCCATGTTGCACTTTGCAACATCCTGTATAATCAACGCTTAAATTGTAAGAATCGGCCCCATGACCTGCTTCGAAACACACGAATATCCTGATATAAATAACCGTATCAATTCAATTGGTTTGCCTTGATCATTGCCGCCCCCCATAGTGAGAGATGGAGAAGCTTATGACAAAGACACCCCAATCCGCACGATCCGACCGCCCAGATATCGATCCAGCCTGTCTGCCCAACATTTTCATTGGTCTGCTCCTGCGCCTTTTCCGGGAAAATCGCACCCTGACCCAGGAAGTTGTCGCCGAGTTAGCCAGTTGCCATGCCTCCTACCTGAGCATCATCGAAAATGGCAAGGCACAACTCAGTATAAGGACTTTTGTAGAGCTCTGCCAAGCTTTGCAGCTGGCACCTGCAGATTTGTTCGTCCTGGCCAGCGTATTGGAGGAAAACTATCTCCGGTCAGACCTGATCCGCTCCGGCGAAGGCAACCCTGAAGATCCACTGACTGCTCAGCGCTGGCTACAGGCATACATCCGCGACGGGTATCTGGGCTTACTCGACAAAAAAAGCTGATAAACGCCTGTCGTGATATAATGAGGCCGATCAAACACGAAAGAGTCAAGTCATGCTGCCGATTGTCGTCATCGGGGCAGGTCCGGCTGGACTGCTTGCAGCCGGTCGCGCTGCTGAATGCGGTGCTCCTGTCCGCCTCCTGGAAAAAAATCACGAGCCCGGGCGCAAACTCCTGATTACAGGCGCTGGCCGATGCAACATCACCAGCGCCGTCGACCGTGACACCTTCATCGGGCAATTTTTCGGCCAAGGCCGATTTCTTTACCCAGCCTTGCAGACGATGTACCGTGAGGAGCTGCTGGATTTGCTGGCCAGACATGGCATTCGTTGCCAAGTCGACCATCAGGGCAAATATTTCCCTGTCACCGGCCAGGCAAGCGATGTCCTGGCTGCCCTGCTCCACTATGACCAGAAGCAAGGGGTCCAGTTGATGACAGATTCCACCGTCCAGTCGATTCAAAGGGTGCAAGGTCCGTTTGAAATCAAATCCAACCAGGGGACGGTGTTGGCAGGAGCTGTGATTGTGACGACAGGTGGCATGACCTATCCTGTAACAGGTTCTGCAGGCGACGGGTATCGTCTGGCTGCCCAGCTCGGCCACTCGATCGTCCCACCACGGCCAGCTTTGGTACCATTTGTGGTTAAACAAACCTACCTTCATGAACTGGCAGGTTTGTCGTTGCCGGACGTTGAAGTCCGTCTGGATCAGCCGGGTCAAAAGCCAGTCACTCGGCGTGGCGACATGCTGCTCACGCACAAAGGCATATCCGGCCCTGTCATCCTGAAACTGTCGCGCGAGCTTCAAAGCTCTGCCGATGTGCACATCAATCTGCTGCCATCCTTTACCAGGCCAGAGCTTATTGCAGCTATTTTGCGCGAATTCGCCCAAAATGGCCGCCAGCACATCAAGAATTGCCTGGATGGCTTCCTGCCGCATCGCCTGGTCGCACCATTGCTGGCTGCCGCCGGGATTGAGTCGGACCGCATGGCCGCCCAGGCCGGCCGGCACATCGCCGAACAGATCGCCCGGGCGATGTCAGACTGGACCTTGACAGTCACCGGCACCCAGGGGATCCACAGCGCTATGGTGACGGCTGGCGGCGTATCCTTACGGGAAATAAACCCTGCTTCACTGGAGTCCAGACTCGTTCCCGGGCTCTATTTTGCAGGAGAGGTTCTCGACCTCGACGGGGACACAGGCGGCTATAATTTGCAGGCAGCCTGTTCGACTGGGTATCTGGCAGGACAGTCAGCTGCGGCGGCTCTGCTCCGCCACACGAGCAACGATCGTTAGGGCGGCGGTCTGTTCTTCAGGGGTCAGCAGCTCGGCCATGGCATCTGCCAGCATCTGGCGCTGGGTCGGGAAGACCCGCGGGAAAGCCATGACAATGGCATGAATGATCGCATCCGTCTCGCCGGGTTTCTGGATCCGCAGCAGAAAACCAATGATGTTCTGGCAAATATCGCTGGCAGTTTTTGCCACGATGGCATCACTGCTCATGCGAACCATGCCGAGCAGTTGACTGCCATAACGGGAATCATCCCGACAGGCCGAGAGATACACCACAGCGGAATCTAAAAGCTCGTCAATGATCAGGCGGTTCTTGTCAGGCCCGGCATTTCCCAGCACATCCTGCCAGATCTTGCGATTAAAAAACTGGCCAATATCTTTAGTTGCAGCCTGGGTTGCCCACCGCGAACGGCTGTTGATACCGTGATAGATCAAAGTCGTCCACAACTCAACCAGACGATCTCCTTTTTTCCCAGTCTTCTTGTCGATGACAGGGAAGCGGACCGCATGGAACGCTTCTTTGACTGTTTCGTAGTGCTCGTCCAAAGCCTCGGCTGCTGATTGCCCTGCCATGGCTGCAACGTCTTTCGTGCGATCAATCATGGTGCCACAATTGACACAAAAAACTTGCTTTTTGGTGACGTCAGCCTGGAAGGGCTGGCCACAGGTTGGGCAAATAATCCTGTTTTCTTCCATATTGGCTCCTTTGGTCGCAAGAGGTCCTGGTCCGGAATAGAGTCTCGCAGAGGATCCTCAAAAGGCACCTCTTGTGCGGTCATTTCAGATGACGGTGCGAGCAGAGTGTTCACTGCCTTCATTATAAGCGATCTTCGGGATGAAATGACACATCTGCTCAGCAGGGTTGTAAAACTTGAAAAAAGTCCCGCGACCTTACAGCCACAGGACCTTACGTTGGTGGGTAGTATAGGACTCGAACCTACGACCCCTTGCATGTCAAGCAAGTACTCTAACCAGCTGAGCTAACCACCCAAGCGCCAGATTATAATATTACACGGACTGGTCCATGTCAACAGGTTTTTTCTTCACTCGCAGTCCACTCATAGTCCGCGAATGCAGGTCTCAAAGCGATGATCTGAACCCTTCATCCTTCCAGAACTGCGAGTCCACCGGGCAAGATGTTGATGGTTTCTCGGCTGCTGGTGAGTTTGCGATCCCTCAAGAGCACACCGTCTTTGTCATAGCCGGACAGGAGCAGGCCTTTGGCATCGAAGGTTCCGGTGATCCGGATGGATTTAGGTGCAGTCGCCAGATTGGCCAGGTAGATCCGCCTGCCATAGGGTCCGGAAAAGGCATAAGCCTTCACATCGCTGTCAGGACTCTCGATTTCGAGGAGACGGCTGTTCTGAGGCAGAGCCAGCAGGCGAGCTGCGATGGCATCCTGGGGACGATAATCCCTGTGCCATGGTTCGAGGAGGTCCAGATTGACAAGGCCTGCACTGTTGCCCAGTTCTGCCAGTTGCAAATGGACAAGGTCGGCTAAGGTCGGCTTGAGACCTTCAAAGTCATGCAGGCTGGCCCTGCTGATGATCTCATGCCAGCCTTGGCTGGTCTGGGCTGGATTGCGCGGCATCTGGTCGAAATAGGCCGCCAGAGCAGGCTGGACACCGTTCTGACTGGTTCCCTGATACAGTCCAACCAGCTGGGAGCAGTGGAAATCCGCTGTGGAGCGCCAGACACCATCTGAATAGGTCATTCCGTCCATCAAGATCAGCTTGGTTTTGAGGAGGTTGTAGTAGGGGGATTGCTGGATCACTTCGATCATCCAGTCCACCCAGCCAGTCCGGATCGTATCGGTTTGCAGCAAGGATTCCGGATCGGAAAATTCGAGATAAAGGCGGTCAAATGATTCGACCCAAGGGAGTATTTCACCCTGGTCCATGCGCAGGTGGCCATAAGAAGTGGTGATCGGACCAGCCAGGTATTCGATAAGGCCCATTAGTTCGGTTTCGCCCATGCCAGGCCGGATCACCAGCCAGGGGCTGCTGGCAGTGGCGCGGGTCAGTTCCAGGCCAGACGCAAGGGATTGGGCTCCTTCGTAGTGCCATTCACCATCCAGATAGGCAGGGGCTTCGTTGCCAGGAGATTTGGCCCACTGGAACGAAGCTTGGCTGGACTGGCCCAATGGCAGATAGGACAGGCGCAGAACCGGCGGGTGGACGGTCTTTATCAGCTCACTCAGAGAGGCATCCAGGCCCCGCGGATTCGATTCTGGTTGTCCCAGGAAGATTTTGTCCAGCCACAACTCACCCGGTCCGGAAAAGCTGATGTTGAACCGGACTGATGCTGCATTCAAGACCAGGCTTTTGGGAACAACAAAGGTATGGGTATATTTTTTCCAAGTCGATCCGACATGGTCGATCGTGGTGCCGATGGACTGGAAATCACCCGACAACCAGATTCGGACAGAAGCATCCCTGATCTGCTCCTGACGCATCCACAGCTCGATTGTGTAGATATCGCTTCCCTGGCGCCTGAGCAAAGCAGCCGGATCGATGACCTGCGACAAAATCACGGCATCGTCCGGGGCGGCTGCATCCGGGGCAACCAGGTGCAGGGATGCCAGACCACCGTCATCAGGTACAGACAACAAGGTCCGCTCAGCTGTCTGGGCAGCGAAACTTTCCCAGATGTCAGGCGTCCGGATCTCCTGGCTGGATAATTCCAGGAAGATCAGATCACCTGCCGCAAAGGATCCCGCGACCAGGGGCTGGCTGAGACTGATTTCAATGACCAGTGGTGCAATGCCTATCTGGCCGGATTCATCCGCACTGACAATTTGCCGGTTGCCCAGGAGATCCAGACGGCGGTTGGTCAGCCCGGGGTCACTATCAGATTCAGACCAAGTCTGGCCGCCATTACTGGAGTAGCGGAACCGGTTGTCGCGGCCGAGAACAATCACCTGGGACCGGGATAGCAACAGCAGATCTGCTGTCGCAACAGCCGGACTGCTTTGGGATGGCTGGAACATTTGGCCATCTTCACTGAAGGCAATCTGGCCAGTCTCCCCACCCAAGGCAAAAACCCCATCAGCGAAAGCAATCGCCCGCCAAGCCTGGCCAGACCCGGTCGATTGTTCGATGGCGCGCCAGAAAGTGCCGTTGGTAGAGCGCAAGACAGACCCATCTTCAGCCAGTGCCAGGAAAATGCCATTGCCATAAACCAGATCAACCAGGTTCACTTGTGTCGGAGACACCGCCGGTGCGACGGTGCCGGCCGTGCCAGCCAGGATCAGGCCGCCATCGCCGACTGCGACCACCAGACCCTCTTCGTTAGCCGCAACAGCTCTCAGGGGGCCAAGGCTTGGAACCTGCCAGGTCTGCCACGTGAGGCCATCCTGGGAATAGATCAGTTCACCGCTGCTGCTGGTCACCAGAAAGCCCTGGTTGACCACGGTTGCGTCGGTCAAGTCAGCCCCTGTTCTTGCATCGGCGATGACTGGCTGGGCCTGGGTCAGGCCATGCAAAACAAGGCCGGCTCGCCCCACCGCTATGGATGTTTCACCATTGTCAGCAAATCCCAGGATTTCCCGGCCTGGCGGTAAATCAGCGGGCAGCTGGACCAGCCGGAAGGGGCCAACACGATTGCTGTTGTACGCCGAAACGAGCGCAGTTTTTTTTAAGGCCAGACCGTCAGGACCATTGGACAAGACCCGCGCCGTGGCACCTGTGAAAAACCCATCCCTGTAAAAAGACTGGTCCAGGTCATGGTCCACAACCGTGAGTGTCTGTACACCGCCATCATAAACAGTCAGGAGCTTTCTGTAGGCGGCAGGTTCAAACGAAGCATCCAGCAGGATATTGTCAGGGGAGGCCTGTTCCAGGTTGACTCCGGTGCCCAGGACATCCGTCTGCCGGTCAGATTCGTTGATCGTAATCCAGGTGATATCAGCCGGACCCGCCAGCCAGACTGCCGTCAATGACAAGATGGCAGCAACAGCTACTGTCGCGAGAATTGACAGAGCCAGTACGACAAAGGTCCTTTTCTTGATGCGGTAGCCGATCTGGCGGCGAAGAAAACGCAACATGGCTCAGCCCTGCCTGTGTCGATGGTACAAGTAAGGGATTATCGCCACACTGACGGCAGCGCATCCAATTTCGATCCAGATCACGGACTGGCTGAGGTTGTCATGGCCAAGTACCAGGGCAGGCACGACGCTGCCCAGAAAATTGAAGACCACGTGCATCAGGACAGGGACCCAGAACGAACGAGTCAGGGCGTACATCGCACCCAGTGCCAGAGCGGGCAAAAAGACATACAAGACTTGGATGGCCTGCATGTGAAAGAGGGCAAACAGGACCGCCTGCGTGACAACAGCCAGCCATTCCGGCATCGCTCTGCGCAGTTCTCCCTGGATGATACCGCGGAACAGCAATTCTTCACTGATGGGTGCCACAAGCGTGATACCGGCGATCAGCCAGCCATAGCCCAGTGCCGGTGAAAAGGCCTCAGCCTGTTCCAGGTATTCCTCCAGCAGACGTTGGACAGACGGCAGGGATTCGCCGAGACGCAGCAGGCCTGAAAAAAGCAGATTGGTCACACCCAAGAGACCAACAGACACGATCACGGCTGGCACCAGATCATGATAGCGTGGCCTTCCCATCCAGATGGCATCCTGCCGGTTCTTGTGTCGGAAAAACAGGATCAGGCTGTAAATCGGAATCAGGATCAGCCCATAAAAAACTGTGATCCTGGGATATTCACTTAAAATCAGGGATGGCGTATCCGGATACACCAGGCCTGCCGCTTCGTTTTGCCACCCGGCCAGAACACTAAGCCAGGGATAACTCTGGGCGTAGAGATTGGCCACGATATCGATCACCAGCAGGTGGATCAGGATCATGCTCAAGGGGATCAGGAAGGTGCGCAGGCGAAGCTTACGCGATGCCATGCGTCAGAATAACCTCATATTTGTGAATCAGGCGGCTGGGGCCGTATGAGAGCTTGGCTTTTCTCAGGCCAGGGATCCCCAGGTCTTCTTCACGGTTGACCCAGTCGATGTCAGGCAGGATTTCGTCCAAGGTAAATTTGTTGATGGCCGCATACAGGCCTGGGTATTCAGCCTTGGCTTTCTCGACATGAATGATGCCGGTCCGGTTGCATGGCTCGGAGGCAATGGAAAAGGCCACCAGCTTGCCAGCGATGCGAATCGCACCACCCCTGAGATGGAGCGTATCGTAATGGTCAAGCAATATCTTGACAGGACGATAGTCGCTTTGGGTGATGTCATTGCTGTCGATACCTTTTTCTTCGCACCAGTCCAGGACCAACTGGAGAGCCTCTTTGGCATCGTCCTGTTTCAGCGGGGAAAATTGATAGTCCGGGTAGGTGCGCAGGAAGCGATTGACATGATTGCGTTTGGCATGAAGGTCTTTGCCAGACAACTGACGTAGGCTTTGCGCATCGTAGAGATAGTCCGAATAGGCGCGGTCATAAGCGGTCCGGATCTGGTAGCCCTGCAGATGCTCAAACAAGGGCACATAGCTCTCATCAATGTAGAGGATCCGCACAGGCCAGCCAAGCCGCTCAAACTCCGGCGCGACCGCGTCAATAATCGTTTGCAGTCGCTCCTGGTCCAGAGGGCCAAGCGGCATGGACATGTGTGGAGTTGTGAAAACGCCGCCATTACTGACAAAAAACAGGCAGTCCGCCAGTTCGGCCACCCGGTAGTCAAAGCCCTCATGCCAGGACCAGCGGGCATCGAAGCTGGCGTCGGCTAATTCGGTCTGAGACTGCCGATAATGATCCAGGTATCGGCCGCGGTCAGCCAATGAAAACAGAGGATAGTGGTCATCAAACATGATATCTGGCCTTTCTCAGCCGCCAGCCTCTTCAAAGCGCCGGTAGAAAAAGTCAAAGGCGTCGGCCAGTTCGGTCTTGTTCTTGATTGATTTGAAATACTGCTCACCCGCCACATTGCGCTCAGCGCGCATGATGACAATCTCCGGCTCCCGATGGTTACCATCGTCCGGTTCATAATTGTACATAGCGACATAGTCGTGGCCATTCATCGTAAAAGAATCGATAAAGGCCATGTAATATTCATGGCCATTATCGACATCCACGATGACTGCAAGGACATCATCCTTGGCAACCCGATTGCGACTGTTCGTCCCGTGCGAGTCAGGGCGGAAGGGATCAGGTGTCCTCTTCGTTGTCCTCGTCGTCCTCGTCTTCATAGTCTTCTTCCTCGCAGAGACGCTCGTATTCTGCATAAACACGATCGTATTCGTCATCTGTCAGGCTTTCCAGCCCTTCAGTGCCGTCTTCGAGCTCGACGACGCGGGTGATAACCATCTCAGGTTCCTGCTCATCGGTGGTGATCAGAACACAATAGTGATCATCCTCGAACGCAAAGTCATCAGCCAGGACGAACGTGTATTCCTGACCGGTCTCGCCATCCACCATTGTGATGATACCGTTGCCGTGTTCATGGTCATGATCATGGCCACAATCGTCGCCGCAGTCTGAATCGCAACCTGCGCACTCGTGACCATCCAACATCAATTCTTCTAACAACATGGGGTTCCTCCTTGGGGGGATTAAAATCCTGCACAAAAGATCTCAGGACTTGTTGATTATATCATACTCAATTCAGGCTTTGCGCTGGCTCTCCAGGTATTCCTGCAGGATAATTTCCGCTGCAACCTGGTCCAGGACTGCCTTGCGTTTCTTCCCGCGCACACCGGTCTCTCGCAGCACCTGGCTGGCCAGCACGGTCGTGTAACGTTCATCACGGTAGATAACGGTGCGCCCGGTCCGGGCAGCGAGCGCTTCACCCATCGCTCTGGCCTTGGTTTCGGAATCGCTGGTCTTTCCGTCTGTCCGGCGCGGCAGACCCATGATCACCGTGGTGATCTGAAGGTCTTCGATCAGGGCAACCAGGCGGTCCATCGCCCAGGCACTGTCCTGGCCGTTCCAGTTGATCGTCTCGAGGCCGCGGGCCGTGATACCGAGCGGATCACTCACAGCAGTTCCGATCCGGGCAGTACCATAGTCAATGGCCAGAAAACGTTCTGGCTTTGTGCTTGTCATAGTCTATCCTTTCTTGCTGCCTGCTGTCCGTAGCCTGGGTGACCGGATGATGGCTCAAACCACCTTGAGAGCAAAATCACGGCAGGCATAGGCGCAGTAGCCGCACAGGACGCAGCGGTCCGGATCGACCTTAACTTTACCATCGGAACTGGTCAAGGAAAGAGCCCGGCTGGCGCAATGGTCCACACAGGCGCCACAACCCGTACACCAGTCCGAGACGACCAGGCGGCGCGAACGGCCGCGCGTAGCTGCCAGATCAGCCGGATCGACCGGAAGGCCTGAAAACAGGGCGATGTTCATGTCTATTTCAGCTTCGCTTTGCATGCCAACCGCATACGCTGCCACCTGGTCCTGGGCCAGAGCAAAAGCCAGAGCGGCGTCAAAATCCTGGAGGAAGTGGCCACCACCCAACATTTTCATACCATACAGGCCCAAGCCTGCAGCAGCCGCTTCCCAAGTCGCCGCGACCATGTCCTCGGCCGTGCCATCGATCAAGCCCAGTCCACGCCAGTTTAGCATCGGATGGATGACATCCGCCTCCTGATAGAGACCGATATCGAGATCGTGCCAAAGCGCATCGCCCCGGCCCAGCTTGGCCTGGGCCAGCGCACGAACCGGCTCGACAGCATGGGTAGAGATGCCAATGGCCCGGATCAGGCCTTTTTCTTTCTGCTCGTGAAAAAATGTGAAAGCCGCCCGATGACCATCCAGGGTCAGCGTGCTTTCCTGTTCATGAAGGAGAAACAAATCGATCACATCCAGATCCAAGGCCAGACGAGCCTGATCAAAACTGCGCCGGGCAGTTTCCCGGTCGTAGGCATAACATTTGCTGGCGATGACAGGAGGGACTGCGACTGTGCGCAAAGCTGCGCGAATGTGAGGATAGGTCTCATAAAGTTCGGCTGTATCGACAAAATTGACACCCCGGGCGAAGGCATGAGCGAGAAGCTCACCACCGCGTTCCGGGGACAAGTTAGCCTGGGCTGGGCCTAACGTCAAGGATCCATAGCAGAGCCGGGATACCTCGATCCCGGTCTGGCCCAAAGGTCTCCGGGGCAGGCTCATTCGAGGGTTTTGATGTACTCGTTCAGGATCACCTCGAGCATCTCATCCCGCTCCATACGGCGGATCACAGCTCGGGCACCATTATGGTTGGTGATGTAGGTCGGATCTCCAGACATGAAATATCCAACCAGCTGGTTGACCGGATTGTACCCCTTCTGACGTAAAGCCTGGAGCACCTGGGACATGATTTCCCGCACTTCAAGCGAATGGTCAGCCCCAAACTCGAAACGAGTTGTTTCACCTTTTTCCATGCAGTAAGCACCTCATCTTTCTGTCGCAACCTGCAAGCCGAATCTGGCTATCGGTAAGATGGCCCCCAAATCCTGCTCGGAAGTGTCTTCATCTTAACATGATCCGACAGGGTTTGCATCCGTACAATAGAGAAAATGCCCATCGGCCCGAACTGGCTGGGCGGTGACAATCTGGCCTGGTTCCAGTCCGGTTGCCGGTTCGATCCGAACCGGCACATAGGCAGCCGTATACCCCTCCGCTACCCCTTGTTGCGTCAGCGACTCGACCAGAATCGACTGCTCCCGGCCCATCAGGCTGAGGTGGAAGGCCGCGGCCATCCTCTCAGCCAAATCCTGCATGGCTTTGCTGCGCCGGGCACTGACTGGTGCTGATACTTGCCCCGGCAGACTCGCCGCTTGTGTTCCCTGGCGCGGCGAGTAGCGGAACACATGCATGCGGGCAAACCCAATTTCTTTGCAGAATTGAAGACTCTCGGCAAACTCGGCTTCGGTTTCACCGGGGAAGCCGACGATCACATCGGTTGTCAGGCCGGCATCCGGGAAGGCTGCGCGCAAGGCCTGCGCCACATTCCGGAACTCTCTGGTCGTATAACGGCGGTTCATCCTTTTCAGAACGGTATCAGAACCGCTTTGCAGGGACAGATGGAAATGTGGACATAGCTTGGGATTGGTCCTGGCCAACTCAATAAAAGCTGGTGTGATGGACAACGGTTCTAACGAGCCGAGACGGATCCGTTCAATCCCGGGGATCTGAGCCAGCTGGTCTGCGAGTGCCACCACGGCATGGCTGCCCTCCCCCCGGTCCAAGCCGTAGGAGCAAACATGGATACCAGTCAGGACAATCTCGCGATAACCAGCCTTGGCCAAGGCCCTGGCTTCGGCCAGGATCGCGCGTTCTTCCCGGCTGCGAATCCGGCCGCGGGCCAGGGGAATGGCGCAATAGGAGCAAAAAGAGTTGCATCCATCCTCAATTTTGATATGGGCCCGGCATTCCGACTGACGATCGACGATTCCCAGTTCTTCGAACAGTTCTTCCTGCAGGATATCTCCAGCCACCCCTGCCCGTTCAGGCAGCTGCACCGTTTGGTCCTGGCTGGAAAGCCCGAGGTAGTCCTGGACCAGCTCCAGTACCCGGGCCTTGCCCTGGGTGCCAATGACAATATCCGCATACTCTTTGGCATTGCTCACCTGTGCATGGCAACCCATCGCCACAACGACCGCGTGGGGTGCCTGCCGTTTGGCACGGCGCAACATCTGGCGCGATTTGCGGTCAGCCTCACCCGTGACCGTGCACGTATTGATGATGTAGACATCAGCCTCATCGTCAAAAGCCACACGCTCAAAGCCAGCTTGGGCAAACCGCTGGGCAATGGCATCGGTCTCATAATGATTGGTCTTGCACCCCAGCGTATGGAAGGCAGCTTTCATGGCAGATGTTCTCCTCTGGTTCGAATGGCCCAGGCTTGTGAGCTGTTTGTCTGAAATCAATTGACAGGTCAGGCGGGTTGAAGCAAAATACACCTATGCGTACATTGACGATTCATCTCAAATCCATCAACGAAGTCAAGGAATTCGTCCGGATCGTGAACGACTTCTCTTATGATGTCGATCTTATCTCAGGCCGCTATATTGTCGATGCGAAATCGATCATGGGGATTTTCAGCCTGGACTTGGCCAGACCGATCGCTCTTGAGATTCACAGCGACACAGCCGAAGATCTGGTCGCACGACTCGAGCCATTCACCCTGACCTGACTTGCCCGACGTCTGGTAGCTGACTTAGAATCGAGCAGACTGGGGCTAGTTTTATGTTGCCATGGCTACTATGGTGTCTCTCCCGGATCCCAAGATGAAAAAAGAGGGCTGCAGGCCCTCTTTTCTGTTTCGATGGGAAGATCTGGACCAGCCCGGGTGTGACTTATGCCCCGCGTCCAGTCATCAGGTAGAGAGCCACCGTCAGGGCTGCAAAGACAATAGCAAAAACCGAGGTCAGGCGTTTGAGCATGACGTCCATGGTGCGGCCCTTGCTCTTGCCGAAAAAGGTATCAGCACCACCGCTGATTGCACCCAGGCCCTGGGAGTTGCCTTCCTGGAAAATAACCATCACGATGAGGGCAATGCTGACAAGGATATCGATCACAGCGATGACAATTGCGAGTGTGTTCATGGTCTACCTCCGGATATTGGGGCTGCACCTGCTTGGTGAATGGGAAATCCCATTCACCAAGCACACAGTATGGGATATTTTATCACACGATGTCCAGGCAGGCAAGATAGCCTCACTTTCGGAAAGTGGTCTGGATGAACTTGATCGCTTCAGCCACTGCAAATGGGATCAGGGACAGCGGCAGGATGATCCCCCAGTCTTTGAGGCCGAGCGGGATTGTGTGGAAGATCGGGTCGAGGAATGGAACATAGATGACGGCCAGCAGGAGGAACAAGGACAGAACGATTGCCTTATTCAGGGTGGCATTGCCAAACAGGCCCAGCTTCAACACGGGTTGGTGTTCTGAACGGGCACTGTAAGAACGAAACAGCTCAGCCAGGATCAGCGTGATGAAGGCATAGGTCCGGGCACCATCATGGGGCCCGCCATCGGTATAACCGAAAATGGCCAGACCGATGTTGAAAGCAGCGAAAACAGCAGCAAAAATTGCAACACTCTGGGTTGTGATGGTGAAAATCATGTCCTTATTGAGGATCGGTTCATTCTGGCTGCGTGGCGGCTGTTCCATGACATCGGGCTCACCCTTCTCCTGGCCCAGAGCCAGTGCTGGAAAGCTGTCCGTGATCAGGTTGAGCCATAGCAGCTGAATCGGCAGGAGCGGCACATTGAGTGGACCCAGGATCAGGGTGCTCAGAAAGATGACCAGAATCTCACCCACATTGCAGGACAAAAGGAAGCCGACAAATTTGCGGATATTGCTGTAGATGATGCGGCCTTCCTTGACAGCTTGGACGATGGTGGCAAAGTTGTCGTCAGTCAGGATCATGTCGGCGGTGCCTTTGGCCACATCTGTTCCAGTGATGCCCATCGCGACGCCAATGTCGGCGCTTTTGAGGGCCATGGCATCATTGACGCCATCACCGGTCATCGAAGCGATGTGCTGATTAGCCCGCAGGGCGGAAACAATGCGAACTTTGTGTTCCGGTGAAACCCGGGCATAAACGGAAGTCTTCTCGACCTCCTGGCGCAAGGTCGCATCGTCCATCTCGTCGATCTGATGCCCGGCCAGGACATGGTCCTCCGGTTTTCTCAGACCAAGGTCATTGGCAATGGCGACCGCCGTATCTTTGTAGTCGCCAGTGATCATAACCGCCCGGATACCGGCATCCTGGCACAGGGCGATGGCGTCGCGCGCTTCCGGACGGGCCGGGTCGATCATGCCCATCAGACCGACAAATGTCATGTCGGATTCGGCTCCAGTCTGGTCCTCGCCTTCATGGATCCGGTAGGCAAACGCGAGGACGCGCAGGGCCGACTGGGCCATTTCGCTGTTGGCGTCCAGGATTTCCTGGCGCGTCAGTTCGCTCATCGACTCAGTCCCTTCGACCGTCATGACGGACGTGCAGCGATCGAGGATTATATCGGGTGCACCTTTCGTCAGGGAAACCAACCCCTGACCTAAATAACCCTTATGGAAGGTCGACATCATTTTGCGGTCCGAATCAAACGGCAGATCGCCGGTCTTGGGGTATTTCTGGTTCAGGCTGGCCCGATCCAGCCCCGCCTTGGCTGCAGCGACAATCAGGGCGCCTTCGGTCGGATCGCCCAGGATACCCATCGCACCATCGTCTTTTTGGACCAGCGCGGCATCATTGCACATCAGGCCGATTTCCAGCAGACGTTCCATTTCGCCAGACAGTGGCACTTTTTCACCGCTGGCTGGGTTTAGCAGTTCACCAACCGGATTGTAGCCGGTACCCGTGACGGCAATCAGCTGGTCTGCAGCATACAGGCGGGTAACAGTCATTTCGTTCTGAGTCAGGGTACCAGTCTTGTCCGAACAAATCACATCGACACAGCCGAGTGTTTCAACCGCAAGCAGTTTCTTGACGATGGCATGATGGTCTGCCATTCGCTTCATACCCAGGGCCAGGACAATGGTGACAACAGCCGGCAAGCCTTCCGGGATCGCGGCCACTGCGAGGCTGACGGCGGTCATGAACATGTCGAGTATGTCACCGCCCATCAGGATGCCCTGAAGGAAGACAATGGCACTGACCGAGAGGCAGATAATACCGAGCCATTTACCCAGCTGGTCAAGGTTTTTCTGCAGCGGGGTTTTTTCCTCGGTGATTTCCTGCAGCTTATCTGCGATTTTGCCGATTTCCGTTGCGGAACCGGTGCCAACGACCAGGCCGCGGCCTTTGCCGTAGGTGATGGCTGTGCTCATGTAAACCATGTTGTCCCGGTCGCCGAGAGATGTTTTATCCGGCAGCACAACCGCTGCATTTTTCTCGACGGGAACGGATTCTCCGGTCAGGGAAGCTTCTTCCACCTTGAGCGACTGGCTCTCCAAAAGGCGCAGGTCAGCCGGAACGATGTCACCAGCTTCCAGCAAGACCAAGTCACCAGGCACCAGCTCAGCGGCAGCGATCAGTTTCTGCTCGCCGTCGCGCAAAACGCGAGCCTGGGGCGAAGTCATTTTTTTCAAAGCCTCAATCGCTTTTTCAGCCCGGCCTTCCTGCACCACGCCCAGGATGGCGTTGATCAGGACGATGGCGATGATGACAACTGCATCGATGTACTCGCCCAGAAAGGCTGAGACAAGGCTGGCGCCAATCAGGATCAGGACCATGACGTCCTTGAACTGGGCCAGCAATTTCTGCAGCATGGTTTGTTTTTTCTTTTCCTTGAGCTCGTTGCGACCATATTTTTCCAGCAGCGCAGCCGCCTGCTGCGAGTCAAGCCCCTGCTGGGGGTTGCTTTGCAGCCGCTGGATCAGATCCTGCAACTGCTCCTGGTAAGGTTCCTGGTTCATGTTGTTCTCCTCACACATCACATTCAATGAAAAAAGACCACCCAATCATGCCTGGCATGTTTGAATAGTCTCGCACTTCTTGGTCAAGCCAGACAGATCTCTGCCTTGCTGTTGA
Organism: Mageeibacillus sp. UBA5747; assembly: GCA_002419145.1. Taxonomy (GTDB): domain Bacteria; phylum Bacillota; class Clostridia; order Saccharofermentanales; family UBA5734; genus UBA5734. The sequence goes on along the minus strand of DIFN01000068.1, from coordinate 5,424 downwards.
CTTGACCTCCGCTGAAACCAGCGGCTGCTACTCCCTAAGCAAAACGACTATACCATACTTAAAAGATTAAACCAAGATCAGGGATCCGGCAATCCTTGATAAAACTACTATCTTTCCTCATGGATCACTTCAACAGTGTTGGCGGTCCGGATCCAGCGCAGCAAAAATTGCGATGCCTGGCCTTGCGATGCCTGGCCTATGGAAAAGTACGTTCACTGAACCAAAAGTCAGGTGCCCCCATGTTGCATAATTTGGCTTTTAAGTACAGCGCGCCAGTAGCTTAATTTGAATGAGCCGTTATGGCAAATCAATCGGCAGCTGCAACTTCGATTTCAAAGGCCTGCGTTTCCGGCAACGTGATGTGAGGATATACCTTATGTGCTATCCGACATTGATAATGAAAGCGTTCTCCCCTATCGTCTTCGGAAAACACTCGCGTTGTATCTGTCGGCCCCGTAGCCCCTTCAATGGTTACGTCTGTGTCTGTATCATACCATTGATAGGTAAAGTCAGTGCGATCCGGTTCTTCCGTATTGGTAGCAATCACACCAAACATTACGCTGTTTTCAGGGTTGACACGAATACGGCCAGTGTCTGGTGAAGCCTCAATGTTAAGAATCGGCGGAAAAATATAGTCAATCACTATTTATCGTTAAAACACAGGCAATCGATTTAACTGAAATATCACGAAAAATATGCATGATTATTACGAATGCTTAACCACAGCCAATCAGTGACTTGTTAGGCTTGTCTTGTAACGCAGTCCCATTTCGAGGATTATACAAGGAGGAACCATGTTGAATCGTAACAGAACCAGTAAATTTATAACCGCAGTTGCTGTCACCGGTTTAATGATTACAGGGACCGTCGTGCCCTCTGCCGCGGCAAAGGATGCAACCAAATTGACAGGCAATGGCAAGAAAGTCAAGAATGTCATTCTGATGATTTCGGACGGCTGGGGATACAATCAGGTCCTGGCAACGGACTATTTCACGGATGGCCAAGCCGGTTCCCAAATCTATGAACGTTTCCCGACCAAGGTCGCTATGAGCACCTATTCATTCGGGGACATTACGACAGATGATGACGCGGACAGTGTCTACACAGCAGGCTTGTGGCAGAGTTTTGATTTGTTCAAGAAAAATCCAACCGACTCTGCTGCTGCAGGTACAGCAATGTCAACGGGCATAAAGACCTATGATGCAGCAATCGGTGTCGATCAGGAATTCAAAGATCTTCGACACATTACGGATGATTTCGAAAGCTTGGGACGTGCAACGGGTGTCATCTCTTCTGTGGAATTCAGTCATGCCACGCCAGCCAGTTTTGTCGCACACAATGTGAGCCGTAACAATTACAGTGATATTGCCAATGAGATGATCTTGGACAGTGCGACAGACGTCATCATGGGCGCAGGAAATCCGTGGTTCGACGATAATGGAAATCTGAAAAGTTCGCCCGGTTACCAGTATGTTGGCGGTCAAGCGACATGGGATGGCCTGGTTGCTGGCACTTTGGATACTTCCGACGCTGATGGGGATGGTATTTCCGATCGTTGGACCTTGATCCAGACGCAGGAAGAATTTGAAGCTATCCAGACGGGTGAAACGCCCAATCGACTGATCGGTGTACCCCAAGTCTTTACGACATTGCAGCAGTCACGTGGTGGCGATAGAATGGCGAATGCATTTGCTGTCGACTTCAATGACACTGTGCCAACTCTGGATGTAATGACGCGCGGTGCCCTCAATGTTCTCGACAACGATGCAGATGGTTTCTTCCTGATGGTCGAAGGCGGTGCTATTGACTGGGCAGGACATGCCAATCAAAGCGGTCGTCTCATCGAAGAGCAGGCCGATTTCAATGAAGCTGTGGCGGCCGTCTGCGATTGGGTTGAACAGAACAGCAGCTGGAGTGAAACACTGGTGATCGTTACTGGCGATCATGAAACTGGCTACCTGACTGGCACAGCAGGTGTCTATGATGCGGTATTGAACAACGGCCAAGGCAACATGCCGACGCTGGCATGGAACAGCGGTGACCATACCAACCAGCTGATTCCGTTCTATGCCAAAGGCGCTGGAGCTGAAATCTTCAAAAAACTGGCTGATGAAATGGATCCGGTTCGTGGGAGCTACCTGGACAACACGGAAATTGTTTCTGCAATCAGAGCCTTGATTGGCTGATTCCGCCAACCTTTCCGGCTCGAGGTCGTCTCGCAAGAGGCGGCCTCTTTTTTTATTTCCTTAACGGCCGCGCGACGCAGACGCTTGGTTTCCAGTTCTGTGGTCTGCTTTGACTTAAAGCCCTCCATTTCGGTGGATTGGAGGGCTTTCTCAAGTTCGAGTTTGGCAGCTTGCTGTTCCTTAACGAGTCGAAGGTTGGCTTCCTGTTGTGCCGCAGACACCGCGTTCTGCACAGCTTGTTTCAGCCATGCCTCAGACTGGGCGTCCTATTCTTTTCGGAGCATTCTCGATTGCTCCATCTGTACCTGCAGTAACTCGTCGGATGTCTGATGACCTATGGCAGATGACAGGGTTACCCCTGTACCAGTCTCCATAAGCTGTCGTAGCTATCCACCACATCGTACTTGACATTTTCGCCGCTGATGGCGCGGAAATGCTCTCGGGCGCAGTGGGCTTTGGCTTTTTCAATGTCACGCAGTTCTAGCGTGGACATATCGCCCTTAGTCTCAGCGACGAAATAAATGTGCTTTACCTTGCCCTCATAGAAGGCAATCGCCCAATCGGGGTTGTACTGTCCTACGGGAGTGCTGATATAAAAGCCTTTTGGCAGTTTCACATAGACTTCGACCTCTTGGCTATGAGCCTCCAATTCAGTGGCAAAGTCCCGCTCGTTGGTTGAATCATAGATAACATAATCGTACAGATTCCGCTTGGTTTCCATAGCGTTCACACCCAAGGCACCTTTTTTCAGGTCGGGCTCAGTAAAAATTTTCGTGTCGAATGTGGAAGTCAGCTTATCGTAAGTGATATGCTCGATAATCGCCGTGGCTTTCTGTTCATTGATGATGTTGGCGGCGCGGATGATAAACTCTTCGGGGTTGTCGCCAAACTGGTCAAACACCGCTTTTTCGATTCCGACCAGAATGGCAGCCACAGTTTTCCGGGTCAAGCCTGTTTCAGCTACAATTTTTCCAACAAGGTCATAACGAACCGAACTGCTCGCTTTCATCGTCATATAAAGGGAGGCATCTTCTCGAACCATATTGGCGCGGACAAACGCTTCGCCCGCTTGCAATTGTTCTTTGGACTCTATGTTCTTCGCCTGTTCACCTTTCTCGACCTTAAAGTATATCTTCGATATGCGGAGCCTCTTGTTCAATTCCGCGATGGCCTTTGCAACCAGTTCAGCCTCGTCAAACCCGACGATGTAATAGCTTCTGCCGTTTATACGCGACCACAGTTCCCGGAATGCCTTACTATCCAGTTTCGACTGGTCGAGCGTGACCTCCACGTTGTTCTTACGGGCGTTCTCCGGCCGGCCAGCATTCGGGTCATAGACGGAATCCAGCACGGCGATAACGTCAGCGACGCGGCCGGCGGCTTCCTCTGGCACTTCAAGTGACCCGTTCCTCTTGTCTTCATAGTATTTTTCGGTCAGTTCGCCGTGCCTGACATAGCCGTTCTCTATGAGGCTCTCGTAAATGGCAAGGGCGGTATCCTCGCCGAACTGTTCTGTAAACAGTTTCGCCTCAACCTTGCGCGGGCGATCGGCGACCGCCTCGGCAATTTCGCTTTGCAGACCTTTGGCAAAGCTTTCATAGCTTTCGTTTGCGATAACGGTCAGAACATTGACATGGTGAATCTCGTCGCGGGAAAGGACGTTCTCGTCCATGCGCTCCCCGTTCTGGTTGACGGCAAGGCGCAGACCGCGCCCGACTTCCTGGCGTTTACGGACGTCGCTGCCGCTTTGCTTCAAGGTGCAAATCTGGAATACATTCGGGTTGTCCCAACCCTCGCGGAGCGCGGAATGGCTGAAGATGAACCGCACCGGCTCATGGCGGTCAAGCAGGCGTTCCTTGTCTTTCATAATCAAGTCGTATGCGTCCGCGTCGTCGGAGGTGCGTTCCTTTTTGTCACTTAGTTTGCTGTCTATTATGTGTCCGCTTTTTCTATCAATAGAAAAGTAACCCGCGTGTGTTTTTTCGGCGGGTATGCTGTCAAGGTATTTCAGATACTCCGGCGAATCCTCAAGCCGGAGCTGCATACCTCTGATGGTCGCCTGATATTCTTCCTCGAACACTTGCGCGTAAGCGCCGTCTATGACGTTGCCGTGCGCGTCGTACCGCTTGTACTTCACCACCTCGTCGATGAAAAACAGCGAGAGGACTTTAATGCCTTTGGCGAACAGTTGCCTCTCCCGCTCGATGTGGGAGAGGATGGTTTCCCGTATCTGAATGCGGCGCAGCTGCTCCTCGCTGACCGAGCCGATCACATCGCCCGCAAACAGCTTCAAGCCGTTTGTAAACTCCACAGAGGAATCGCGCCCGTCAATCCTTAGGACGGTGTAGCCGTTCTTATATTCGGCGAGTTCTCCTGAATTGGCGAAAAGGTTGTAACCCTCGCTGACGACCCTCGCCACCTTGCGGACACCAGAGCCGCCCTTGACGTCAAATTCAATAGTCGCCGTCGGGTTGCCTTTGGAGAGGTTGATGCTCTGCACATAAGTATACCCTTCGGTGGCGGTGCTGCCGGAAACGGATATGCCCTTGACCGCAATTTTCTTCACGAGACGTTTGTTATAGGCTTCGAGTGCGTCAAGACGGTAAATCATATTATAAATGCTGTCGAGGCGATGTGTCGCCGAATAGCGCAGCGTGAACAGCGGCGCGAATTCTTTCAGACGCTCCTTGGTCGCCGCGCCCTCCACAGACTGCGGCTCATCGATAATCAGGATCGGGTTTGTCTTTGCCAAAATATCGATGGGGCGGCGGGAACGAAACTCGTCCAGCTTCATATAAATGCGCCGCGCATCCTTGCCTCGGGCGTTGAACGCCTGGCTGTTGATAATCATTACGTTGATTGCGCTGTCGGAAGCGAAGCGGTCAATCTCGGTCAGTTGCGCCGAATTGTAGATGAAGTAACGGATTTTCTTGCCGTAATCCTCGGCAAAATGTTCCTCGGTCACCTGAAAGGACTTGTACACGCCCTCGCGGATGGCCACGCTTGGCACAACTATGATAAATTTGCTCCAGCCGTAGCGCTTGTTGAGCTCGTACATCGTCTTGATATAGGTGTAGGTCTTGCCCACTCCTGTTTCCATCTCAATCGTCAGATTAAACCGCCCCTCCAGCTTATCGGAGGGTTTAATCTGCCCGCCGTGCTGAATGGCGCGGATGTTTTCCAAAACCTTTTCATCCCCAATGGCGACAGGCGCGTTGTTAAAGCCCGTAAAGTTTCG